>NZ_LMUU01000020.1 GCF_009765775.1 Beijerinckia sp. L45
TCGAGCATCATCACGACGAAGAGGAAGAGAACGGCCACCGCGCCGACGTAGACCACGACCAGGATCATCGCCAGAAACTCGGCCTGCAGCAGCAGGAAGAGCCCCGCCGCGTTGACGAAGGCGAGGATCAGAAACAACACCGAATGAACCGGATTGCGCGACGAGATCACCATGAAGGCGGAGGCGATCAGCACGGCCGAGAACAGGTAGAAGAAAGCGGAGACGAGAGTCATGATGCGGCTTTCTCCGAAGACATGCGCACGAGGGACGAGAGGACCATCGCGCTCACCGGTACGGCGCGTCGAGCGCGATGTTGCGCGCGATTTCGCGCTCCCAACGATCGCCGTTCGCGAGCAGCCGGTCCTTGTCGTAGTACAGCTCTTCGCGGGTCTCGACGGCGAACTCGGCGTTCGGCCCTTCGACGATCGCATCGACCGGGCAGGCCTCCTGGCAGAAGCCGCAGTAGATGCACTTCACCATGTCGATGTCGTAGCGCGTCGTGCGGCGGGTCCCGTCGTTGCGGCGCGGCCCGGCTTCGATGGTGATCGCCTGCGCCGGGCAGATGGCCTCGCAGAGCTTGCAGGCGATGCAGCGCTCTTCGCCATTGGGATAGCGGCGCAAGGCGTGCTCGCCGCGATAACGCGGCGACTGCGGGTTCTTTTCGTGCGGATAGTTCAGCGTCGACTTCGGTTTGAAGAAATACCGCATCGACATCGCGAACGCGCTTATAAATTCCAGCAGGAAAAGGGACTTGGCCGACGCCGTTAGGTTCATGGATGAGCTCTTTTTCTGCATCATCGCGCCATCACCCCGCCCCAGCCCGTAAACTCGCAGACGCCGGCCACGAGTACGACCATGAACAGCGAGATCGGGAGAAAGACCTTCCAGCCCAGCCGCATCAGTTGGTCGTAGCGATAGCGTGGGACGAAGGCCTTCACCATCGAGAACATGAAGAAGACGAGGCAAAGCTTCAGCACGAACCAGATCACGCCGGGGATCCAGGTGAATGGCGGGAACGGGATCGGCGACAGCCAGCCGCCCATGAAGAGAATGACCTGAAGCGCGCCCATCGTCAGCATCGCCACGTATTCGGCGAGCATGAACAGCATGTACGGGCTGGAGGCGTATTCCACCATGAAGCCGGCGACGAGCTCGGATTCGGCTTCCACGAGATCGAAGGGCGGGCGATTGGTCTCCGCCAGCGCCGACACGAAGAAGATCACGAACATCGGGAACAGCGGAAGCCAATACCACCCGAGGATCCCCCAGCGCGTATCCTGCGCCATGACGATCTCACTGAGGTTCAACGTGCCCGCGACAAGCAGCACTGTGACGATGACGAAGCCGATCGAGACCTCGTAGGACACCATCTGCGCCGCCGAGCGCAGCGCGGAGAGAAACGGATATTTCGAGTTCGACGCCCAGCCGCCCATGATCACGCCGTACACCGACAGCGACGAGATCGCGAAGATGTAGAGCGTGCCGACGTTGAGGTCGGCGATGGCCCAGCCGGCGCTGAGCGGGATCACGGCCCAGGCAGCCAGCGCCAGCAGCGCCATGACGAAGGGGGCAAGCAGGAAAATGCCCTTGTTGGCGCCCGCCGGGATGATCGGCTCTTTCAGCACGAACTTGAGCAAGTCGGCGAAGCTCTGAAGCAGGCCCCAGGGTCCGACGACGTTGGGGCCGCGCCGCAGCTGCACGGCCGCCCAGATTTTGCGATCGGCGTAGAGAATGTAGGCGACGAAGATGAGCAATACGACGAGCAGCGCCAGGCTCTTGACGATCATCAGAAGCAGCGGGAGAAACCAGTCCATGATCCTATTCCGCCGCTTGCTGTTGGAACTGGCCGCGCGCCACGGCCGAAGCTTCGGCCATGACCTTCGACGCGCGCGCGATCGGGTTGGTCTGGTAGAAATCGGTGATCGGCGACACGAAGGCCTCGCGACCAAGGGCGCCCGCGCCGAGCGCAGCAAAGTCCGCGACCGGACCTTCCGCGATCTCGTCCAGCCGCGCCATGTGCGGATGCGCGGCATAGAGCTTGGCCCGCAAGCCGCTCAACGTGTCGAACGGCAGCTTGTGGCCCATGACGTCGGACAGCGCGCGTAAAATCGCCCAATCTTCCCGCGCCTCGCCGGGCGGAAAATTCGCGCGGTCGGCGAGTTGCACGCGGCCTTCGGTGTTGACGTAGAGGCCGGACTTTTCCGTGTAGGTCGCGCCGGGCAGCACGACATCGGCGCGGGCTGCACCGCGATCGCCGTGCGTGCCAATGTAGACGGTGAACGCGCCGGGCTCGATGGCGATTTCGTCGGCGCCGAGCAGGAACAGCAGGTCGAGCGCACCGCCTGCCGCCATCGCGGCCGCGGTCAAGCCGCCCTCACCCGGAACGAAGCCGAGATCGAGGCCGCCGACGCGGGAGGCCGCGGTGTGGAGAACGGACAGCCCGCGCCACACACCCATCGGGCCGGCGAGTTCGGCGGCTTTCGCAAGCACAGCCGCCCCGTCGGCACGGGTCAGTGCCCCCTGCCCGATCAGCACGAGCGGCCGCTCGGCCTTGTTCCAGAGGTCTGTAAAGCTCGACGGCAGATCACCCAGCGTGTCCGGGCCGGCGCCGAGATAGGTATAGGGATAGGTCAGGTCGACGGCCTCGCCGACCACGCCGATCGGGAAACCGCCGCGCAGCCAGCGCTTGCGGATGCGGGCATTCAGCACCGGCGATTCCCGGCGCGGGTTCGACCCGACGATCAGGATGGCGTCGGCCTGTTCGATCCCCGCAACGGAGGCATTGAACAGGTAGGACGCGCGGCCGGCCTTCGGATGCAGCACTGTGCCATCCTGGCGACAATCGAGATTGCCGCTGCCGAGCGACGTCAAAAGTGTTTGCAGCGCGAACATGTCCTCGACGCTGGCGAGATCGCCGGCGATCGCGCCGATGCGGTTCGGCGCAAGGCCATTTGTCTTCGCGGCGATGGCGGCAAAGGCTTCGGCCCAGGTGGCTGGCTCGAGCTTGCCGGCGCGGCGCACGTAGGGGCGATCGAGGCGGCGGGTCTTCAAGCCATCGACCACCTGACGGGTTTTATCGGAAATCCACTCTTCGTTCACATCATCGTTGACGCGGGGCAGAATGCGCATGACCTCGCGGCCGCGGGTGTCGACGCGGATCGCGGATCCGAGCGCATCCATCACGTCTATGGACTGCGTCTTGGTCAGCTCCCAGGGCCGCGCCTTGAAGGCGTAGGGCTTTGGCAACAGTGCGCCGACCGGGCAGAGATCGGCGACGTTGCCCTGCAGCTCGGAATACATCGCGGTTTCGAGGTAGGTGGTGATCTCCATGTCTTCGCCGCGGCCGATCGAACCCATGTCGCCGGTGCCGGCGACCTCGGCGGTGAAGCGGACGCAGCGTGTGCAATGGATGCAGCGGTTCATCGAGGTCCGCACCATCACGCCGATGTACTTGTCCTCGACGGCGCGCTTGTTCTCTGCATAGCGCGACGTGTCGACGCCATAGGCCATCGCCTGATCCTGCAGATCGCACTCGCCGCCCTGATCGCAGATCGGGCAATCCAAGGGGTGATTGATGAGCAGGAACTCCATCACGCCTTCGCGCGCCTTCTTCACCATCGGCGACTTGGTCGAGACGACCGGAAGTTCGCCGTTGGGGCCGGGACGCAGATCGCGGACGTTGATCGCACACGACGCCTGCGGCTTCGGCGGCCCGCCCTTCACCTCGACGAGGCACATGCGGCAGTTACCGGCGATCGACAGCCGCTCGTGGAAGCAGAAGCGCGGGATCTCGGCACCCGCGACCTCGCAGGCCTGCAGCACCGTGAATTCCGCGGGCACGTCCACTTCATGGCCGTCGACAATGAGTTTGGTCATGCGGTCCTCAGTGCGGCAGTTCGACGAGATCGAGCCGACGCTCGATGCGGTCTAAACGGGATTCGACGCGGTCGATACGGCGATTAACGCCGGCCATTGATAGCTCAACCTGAGCGACACGTTCTTCGAGCGACGTGACGCGAACCTTCAAATCCGTGATTTCATCGATAACTCGATCCATCTTGGCGTCCAAACGACGCAAATATTCAAATATCAGGCTGTCAGGCGATTCAACCATTCAAGCCTCCACCAAGCCTAAACGCACTTCGATCCGGTCCAAACAATTTTCGACCCGGCCGAGCCCGCGATTCAAAGTCGCCATACCGGCTTCGATCGACGTCATTCGATCCTTACACTCGCCGAGATCCTCGGACATGACGGCAAACCGCGCATCGATCCGCAGCAGCTGCAACACCAGATTGTCGGGTCCGTCCGTCATCGCCCTACTCCGCAGCGATGCCGAAGTCGCGCACCGGCTCGCTATGCGGGTTGGCCGCATATTGGTCGATGCGTTTTTCGATCTCCGGCCGGAAATGCCGGATCAAACCCTGGATCGGCCAGGCGGCGGCATCGCCGAGCGCGCAGATCGTGTGACCCTCGATCTGCGTGGTGACCTCGAGCAGCATGTCGATCTCACGACGCTGCGCCCGGCCCTCGACCATCCGCGACATGACGCGCCACATCCAGCCTGTGCCTTCGCGGCACGGCGTGCACTGGCCGCAGCTCTCGTGCTTGTAGAAATACGAGATGCGCGCTATCGCCGCGATGATGTCGGTGGACTTGTCCATCACAATCACAGCAGCCGTGCCGAGGCCGGACTTGAGGTTGCGCAGCGTGTCGAAATCCATCGCCGCGTCGATGATCTCGTGCGCGGGCACGACCGGCACCGACGACCCGCCCGGGATCACGCCCAGCAGATTGTCCCAGCCGCCGCGGATGCCGCCGCAATGCCGTTCGATCAGCTCGCGGAAAGGAATCGACATTGCCTCTTCGACGTTGCAGCGCGTGTTCACGTGGCCGGAGATGCAGAACAGCTTGGTGCCGGCGTTGTTCTTGGCGCCGAAGCCGGCGAACCAGGCCGCGCCGCGGCGCAGAATGGTCGGGGCGACGGCGATCGACTCGACGTTGTTGACCGTCGTCGGACAGCCGTAAAGGCCCATGTTGGCGGGGAACGGCGGCTTCAGCCGCGGCATGCCCTTCTTGCCCTCGAGCGATTCCAGCAGCGCCGTCTCTTCGCCGCAGATGTAGGCCCCGGCGCCGTGGTGGATGTAGATGTCGAACGGCCAGCCGTGGACGTTGCTCTTGCCCACGAGATTGGCCTCGTAACACTGCTCGACGGCCGCCTCGAGGCGCTCCTTTTCGAGGATATATTCGCCGCGGATGTAGATGTAACAGGCGTGCGCCTGCATCGCGACGCAGGCGAGCAGGCAGCCCTCGATCAGCAGATGCGGATCGTTGCGCATGATCTCGCGATCCTTGCACGTGCCGGGCTCGGATTCATCGGCATTGACGACGAGGTAGGACGGCCGCAACGGATCGGGCTTTGGCATGAACGACCACTTGAGGCCCGTCGGAAAGCCGGCGCCGCCGCGCCCGCGCAGGCCCGACGCCTTCATCTCGTTGATGATCCACTCGCGGCCTTTTTCGACGAGGCCCTTGGTGCCGTCCCAGGCGCCGCGTTGGCGCGCGCCGTCGAGGCCCCAGTCGCCGAAGCCGTAAAGGTTGGTGAAGATGCGGTCCTTGTCGTCGAGCATCGTCTAGGCCTTGTCTTTCGGAGCGGACGGCTCCGTGCGGGCAGTTCCCGTCTCTTCGGTCTTCTCAGGCTGCGCCACCGAATGCTTGGCTTCCTGCTCGCTCCGCGCTTGGGCCGGCTGGGCGGGCGCGGGTTCCTGGGTCGCCGTCACGTCTTTCGGCGCCTCGGGCTCAGTAGGCGTGTAATGCTTGTTGGGATCATGCGTCCCGCACTCGGGGCCACTCTTGCCGTCGACACCGTAGAGCGACAGAAGCGAGGTCAAACCGCCGGCCGGTTCCGAGGTCCTGCGCCCCGTCTGCGAACCGATCGTCACCGGGCGACCGGCGGCGAGATCGTCGAGCAGCGTGTTGAAGTTCTCAGCAGAGAGATCTTCGTAATAGTCGTCGTTGATCTGCACCATCGGCGCGTTGCAGCAGGCGCCAAGGCATTCGACCTCCAGCCATGAGAACAGGCCGTCCGCCGTGACGTGGCGCTGCGGACCGACCCTCTTCTCCAGCACCGCCTTGATGTCGTCGGAGCCGGCGAGCACGCAGGGCGTCGTGCCGCACATCTGGATGAAATACTTGCCGACTGGCTCGAGGTTGAACATCGTGTAGAAGGTCGCGACCTCCAGCACCCGGATGTAGGGCATCGACAGCCGACGCGCGACGTCCTCGATTGCCGGCTTCGGCAGCCAGTAGTCGTGCTGTTTCTGTGCGCGCCACAGCAGCGAAAGGATCGCCGAGGCCTGACGATGTTCAGGGTATTTGGCGATCTGCTTGTCGCACCAGGCAGCGTTTTCAGGCGTGAATGCGAACGAGGCGGGCTGGATCTCGGCGAGGCGGCGGACGGACATTAGGCAACCCTCTCGGCGTATCGCGTGCTCATCGGTCCACCTCGCCGAACACGATGTCGATCGAGCCCAAGATGGCGCTGACGTCGGCCAGCATCGATCCGCGGCACAGAAAGTCCATCGCCTGAAGATGGGCGAAGCCGGGCGCGCGGATCTTGCAGCGGTACGGCTTGTCGGTGCCGTCGGCGACCAGATACACGCCGAACTCGCCCTTCGGCGCTTCGACGCTGGCGTAGACTTCGCCGGCCGGCACGTGAAAACCTTCGGTGTAAAGCTTGAAGTGATGGATCAGCGCTTCCATCGAGCGCTTCATTTCCGCACGCGACGGCGGAACGATCTTGCCCTGCTTGGACGACACGGGCCCCTGCCCGCCCGGCGCCAAAAGCTTCTCCACGCACTGCTTCATGATCGACGTCGACTGCCGCATCTCTTCCATGCGGACGACCTGGCGCTCGTAGCTGTCGCCGTGCTTGCCGACGGGGATGTCGAAGTCCATCTCCTCGTAGCACTCGTAGGGCTCGGCCTTGCGAAGATCCCACTCAGCGCCGGACGCGCGGAGCACGGGGCCCGAAAAACCCCAACGCCAGCAGTCTTCCAAGCTGACGATCCCGATGTTGACGTTACGCTGCTTGAAAATGCGGTTCTCGATGAAGAGGTTGTGCAGATCGTCGAGAACCTTGAGGAACGGGTCGCACCACGCGCCGATGTCCTCGATCAGCCGCACCGGCAGATCGAGATGCACGCCGCCGGGGCGAAAGTAGTTGGCGTGGAGCCGCGCACCCGATGCGCGCTCGTAGAACACCATCAGCTTTTCGCGCTCTTCGAAGCCCCACAGCGGCGGCGTCAGCGCGCCGACGTCGAGCGCCTGCGTCGTGACGTTGAGCAGATGCGAGAGGATGCGGCCGATCTCGGAATAGAGCACCCGGATCAGCTGGCCACGGCGCGGCACGTCGACCTTGAGCAGCTTCTCGATGGCGAGGCAGAAGGCATGCTCCTGATTCATCGGCGCGACATAGTCGAGCCGGTCGAAATAGGGCACGTTCTGCAGGTAGGTGCGCGCCTCCATCAGCTTTTCCGTGCCGCGATGCAGCAGGCCGATGTGCGGGTCGACGCGCTCGACGATCTCGCCGTCGAGTTCGAGCACGAGGCGCAGCACGCCGTGGGCGGCGGGATGCTGCGGCCCGAAGTTGATCGAGAAATTGCGCGGGGTCTGATCGTTCATGGGCTCAGATCCGATCAATTGGGACCAAGGCCGACGGCCTTCATTTCGGCGTCGACGGATACGGAATACTTCGGCATGAAATTCTGAAAAATCGCAGGCAGGCGCTGATTGAGCTGCGGGGTCGAGGCCAGAATACTTTGTCCCATCGGCGAGGTGTAGAACTGATCGAGCGCGAGGAGCTGCTCCTTCGACAAGGTCTCGACAGCCGCCACCATGTTGAGCCCGAGCAGGAGATCGAGGTTCGCCTGGGTCGCCTTGTCGAGCGCCGTTGCCAGCTTCTTCTGCTCGACGGCATCGAGCGGAGCGCCCTTGTCCTTTTCCACGGACGCCACGATCGAGGGGGTCAAGCCCTGGATCATCGCCACCATGTCCTTCTTCACGTTCGGGCTCTGGTAATAGTGCCGCGCCGCAGCGACGGCGACCTGATCATAGGACGCGAGCTGATCCTGCACCTGTTTGATGTCGGACGGGAGCGGCGGTTGGAAGCCGGGAACGGCCGACTGCGCATGGGCCGACGGCGCGGCAGCGAGGACAGCGGCCGCCGCCAGAAACAGCGCGCCATCGAGGCCATGCCGAGACATCGCTTTGCGGGTCATCATGCGCCCTTCGCTCCCGCTTTTTCGTCGCCCGGCAGCACGTAGTCGCCCGAGCCTTCCCACGGCGACAGAAAGTCGAACGAGCGGAACGCCTGGTTCAACTTCACCGGCTCGTAGATGACGCGCTTCTGCTCGTCGTCGTAGCGGACTTCGACGTAGCCGGTCATCGGGAAATCCTTGCGCAGGGGATGTCCGTCGAAGCCGTAATCGGTGAGAATGCGCCGCAGGTCGGGATGGCCGGAGAAGTACACGCCGAAAAGATCGTAGGCTTCGCGCTCGAACCAGTTTGCCGCGGGATAGACATCCACCAGGGAGGCAACCGGCGTACGCTCGTCCGTCGCCACCTTGACGCGGATGCGGCGGATGTATTTTGGCGACAGCAGATGGGTGACGACGTCGAAACGATGCTCCCGCTCGGGATAGTCGACAGCGGTCAGATCGATCAGGCAGATGAACAGGCAGGCGGGGTCGTCGCGAAGGAAGGTCACGGCCTCGACCAGTCTGCCGGGGTCGAGCGTCAGCGTCAGCTCGCCGAACGCGAAGGACTGGCCGAGGACCGCGCCGGGGACCGAAGCCGCCACGTGATCGCCGAGGCTTTTCAAGCCTTCATCCATCCCAAGAACCTCCGTTCGCCTCGTTGAGAGGCGATTGTTTCGCGCAAATGCGTCGGCGTCGGCGTTTTACCGCTCGATCGTGCCGGTACGCCTGATCTTTTTCTGCAGCAGAAGGATGCCGTACAATAGCGCCTCGGCCGAGGGCGGGCATCCCGGAACGTAAATGTCGACCGGCACGATCCGATCGCAGCCGCGCACGACCGAGTAGGAATAATGATAATAGCCGCCGCCGTTGGCGCAGGATCCCATCGAGATCACGTAACGCGGCTCCGGCATCTGGTCGTAAACCTTGCGCAGCGCCGGCGCCATCTTGTTGGTCAATGTGCCGGCAACGATCATCACGTCGGACTGACGCGGTGACGCGCGCGGCGCGAAGCCGAAGCGCTCGACGTCGTAGCGCGGCATCGACGCCTGCATCATCTCGACCGCGCAGCAGGCGAGGCCGAAGGTCATCCACATCAAGGACCCGGTGCGCGCCCAGGTCACGAGATCATCGGCCGAGGTCAGGAGAAAACCGCGATCCGAGAGCTCGTCGTTCAGGGCCAGAAAATACGGGTCGTTCGCATGGGCATCCGTCGCGCGAATCAGCCCGTGCGGCGGAACATCGGTCGGCGGTGCGACGATCACTCCCATTCGAGAGCTCCCTTTTTCCACTCGTAGACGAAGCCGACGGTCAGAACGCCAAGAAAGACGATCATCGACCAGAATCCCGCCGTGCCGATCTGGCGAAACGCCACGGCCCACGGGAACAGGTACGCCACTTCGAGATCGAAAATGATGAACAGAAGCGAGACGAGATAAAACCGAATGTCGAACTTCATGCGCGCATCGTCGAAGGCATTGAAGCCACACTCGTAAGCGGAGAGCTTTTCCGGGTCGGGCGACTGATAGGCGACGAGGAAGGGCGCAATCAGAAGTGCGCCGGATATGAACGCCGCGATCGCCATGAAGACGACCAGGGGGAGATACTCGCTGAGGATGTCTTGCATGATCCCGCTTCTGTCTCGCGGAGTGATCAGAACGACGAGTTCGGAGTCGTTCTAATCCTGGGCGTTGCCGGATGCCTACCGCAGTGCAATGGCCGAAGCAAGATCCAGACGAAGGCTTGAGGTCGCAGTTTCCGACGTTGCGGAATGCCGGTGTCGCCAAACGGTGCGCAATGGAGCAGGATCAAACGGACTGGAGACTTTACGATGGCCGCCTTCGACATCATTCTGCTCGTCGCCGTCATAGCGGTCGTCTCCGCGACGGTCCGGACCGCCAACGAGTATCAACGTGCCGTCGTCTTCCGCCTGGGCAAATACAACCGCACCGCGGGGCCGGGGCTCTACTTCACGATTCCGTTCCTGGAGTGGCGGGTGATCACCGACTTGCGTGTGCTGACCACCGCCGTCGAACAGCAGGAGACAATCACCAGGGACAACGTGCCGGTGAAAATCAACGCGGTGATCTGGCGGCGCACCATCAATCCGAGGGCTTCGGTAATCGAGGTGGAGGACGTCGGGGATAGCGTCGTGCAGGTCGCGGCGACCGCGTTGCGCAACGTAATCGGTCAACATTCGCTCGATGAAGTGCTGAAGTCGCAGGATCTGATCTCCGAAGCGCTTGCCGCCTCGATCGACGCGGTGACCGAGCCATGGGGCGTCAAGGTCGAGCGCGTTCAGATGAAGAATGTCGAGATCCCCGATTCGATGCAGCGCGCCATGGCGCAGGAGGCGGAGGCGCTGCGAGAGAAGCGGGCGCGGCTGATCAAGGCCGAGGCCGAGGTCGAAGCGGCGACCCTGCTCCGCAACGCGGCTCAGATCATCATGGAAAGTCCTGCGGGGCTGGAACTGCGACGCATGCAGATGATCACCGAAGTCGGCGCCGAGCAGAACACCATGACCATCATCATGATGCCAAGCGAATTCGTCGAGATGGCGCGTTCCTTTACCCCGAAGGGACGCGCCGAGGCATCCGAGGCTTAGCCGGCCTTTGCGCCACCCGTCTACGCGCGAGCCTCAGCGCTTGGCTCCGGCCATCCTGGGCTTCATTTCGGTGCGCGCGGCCTGGATCGACATGGACATCATGTAGGCGAGGAATGTGTCGCCCATGGCTTCCGCGATCGCTTTCGCGGCCTCGCAGTGGTCGGCATATTGAACCAACCGGTCTATGCGGCTCTGCTCGATTGGCGCCTGACGATCAGGTCGGGCGGCCGATGAAGGTCTATCGTGCATGGGCCTGTCTTTTAAAAGCATTCACCTGTCCTGCGCACGTTATCGACGTCTGCTTTGAGACGATGCCCGATTGCTTCACGTCAATTTCTTTTATTAGTCTTGCTAAGCCTTTATTTCTTTCCTTACTACACCTTTATTTCTTTCCCTACTGCATAAGTATTCCAGGCCGCATAACAACTCCGGCGCTTTTCCTCGACAGACCGACCCGCATTGCAGGTCGAATGCAAGCAGCCGCCACCGTGGCCTACGCCACAGCCAGGACCCTGACTCTCCGCGGTTGAGAGCGCTACCTGGGTATATCCACAGGTAGCGCTTTTCTTCGATTTTGCTGTTGTTGCCGCTCTCTAACGAAGCGGAGGCAGTCTATGATCGAAGCCTTTACTCTTGCGACCGCGCATCATTTTGGCGATGCTTTGGCTTCACAAGCAAGGCTTCGGTATAAGATCTTCGTCGCGCACCGAAAGCTTCCGCATAACCATTATGCCGGGTTGGAATACGATGAATTCGATACGCCGGCTGCGGCTTATCTGGTCTGGCGCGATGACGCCCAGGTCGTCCGCGGTCTGGTTCGGCTGCTGCCGACGGAACGCCCCTACATGTTGCAGGCGTATTGGCCTACGCTGATCGCAGATGGTGCCTTACCGGCCTCCGGCGACATTTGGGAGGCCACCCGCGTCTGCATCGACCGGTCAGTGCCGCCGCAGCAGCGACTTCGGATTTTCCCGGAGCTTTTTGCCGGTGTCGAGGAGTTCTGCGCCGAGCACGACATCAAGGCGATCATCGGCGTCACCCGTCCCCATCTCGTGACGCATCACTATCGATCGTACCAATGGCTGGGGCAGCCGGCCGAAGTGGAGGGCGAAATGGAACGCGCCTTCATGCTGAAACGCGGCGAAATCCGCTCGCACCAGGCTTGCGACAAGTTCGCGATCCCCGCTTCGGTCCTCCGGATGACGCTGACCGAACCGTTTGCGCGAGCCGCGTGACCTTGGGCTGTCGATCATGTCTGTGTCGAACAAAGAATCCGATGCGCTGACGATCGCCCTGCAGATGCGCGAGGCGATCGGCTATCTCGCGGCCCTGGCCTCGAAGTCCGAGCTCGACAAAATCGCCCGAAAGCTTCTCGGCGTTCATCTCGACCTTGGCGCGAAGATCGAGTCCCTGATCGAGCAACAGAACGCCGAGAACGCCAAGCCGGGAAAGTCGCCCCTCATCCGCCATTAGCGCGCCGGCGGTTCGCCGTTCGCGTGCGCGCAGTGGCCCGCCACGAAGGATCGCGTTGCATGAACCGTTCAGCCTCTGCGCCAAACGACACCACGACCTTCACGGCCCACGAGTCGGCGGTGCGCTCGTACTGCCGCCGTATGCCCCAGGTCTTCGCCCGCGGGCAGAACGCGATGGTGTGGGACGAGGCCGGCACCGCGTTCATCGACTTCTTTTCCGCCTGCGGCGCATTGAATTACGGTCATAATGATCCGGCGATCAAGCAGGCGGCGGTCGACCACCTGCTGTCCGACGCCGTGTTGTGCGGACTGGATCTCCACACGCCGGCGAAGCGCGGCTTCATCGACGATTTTCAGCGCATTATCCTGGGGCCGCGCGGCCTCGACTATCGGTTGCAGTTCCCCGGCCCCACCGGAACCAACGCCGTCGAGGCGGCGCTCAAGCTCGCCCGCAAGGTGACCGGGCGGCGCAGGGTGGTTGCCTTCTCCAAAGCGTTTCACGGCATGAGCCTCGGCGCGCTGGCGGCGACCGAAAATCGGCAGGCACGGCAGGGCGCGGGCGTACCGCTGCCCCATGTCATCCGGCTCGCCTACGATGGCGACGATCGGAGCGGCCTGCCGGGAATCGATCAGTTCGAGGCGACGCTCCAGTCCGGGTCCGAACCGCCCGCCGCCTTCATCGTGGAGACCGTGCAGGGCGAAGGGGGCCTCAACGTCGCTTCGGCCCCCTGGCTGCAGCGGCTTGCCGCCTTAGCCAGACGTCTCGGTGCCGTGTTGATCGTCGACGACATCCAGGCCGGCTGCGGACGCACCGGACCCTTCTTCAGCTTCGAACAGGCAGGGATCACGCCCGACATCGTCTGCCTCGCCAAGTCGATCAGCGGGCTCGGCCTTCCCATGGCCTTGGTGCTCATCAAGCCCGAGTTCGATGTCTGGGCGCCCGGTGAGCACAACGGCACCTTCCGCGGCAACACGCTCGCCTTTGCGACAGCCTCAGCCGCGCTCCGCTTCTGGGACCAAAGCGCTTTCCACGCCCGAAAGTGCGGCAACGAGCAAATCGTCCGCGCCTGGCTCGATCGCATGCACCAGATGTTTGGATCCTTCGGTGTCACGCCATGCGGCCGCGGCCTGATGGCGGGTCTACGCTTTGGCGAGGCGGCTCAGGCCGACGCGGTCGCCCGCGCCGTGTTCGAGCGCAACATGCTGATCGAGACGGCAGGACCACACGACGAGGTGCTGAAACTCATGCCGCCGCTGACGATCGAGCGCGAGACGCTGGTCGAAGGCCTCGAGCGTATTACGGACGCCATATCATCGGTGGTGACGCCGGTACGGGTTATCGAACGCGTAGCCGCCTGAAGCTAAGCCCGGCGCGCTACATCTTGATGAGGCCTTCCTGAAGCGCGATGACGATCGCAGTGACGCGATTGGTGGCGTTCAGCTTCTGCATGACGTTCGCCATATGAAATTCGACCGTACGCTCGGCCACCGACAGGATCTGGCTGATCTCCCAATTCGTCTTGCCGTCCTTCGCCCAGACGAGACACTCGCGCTCGCGGCTGGTGAGATGGATCTGCGTCGACGTACTGCCGCTCACCAGGGCGCAGTGGCGGATCCAGGTCTGCGCCGCCAGGGCGTAGAGATAGGGGATGCGGCGAGGGTCGGGCTGCACGCCGCCACGAAGGCTGACGCTCATCACATGGGTGCGGCCGTCGGGATGGTGAAAGGGCATGGTGACGCCACCGTGCACGCCGATCGACTGGCATTCCGCGAAGAACCGCTTTTCCTGGGCGCTCTCGCCGGCCTGACCGACGACGCTCGACCAGGCGAAGGGCTGTCTCGCGATCCGGCTGTGCCGCAGGACCGGATCGACGCGCTCCCATTTCTTCTGCTGATACAGGTCGGCATAGCCTGGCGGCAGTTCGGCGCTGAGAATTTCCAGCGGCTGGCGCCCTCCCGCAAGGACGAAAACCAGGTTTTCGAAGCCTTCGTCGACGACCGCGGCATGAAAACGGGCGATCAGCGTTCCGGCATCTGTAATGCTCTGCGTGCTTTCCAAGAAATCTTCGAAATGCAAAGCCATTTTTAAAGGCCTACCCCGGTTCAACGCGTTTAAAGTGACACTTTTTCCGAAGCCGACAACAAGAAAGAAAGCAAAAGCGCATTGAATATTTTTGGGTCTTGCCAGTGCGCGGCATGGCCGATGCCAGGCAAGACCTGGACCTGCCCGCGCCAGAGGTTTCGGTACGCAAGGTTGGCGAGGTAGGCAAGGCTGACGAAGGGGTCTTCGGCGCCGTGCAGGACGGCCAGAGGCCGCGGGTCACGCTCGACGAGATCCTGCGCGTTGCGGCCGACGCCGCCCAAGCCGTTTGCCATCATCTGCGCCCGCGCCGCGCCATCGGTGCGCTGGATGGCTGCGACCAAGTCAGGCGGCGCGCCATCACGGGCGCCGACCATGGCCGCGCCATAGCGCGCGCATTCGTCCGCCCCCAGCACAAGCTGACCGGCAAACGCCATGCTCTCGCTCGGCAGAAAGGCGTCCCGCATCGCCTCGAGACCCGGCTTGATCGGTGGCGTGCCCCAGATCAGCAGCGATTGGACACGCGGGTCGCGTCCCATCAGCTCGAGACCGATATGGCCGCCGAGCGACCAGCCCGCCACATGCACTGTATCGATCGTGAAGCTGTCGAGAACCTGAGCGACGGCGGCGGCATATCCGGGAAAGCTGTAGGTCAGCGCCGGGTGTTTCGCATTGTCGGACTGGCCGTGGCCGGGCAGATCCAGGGTCAGGACGCCAAAGCCGTTTTGGCGAAGCATCGCCACTTGATTTGCGAAGACCTCTTTATGCGCCGAGTTCCCGTGAAGCATGAGCACGGGCGCACGGACGCCGGTTTCGTAATGAACCGCGATACGCCCCGATGGAAGATCGACCAGATGATGCGATGCTGACATGCGCGACAATCCATGCATGGCGCGCACCACCGGCAGCCCGCCGTCGGGCGCAACAACCCCGTTACAGAGAGCTTAATCTCAAAGGAATGGCCACGTCCCGGATCAGGATTGCCGGATCAAACGGGCGACGCATCGGGCACGAATCGCCTTCACGGCTCAGGTCACGCTTTGTTCCGAAGCGATCAGCGCTTGGCTGCTTTCGACAGGCTGCTCGGCTTCTTCACGCGCTTGGCGGGCTTCGGATTGCTCGTCGCGAGCTCTTGGAGCGGCGCCGGTTTCGCCTCGGCAGAAGCGCTTGCCTTCTTCGGCTTTTCGTCCGACCCGATTTCGACGAAGCGTATCATGACGGCGGCTCTCTCCGGTCTCGACCGACGCGGGCGGGAGGCTCGCTCGGAACGCGGAGCACACTAGGCATTGTGCCTGAGAGTCGTTCAAGTCCTTTCGGCGCGCTTCCACAGCGGCGTTCCCGCGCAGTGGTCCCGGCCTTGCCGATCAGCCTGCAGCTGGGCCATCGGGGCCATATCACGATGACCCGCGGGTCACCGTGGGACGACAACGGCGCCGCTCTGAGATCCGTGATTGGCAACCTTGTCCTGCGGACGGCGGCGTAGGAAAGGCGGTCGAAAACAGCGTTGTCTTCCGGTCCGGGCAAGCTTCGCCCCTTAGGGTCCGCGGATCACACGGATGATCCCATGGCAGCGCTGCAGTACATCGCGACGGACCGAGCATGCACGCCAGACCCTGGCGGGCCGTCGCTGCAGCGGACTGAGGCGACGCGGGCTCATGCCTGGCCACGCGGCTTGCTTGCACGAGCCTGCGAGGACGACGACGCGTACTCCTTGTGGGTCCTATTCGGGCAGCACGACTTTCGCCGCTTCGGGATGATGGACGCGATCCCGTTCGAGACCCCCGAGACGATCAGGATCTGGCTGAAGGACGGCAGTCCCCGGGCGTTTCGCATGGTCGGCGTGATCGACGACATCGTGGTCGGTTTCGCCGGCCTTTATCCCCTGGAGGGGCGTCAAAACCACGTCGGCTGGATGACCCTCGCCGTCCACGAGGATTTCCGCCGCCGCGGCGTCGGCGGTGGCCTGCTGCGATTGCTGCTGGCGACAGCTGCGACGCTGGCAGGGCTGCGCCGCGTGCAACTGCACGTCCTCGACGGCAACGAGGCCGCGATGGCGCTTTATACGGCTCAGGGTTTTCGCGTCGAGGGATGCCACGAGGCCCTGGTGCAGGACGACAGCAGCTACGTCGATGCCTACACCATGGCGCGAAGCGTCTAGGGCAGCCGACTTTCCCGATCGAGGCTCAGGGGCCCCGCGCCTCGCGCGAGAACGAAGAGCGTCCCGCCGACAAGCCCGATGTCCTTCCAGAAATGGATGAACTGGCCCCAGCGCGCGGCAGCGTCGCTGGTGATCGCCCAGTAAGGATGGCCAATGACAGCGGCCCCGAGATTGAAGAACACCAGGAGCAGGGCAAACTCGCGGGTTCGGAAACCGAGAACCAGCGCAACGCCGCTCGCAAGCTCGATGGTCGCCGCCAGCATCGCCCAGACCTGTCCCGAGCCGGGCAGTCCCGCCATGAAATGCGTAAGCAGTGGCAGGTCCAGCCAGTGATTGGTCCCCGACATCAGATAAAGCGATCCGAGGAAGAGCCGGCCGAGCAACAGGATCACCGGCTCGCTGCGCAAAGCCAGAGAATCGAGAACACGCAACGCCATTCGCTCACCCGGAAGTTAATCGTGGCCGTACCCTTAGAGCACGCGGAGCTTCATGACGTTGAACGCAGCGTCACGAGCACACAAAAGAACGTGATCTAACAAGTGCTTCCGGCTTTTAGTTGAGGTCGATGAGACGCTGCACCCAAGGCAGAATACAAGCCCGGAGTCACTAACCTCCGAAGCCGATCCTTGCCCACATGCCCGCGCGCGCCGCTTAAGAAAATTGAAGGCCTTCATTTGAAAGGGCCTAGCCACATGAAGCCTTCTTACCCATGGTCGCGGACCGCGCGTATCAGTCAAAATAGACGCGAATTGCAATGGGGAAACGAGCATGGCTTCCGATTTCGCACGGCGGCGCTTCCTGCGCTATTTGGCGGCCAGCCCTTTGGTCGCGGCGGCGCACAGCCTGCCGGCCCTGGCGGCAAACGAATATTTCCGTGACTTCACCATCACCAGCCCTGGTCAGGCGCTCGACATTTTCGATCTCGAGAAAACCGCAAAGGATCATGTGCCACCCGCCCATTGGGCGTCTTTGATCGGCGGCACCGAGGGCGACCAGACCGTGCTGGCCAACCGCCAGGGTTTCACCCGTTTCCGCGTCAAGCCGCGGCGCCTGGTCGATACCAGCAAGCTTGATATGAGCGTCACGCTGTTCGGCCGCACATGGCCGACGCCGATCATTATCGACCCCGTCAGCCGCCTGAAGGCCTTCCACCCGGACGGCGAGGTGGCCGTCGCCGCCGCAGCAAAAAAGCGAGATCACCTGCAGATCTACGCGACGCTCGCCACCAGTTCGATCGACGAGGTCCTGGCCGCGCGACAGGAGCCGGTTTGGTGCCAGCTTTATCCGACCGCGGATTGGGCGATCACTCAAGGGCTGGTGAAGAAGCAGGAGGCGGCCGGCTGTCCGGTGCTGGTGGTCACGATCGACAATCCCAGCACCTTTGGAAGAATTACCGCCGCGCGCGGCAAGCAGAATGACACCCGAACCTGCACCGACTGCCACTCGCCCGAGCCGGGCGGCCCGTATATGAGACTGCCGATGTTCGATGGCCTCGATACCACCAAACTGACCGCCACCACCACCAACAAGCTGACCTGGGACCTGATCCCGCGTTTGCGCGACCTGACCACAATGAAGATCATTCTGAAAGGCGTGATGAGCGGCTCGGACGCCACCCTGGCGCTCGAGCACAAGGTTGACGGCATCATCGTTTCCGACCACGGCGGCCGCAGCGAGGAAAGCGGCCTGTCGACCATCGAGGTTCTGCCCGAGGTGGTCCGGGCCGTCGGCGGCCGCATGCCCATCCTCATCGACAGCGGTTTCCGCCGTGGTTCGGACATTTTCAAAGCATTGGCGCTGGGCGCGACCGCCGTCTGCGTCGGCCGCCCCTACGTGTGGGGTTTGGCCGCCTTCGGCGAGGCCGGCGTCGACCGCGCCCTCGAAATCCTGACGGAAGAATTCAAATCGGCGATGATTTCCTTTGGCGCCCCCAACGTCGCCAGTATCGACAGGTCGTTTTTGTTTGAATCTTCCCTTTGAGGACGCGCCTGGGCCGGGCTTAAGCCAGGATCGGCGGCGAAGGAGTGCTCGATGCCCTATCTCCAGCTCGACGTTACAGGCCATTACGCTGTGGCGCAGAAAAAGCTGCTCGCCGCAAGGATGAGCGAGACCTACGCGACGATGATGTCGGTCGACATCAGGCGGATCAGCGTTGCGATCCGCGAACTTGGTGATGGCGGCGTGTGGCGCATTCCCGAAGTCGGCGGCGAGCCGGTCCCCGTGTCGGTTATGATGCTGGACATCCGAGCAGGCCGGCCGCCGGAACTCCGGATGACAATTGCCAAAGCCCTGTGCGCGCTATCTGTCGAAATCCTCGGCCTTCGCGAGGATCGGCTCAATGTCGAGTTCACACAGCATTCCGGGGACGAAATGTATCATCCTGCCCTCGGCGGCTACAGCCCGGACTGGGCGCCCGACGAGACGTGATCGTAAACAGGCAGTCGTCCCGATCGAGCTCTCAACAATCCTCGGAATTTTGTCCGATCCCACATCGCGCGCTTTCGGGGGGCGGGACGGAAGTAAGTTCGCCACCGGCGTGAACGACCAAGTTTAAAGGCGGCCGAAAGCGGTTATCTTCCGTGCACCCATACAGCACCTCGTCCTGAGCCTGCAGTCCGAAGGTCCGTGCCAGCTGATCGCGAGCATCCCATTCGTCGACCGCATAGACCCAAAAGCGAGCGTCGTCGTTGGGCGCTAGCGGCCATATCGCGAATGTCGGCAACGAAGATCCTCGTGATCTGATGAAGGAAAGTCGGCAATGCAGAAGCTTTGCCGTAAGACCTGAAACGACTATCTCGCCAAGCGGCGATCGAGGCGCCGATCGCACAAAAACCTCGTCGTAACCGCTTCACCAATGCGGTCGACCGATGAGACCAGCGAGGCCTCTTCCATCACCATGCATCCCGAACGGCGGCGATCATCAGCATCCAATGTGTGCTCAAGGCTTGCTGCTTCGAGAGCGTTCACAAAGGCATTCCGCAAACCGGCGGCGCGGGCGCTGTTGTCCAAGGCTAAGGCGTCAAAGGCTTCGGTCATTCCGCCCACATTGTCATCTGACGTACGGGAGAAGTACGGGCATTGGCCCCGCTTGGTTCTGAAACGGAATCGCAGACCAGCTATGCTTTTTCTGCTGTCAGCCGTGACGGTGTAGAGCGACGGTCGGAGCCGCCAAACCGCTTCGCGATCTTGATCCGAAGCTCCTCCGTGACAGCCGCGAAACCAGCTGAAGCGGCATTGTTTGCGAGGTCACGTCGGCGGCGCCGAGACAAGGGGCGGCGCCAGAGTGGTTTACAGGTGAAAGTCAGGGCCGAGCTTCTGAGAGCCGGAAAAATCTTTGGCGGGAAGTCGCTCGGCCACCAGAGCTTCGCGGGCTGGTTCGAGCAGGATCGGCTTGCCCGGAAGCCAAATCAATTCAGAGGCTTAAATGGTCGGAGTGAAAGGATTCGAACCTTCGACCCCTAGTCCCCCAGACTAGTGCGCTAACCGGGCTGCGCTACACTCCGACTGCGGCTCCTTATAGAGAAGCTTTCGCATCGTGCAAACCCGCCGTCGGAGAAGCCTGTGCACGGACGCACTTTCCCGAGTCAGGGCGGCGGGCGCCGCGTTGCTCGGAGGATGCGCTCGCATTCCGTGATCGTCGCGAGCGCTGCCTTCAGCTCGTCGCGGTCTTCGAGAAGCAGACGTGTCGGTCCGGCATCGAGCGGCAGATTGTCGAGAGCGCTGCGGAGCGTGGCAGGCATGTCGTCGGCGTGGTCGGCGTCGCCGATTGCGTCCGCATCGTCGTCCTGGGTGTCGACTGCACCTTGCAGCACGGGGCCCGCTGAGGCGCCCTGACCGGTCTGGATCGCCTTCGTACCTTGCTCCTTGAGAAGCCGCTGCACGCCCTTGATCGTGTAGCCTTCGCCGTACAACAGCTGTCGGATCGCAGTCAGGAGCGCCACGTCGCTCGGGCGATAAAACCGACGCCCGCCGGCGCGTTTGAGCGGCCTGATCTGGGGAAACCGCGTTTCCCAAAATCGCAGGACGTGCTGCGGAAGATCGAGATCCTCGGCGACCTCGCTGATCGTTCGGAAGGCATCAGCGCTTTTGATCATCCCGCCTCAAGAATCGAGAGCATCGAACTCCGAGTGTATAGGCCTCGATGGCGTGCGCTAGCTATCGTCCTCCGGGATATCCTCACCATTCATATGCGCCTTGAGGACGTTTGATGGTTTAAAGACGAGAACGCGCCGCTGCATGATCGGCACTTCGACCCCGGTCTTGGGGTTGCGTCCGATCCGCTCGCCCTTGTCGCGCACGATGAAGGACCCGAACGACGACAGCTTGACCGTCTCGCCGACGGCAAGCCGATCGATCACTTCGCTGAGAACCATTTCGACGAGCACGGCTGATTCCTTCCGGGACAGACCGACGCGCCGATAGACAGCCTCCGCCAGATCGACGCGGGTGACGGTCTGCAAGGGCGCAACCGGCGACGCTTTGGCGCGCGCCACGGATGGCTCATCCATTTTCTTCATCGAAACATCCGAAGTCATATCAGAGACAACCAGCTAGCTAGGACGGAGCGATCATGGCGCCGCCGGCGCCGTGCTCTTTTTGCCGCGGCACACGATGACAACGCGGCGCCTCGCGAAAGAGCGTAAATCATAAGTGCCTAAAGCGAATAGGCCTTTTGGCCTATACCGCGCGTTTGAGACGCTGCTGCGTCCGCATCACGGGGCGCGTCCTTACCAACGGATCAAGGCGGAGCCCCATGTAAAGCCGCCGCCCATCGCCTCGATCATCACCAGATCACCCTGCTTGATACGGCCATCGGCGCGCGCCACGCAAAGCGCCAACGGAATCGAGGCAGCCGACGTGTTGGCATGGAGGTTCACGGTGACGACCACCTTGGCCGGATCGATGCCGAGCTTGTCCGCGGACGCGTCGATGATGCGACGGTTGGCCTGATGCGGCACGAACCAATCGAGATCCGCGGCGCTGGTCCCCGTCGCCGCGAAGGCATCGGTGACCACGTCGGTGACCATGCCGACCGCATGCCGAAACACTTCCTTGCCGGCCATGCGCAGACGGCCGGTCGTCTGCGTCGAGGATGGGCCACCGTCGACGAAGAGCTTGCCCAAGTGCTTGCCGTCGGAGCGCAGATGCGAGGTGAGGACGCCGCGGTCTTGCGCGGTGCCCTCACCGGGCTGCGCCTCGAGAATCATCGCCGCCGCACCGTCGCCGAACAGGACGCAGGTGGTACGATCCTCCCAGTCGAGGATTCGTGAAAACGTTTCCGCGCCGATCACCAGCGCCCGCTTGTGCGATCCCGACGTCAGGAACTTGTCGGCGGTCGCAACGGCGAAGACGAAGCCGGAACACACCGCCTGCAGGTCGAAGGCAGCGCCACCCGTCATGCCGAGGCCGAACTGGATCTGCGTGGCGACAGACGGAAAGGTGAAATCCGGTGTCGAGGTCGCGACGATCACCAGGTCGAGGTCGGCGGCCGTGAGGCCCGCATCGGCGAGCGCGGCCTGTGCCGCCCGGAGACCCAGCGTCGAGGTGGTCTCACCCGGCGCTGCGATATGGCGGCGGGTGATGCCGGTGCGCTGGACGATCCATTCGTCTGATGTTGCCAGTCTCTCTTCGAGGTCGCGGTTGGTTACGACGTTTTCAGGAAGGTAGGACCCCGTTCCGACGACAACGGAGCGCAGCCGACCCGCATTCACATGGGTCACGATTGTTCAGTCCTTCGCGGCTTCAAGAGCCGTTCGTGCGGGCGCGTGTGGGAGGTCGGCACTATCCGCATGCTCGCTCAAGGCAAGCGCCAATGTTTCGCGGATCTTCCGCAGCAGTTCGTGGCGCACCATGGCATAGGCGAGGTCGATGGCGCCAGCCGTCTCGACGGCATCCGCCCCACCGTGACTTTTGATCACCACGCCGTCGAGGCCGAGAAACACGCCGCCGTTCGGCGGCGTCATCTTGGCCCGCAGCGTCGCGAACGCGCCGCGCGCGAAGAGATAGCCAATCTTCGACAACAGCGAACCGGCCATCGCCTCGCGAAGATACTGCGCGATCTGCTTGGCAGTCCCTTCGGCCGTCTTCAGCGCGATATTACCGGTAAAACCCTCGGTGACGACGACGTCGACGGTGCCCTTGCCGATATCGTCGCCTTCGACGAAGCCTTTGTAGATCAGCGCGGGAAATGCGGTCTCGTGGAGGATGCGGGACGCCGCCTTGACCTCTTCGAGGCCCTTGATCTCCTCGACGCCGACGTTAAGCAGGCCGACGGTCGGGCGCTCGATGTCGAGCACGATGCGCGCCATCGCCGAGCCCATGATCGCGAGATCGACCAGCATCCGCGCGTCCGCGCCGATGTTGGCGCCGACATCCAGGACGATCGAGCGCCCCCGCAGGGTCGGCCAGATCGCGGCGATCGCCGGACGATCGATCTGCGGCATCGTGCGGAGGCAGATCTTCGCCATCGCCATCAGCGCGCCGGTGTTGCCGGCCGACAGCGCGGCATCCGCCTCGCCCTTCTTCACCGCATCGATCGCGAGCCACATCGACGATGTCCGCCGCCCGGCGCGCAGCGCCTGGCTCGGCTTATCGTCCATCCGCACCGCAACGTCGGTGTGGACAACCCGCGAGACGGCCGCCAGCGCCGGACGCGCCGCGAGCAGCGGCCCAAGTTCATCTTGCTTGCCGAAGAAGCTGAAAGCGAGGTCCGGACGGCGGGCAAGCGCCAGCACCGCCCCTTCGACGATCGTCGCGGGCCCCTTGTCGCCGCCCATCGCGTCGAGCGCGATTCGCACCGATGTCGTCATGCGCGCGCCATCACGCGGCTGCCGCGCCGAACCCGTCCATCGAATATTGCGTCTGTCACGATTGGTCCTTGAAACGCTCCAGCGCCGCGAAGGGCGAAGGGTCTTCCTGTTCCTTTTCACCGATCAACACGTCGGTAAAATGAACGCCCGGTTTTTTTGGATAGGGATCGCGCGCCAGCATCAGGAATTCGAGCGCCACGGCCCCGAGATCGATGGTGTTGTCGATGATGAGGTCGGGGGCGTCGTCCTGAGCCTCCATGTCGATGTCGATCACGGCGGCGGCGCGCAGGCGCTCGGCCGCGCCACCACGCACCACGGCGGGCGGCAAGGTGAAGCTGGCCTCGACGTCCTGCCGCAGCACGCTCTCGAAGGGCTCGAGCGTGACGACGCAGATCTGCGTCAGCTTTGACTCGACGATCCCCGTCACGTCGAAACGGTCGCCTTGCGCGGCGATATGCAGAGCAGCGCTCAGGGACGCAACCCCGGGAAGTTCGTAGTCGGCCGCTATGGCGCCGCATTCGTCGGCCGTGGCCTCGATACGGCGATCGAGGCCGACCTTCTCCGGCACTTCGCGGACGCGAAGCGGACGGTAGAACGGCCCGCGCAGCGGCGCCG
>NZ_LMUU01000203.1:0-538 GCF_009765775.1 Beijerinckia sp. L45
GAGCTGGCGTTTATTCGCATGTGCTTGCCCTCTCATCCTTTATACACCTGTGCACTTTGAAGGGAGACATTAGTAGACATTCACTTGTCGAAGGTATCTCCCTTTACACTACATACTCTAATGATTACTTTGAATGTTTAAACGCTTAACAGCATTTAATTACAACTTTTAACAACGGATCTCTTGGCTCTCGCATCGATGAAGAACGCAGCGAAATGCGATAAGTAATGTGAATTGCAGAATTCAGTGAATCATCGAATCTTTGAACGCACATTGCGCCCGGGAGCATTCTCCCGGGCATGCCTGTTCGAGCGTCATTTCAACCCTCGATTTCCCTTTGGGGAAGTCGGCCGTTGGAGATCGGCAGCACTGCCGGCTCCCAAATACAGTGGCGACCCGCCGCGGGGACCCCTGCGTAGTAACTTACACTCGCACCGGAAACCAGACGTGTCACGCCGTAAAACCCCCAACTTTCTGAACGTTGACCTCGGATCAGGTAGGACTACCCGCTGAACTTAAGCATATCAATAAGCGGAGG
>NZ_LMUU01000203.1:548-924 GCF_009765775.1 Beijerinckia sp. L45
CTCAACCTTTCTGGCTTTTATAAGCTGGTCAGGCTTGGATTGGTGGGAGTTGCTGGTTTTCTTGCAGATCCAGCTCTTCTTAAAAGCATTAGCAAAAATTCTTGCTGAATATCTTTGATATGATAAATTATCTATATCATTGAGATGCAGCTTTTCCACTTTGGCGGATCAGGCTCTGCTTGGATTATATCCAAGTGTTCGATTCAACCGCTCTGAAGCACCAGCTTAGGCACAGATGTTAATTCATCTGATGGTGTTGAATACTTCAGGTTGACGAAGCGAGGCGTTCTTTGGAGCGCTCACGAGAGCAAGCACTGTAATCATTCCTTTGATGTTGTGCACTGTCATATTCCTGTACCTACCCTAGCTACTATGT
>NZ_LMUU01000203.1:934-1096 GCF_009765775.1 Beijerinckia sp. L45
ATCAACCCTCTTTTGACTTCGGTCTCGAGAGTGGCTTGGAAGTGGAGGTCTGCTGGAGCCTAACGGAGCCAGCTCCTCTTAAATGTATTAGCGGATTTCCCTTGCGGGATCGCGTCTCCGATGTGATAATTTCTACGTCGTTGACCATCTCGGGGCTGACCT
>NZ_LMUU01000203.1:1106-1355 GCF_009765775.1 Beijerinckia sp. L45
CCAGCATTCTGGCGGGCATGCCTGTTCGAGCGTCATTTCAACCCTCGACTTCCCTTTGGGGAAATCGGCGTTGGGGAACGGCAGCATACCGCCGGCCCCGAAATGGAGTGGCGGCCCGTCCGCGGCGACCTCTGCGTAGTAATCCAACTCGCACCGGAACCCCGACGTGGCCACGCCGTAAAACACCCAACTTCTGAACGTTGACCTCGGATCAGGTAGGAATACCCGCTGAACTTAAGCATATCAATA
>NZ_LMUU01000101.1 GCF_009765775.1 Beijerinckia sp. L45
CAAGGCGCACGCGAAAAAAGCCGCCGCGAAAAAAACCGCCGATGACGCCGCACCGGTCGCCTCAGCCGCAGCATCCAATCCGCCAGCGGCCGCAGACGCAGGAGAAAACAAGCCCGAAAAGAAGTCCGCGGCAAAAAAGGTCGCGGCAAAGACGAAGCCGGCGCCCGTTGCCGCAAAGAAGGCCAAGGCGCCGGACGTGGCCGTGGCCGCAAAAGCGGAAGAGCCTGCGGCGCCCCCCGCCACGAAATGGCGCGACTTCCAGTAAACGTCACACCCAGGCGGACTAAAAAAGGCGCCCATAACGGGCGCCTTCCCATGACCGGGCGAGCCGATCAGGCCGCGCGCTGGTTGTCCACGACCTGGACGTTGGGCTGAGCGCCCGCTTTGCCGATCACGATCCGGCGCGGCTTCTGGGCCTCCGGAATCTCGCGAACGAGGTCGACGTGCAGCAGACCATGTTCCAGCGTCGCGCCGACGACCTGAACGTGATCGGCGAGCTGGAAGCGGCGCTCGAAGGCGCGGGCGGCGATACCCTGGTAAAGCACCTCGCGACGGACTGCGACGGTCGGCGCCTCGGCGGCGGCGTCCTTGGACCCGCGGATGGTCAATGTGTTTTCTTTCGATTCGATCGAAAGCTCCGGTTCGGCGAACCCCGCCACGGCGACGCTGATGCGGTAGTTCAGCTCTCCGGTGCGCTCGATGTTGTAAGGCGGGTAGCCCGCGACGGCATCGCCGTTCGACGCCTGATCAAGCATCGTAAAGAGCCGGTCGAAACCGACAGTGGACCGGTAAAGCGGTGATAGATCGTACTGACGCATAAACACATCCTCCTTGATGAAGCGACATGACACGGGGGCGCCGCCATCTGGCCGAAACCCTCGTCCTGTGCGCGTCCCGCAGGCCCGCGCAGACAGGAGGATGGGTTTGCGGCAAATCCTTTGCAAGACTTTGGGAACGCTCTTGCAGCAAAAAGTTTGACCGAGAGCACTTTCCACAAAAGTTGTAGACTTTTGTGGTCAAGAAAATGCTCCACGTTCGAAAGAGAATGCTTTCTCATCGCTTCGGTGATGTCACCAAAGCGGAAAGCGTTCGGCCCGTTCGTAGGACGACGGCGAACTCAGACACGAGGCAGTTCCGGATGGACCTTTTCGCGACGCCCGGAAATCCGATCCCGCCGGATGCGATCATCTCCGCTGTGCGGACCGAGGACGGTCTGACGCTGCGGGTCGCGCGATGGGTTGCCCGCCGCGATGGCCGCGGCACGGTCTTCATCGCCATGGGCCGCAGCGAATTCATCGAGGAATATTTCGAGGTGATCACCGATCTCCTGGATCGGCGCTTCGACGTCGTCATCGTGGATTGGCGAGGACAGGGACAGTCCGATCGCGAGATCGCGCGGCGGCGGCGCGGCCACGTCAGGCATTTCGACGCCTACAAGCGCGACCTCGCAGCGATCGAAGCGCAGATTCTCCGGCCGTTCGCCACAAAACCATGGTTCGCGCTCGGCCATTCCATGGGCGGCGCCATCCTCCTGGACCAGGCCCACGACGGCCGGTCGCCCTTCGCCCGGCTCGTCCTCTCGGCACCGATGATCGATCTCCCGCTGCGCTTCCGCAACGCGATCGCGCGGTTCATGGCGGTGGCCGCCTGGCTCGGGTTCGACGCGATGCTCATTCCCGGCGGTCAGGAAGATTCGATTTTCAAGCGCGGGTTTGACGGCAATCCATTGACCTCGGATCCCCAACGCTACAGCCGCACTTCGGTGACGATCGAAACATCGCCTAACCTGGCCGTGGGCGCCCCGACGATCGGCTGGCTCCATGCCGCCTTCAGGCTGATGAACCGCTTTCAGAATCCGCGCTTCGCCATCGAGACGGTGACGCCGATCCTGATCATGGCCGCCGGTGCCGACCGCATCGTCGACACCAAAGCCACCGAGCGTTTCTCAGCGCGCCTGAAGGCCGGGCACTGCATCACGCTGGCCGAGGCGCGCCACGAAGTCATCATGGAACGCGACGACATCCGCGAGCGCTTCTGGGCCGCCTTCGACGCCTTCATTCCCGGCTCCGAAGGCGCACACGTTCGCGAGACCGGGGTCGTGGATCGTCAGAGAACCACGACTTTGGCGCCGACCGGCACGCGCTGATAGAGGTCGATCACATCGGCATTCATCATGCGGATGCAGCCCGACGACACCGCCTTGCCGATCGTGTCCGGCTCGTTGGTGCCGTGGATGCGGAACATCGTGTCCTTGTTGCCCTGGAACAGATAGAGCGCCCGAGCGCCGAGCGGGTTTTCCATCCCCCCTTCCATCCGACGCGGCAGGTCGGGCCGGCGCTTCAGCATGTCGGACGGCGGCACCCAGGCCGGCCATTCCGCCTTGCGCTGCACGGTCGCCGTCCCCTTCCAGGCGAAGCCTTCGCGGCCGACGCCAATCCCGTATTGAATCGCCTCGCCATCGGCTTTCACGAGATAAAGATGCTTGGTGGCCGTATCGACCACCAGCGTGCCCGGCGCCTGATGCGTTGGGTTGGGGACAACCTGCGCCGTCTTATGCGATGCGGTGTCGCCGAGATCGTAGTCGCTCGGCGGTCCGGACGCTGCGCCATTGCGTGGGTCGGTCTCGCTGGGATCGGGATAGGCGTCCGCGTAGGGCGGCGGCGCATAACCCTGCGGGGCGCGGGCGCGCGGCGCCTGATCGTCGGGATAGCTCGGGTACACCGGCCGCTCGTAGGAGAAGCCGCCGTTGTAGCCGGAGCCGTAATCGTGCTGACGGGTCTGATAGGGATCCGTATCGTAGGCGCCATAGCCGGGATACTGGGCGAAGGCCGGCGACGCGATCGATGTCACTACGCCGGCGACGAGACAAGCGGCAACCCATAATCTGCGAGACATCACTTCACCCAAGCGTTGACGGAAAATCGGACCGCATCTTGCGACTTGGCGCCAATTCTTCCCGGATACCAAATCTTCTCAGACACCAAGTCTTCTCAGAAAGGAAAGCGGCGAAAACGAGGAAGGCGACGCCCGGATCGCTCCGCCGCCGCCTCGATCTCTCGTTTGTGACGCGTAGGCTAGAGAACGACGACGTGCGCCCCGATCTTCACGCGGTCGTAGAGATCGATGACATCGGCATTGAGAAGACGAATGCAGCCCGACGAGACGGCATGGCCGATGGTGTCCGGCTCGTTGGTCCCGTGGATGCGATACATCGTGTCGCCCTTGGCGTTGTAGAGGTACATCGCGCGGGCGCCGAGCGGGTTCTCGATCCCGCCGGACATGTGGTGGGGGATATCGGGGCGGCGCTTCAGCATGTCGCTCGGCGGCGTCCAGGTCGGCCACTCCGCGCGGCGCGCGACATAGGCCTGGCCGGACCAGGCAAACCCGTCGCGGCCGACACCGATGTCGTAGCGCATCGCCTGGCCACCATCCATCGACAGATAAAGATAGCGGTTCTTGGTATCGACGGTGATCGTGCCGGCCTTCTCCTCCGTCGGGTCCTTCACGACGACATGGGTGGGACCGGCCTTGGGCGGCGCAACCTCGAGATCGGTCGGCACGTTGGCCTGCTGCACGTTCGGCAGCGGCACGGGCGCGAACAGCGTGCCCAGATCCATGGCCGAAGCCTGGCCGGCCAGAAGGAGAGAAAGCGATGCGGCCATGACGCCGCCCTTCAATGCGTTGAACCCCGTCATCTTCGAACCCTCGGCAAAGCTGTCATAGTTTTGACATTGTTAGAACCCGCCGATCGGGCGCTTTGTTCCTTGAAGGGTCCGTGATTTGTCGGGGCGCTCTACGAGCGGGCGCTCAGCGCGGCGGCCAGGACGCATCGTCCGCGCGGCCGGGGTGCGTCGCCTGCGCCTCGCCTTTCACCAAGGTGGTTTCGACCAACGGGTCGCGCCGTGCGACATCTCGGGTCTGCGACGGCACGACCAGCACGCCGTTGGTCGCCAAAGGCGCTTCGGTCAGCACCTTGACCGGTCCGGCATCCGGCTTGGCTGCAGCTGTGGGCCCTGGTTTTCCGGCCTCGGGCCCATGCGGCGTCGCAACGGCGGGCTCGGACGGTTTCTCCTGATCCAACGCCCGACGGATGTGCGTATCGACGAAATGCGCGAGCTTGCGGCCGCCGGCCTTGGTGAAGTGGATGCCATCGGCCGAGCGCAGCCGCACCGTCTGTCCGTTGATGTCCGGGCCGAAGGCGCTGAAGTCGCCGTTATCGTCGCTGAACGCTTCCCAGGTGTCGACGAAGGTCGCGCCGGTCTTGGCCGCGACCTCGCGATAGATATCGTTCAAGGCGGCCATGTCGTCGGCGAAATCGTCGCTCTTGGTGATGGGAACGCCGACCCAGATCAACGGAATGTTCTTCTTCTTGAACGCCTCGGCGACCGCCATCGCCCGGCGGGTATAGATCGCCGTCCACTCGTCGGAATCCGACTCGTAGGTCTTGCCGTTCTCACTGAGGCTCTGTCGATCGTTGGCGCCGATCATCATCACGGCCACGTCGATCTTTTCATGGCTTGGTATGGTTTTGGCGCCGACCTTGTCGGTCGCGCCCGGCTTCTCGCTGGCGCCGGGTTTGTCGGCGACGCTCTTGTCCGGGGCGAGAAGCTCCTCGACCGCCTTCGGCCAATTGTAGAAATCCTCGCGAACGAGGCCAGTCGAATCGCGCGCCTTGTGCAACACGCCGACGTCCGGCCGATCGCTCAGCGCGTCGTCGAGCCCGGAGGCAAGGATCTGCCCGAGGCTGTCGCCCAGAACCGCCACGAAATGAGTGGGGGGCACCGCCGGGGGCTTGGGCGCGGCGGCCGCCTCGCTGTCCTTCGGCTCGACGGCACGCGGCCGCGGCGCCACGACCCGCCGCCGCGGCGCGTAGAGCTTGCGATCCGTCTGCGGCGGCTGGGCCTGCTGCGGCTGGCCGCCGCCGAACAGGCCACCGAAAAAGCCCCAGCCTTGCGCTTGCGCGGGCGCGAGGGCGCCGAACGTCAGGAGAATCAGGCCGAGCATCGCCACGACGCCTGCGGCGCGCGTTCGAAACGGATGGGCGGTGGAACCTGCCATGGCGCGACTATAGGCCGGCGAGCCCCGGATGGCCAACACGGGCGCTCTGGGCAGCGACGCGGATATCCCCTATCGCATGATCAAGAACCGGTCGCGTGGCCGGCAGACTTTATGGAGACGGCTTGACCGACGACGAATTTCAGGGGCTCTACGGCGCGCCCCCCGATGGCTTGAGCCCTGCGGCGCCAGGCGCGATCCAGTTTTCGCCTCTCATGCCGGGAGCCGCCGCGCTCGAAGCGCAGGCGCCGAACTCTCTTGCCGGTTTCGTCATGCTCGCGCCGCCCGGCACGATCGAACGACGCTACGCCGCCGCGCTCGGGCTGCAGGCCCTGGCCGCCGGCGCGCCGTTCACGATCCTGGCGCCGAAGGATCGCGGCGGTTCGCGGCTCGCCGCCGAGCTCGAAGCCCTCGGCTGCATCGTCCAGGATCAAGCGAAACGCCATCATCGCATCTGTACCGGCGTGCGCCCCGCGACGCTCGTCGGCCTTGACGAGGCGCTCGCCGAAGGCGGGCCGCGCCAGGTCGACGGCCTGTGGTCGCAGCCCGGCGTGTTCAGCTGGGACCGGCTCGATCCCGGCAGCGCGCTGCTGGCTCAGCACCTGCCGGCTCTCGCCGGCCGCGGCGCGGATTTCGGCTGCGGCATCGGCACGCTCGCCCTGGCGGCGCTTGCCTCGCCGAAGCTGACGCATCTGGCGCTCCTCGATATCGACCGGCGTGCGGTGGAAGCGGCGAAACGCAACGTCACGGATCCCCGCGTTACCGTGCGCTGGGCCGACGTCCGCCAGCCCGATGCGACGCTGACGAAGCTCGACTTCGTGGTGATGAACCCGCCGTTCCATGACGGCGGCGCCGAGGACCGCAGCCTCGGCCAGACCTTCATCCGCCGGGCCGCGGAGTCGCTGCGCACCGGCGGCCGCCTCTGGCTGACCGCCAACCGGCACCTGCCCTACGAGGCCGTGCTCAAGCCATTGTTCAAACGCATCACGCCCGTGGTCGAAGCCTCGGGCTACAAAGTCTACGAGGCGCAGAAATGAGCAAGCCGGCCTCCGCGGTCCGGCTCGACAAATTGTTGGCCAACCTCGGCTACGGCTCGCGGCGCGACGTCCAGGCGATGGCGCGCGCCGGACGCGTGACGCTCGACGGCGCGGCGCTACCGACGGCGGAGGCGCGCGTCGCGATGACGCCGGATCTTGCAGCCCGCCTGCAGATCGACGGCACCCCGCTCGACCCCCTGCCCGGCATCGTGCTGATGCTCAACAAACCGCTCGGCATGACCTGTTCGCACAAGGACGAAGGCGCGCTGGTCTATTCGTTGCTGCCGGAGCGATGGCGGCTGCGCGAACCGCCGATCTCCAGCGTCGGCCGGCTCGACAAGGATACGTCCGGACTGCTGCTGCTGACCGACGACGGCGACCTGCTGCACCGGATCATCGCGCCGAAGACCCACGTGCCGAAGCGCTATCAGGTCGGTCTCGCGCGCCCGTTGCGCGGCGACGAGGCGGACCTGTTCGCATCGGGCACGTTGACGCTTGCCGGCGAGGCCAAGCCGCTGCTGCCAGCGCTGATCGAGATTCACACGTCGACCCAGGCTGCGCTGACGATCACCGAGGGCCGCTACCATCAGGTCCGCCGGATGTTCGCGGCAACGGGCAATCACGTCGTGACGCTCCACCGTGATCGGGTCGGTGCTCTGGACTTGCCGGCTGATCTTGCGGTCGGCACGTATCGCGCACTCGGTCTCGACGCAGCGGCTCTTATTTTCCCGCAATAATAGGGGTCTTAGACTTAAGTATCCGCCAGTTTCGTTGATAACGTTAACCATTCGTTAACTTAGATCGTTCCGCCGCTTGACCCTGTGAGCCCGGTTGCGCAACGTCCGACGCGCGACCGGTAGGGTCGGATGAGACGCCTGGCTGATGCAGCCGGCGTTCAGAGGGGAATTCGATGCCCAATAATGTTCTGACCCAGCTCAAGGCTCTGCGCGACGGCGTCGCCGAGGAGCTGCGTAAGGATCCGCGGTACCAGACGCTGCAGTCGCTGGACAAATCGATCGCCGAAATCACGACGGTTCTGTCGTCCGCCGGGCTGCTGCCTCCCACCGGCCAGGCGTCGTCGCTGTCGGCGCGGCTGAGTGGGCTTGGACCATCGCTGGATTCCCTGGCCGAGCCGAACACCTCCGCGCAAGCGCCGAAGCAGGCCGCGATCGCCGCGCCGCCAATGGCCGCCGCGGCGCCAGCGCAAGCCTATGCGCCAGCTGCACCGGCCCAGGCCTATGCGCCCGTGGCCGAGACCCCGAAGGCCGCGTTGACCCCCAGTCCCGTAGCACCGGCCGAGAAGCCCGCGCCAGTCGCGCCGCCTGCGGCGCCAACGCCGGGTTTTAATGAAGGCACGGTCAGCAAGCCGCAAGCGACCGTGCCGCCCAAGAAAAAGGGCATCTCCTCGCTGCTGAAGCCCGCCGCCGGCATTGCCGCCGTGCTGGTTGCCGGCGGCGTCGCGGCCGAGGCACTGCACCTCCACGACCAAGCCGAAGCCGCAACAAAGGCCAAGGCCGCAGCGACGCATGACGCGCCGAAGCCGGACGACGTCGCAGAGGACGAAGGCGTCGAGCCGCCCCACGGCAAGGCCGAGGACGCCGACGATAACGAGGACGAAGCGGAAGACGAGGCCGACCTCGCCGAAGCCCGCGAAGAGGAGGCTGAAGAGAAAGCCGAACACGCGGCCGAGGACCACCACAAGCCGGCTCATGGCCACGACGAGCACGCCGACAAGGCCGAAGCCGAGGACATCGAGGAGTCGGAAGACGCCGCGGTGAAAGCCGAGGAAGCCGAGGACGCGGAAGACGAGCACCCGGCGCATGCCAAGCACGGCCGCGCGCCCGGCAAGGTTGATCATGACGAGGCCGAAAACGAGGACGGCGAGGACACCAAGGCCGACGCTGGCGAAGCCGGTGGCGACGACGTGGCACCGGCCGACGGCAAGGCCAAGCCGAAAAAATCCGGCTACACGCCGATGGCGGCCAAGGCCGGCGCGGCGCAATACGCCCCGTCGATCGCGGTCAAGTTCGGCAAACTGCCGAACAAGGTCGATCTGCGCCCGCTGATGACGCCGGTCGAAGACCAGGGCCAGACCAGCTCCTGCGTCGCCAACGCGGTCGCCGGCGCCTACGAATACTGGATCAAGAAGGCGTCCAAGCAGGACCAGAATATCAGCCGCCTGTTCGTCTACTACAACGCCCGCTGGCGCGACGGATCGCAGGACAAGGACGAGGGCAGCGTCATCCAGCTGGCGATGGAAGGCCTGCAGAAATTCGGCGCCTGCGCCGAAAAGGCCTGGCCGTTCGATCCGCGCCTGATCCTGAAGAAGCCGGGTGCCGAAGCCTATAAAGAGGGCGCGCCGTTCCGCGTCCACGACATGGCGCAGGTGCCGCTGAAGCTCGATGCCTGGAAGCAGGCGCTGGCCGAAGGCAAGCCGATCGTCTTCGGCATCGCTCTCTTCGATTCCTTCGACGAATGCACGAAGAAGGGCGGCGTCGTGCCGATGCCGGCGCCTGACGCCCTCGCCCGCGAGAAGCACAGCGGCCACTCGATGTGCGCCGTCGGTTACTCCGATAGCGAAAAGGTCTTCATCGTCCGCAACTCCTGGGGCACGGACTTCGGCGACAAGGGCTATTGCTACATGCCCTACGACTATCTGCTGAACCCCAAGTTCAACGATGCGGATTGCTGGGTCTTCGTGCCGAAGGTGCCGTCGCAGCCGCCGCGCGAGACGTGGCTCGACGATACGACGCCTGTCACCAACAGCGGCAAGGGCGTGGACTTCGAGATCCAGCCCTACAAAGTGGCGGACTACGAACACATCGTCATCGATCTGTTCCAGCATGCCCGCCGGCCGTGGAACGAGCATATTCTTGCGGACTATGAGCACTACGTGTCGGCGGTGGGCAAGAGCGCCTTCACCGAACTCGAATCGTTCGACGTGATGACGTTCCTGGAAACAACGGCGCTTCTTGCCGGTGTCGGCGTGACCGCCGCGGTTCTGAGCGAGAGCTTCTCGTCGGAGATGACCGCGACAGAAACCACGACCGCCGAGACCCTGGAAGAAAGCGAAGAAGACGCAGAAGAGGACGCCGACGACGACGCGGAGGATGAGGCCGAGGAGTCCGAAGACGACGCCGACGACGATGCGGATGAAGACGCGGACGACGCGGATGCTGACGCCGAAGATGCCGACGACGCAGACGAGGATGCCGAAGAGGACGCCGACGACGCGGAGGACGATGCCGACGCGGAAGACGACGACGCCGAGGATGACGCGGACGATGCCGACGCTGACGGCGAGGATGCCGAAGCCGAAGACGACGCCGAGGCGGACGACGAGGATGCCGAAAGCGACGACGATGCCGAAGCTGAAGACGACGCTGACGGCGAAGACGACGCCGAGGGCGACGATGATGCCGAAGCTGAAGACGACGCGGAAGAGGATGCTGGCGACGACGACGCGGAAGAAGACGCCGGCGACGACGACAGCGGCGGCGATGATGACGGTGGCGGTGACGATGGCGGTGGCGACGACGAGTAGTCGCTACGCGATCTGATCGATCCGTCTAAAAGAAACGGGGCCTGCGGGCCCCGTTTTCACGTCGATCGTTCAGCACCGCAACGAGTTTGCTATCAATTTATTTTGGCGGTTTTACCGAGTTGATGAGGTCGGTCATGCGCGGATCGGTCTGACCTGATTCTTGAAGCAGAAAGAACAGCGACTTATCCGGCAGGATGAATGTCAGCAGCTCCACGTCCACGGGCGTGCCGTCGCGCGACGTGTCCTTGTAGGGCAACGCGTGAAACGGAAAACGCGGCCCCTTGTGCGGCGTGACCGCGATCGGGGGCCCCTCGTTGAGGAGCGCGAGGCTCGGCACCGACAGAATCGCTGGCGGCGGTGCAGGCTGCGCCGAGGCGGCTGCCAGCGGCGGCGCAGGTTGCGCTGAGGCTACGGCCGGCGGAAGCGTCGGCGGCGTTGAGGCTACTGCCGGTGGCGGCGCAGCGGGCGCAGAAGCGACCGCCGGCGGCGCCACCGGCCGATTGGCGACGTCCGGCAGCGCG
>NZ_LMUU01000205.1 GCF_009765775.1 Beijerinckia sp. L45
GCGGAGGAGGAGGAGGAAGAGGAAAGGCCAGGAGGAGAAGGAAGAGGAGAAAGAGGAGCGGGGTGAGGATGGCAAGAATGGGGAGGAAGTGGAGGATGGTGAGGGAGATGACAAGGGAGTGGACAGCAAGGAAGAGGAGGAGAAGGAAGATGATGGAAAGGAGGAAGAGGGAAATGGCAAGGATGTGTGGAAGGGGAGAAAGATGGGCAAACAAGCCATGGG
>NZ_LMUU01000206.1 GCF_009765775.1 Beijerinckia sp. L45
CCGCCAATCGACGGCGCGGCGCGAGGCGATGCCGGGACGGCGGGCGCGATGCTCGATCAGATTCATAAAGTCGCCGCACCAGGCGCCGCGGGTGCGCGAGGGATTGCGCGAACCGACATATTGCATCGCGATGCGCACGGCGCTGGGCGTTCCGGCACTGGTGTGCAGAGCCAGCATGGCGCGCGCCGCCCGGCCGTCGGGACGGCGAAACGCGGCATGATGGATGCGGAGGCTGTGAAAATGCGCACGATGCCGGTCTGGCCTCGCGGGGCCCGATTTCGGACGGTGGTGGCCTTGGTAGTGCCGATGCACGCGATGCGCGTGATGATGAAACCCGTGTCTTTGTTTTGCTTCAACCGAAGTTCCACACAGACAAACCGCAAGGGCGACCGCCCCCGCCAACAACGCAAAAAGCTTCAATGAACAACACTCGAACGAACTTACGGCGTGAAGTGGTAGAGGCCGAATATTGCGGAAATGACACCGAATCGTGGCGGCCGGCCTTTGTGTGGATTGCGCGAAGATCGATCGTTTTCAAGGCATCAATACTGGTCCGGTAATCATTAAGGCGGTTTTGAAGGGCGAACGGTGACGTGATCTGTTGTCCGGCGGCGCGCCGTGGGCCATCCAACCGGGCGGCGGTCGGGTCGGGCCCATCTGCGCACGCCCGTCGCCGCAGGGTGGCGCCACGCCGGCGGCACCTTGCGGTCTGCCGCTGCAATCGTTCTGCAACAGAAGCCTGCGGTGTTGGTCCCGAAGGCTCGGCATTTGGCGTGCCCCACGCGGGGTCCCGACGGTTGGGCGAAACGCTCCGCTGGCCGAGCTTCTGGAACAGGAGAGTCCGATGACGGAAAACACGGCACCTCATAAATGCGCGGGATCGATCACGCCTGCGTCCGGGTCCGCGATTTTGAAGCAGCCCTTGCCTGGTATGAGGAGAAACTGGGGTTCGCAGTCGAAAAGCGCTGGACGCTCGAACAGGTCCCGGGCGTCGAGATCGCTTACCTCAGAGGGCCGAACGCGTCGCGGCTGGAGATCATCGGAGGCGGCGACGTCAGCGGTTTGCGAACAAACCAAAGCTTCATGGAGCAGTTTGCCATCGGCGGGTGGAACCATATCTGCTTCGCCAGCGACGACGTCGATGCGACCATGGCCGATCTGGCATCGCGCGACGTCCCGGCGGCGCTGCCGGCTGCCGACTATCCGGACCCGGGGCGACGCGTCGCCGGCGTGCGGGACCTGGACGGCAATGTGATCGAAATCAGCGGCCCCTTGAGCGGCAAGGCCGGTTAGACCGACGGCGTCTGCAGCGACGGCGCCCGCCGCTGCAGATTCGCATCCCGCTGGCGGAGTCTTGCGCAGGCCTGCGCCGTGAGCGGCAGCGTCCAGGCCGGCGCGGGGTCGCGCGGACAGATCATGATGTCGACGCCGAGCGCATCGAGGGTGCGCAGCACGAGGCTCAGTTCGAGGCCGGGTTTGCGGGCCTCCAGCGCGCCGATCCATTGCCGGCCGACGCCGACTTTTTGCGCCACGTCGGCCTGCTTGAGCTTGAGTTGGCGGCGCCGCGCCAGCGCGACAAGGCCGAAATCATCGTGAGTGACAACCAGCAAGAGCGGATTCCTCTGGCGCTTTTCATCATGTCGTCGAGCGACGGCTTTCCCGGAAATTCGTGTTGGTGTTCGACGTCTTTTGGCGGTGCGCCGTCGCCGAACGCCGTCATGAGGATCGAAATCGTCGTCCAAGTCGCCGTCCAAGTCGCCGCGCATGGGAGAAGTAACCGACGCGCCGCGCGCCGGGTCAAGACCCGGCGTCGGGGTGGTTTTCCGCAATTCGACGTGAGGCCGCTCTACAGGCCTGTCGGATAGTTCGGGCTTTCGCGGGTGATGCCGACGTCGTGGACGTGGCTTTCGCGCAGGCCCGCCGACGAGATGCGCACGAATTTCGCCCGCTCCTGGAATGCCTCGATGGTTGGGGCTCCAACATAGCCCATGGCGGCCCGCAGGCCGCCGCCGAGCTGGTGTAAAATGGCGCCGGCGGGGCCGCGGTAGGGCACCTGGCCCTCGATCCCCTCGGGGACGAGCTTCAGCGTGTCCTTGATATCCTGCTGAAAATAGCGGTCGGCGGAGCCGCGCGCCATCGCCCCCACAGACCCCATGCCGCGGTAGGATTTGAACGAGCGGCCCTGGTAGAGGTAGACCTCGCCGGGGCTCTCGTCGGTGCCGGCGAGCAGCGAGCCGATCATCACGCAATCCGCGCCCGCCGCGATGGCTTTGGCGAAATCGCCGGAATATTTGATGCCGCCGTCGGCGATGACCG
>NZ_LMUU01000207.1 GCF_009765775.1 Beijerinckia sp. L45
CTTACCAAAGATGTTTATCGCTATCTCCAAAAGGTCAGGAATGCGAAGTTTTTTGATAATCCTCATACTTACCCATATCATAGTGTGTTGAGACGCACAAAGAGTTCAACTTAGCCCTTGCCGTCAAACACCAAACCATCACCAACGGTCTTAAATACTCCCTCGCCACCGGAAATTGGGGTGACCAAAAGAAGTCGATGTCATCCAAGGCCGGCGTGTCGCAGGTCCTAAATAGATACACCTACGCTTCCACTCTTTCCCATTTGCGCCGGTGCAACACGCCTCTTGGAC
>NZ_LMUU01000208.1:0-13271 GCF_009765775.1 Beijerinckia sp. L45
TGATGTTGGAGCTGTGCATTGGCGACGGCGCGCCGTTCGACTTCCTGGCCATGTTGTCGGGCGCGCTCGAAGACGAGCGAACTCGCCCCAGGCGGTCCTGATCCTCTCGTCGGCCTGGCTTGCCGGTCGGCGACGATTGCTTCGGACCGCGGGGACTTCGAACCGCATTTCGCCCGTTCTCCAAGTCCCGGTGCCGATTAGCAGGGACCCGATCAAACCACGGGCCTTGCCGCTCGTTGACCTGCGGTCGGACGACGACCTCGCCTGGAACTCGATCGTGGGGCCCCTTGATGGAATACGAGATCTGTAAAGAGCACGACCTAGCCGATGGGGCGATGCGGACCGTCGAGGTTGGCGGCCGCAAGATACTCCTGATCCGCGATGGCGGACGCTATCGTGCGGTGGGCGCCACATGCCCGCATGCCGGGGCGCCTCTGGCCGAAGGCGTACTTCAGGCCGGGGTCGTGAGGTGTCCGTGGCACAAGGCGGCCTTTTCTCTGTCTACGGGCAAGTGCGTCGAGCCCCCTGGGATGATATCGTCGTCGACGGCGACCTGGAGAAGCCTGAATTCCTGGCCTTCTATGTCGAGCACGGCATCGTCAAGGCGCTGGCGGGGTGGAGCCGCGACCAGCAGATGGCTCAAGCTGTCGGCCTCATGGCGCATCGTCGGGATTGGACGGTTCCGGAGCTGCTGCAGGCGCTCACATAAGGGTCCGCTCGTCCGATGGAGCACTACGCGGGTGGATATGTCGATGTTTCATAGCTGCTCGGCGACCGTTCGGGCCGCCTCCAACTGCGTGGCAAGAAAGATCATGAGTGCCGGGCGATGTTGCGCTCGCCGACGGTCCCGGTAATAAAACGCTGCCTTATAAGATCGGATGCCGTTCTGGGCGGGTCGCGCTTTCGGGGTGATGGACTGGCACGCAGGAACCTTGCCTCGGCGCGCTACAAGGCGCGACCTTCTGAACCTTCTCGGTCGAAGATGCTTTCGCCGATGGCGAAGCTAGAGTTGGTCGGGTCGTGAATAACTATACGCCTCCATCGGAACGGGTTCCCGGTCCGGACACGTCGATCGATTCGAACGTGTTGGCGGGCGGTGGGCACATGGGCACGACCATGCGCGACCACGACTGGGCCAGCTCGTTCCTCGGCAGACCGGAAGGCTGGCCGCAGCCCCTTAAGACGGCGGCGAGCAGAATTCCGACGAGCGGGCGACGAGGACCGCTTCGCCGTGCGGCTCGGCATGCGCATGGTCAAGGGGCTTGCCAATGCCCACGCGGCGACGATTGTCGCGGTGCGATCCGACCGGGTTTTCGCCTCCGTCGACGACCTGTGGCGTCGCGCCGGCGTTCCCGTCGCCTCGCTCGTCCAACTCGCCGAGGCCGACGCCTACAGCGCTAGCCTCAAGCTCGCCCGACGCGAAGCCCTATGGGCGATCAAGGCGTTGCGCGACGAACCCTTGCCTTTGTTCGCGGCCGCGGCAGCCCGTGAGGCGGAGCCGGTGGCCGAACTCGACGAACCCGCCGTCGCGCTGCGTCCGATGACGGCCGGCGGCGAGGTCGTCGAGGACTACGGTCACGTCGGTCTCAGCCTGCGAGCGCACCCTGTGTCGTTCCTGCGTGACGATCTCCATCGACGCCGCATCGTGACCTGCACCGAGGCGATGGAGGCTCGCGACGGCCGGTGGCTGGAAGCCGCCGGCATCGTCCTGGTCCGCCAGCGTCCGGGATCGGCGAAGGGGGTGATGTTCATCACCCTCGAGGACGAGACCGGAATCGCCAACCTCGTCGTCTGGCCCAAGGTGTTCGAGAAGCACCGTCGCATCGTCCTCTCGTCTGGCATGATCGCCGTCCGTGGGCGGGTCCAGCGTGAAGGCGATGTCGTCCACCTCGTCGCCTACCACTTCAAGGACCTATCCGCGGAGCTCGCCGGCGTCGGCAGTCGCGACGGCTCGTTCCCGTTGCCCCACGGGCGCGGAGACGAGTTCCATCGTGGCGGTTCGGGCCCCGACGCTCGCGAGCCGAAGACCTCCCCTCTTGCGGCGCGCGACATCTCATTCGCGACCTGCACATCGACACCTTGAAGGTGAAGACGCGGGATTTTGGATGACGCTTCGTCGTGGGTCGATATGGCGATGGCCGGCAAGGATCTGCATTCCTCCCAGCTCACGGTCTGCGCGCCGGGTGCCAGCGAAACCTTTGGAGGACGCACGCCATACCGGGTGATGCTTGCCATCCGCCACTCGCCACCGCGGTAGAGCCAGAAGGAGCCCCCTTCGGGGAGCAGATCTTCGAGCGGACGCGGTTTGTACACGTGGAACCTCTATCGACGGGTCTGAAGGAAGCGAATCGGGATGCGCGCGATTGTCCGGTTCGTATGCCCATCGACCCCTTAAGAATTCCGCGAGCGGGCGGCTGACGATGTGGGCGGGGGTTGGCGCCAGGAGGTCGCATGCGGCATGGCGACCATGCAGGAACGATGAGCTCCTAGAGTTTGTTCGATCTTCAACCAAGGAGCTGAGCTGAACCGGAAGATGAAGATGAAGATGGTGGCGGTGGCGTCTGCCGCCCTGGGAATGGCAATGCTTGCATCCTCGCCGAGCGCGGAGGCGCGAGGCTTTGGCGGCGGTGGATTCCATGGCGGCGGGTTCCATGGCGGCTTCAGTGGCGGCCGCGGTTTCGGTGGTTATGGCCGGGGCTATGGCGGACGCGGGTATGGTCGTGGCTTAGGCTACGGGGCTGCCGGTCTGGGCCTCGGACTGGCGGCGGGCGCGATCGCCGGCGGATACTATGGTGGCTACGGATACGGTGACGGCTATGGATATGGCGCCGGCTACGGCTACCCGGCGTACGGCTATCCCGCGTATGGCTACGGCAATGGCGTCTACGGTGGGCAGGGCTATGGTTACGGTTACGGCTACTAATTCTTGACGACGGAGCCCGTCGCGGAGTTTTGGAAGGGGCGCCCACGAGGCGTCCCTTTTTCGTCTTTCTAAAGGTGATCTTCTCGCGATCGCGCGTCTTGTGAGGGTCCCAGTTGATATCGGGTAACCCCGGCCGCAGTTGCACCAAACGCGGCCCGCACCGCAGCCCTCTTACGCGACCGAGCTCGCAACGTCGCGCCGATGCATCCTGAGCTAGCGGCCTTCTTCCGCGAGTGGCGCGACCGGTCGACCGGCGTCCTCAACAGCCACGTGTCAAACCCAGTCCTCGTCTTCTTCCATTCCATGGACGCCGAGAGCGATTGGTTGTCGGCGCTGGAGACGGTGCTGGACGCGGCAATTATCACGATGTGCCTCATCGAGGACGACGCTGTAGGATCGGCCGTCCTCATGCATCGCGCAGGCTCGCGCACGTGGCTCATCTCTGCGATCTCTGCGATCTGGAGGGCGGCCCCGGCGGGGCGGATCTCGACGAGGCGGTGGTCGCAAGCCTTTCGGAGCAGCTCCGACTGTCCGGATACCGCACGGTGCCGGTCAACCGGGCCGTGATCGCGCGCATCTCGAGCTTGAGGTCCGACTACGACGGCCGCTTCCGGTCCCTGTCCGACCACCTCGGCGCCGACCGAGCCGTCCTGACGCCTGACGGCCACCGTTGAAGTTGCGCAACCAACTGGTTCAGGGAGTTGAGAACAGAACGGGAATATGGGATCTTGCGGACCGACGGCCGAGGGTGCCACCCGCCCGCCAACGGAGAACCCCAGCGTGGGCAATCTTTATTCTATGACCAAGGGCCAGCAGGCGATCCGCGAGCTCGCAAGCATCATGCGCGATCTGACCGGCAACCTGCCGTCGATGCCTGGCATCTTTCCCGACTATCCCGCGCCGATCGTTCGCAACGGGTCTGAAGGTCGGGAGCTGGCGCTGGCCCGCTGGGGCATGCCTTCGCCGGTCTTCGCGCTGAAGGGACGCAACAGCGACCCTGGCGTCACCAACGTCCGCAACGTCTCGTCGCCGCATTGGCGCCGTTGGCTCGGACCGGCGAGCCGCTGCGTCGTCCCCTTCACGAGCTTCTCCGAGAACGAGGTGCTGCCCGACGGGCGGCGACCGCCGGTGTGGTTCGCCTTCGACGAGACGCGGCCGCTCGCGTTCTTCGCGGGCATCTGGACGCCTTGGACATCGGTGAGGAAGGTGAAGGAGGGCGAGACCACGAACGACGTCTTCGCGTTCCTGACGACGGAGCCCAACGCCGTCGTCGGCGCGATCCATCCGAAGGCGATGCCGGCGATCCTGACGACGCGCGAGGAGATCGACCTCTGGATGACGGCGCCGATCCAGGACGCCCTCGCGCTGCAGCGCCCGCTCGCCGACGACGCCCTCGTCATCGTCGCGCGGGGCGACAAGCAGGACGAGGCTCTGGCGGCGTGACATCCGATGCCGACGTCGCCGATGCCAGCGGGTCCGTCGTCGACGCTGCGGCGCGGTCGCGCAAGATCGTCCACGTCGACATGGATGCGTTCTTCGCGTCCGTCGAGCAACGCGACAACCCCGAGCTGCGCGGCCTTCCGGTCGCCGTCGGCGGCTCCCGCGACCGCGGCGTCGTCGCGGCCGCGAGCTACGAGGCCCGCGTCTTCGGCGTCCGCTCCGCGATGCCGTCGGTGACCGCGCGGCGGAAGTGTCCGGATCTGATCTTCGTCAAGCCACGCTTCGACGCATACAAGGCGGTGTCGATGCAGATCCGCGGGATCTTCGCCGAGCATACCTCGATCATCGAGCCGCTCTCGCTCGACGAGGCCTACCTCGACGTGACGGAGAACATCCAGGGCATTCCCTTGGCGACGGAAGTCGCCTCCATGATCCGCGCGAAGATCCTCGCCGAGACCGGCCTCACCGCTTCAGCCGGGATCTCCTACAACAAGTTCCTGGCGAAGCTCGCATCCGACCATCGAAAGCCCAACGGGCAGTACGTGATCACGCCACGGATGGGACCGTCCTTCGTCGAGACCCTGCCGATCGGCAGGTTCCATGGCGTGGGACCCGCCACCGAGGCGAAGATGCATCGGCTCGGCATCCGCCTCGGGCGCCGACCTCAAGACGAAGTCATTGGCGTTCCTGCAGCAGCATTTCGGAAAGTCGGGCGCATATTTCTACGGGATCGCGCGAGGCGTCAATCACCGTCCGGTGCGCGCCGACCGCATCCGCAAGTCCATCGGCGCCGAGAACACATTCTCGGCCGACCTCGTCGACTACGAGCCCATGCGCGAAGCTTTGCAGCCGCTCGGACGAGGCCGCGATTGCCGGACGCGAAGCGTTGGAGGAGGCTAGCCTCGGCCTTCTGGCGCGGGAGATGCCGGTGCCGCGCGGCGTGCGTCTGCTGGGCGTCAGCCTTTCGAACCTACAATCGGGTCGATCGGTCCGACACCAGACGCTGTTCGAGGGCTAGGGCCGATCATATCGGCCCGATGCCCACCGTGCGCGGTGGGCGTCGTCCTTCATCATCCAGCGTACGTGCAACGCCCCTCCAGGCTCGGCGACTTGTCGACCCAGCCCTTCAGCATGTCGGGAGTGACATCCGTCGCGTGGCAGACCGGGGCGGCTCAGCCCGGTCGATCGTAGGCGCTCCGCTTCCCGCACGCCGAACCGTTCTTGGCGTGGTCGAACGGGCAGGGGCACGGATGTCCCGACGACTTGTAGATCTCCGAGCACCTTTCGATGATCGCCTGCGCCGTCTGCCGCGTGTCGAGCGCGAAGGCTGGCGTTGCCAGCGGTAACAGGAGGACGAGCGCCCGGAAGACGGTCGCGGAACGCGTCACGGATGCTTCTCGGTCTTCGAGGCACGGTCGCCCGCCGCCGCGGCGTCCGTCTCGCACATGTAGGCCCCGGCCTTCGTGTTCCCGTAGTTCTTGGTCCCGGCGAAGTGGTAGATTCTGGACTGCGTGTTGACCCACACGACCGTGGCGCCGGGGCACCGGGCCTTGGCGCTGGCTTCGGCCGGAAACTGGTTGGCGCCCGTCGGCGACGGTGCGGGCTGGGCGCGCGGAGCTGGTGCCGACGGGGCCGCTGGCGACGTTGTCGGAGCGGGAGCGGGAGTCTGCGGGGCAGGGCGCTGCGTCGTCGGTGCCGGTGCGCTCGGAGCGGACGGCGCGGGGATCGGTGGCGGTGTGACGGTGGCCGTTCCGATCGGCGTGGCGGCGCCGGGTGGCAGCGCGCGGCAGGCCGCGATGAAGTCCTTCTTCTTCTCTTTGGCGTCCTTCAGGGCGCCCTTGTTCGCCTTGTACTCGGCGTCGCAGGCGCCAGCGGTCTTCACCGTTCCGGCCGTCGAGGCCGGCGGCGCTTGCCTCGCCACCGGTGCGGAAGGTGCCGGCGCGGCGGCCACGCCGCCGATCGGCGTCGCGGTCCCGACCGGAAGCGTCCGGCACGTCGTCACGAACTCCTTCTTCGTCTCCTTAGCCGCCTTGAGGGCGCGCTTCTGCGCCGCGTATTCGTCGTTGCACAGCTTCGCCGTCTTCAACGCCTGGGCGGAAGCAGGCGGGGCAGCGATGATCGACCCGCCGATGAACGACGCCAGGACAAGGATGGGGAGATGTCTGATCATGCGGGCTCCGGGATTGCCGATTGAGCTTAGGCACCGTCGCGCGGAACGTCGAGCGCAAACGCTCGCGTTATCGTCCGCCAGAAGACTTCCGCCTACGACGGGCGGTCGGGGCGGGTTGCGCCTCCCTGCGAGATTTGGCGATAACTTCGCGGATGAATCGGCACCAATCCACCATCGCTTCCCGCGGGTCCGACCGCCTGACGCTCTTCCAGACCCTGCTCCAGTGGCTGGCTCCGGATGCCGTCTATTACCGGCCTCCTGCCGTGGTGAGGCGCATCGCGGGATTCAAGCTCGTCAGCGTCTCGGACGCCGCTTGGGCTTCCCGCGCATGAGCGGTGCCTACGAGGGGGCGGGCCGGCTGTGGAACAGCCTCGAATCCGGGGATCCCGTCACCGACCAGGCATTCATCGATTTGCTCGAACGCGTCTGGCTGGCGGCGATAGGCGTCGAGCCCGCCCTCGATCTGGTCCAGAAGCGACCCGTGGATCGCGTCAGATGAGCGCCGGCGGCGGCGATGCGATCACTGTGTTTCGGCGCGCAACAATTCGCCGCCGATTGACACGCTCGCCTTCAGGATCCTGCGTGAATCCCTTAAAGGACGCCTCGTCGGCCCACTGTGCGTAGTTCAGGACGTGACGCCCATCGAGACTGGCGTGGAACGTCGATGAGATGAAGCCCGGTCGATGTCGGACCCAACGCTCGACCTCCGCCACGATCGCCGCGATCAGATCATCTTGCGTCTTCGGCTCGACGTCGAAGCGTACGATCTGCGTGAATGTCGCGTCTTCCGCGATCCGAGCCAAGCTCCGGCCGGTGTGATCAGAGGGAGACCGGCGACGAGCTCCCGCGGTCGAGCTTCAGCCGCTCCGCCTCGGCATCCAACGTCGCCCGCGCGTTGCCGAACTTTGTGATCAGCCTCTCGGCTTCCTCGTGCGTCAGGCCATGCTTCTTCGCGAAGTAGGCAACTTCGTAGGTCTCGTCGCCGGCCACGGTGCGGCGATCCTCGGCGCCGGTCTTCGTCTTGTCGTCGGACATCGTTTCGGCCTCTGCATCTGGATGTCTCGACGCAACGGCGTTTGCGCTGGATCGGTTGCTTCGGGCGGCATTTAGGACGTTGCCGTCCGACTACGCTTCAATGCGGCGGTTCGAGCGCCTTCGGTGCGGCCGCCTTCAGCTGCGCCAGTTCGTCGTCGACGGCGTTCGTGGCTCGCATGACCGCGAGCTCGCGCTGGGTCGCGGTCCGAGGATCGGACTGGTCCGTCAGCTGCCCGCGTTCGACCATGCCTTCCAGCGCGTCCGCGCGGTCGCGCATGCCGTGCACCTTCTCCTGGGCGCGACGCAAAGCGTCGCTCGTACCGCCGAGCCGGTTGTCGAGGCCGGTGAGGGATTCCGTGACCTTCACCTGCGCCTGGGCCGCCGCGAAGGTCGTCTTCATGACCTCCTTCTCGGTCCTGAACTGCTCGATGCGGGCGGCGAGCTTGCGCTCGTAGCTCATGAGCTTGTCGGCTTGCGGCGTGATCGTCCCGAGAGCGTTGACAAGAACCTCGCGCTTCGCCATCGCATCCTGCTTATGGACCAGCGAGGCGCGCGCGAGGTCGTCGCGGCCCTGCACGACCGCATCGCGGGCGTCGACGCTCGTCTGATCGATCTCCGCCTCGACGGTGGCGATCTGGCGCTTCAGCGACTGCTGCTGCGCGACGACGTCGGCGAGGTGGCGTTTGGTGTCCTGCAGGCCGACGATCATCTTCTCGTACGAGAGCTCGAGCGTGTCGTTGGGATCCTCCAGACTGTCGAGGAGCTTGTGCGTCTTGGCCTGGAACAGGTCGGCCACGCGTCCGAATATGCTCATGCGTCGTCCTCACGTGTTGACGGAAAGGACCAGCGTCGGGTCCGGGATGGCGGATGCGTCGCGCTCTTCGGTGATCGGCTTCACGGCCGTGCCGACGGCGAAGAACTCGATGATGTGCGGCTTCCAGTTGTGCGAGCCCTCGTGCAGCTCCATTCCGACGACGCCCTCGGCGCCCGCCGTCATGGCCTCGTTTTGCATGCGCTCCATGGCGATCTCGCGGGCATCGTAGAGCGCCTGCGAGAAGTTGGTCATCTCGACGTTGCGCCCGATCTGTCCGAGCGACTGGAAGAACCCCTGGTGGGCGACGTGGTAGACGCAGCTGCCCATGACGAGTTCGAGCGGCCGGTAGCCGGCCTGCAGGAGCGTCCAGAAGTCCTGCCCGGATAGGTCCGAGGTGAAGGGTGCGCCGTCGACCCCCTTGAAGCCCTGGTGGCCGCCGGCGTGGACGATGCCCGTGCCGATCGCCATGAATTCCATGATGTTCTCGTCCCACTCGAGCCGCTTGACGGTTAGGCGGACCCCGACGATGCCGTCGGCGCCCATGTCGCGCGCCTCCTCCTTCATCCGCGCCATCGCGCGTTCGCGCGCCTCGTACATGGCGCCCGACAGGGTCGTCATCTCCTGGTTGGCGCTCCAGTTCGCGTACTGGATGCCCAGGTGGTAGATGCACGACCCCACGCAGAGCCCGACCGGCTCGAAGCCGGCCTTGCGCACGAGCAGGAACTCGTTGACCGAGAAGTCCGACGTGAAGATTCCGCCTGGGTGGCCCTGGCCGCGCAGGCCCTTCAGCCGATCGATGGCGTGCTGCGGTATGCTTTTCTCGGTTTCGCCCATCAGATCGCCCCGTCCTGTTCGGTCTCGAGTGTGTAGGCCGTATGTCGCCGGTCGCCGGACCGCCGGAGCGGGGAGGCGTCGTCACGCATGTCGACGACGGCGACGATATCGTGCGGTATCTTCGCGTTGCGCGGCGTGTCGACGACGGTGCCGACGATGATCCAGCGGCCGAGGTACATGGGCGGCGAGCGGTCGTTCGCCGGCTCCTGCTTGAGGATCTCGCCGAAGTGGGTGTGCGCTAGGACGCCGTTGCCCATCGTGGAGGCTTCGGCCCGCAGCGCCGCGATGGCATTGGTGCGGATGTTCTCCCAGAACGCCCCGAGTTCGGTGTAGGCCGTGTTCATCGTCGTCCCGTAGTTGCCGGTCAGGATCGCCATCCTCGACGGCGTCAGCCATTCGTATTTTGCTCCGGTCGCGACGCCGACCGGCACGATGCCGGCCTCGAGCAGGCGTACGAACTCGAGCGTCGAGACGGTGGCGACGATGGGATCGGGGCTTAGTGACAGGCCTTCGACGCGCACCGCGGTCCCGACCACCGTGAAGTCCATGCTGGCCGCCATGCCCGACGCCGCGAGCCCGCTGCGAGGCTGGCTCGGATAGACGGTACGCAGCTTGACGTCGACGATCGCGTTGGCCCCGGCGGACCGGGCCTCCAGGACCATGCGCCCGATGGCGACGCGCCAGCCCTCGGCGTGGCCTTCGGTCCAGGACCGTCCGAACATGTACCAGCAGGTCCCCGACACGGTCGCGATGGGTGTGATCCCGTGCGTCCGTGCGGCCAGGAGCTCGGCCGGCATCATGGTAGAGGTCCATGGCAGCCGACCTTCGCCGGCCTGCCTGAGGCGCGATAGGACGGGGGCAGGCAGCGTGTTCGCCGCGAACGCCCGCGTCCAGGATGCCGGGTCCGGTCCGTCTGCCATGCCGGGTCTCCTCAGCTCACGAGAAAGGCGTAGAGGCTGGCGCGGGCCTCTTCGGTCGCCAAGCCCGTCGTGCCGATGCTGCGCGACAACTCGTCCAGCCAGTCCGGAACGGTCATCGCCTTCGATCCGATCGCGACGCCACGGACCACACTCGTCCGGGTTGCTGCGAGACGTCCGCCATCGATCGAGAGCGTCAGCAGGCCGACGGACGTGGTCACGGCGATCGCCGTCGTGCGCATCTCGGACGAGAAGAGGCCCTTGCGCTTGCGTGTCACGGCGACCGCGTCCGGAAGCGCGGGCTCGAGCCTTGCGGCGAGCCCCTCCATGAAGGCCTGGAGGTCGCCTTGTGCCCTGCGAAGATAGGCTGCGGAGAGATCGAACGGATCGATGTCGGCACCCATGGAAGCTCCATGCCTGGATGGCATGTCATAGCCGAACTCGGGGCTTTCGGCAGAAATTTCTGCGTAGCATCCATCCGTCGTGCGGAAGGGAAAAGCGCTTCGGAGTCGACGGATGACGCGTGTCGTCAGTCCTCGACCAACCCCTTGAAGCTCGCATGTCGCAGCTCGCCGGCGGCCGTTGTCCCGCGATAGGCGATCTCGGCCTGTAGATCCGGCCGAACCCATACGGCCCCCTTCGTCTTCAGTCCCGGCACCGCGCACTTCGGCGTCACGATCGCGTCGAGCTTCGCCCTCAGCATCGTCGCGACACGGTCGCTGAAGCCCGTCCCGACGTTACCGACGGAGACCAGCTTGCCGCCATCGAGCCGCGCCAGCTTCAGGTTCGCCAGCGCGCCGCGGACGGCCCCTGACGTCGGTTGATACCCGACGACAACGAACGCCTCGGTCAGGATGCTCTTGGTCTTCAGCCAGGTCTTCGAACGGCCAGACCGGTAGGGCGCGTCGATCCGTTTCGACACGATGCCCTCGAGCTCGTGCTCGCATGCGACGCGGTAAAGGTCGGCCCCCGAACCGGTATACTCGTCGCTCATCATCACGGCGCTCGACGGCCGCATGAGGAAGCCCAGGGCCTCGCGGCGATCGCCGAGCGGCTTCGCCCGCAGGTCCTCACCGTCCAGGAACAGGTCGAACGCGTACATCACCGCGGCCTCCGATCCATGGCGCGAGAGGTCGGCCTGCAGCTCCGAAAAGTTCGAGCGGCCCATGTCGTCGAGCACGACCGCCTCGCCGTCGATGATCGCCGAGCGGACGTTTAGCTTCAGCAGCGCGGCGGCAATGTTCGGAAAGCGGCTGGTCCAGTCGTGGCCGTTGCGCGTGCGGATCTTCGCCTTGCCGTCGGCGAGGTAGGCGGAGACGCGGTAGCCGTCCCATTTGATCTCGTGAATCCAGTCGTCACCGACGGGCGGCTTGTCGACGAGCGTCGGCAGGCAGGGCTTGATCCATTTGGGCAGCGGCGCGTCGAAGCCCGGCCTGCCGCGGATCAATCGGCTTGGCGACAAGCGCGCCGCCGGCGACCCGCTCGTCAGCAACGACGGCGGCAGTTTTCTTGGTCTGTGCGGTCGGTCGGCGGGGTGGCTTGGGCATAGGCCGACGATGCCGACGGATCGTTAAGGCGGAGTTCGAGTGTCTATCTGTGGCTGGAAGCCTATCTGATGCATGCTGGCTAAGCTTTGAACATTTGGAGACCGACTTGCTCGACAATCCGATCAGCGACCGTGAGATAATAGCCCACCACGAGGCATCCCATGCCGTGCTCGCTCTGGAGCTCGGGCTAGGCATTCTCGAGATCGGGATCGATCTTGAACGGGTTGACGCTACGGGCGGCGTCGGAAACGTGGGATGCCGCTTGTTCGTCGCGGACCTAACCGACGTCTCGCCGCGGAATCTGGAGTCTGAACAGCGGCGATTGGCCGGGCAGATCGACTGCAGCGGGACCGTTCTAGCCGCGGGTGCCGCATCGGACGCGAGGCTGCGAGGCGAGGATCCATGGAGCGCCCTTCAGAAGCAGGAGAGCGACTTCAGACATATGCGCGATCTGCTTCAACGCGCCATGTTGGACGGGACGCCGGAGGTCGCGGAGGAGCGATTGCGCTCGCAGCTCGATCTGGCGGTCGAAGCGCTGGAGGATCCTCTGGTCTGGCAGGCTGTCGAACTTGTTGCACGGGAGGTTCTCAGGCGTGGTCCGCTCAAGGGAGCGGATATCGAAGCACTCGTGAAGCCGGAACTGGAACCAGTTGATACCGGAAGCTAGGACCCCGTCCGCGGCGTGGCGTTTTCCGAGTTGTCCCCGTTGACTACAGGGCTGGCCGAATCGACTCGGACACGTCACGCTGTTAGAACATATGGGGAACAATAAGGTGGCGCATGGCATCGAGACGGAAGAGCCGCTTTGAGAGGCCACGAGACCCGGCGCATGTCGTCCGCTCGCTCCGCGCCTGCCGGGAGGCAATGACGAAGGTTCACATCGAGACCACCCCCTTCGGACCGACCTACCGCCTCGCATCGGGCGTGATGGAGGCGATCGACGCCTTCGCGGATCATCTGTCGGGAGCCAAGGGGTACTTCCATATCGGCGCCGCGAGCGAGGCGGCCCGCCACGACAACTGGATGGCTCGCGAGAAGGGAGAGCTGCCATGGCCGTGGTGACATACTACCTCGCGCTGCCGTTCGTCTGGAGCGAGAACGGCGAGCTCGTCGCCGGCAAGGCACAGGAGCGTCAGACCGCGACCGCGGCGATCCGGGCGGCCCAGGCGCTGGCGAACACGGCTGCCGGCGCCGTTGCGTTCTCGCGGACCGGAGACCCGTCGACCGGCGACTTTTCGGATGCCGAGGTTATCCTCACCTGCGGCACGGTCCCCGACGCCGACACGCTGCTGGCCGCGCCTTGAGATGCCGACGCTCTATACGATCGACCCTGAGCCAGTCATCGCTCGCGAGACCGTCGATGCGGACGTCATGGCGACCAATGCCAGAATGGCGCCGATCCTTGGGCTGGGCGCCGGAGATGTCGGTCCTGCAGCCCCGGAACCACGGCAACGCAAGATCATCCACGTCGACATGGACGCGTTCTTCGCCTCCGTTGAACAGCGCGACAATCCCGAGCTTCGCGGTTTGCCCGTCGCCGTCGGCGGTTCCCGTGAGCGCGGCGTCGTCGCCGCCGCGAGCTACGAGGCCC
>NZ_LMUU01000208.1:13281-16849 GCF_009765775.1 Beijerinckia sp. L45
TGCGATGCCGTCGATCACCGCGCGGCGCAAGTGCCCTGCGCTCGTGTTCGTCAAGCCGCGCTTCGAGGTCTACAAGGCGGTGTCGATGCAGATCAGGGCGATCTTCGCCGAGCATACGCCGCTCATCGAGCCGCTGTCGCTCGACGAGGCCTATCGAGACGTAACCGAGAACATCCAGGGCATCCGCTCGCAACCGACATCGCCTTCGCGATCCGCGCGAGGATCCGTGCAGAGACGGGCCTTACCGCGTCGGCCGGGATCTCCTACAACAAGTTCCTGGCGAAGCTCGCCTCCGACCATCGCAAGCCTAACGGCCAGTACGTCATCACGCCGCGAATGGGACCAGCCTTCGTCGAGGCGCTGCCGATCGGCCGCTTTCACGGTGTCGGGCCGGCCACCGAGGCGAAGATGCATCGGCTCGGGATCATGTCCGGCGCCGACCTCAAGACGAAGTCGTTGGCCTTCCTGCAGCAGCACTTCGGCAAGTCGGGACCCTATTACTTCGGGATCGCGCGAGGCATCGACTTCCGGCCCGTGCGCACCAATCGGATCCGCAAGTCCGTCGGCGCCGAGAACACCTTCATGGCGGACCTCGTCGACTACGAGCCGATGCGGGACGCGCTGCATCCGATCATCGACAAGGTCTGGCGCCACTGCGAAGCGACCGGCGTCCGCGGTCGGACCATCACCTTGAAGATGAAGTTCTCGGACTTCACCCAGATCACGCGCAGTCGGTCGGAGAACACGGCGATCGGGTTCCGGGAGGCGCTTGAGACAGCGAGCCTTGAACTCCTGGCGCGGGAGATGCCGGTGCCGCGCGCCGTGCGGCTTCTCGGAGTAAGCCTGTCGAACCTGGAAGCGCGGAGACAGGACCCGGCTGGAATGCTGCTTATCGAATGACGGCCACAGTCACCTGAAGGCGAAGAAGGGGCCGGTTTGTCTCGTCCCGCCCAGCACGCGCATTCCATCGAAAGCGAAAGCAATGCGCTTACCCAGGAATAGGGCGCACCCCACACGAACGTCCTAGATCCCGCGTCGGCGGCGATCGCCGCGTCGTTAAGGCGCCGAGACTCTGGTCCGCGATGCATTGGTAGTTGCCAACGGTGAATGACGTCGGCACCGCGTCGCCCGTCGCGCCGATCATCGATGCGGCGAAGGTCCGGGCGGGGTTGGCGCAGAGTGCCCACCGCACGCGCGGACATCGCGGGATGCTGTGTCCGCCGACGATTGTAGCGCGACAATCAATGTGAGAACGGCGCGTCAATCAAGATGAGAGAGGTTCGGGCCTGGTGACGCAGGGAGGGCGAAGCCCGACCGAAGGCACCGGTCCCGAACCTCGGGCCCTTTCCACGCCTCAGTAGTGATCGCGGCCGGCCGGTCGCAACGGTAATCCTCCAGGGTGAGGACGTCGTGCCCGGCCGCCATGTGACCGATCATCAGATGAGGCTATTCATGAGATACCGACAACACGACACGGTGGCCGTCGCCGCCGCCAGGGCGGCAATCAGTGCCGCGACCGGCTATCGGCTCGCGGGCGATCCGCGCCTTCCTTCCATCAAGGCGGCGCATCGGGAGCGACGCCGACCCGATCCCCTTGCCGACGTGTTCGAGGCGGAGGTCGTGCCGCTGCTGATTGCGGCGCCGGGGCTTCGCTCGGTGGCGATCTTCGAGGAGATCGTGCGGCGCCATCCCGAGCTCGGCGCCGGCATCCGCCGCACCTTTGAGCGACGCGTCCGGTCGTGGCGAGCCCGCAACGGCGAGGATCGCGAGATCATCTTTCGCCAGACCCATAAGCCGGGCGGGATGGGATTGTCCGACTTCACCGACATGACGGCTCTCGGCATCTCGATTGCCGGCGCCACGCTCGATCATCGGCTTTACCACTTCCGGCTGGCCTACTCCGGCTTCGAGCATGCCCATGTCATTCTGGGCGGCGAGAGCTTCGTCGCCCTCGCCGAGGGCTAGCAGAACGCCCTCTGGCTGCTCGGCGGCACCCCGAGGGAGCATCGCACGGACAGCCTGTCGGCTGCCTTCCGCAACCTCGATGCCGACGCCAAACGCGACCTGACCCAGCGTTACGATGCGCTCTGCGCGCACTACGCAATGACTCCGACCCGCAACACCACTGGCGTCGCTCACGAGAACGGCGCCATCGAGGGTTCGCACGGCCATCTGAAGCGAGCGATCGTTGTTGCGAGCGACGGCAATCACAGGCAAACTTCGACGCGCCGCGACACGACAGTCTCATCCTGATCGCCGCAAAGCTCTCATCTAGATCGCCGCGCTACACCGAGCGGATTGCAGGCGGCGCGCTCGTCGCCAGGCCGCTCGATCCGCGGCAAGCCGGGCTCTTCGATGCGCCGCTACCCAAGTGGATCAAGCCTTGCCTGCCGACGCTCGTCGACAAGCCACCGGTCGGCGACGCCTAGATCCACGAGATAAAATGGGGATGGCTACCGTATCTCGGCCTACGTCACCGGGGGCAAGGTTACGATGCGCACTCGCAATGGCCATGACTGGACCGGGCGCTTCCCCAACATTGCCGCCGCATTGCTGAAGCTAAACGTCCGCTCCGCCGTGATCGACGGCGAAGCCGTGGTCCTCGACGAACGGGGCGGTCGAGCTTCGCTGAGCTGCGGGCGGACCTCAGCCTTCACGGATCCGAGCGGGCGGTGATGTACGCATTCGACCTGCTGTTCCTCGACGATGATAATCTGCGTGGGAGCCCCTGGAGGACCGTCGTCAGGCTTGCTTCCTTTGCGGCCAGGAGCCGCCGTGGCCTTCAGCGAGGAATTCACGGGCTCCGGAGCCGATCTCTTTCGCGTTGCCTGCGAGCACGAGCTCGAGGGCATCGTATCGAAACGGCTCGACGCGCCGTATCGCTCTGGCCGGTCCCACACCTGGCTGAAGACTAACAGCGTGTTGTCCGAGCCGTTCGAGATTATAGCTACCAGCCGATGTTGGAGGCAAGCTATCGGGATCGCACGTCGTGGATCGGGGGTAAGCGCGGCTGCGCCCCTCGCCTGCAGCGTTGCGCTAAGCCAATCGAAGTTTCGTGACGAGTCGTCATAGAGCGCTGCTAACGTCTAAAGCCCATGTGGGCACCTCAGTTCTCTCTGCGCCTACTTATGAGCTACGGGATCGCGGAGGGGTACACGAGACTCTCAAACGCTAGCGGTGCCGAGAGGCAAACGCGCGCAGATCGAGTGCTACTTAAGCAGCCTAAACACCACCGTGGTGGCGACAGCAGTTACGACGAAGTTCACAGCGAAAGCGCCGACGTCCATCGTCTCAAACAGGGCGCACGTGCGGTAATGATGGTTTGCAGATCCGTTTTCGACAACGCCGGCGCGGCAGTGCAAGCCTCGATAGCGGCAGCTAACGATTCAGCTTGCGCTGCCGTAGAGTCATTTTCCCGAAGCGCGCTAACGAGCCTAAGCCTATCAATTATGGCGTTCGTCACCGTATGCCGCGCATATCGTTCAGATATATCTTCACGGCAATAGATAATGGCCGGTCCCCACTGAGTGGTCCGGGGTTTATGTTAGTTCATGGTCGGCCTGAGCGC
>NZ_LMUU01000209.1 GCF_009765775.1 Beijerinckia sp. L45
TGATCGGCGCGGCGATGGGCCTGATGCTGGTCGGCCTTATCCTCACGGCGACGAGCAACCTCGTCATTTCCATCGTCGGCATCGTGATGCTGACTTGCGGATTTTTCGGCGCGCATTCGATCGCCAGCGGCTGGGTCAGCCGCCGCGCTCTGGTGGCCCGTGCCCAGGCGGCGTCGCTGTACCTCTTCGCCTATTATGCGGGGTCGAGCATCTTCGGGTCGCTCGGCGGCGTGTTCTGGGCGCATTTCGGCTGGCCGGGGATCATGGCGCTGGTCGGCCTGCTGCTCGCGGCGGGGCTTTATCTGGCGGTGCGGTTGAATGCGCGCGAGCAGAGGGAGCTGTGCGCCCAGGACGGCGCTTAGGCGTTTCTGTCGCGACAATCGCACCACGCCTCAACAGCGCGGCCGTCCGGCTTGCTTGACTCGACCGGCCCGCGATGCGAACTCGCGGCCCATGACGCACATGATGTTTCCAGAGTTTCGATGACCCACGCCTTCGTCTTTCCCGGCCAGGGGTCGCAGTCCATCGGCATGGGCAAAGCGCTCGCCGAGGCCTTTCCGGCAGCGCGCGCGATCTTCGACGAGGTCGACGACGCGCTGAGCCAAAAGCTCTCGGCCCTGATGTTCGAAGGTGCGGAAAGCGACCTCACCCTCACGTCCAACGCCCAGCCGGCGCTGATGGCGGTGAGCCTCGCCGTCGTCACCGTGCTCAAGGCCGAAGCCGGCTTGGATCTGTCGCGCGACGCGGCCTTCGTGGCCGGCCATTCGCTCGGCGAATATTCCGCGCTCGCCGCTGCCGGCGCGCTCAGCGTGGCCGCGACGGCGCGGCTGCTGCGCCTGCGCGGCGAGGCGATGCAAAAAGCCGTGAAGGTTGGGGAAGGCGCGATGGCCGCCTTCATTGGTGTGAACGCCGAGACCGCGGCCGAGATCGCGGCGGAAGCGGCGAGCGCCGGCCTCGGTGTCTGCGACGTTGCCAACGACAATGGTGGCGGGCAAGTGGTCGTGTCCGGGGCCAAGGCGGCCGTGGAGCGGGCGATGGAGCTGGCCAAGGGGCAGGGCGTCAAGCGCGCGATCCTGCTTCCGGTGTCGGCACCGTTCCATTGTTCGCTGATGCAGCCGGCGGCCGACGCGATGGCGGCGGCGCTGGCCGAGACCACGATTGTCGCGCCGACCGTTCCACTGGTGGCCAACGTGCTGGCCGCGCCGACCAGCGATCCCGCGCAAATCCGCGAGCTGCTCGTCCGCCAGGTGACGGCGACCGTGCGCTGGCGCGAGAGCATCGGCTTCATGGCCGGGCAGGGGGTTACGCTGTTCGTCGAATGCGGGTCCGGCAAGGTCCTGTCCGGTCTGGTCAAGCGAATTGCCGAGCAGGCGACAGGCCTGCCGGTCGGCACGCCGGCCGATATCGAATCCTATCAAGCGCGCCTCGCCCTCTGAGCGGCGCCGGAGACACCTCAACCATGTTCGATCTTACGGGTAAGACCGCTCTCGTCACGGGCGCGAGCGGCGGCATCGGGCGCGCCATCGCCGAGGCTTTGCACCGGCAGGGTGCCAGCGTCGTCCTTTCCGGCACGCGGCGCGACGCGCTGGATACGCTCGCCGGTGCGCTCGGGGAACGGGCCTTCGTAGTGCCCTGCGACCTCACCGACGTGGCGGCGGTCGAGGGTCTCGTGCCGGCGTCGGAAGCCGCGGCGGGTGCGCCGATCGATATCCTCGTCAACAATGCCGGCATCACCCGCGACAATCTCTTCATGCGGATGAAGGACGAGGAGTGGGACAGCGTCATCGCCGTCAATCTCACCACCGGCTTCCGCTTGGCCCGGGCGTGCCTCAAGGGCATGATGCGCCGTCGTTACGGCCGCATCATCGCGATCACCTCGATTGTCGGCACCACGGGCAATGCGGGCCAGGCGAACTACGCGGCGTCCAAGGCCGGGACGGTCGGCATGATCAAGGCGATCGCCGGCGAGGCGGCGACCCGCAACGTCACCGCCAACTGCATCGCGCCGGGCTTCATCGAGACGCCGATGACGGACGTGCTCAACGAGAAGCAGAAGACGGCGATTCTTGGGGCGGTCCCGATGGCGCGACTGGGGCAGGGGGCCGACATTGCGGCGGCTGCGGTCTATCTGGCCAGTGCGGAAGCCGCCTACGTGACCGGACAAACTCTCCATGTAAATGGTGGAATGGCAATGATTTGAAGCACTTGGCTTGAGTGCTGACGGAACGCTGACGGCTCGCAATGCTTAAAGAAGTATGCTAGTGACCGCCGCTCAGCTTGTGGGGATGAATTCAAAAATTCCCATATATGTGGAAAGTCGAGGCTCGACGCCGGCTTTCCCGATCTCTAGTGAAGACTTGAACAGTTGGGATGCTGCAAACCGAGGGGGGCCCATGCTTCAGGCATGGGCAACGACGGTAGGCAGTGTTCGCGACCCTGAAGGATGAGGATCCAAGACTATGAGCGATGTCGCCGAGCGCGTGAAGAAGATCGTAATCGAACACCTCGGCGTTGATGCCGACAAGGTTGTCGACAATGCCAATTTCATCGAGGATCTCGGTGCGGACTCGCTCGACACCGTCGAACTCGTCATGGCGTTTGAAGAAGAATTCAGCGTCGAAATCCCAGACGATGCAGCCGAGACGATCGTGACGGTCGGCGATGCCGTCCGCTTCCTCGACAAGGCTACGGCCGCGTCCTGAGGTCCTCCGTATCTCGATGACGATCCGAGGCAAGAGCGCGACCAGCGTCTCTTTCCTCGCGTTTTCCACGAGAGCCGCGTTCATGACGTTGCAACGTCCGGTGATCCCACCGGCGTAAGAGCGGATCGATCCGTTTCGGCCCGGCCGGCGGCGTCCGAGAGGACGTCTCCCGCCCGGGTTTTCACAGTCCATCATCATCAAGGTCGCGTATGCGAAGGGTCGTCGTCACAGGTCTCGGAATGGTGTCGCCGCTTGCGTGCGGTGTCGAGGAAACGTGGAAGCTTCTGCTCGCTGGCGAAAGCGGCGCAGGACCGATCCAGGGGTTCCAGACCGATGACCTCGCCTGCCGCATCGCGATGCAGGTTCCCCGCGGCGACGGCACCAATGGGACTTTCAATCCCGATCATTGGATGGAGCCGAAAGAGCAGCGCAAGGTCGACGACTTCATCCTGTTTGCCGTGACCGCCGCCACCCAGGCGCTGGCCGACGCGAACTGGAAGCCGACCACCTATCAGGACCAGATCGAAACCGGCGTCATCTTCGGCTCCGGCATCGGCGGCCTCGGCGGCATCTACGAACAAGGTATCGTCCTGAAGGAGAAGGGCCCGCGTCGCGTGTCGCCGTTCTTCGTCACCGGCCGGATCATCAATCTCACCAGCGGCTACATCTCGATCCAGCATCAGCTGAAGGGTCCGAACCACGCGGTGGTCACGGCCTGTTCGTCAGGCACCCACGCCATCGGCGACGCGGCCCGTCTCATCGCGTTCGGCGATGCCGAGGTCATGGTGGCAGGCGGCGCCGAATCGGCGGTCAACCGGCTTGGCATCGCGGGCTTCGCGGCCTGCCGGGCACTTTCGACCGACTTCAACGATCGTCCGAAGGAAGCTTCCCGGCCGTTCGACCGCGACCGCGACGGGTTCGTCATGGGCGAAGGCGCCGGCGCCGTGGTGCTCGAGGAATACGAGCACGCCAAGGCGCGCGGTGCGAAGATCTATGCCGAAGTCGTCGGCTACGGCATGTCGGGCGACGCCTATCACATCACCGCGCCGATGGAATCCGGCGATGGCGCCTTCCGCGCCATGCAGGCCGCGATCAAGCGCGCCGGCATCACCGCCGAGGACATCGACTACATCAACGCCCACGGCACCTCGACGCCGCTCGGCGACGAGATCGAGCTCAACACCGTGCAGCGTCTGATGGGCGAGGGGAGCAAGGTCTCCATGTCGTCGACCAAGTCGGCGATCGGGCATCTTCTTGGCGCCGCCGGCGCGGTCGAGGCGGTCTTCAGCATTTTGGCGCTTCGCGACCAGATCGCGCCGCCGACGCTCAACCTGCACAATCCGCCGGCTTCGATGCAGATCGATCTGGTGCCCCTCGAAGCCCGCAAGCGCGACATCGAATTCGTCCTGTCGAATTCGTTCGGCTTCGGCGGCACCAACGCCTGCCTCATCCTCACCCATGCCCATTGACGCTTTGCGCGTCGTCGCGATGTGCTAAAAGACGGGGGAGCGCAGGTTCAACCTGCTTTCGCCATATTGGCGGCTAGTCTGCAGTCGGGTCTCGGCCCAATCTGGGTTTCGACCCATGTCGAACAAGAGTGCGTACGCGTATGAGCGCTTTGCTTCCTCCCGCCGGATCAGAAGCCGCGCCCTTTGACATGGATCGTTCCTCGTCGAACCGGTACTCGCTTGGTCGCAGGATGACGCCACAAAGCCCCAACGAAGCCCTTCAGCCCGAGGCCGCGCCACCGCCGCCGCCGATGCTGCCGCCGAGCCGCAAGCGCCGCCGTCTGTCGGCGTTGAGCGGCCTGTTCTCCTTCGTGCTGATCATCGCGCTCGGCGCCATGCTCGCCGTGGTCTGGGGCGAGCATCGTCTGCGCGAGCCCGGCCCGCTCACCGCCGACAAGGTCGTGTTCATCCTGAAGGGCAGCACCGGCGATATCGTCGACAAGCTCGCGGATGAAGGGGTCATCGAAAGCCCGCTTACGGTCCAGATCGCGCTGATGGTGAAGAACCTGCAGGGCGACAAGGAGCGGCTGAAGGCTGGTGAATATCTGTTCAAGCGCCAGGCGACGATCGACGATGTCATCGCGACGCTCGTCAGCGGCAAACAGATCCTCCACACGATCACGATTCCGGAAGGCCTGACCAGCCAGCAGGTCGTCCAGCGTCTGCACGACGCGGACGTGCTGGTCGGCGACATGCGCGATCCGCCGAAGGAAGGCTCGATCCTGCCCGAAACCTACAAGGTCGCGCGCGGCAGCACCCGCGCCGAATTGCTGAGCAAGATGAAGGACGACCAGCGCAAGGCCGTCGACCAGATCTGGGCGCGCCGGTCGCCGGACCTGCCGTTGCGCTCGCCCTACGAGATGGTGACGCTGGCCTCGATCGTCGAAAAGGAAACCGGCAAGGCGGATGAGCGCTCGCGCGTCGCCGGCGTGTTCATCAACCGTTTGCGCAAGCATATGCGGCTGCAGTCCGATCCGACCATCGTCTATGGCTTGGTCGGCGGGCAGGGGACGCTCGGTCATTCGATTTCGCACGACGAGCTTCTCAAGCCGACGGCCTACAACACCTACACGATCGACGGTCTGCCGCCTGGCCCGATCGACAATCCCGGACGCGCCGCGCTCGAGGCGGTCGCCAACCCGTCGCGCACGGGCGATCTGTATTTCGTCGCCGACGGGACCGGCGGCCACGCCTTCGCCGATACGATCGAGCAGCACAACAAGAACGTGATTCGCTGGCGACAGCTCGAGCACGACGCCAAGGAGAAGGGTGCGGGTGACGTCGACAAGGTGGTGCCCGCCTCTATCCCTGGCGCCACCCCGCGTCCGAATCAGCGCAGCGACGCCTCGGACAGCGTGTTCGGCGATCTCGGCAGCTTCGACCAGGCCGCGCCGAAGCCGCACGTCGCCTCTTTCATGGATCCGACGCAGAGCCACGGCATGGAGATCGCCCCCATCGCGGACGCCGTCGCGCCGACCGCCGTCGAGGCGCCCGCAGCCACGATCAAGCGTAGCGGCGCGCGGACCAAGGTGGCGTCGGCAGCGATCGGAAGCTTTGCGGTGAGCCCTGGCATCGACGCGCTGGGCATTTCGATCAAGGGCGCGGAGCCGTCGGCCGCCGGCGTGTTGGACGGCCCGGTCAGCTCGGTGAGCGACGATGCGGCGCCTTCGAGCCCGGGCGACAAGTTCGCCACGGGTCCGACGCCGGAGCAGATGGCGGCGGCAGCGGGCCGCAAGCCGCCGGAACATCCCAAAATCTTCGATGTCTCGGAAGGCACGGCGCTCGATCCCCTGCGGGACAAGAGCTACGACCTGAACTCGGCGAAGACGGTGCCGGATTTCAGCAAGCCCGGGCCCTAGGCCTCGTCTGCGTCGCGCCGACCAGACCGGTACCGGGCTGAAGGCTAGAGCGCCGGCCGCTGAAGTGGACTCACTTAAGCGATAAGCCGTCGCTCTCTTTTCAAAGACTTAGAGCATCGGGTCGCGCGCAAAAGTCTGCAACTTTTGCGTCCGATGCTCTAGGCGCCGCCCGGCGTCCGTGACAGCACCGGACATGTGCCAATGCCAATTCCTGCATGACGAGCGTCATATCGCTCCTCCTTTCCCCTCGTTCCTGAATCGACGACGTCTATGATCAATTCCATGACGGGCTTTGCCGCCGCCGCCGGCGCCTCCGGGGCCGGCCGCTGGTCCTGGGAGATCAAGACGGTCAATGCCAAGGGGCTCGACATCCGGCTGCGGGTGCCCCCGGGCTTCGATGCCGTCGAGATGGAAGCGCGCAAGATGATCGGTGCGCGCCTGGTCCGCGGCACCTGCCACGCGACGCTGACGGTCTTCCGCGATGCGGTGCCCTCGCAGGTGCGGATCAACGCCGATGTGCTCGCCTCGCTCGTCGCGGCGCTTCATAGCCTCACCGTACCACCGACGATCAGACCGGCGTCCTTGAACGGCCTGCTGGCGGTTCGCGGCGTCGTCGAAAGTTTCGAGCCGGCCCCGGACGACGCCGCGGCCGCCACGATGCGCACCGACAGCATCGCAGGGCTCGGCCACGCGCTCGACGCCTTGACCGCGATGCGGGCCGACGAAGGGCGCGCCTTGCTGGCCGTCTTGCTGGAGCGGATCGAGGCGATCGCCCGGCTGACCCAGCAGGCGGAAAGCGCGCCGCAGCGGCAGCCGGGTGCGGTTCAGGACAAGCTCGCCCAGACCATCGCCACCCTGAGTGACCGCTACAAGCTGGACCCGGACCGACTTCACCAGGAGGCCTTGATCCTTGCCGCAAAGGCGGACGTCCGGGAAGAGCTCGACCGGCTCGCCACGCATGTGGAGGCCGTGCGCGTGCTGCTCGACAGCGACCAGGCGGTCGGCCGCCGGCTCGATTTCCTGGCCCAGGAACTGGGACGGGAAGCAAATACCTTCTGCGCGAAGGTGAATGATGCGGCTTTGACCGCGATCGGGCTTGAACTCCGCGTCGAGATCGAGCAGTTCCGGGAGCAGGTTCAGAACATCGAGTGAGTGCCATGACTGCCGAGGAACAGCATCTGTCCATCGCCGAAGTGGCCGATGAAGGCTCCGCCGATGGGCTGCGGCGCGGCTTCATCCTCATCCTCTCCTCGCCCTCCGGGGCGGGCAAGACCACGCTGACCCGGCTGCTTCTGGAACGTCAGGAGCTCGATCTCACCTTGTCGATCTCGGTGACGACGCGCTCGCGCCGCTCCAGCGAGATCGACGGGATCCACTACCGTTTCATCAAGCAAAAACAGTTCGAGGCGCTGCGCGAGGCGGACGATCTGCTGGAATGGGCGGAGGTCCACGGCAATTTCTACGGCACGCCGCGTGAGCCGGTGGAGCTGATTCTGTCGCAGGGGCGGGATGTCCTGTTCGACATCGACTACCAGGGCACCCAGCAGGTGAAGGCCAAGGGCGGGATGGATGTCGTCACCATCTTCATCCTGCCGCCGTCGATGCAGGAACTGCAGGCGCGCCTCGAACGCCGTGCCGAGGACCCCGCGGAAACCATCGCCCGCCGCCTCGCCAACGCCCGCAACGAGATCCGGCGTTGGACGCAGTATGACTATGTGCTGATCAACGACGATATTCAGGATACGTTTTCCGATCTTCTCGCGATCATCGAGGCGGAGCGCCGAAAAACCTCGCGATCGAAAGAAGCGATCGGCCGGTTCGTCGACGAGTTGCTTGAATAGGCGTCACGATGATTACAAATCGTGCGCTTTTCCGCGTCACGAGGCGAACTTCGTGAATTCCTCAAGTATTTGAGCGCGTTATGAACCGTTAGCTTTGCCGTACGTTGGGGGATTGTCGAAGATTTGAAGGACAATTCCATGATGCGTAAGACCATTTATGTCTTTGCGACCGCGGCGCTCCTGACCGTCGCTGCTGGATCCGCTTTCGCCCAGGACAAGACGCCCCCGGATACGAGCGTACGGGCTTTGGAAGCCCCGGCAGACGTCCGCAAGAAGCAGCTGCGATCACAGAACAAGCCCATGAAGATGCATCACGCCTATCACCGGCCGCGCCATCGGACGGTGTCGGCGTCGATCCCGCGCCACTAATTCAAAGCAGGTCGCCGGGGGGGTCGTATGCCATCGCGGCGACCTTCAGTTTGCGCCCGACCGGGCCCTCCGCTGCCCGAAACGTTTTAGTTCTGGCCCAAACCATGAGTCCGGTGTTCCCGCTTTGAAGGTCGTTTCGCGGCGCAGTCGCGGCTGAAGCACCGCCTCTTCGTGCCTGGCGCGGCAAGGCAGATGCGCCTCGGATTTGCGGCGATCCATGCCTTTCCAGACGACCTCCGTCTTTCGGCTCCTCGTCCGTTCAACGCATAGTTTTGCCCTTGGAAAGGGAGCACGTTCCGTTTGTCGATATCGACGGTGGAGCGGAGCGGATGATGGTGCGCGCCTCGATTGTTTCAGCCGATTTGCGACAGTGGATCGCGTCGTATCGGTACGAGTTCGCGTGGGCAGGCCTGCTGGCCGTTCTCCTCGCCGCCGGTCCGTCGGCGGCAAAACCAAATTCCGAACCTTTGAAGACGGCGCCGGTTTTTGTCCTGTCGGAAAGCTCGCGGGGATCGGACGACGTCGCGAAAACCGTCGTCACCGCACTGGGAAATCCCGCCGACCTGCGGCGCTGGACGCTGACATTCTCGAATCGGATGGAGCCGGGCATCCGGGTCTATGCCAACGGGCATGACCCCAAACCTGTGCTCGATCGGCTTGGCGCCGCCGGTCTCAAGGCTGCCGTCGTCGACGCGCCGGTCGGTGTGCCCTATTCGGTGCTGACCTCGTCCAAGGACCGGATCTTTTTGATCATCGGGCCAACCCCCTGATCATGATGAAGGGCGCGGTCGCAGGCCGGCGCTACGGCTCGTCGGAACGATCGTATCGATCCTGAAGCCTGTCGATCGCGTCCTGATCGGTCTCGGGCGATGTCGCATCGACCTTGCCGGCGCCGGCCTCGAACACCGATGATGTGAGGCGCGCATTGCTGGCGACGGGCTGGATCTTCAGCTTGTCCGCCACGCTCAGCTTGGCGAGTTCGGCATCGAAAAGGGCCTGCGATTCGGCACTCGTTTTCGGTTCTTTGGTCATCGCCGGTGCTGCTTTGCAAAGAGCCCAGATTGCGCCTGGCTTGGGAAAGACCGATGCCGGAGCATATTCGCGAAAATACGCTCCGACCCGGATGCGCCAGCGGCGCCTCAGGCTTTCGGCTTGGCCTTGTGCTTATGGTGCGCGACGTGTTTTACGGGCGCCGGTGCGGCAGCCGCCGGAGCGGGCGCCGGTTCCGGCGGACAATCGATCGACATGAACGCACAGAGCGGGCCGCCATCGCCGATCACGAAGGCGGACGCCGGCTGCGTCGCGACGCCAATGAGGGCGGCAACACCAAGTCCACGAAGCAAAAATTTCATGCAATTTCCTCCCCATAACGACCTCAGGGAAACGTCGATGCGCTTGTGAGTCAAGCGATCCGGCGCCGTACCGAGGACGTCTCCCATGATGCAAAGGTCGATCCAATCGGGCCAAGGCAGCCGCGCGGATCTTAACCACGTTTCCGCTGCGGCCCCTGCCAGGGGAACAAGACCTCTAAGTCAGCGGTTCGCTCCCTGGAGGCCTTATGCCAGATTCGAATATTGTTCAGTTTCCAAATCGCAGCGAACTCAACCAGGGCGGGGACCGAAGCGCTCTTCTGCTGTCGAAGATTTCCGTCGCGCTCCGGGCAATGAAGGATCTGCATGCCGAACTCGAAAGCCTGAGGGCCATGCTCAAAGCCCAGAACGGCGAGGCTCTGCCGGACTGAGCGGTTCAGTTTCAGGTCGCGCCGTCTGGCGCGTGTTGGCGCCGGAGGGCGCCTCGCTCTAAGATCTCTGGTGTCGCTAGAGTTGGAACGCTAAATGCCGTAACGGCATGGCGTGCCGCGAAAGGCGTCCGTAGCCACGACGCCGACGTCCAGAGGAACATTCATGAGCTTCGACATCGCTCTTACGATCAACGGGCTTCATCGCGTCGTCGCGATCGATGATCCCCGCATTACCCTGCTCGACCTTCTTCGCGAACGCCTCGATCTCACGGGGACGAAAAAAGGCTGCGACCGCGGCCAGTGCGGCGCCTGTACCGTTCTCGTCGACGACAGGCGGGTCAATTCCTGTCTCGCCCTTGCCGTCAGCCTCGACGGCGCCGTCGTCACCACGATCGAAGGCGTCGCCCATGGCGACACGCTGCATCCGGTCCAGGCGGCCTTTATCGAGAACGATGGTTTGCAGTGCGGCTTCTGTACCCCCGGACAGATCATGAGCGCGATCGGCCTGATCCGCGAGGGGCTCGCAGGCGACGATCCCGAACGCATCCGTGAAGGGATGAGCGGCAATCTGTGCCGATGCGGCGCCTATGCCGGCATCACCGAAGCGATCCTCGAAGCCCAGGCGCGGATGCAGCTCGAGCACAAAGGAGAGGCGGCATGAGGCCCTTTGCTTACGATCGTCCGACAACGATTGCGGATGCCGTCGCGTCCGGCGCGCAGCCCGAGACGGCGTTCCTCGGCGGCGGGACCAACCTGCTCGACCTGATGAAGGGCAACATCAGCCGGCCCGCGCGGCTCGTCGATGTCACGCGGCTTCCCGGCCTGTCGACGATCGAATGGCTGCAGGATGGTGGCGTGCGCATCGGCGCGCTGGTCCGCAACAGCGATCTCGCCCACGACCCCCGATTCGCCAACCGCTTCCCCTCCGTCGCCGAGGCACTCCTGTCGGGTGCATCGGCGCAATTGCGCAACGCCGCGACGGCGGCGGGCAATGTCCTGCAGCGGACCCGATGCCAGTATTTTTACGACGCCGCCAGCGTCTGCAACAAGCGTGACCCCGGCACGGGCTGCGGCGCGATCGGCGGCCTGACGCGCCTGCATGCGGTCCTCGGCTGGAGCGAACACTGCATCGCGACGCACCCGTCCGACTTCTGCGTTCCGCTCGTCGCCCTCGACGCGGTCGTCGAGATCGAAGGCCGGGCCGGCCGCCGCGACGTCCCGCTCGAAGCCCTGCATCGTTTGCCCGGCAACACGCCCGAGCGCGAGACGGTGTTGGAGCCGGGCGACGTGATTACCGCCATCCGGCTTCCCGCCGAGGCCGCGGCCTATGCCGGCAATGCGCGCTACCTGAAGGTTCGCGAACGCACGTCCTACGCCTTTGCCGTCGTGTCGGCGGGCGCGGCGCTGCGTCTCGACCAGGGGACCATCGTGTCGGCGCGGCTCGCGCTCGGTGGCGTCGCGCTGAAGCCGTGGCGGGCGCGTGCTGCGGAAGATCTGCTGGCCGGCGCATTGCCGGGTGCAACCGTTTTCCGGGACGCCGCGGCGCTCGCCTTGGCGGAGGCCAGGCCTTGCGGCGACAATGGGTTCAAGATCGAGCTCGCGCGCCGCATCATCGTGCGGGCGCTGACTCTCGCTGCGGCGGGGACGCCGGATCGTGTGCCCGCGCTGCCCGCATCGCCCTTTGCCTTGGCTCCGACCCAGGAAGTGAGCGCTCATGTCTGACATCACCATGCCTAACGTCGCCGCGATCGAGCGCAGTCGCCATGGCTCCAGTATCGGCCAGCCGGTGACCCGCCGTGAAGGCCATCTGAAGGTCACAGGCCAAGCCGGTTATGCCGCCGATTACAATCCGCCGGGTCTCCTTCACGCCGTCATGGCGGTCAGCGGGATTTCGCGCGGTCGCGTCACGCATCTCGACGTCGCGGCTGCCGAAGCCCACCCCGGGGTCGTCAAGGTGATGACGCCGGCGAACGCGCCAAAGCTCGCGAAATCGCCGGACGATAAGGACCATGGTTTCATGTTCCGAATGAACGTCCTGCAAAATGACTCCGTGCGCTTCGCCAACCAGCCGATCGCCGTCGTCATCGCCGAAACGCTCGAAGCCGCTACCGAGGGCGTGGCGCTGCTGCGTCCTCGCTACGCGGAAGAGCCGGCCCGGATCGGTCTCGACGGGAGCGCGGCCTTCGCCTTGCAGGCGGTTGGCGCCGGCGCCCCGGCCAAGGGTGGCATCGGCGACATCGAAGCCGGTCTTGCCGAGGCCGCCACGCGGTTCGAGGCGACCTACGAAACGCCGGCGCAGTACCACAATCCGCTCGAGCCGCACGCGACCGTTGCGGAATGGGACGGCGACAAGCTCGTCCTCCACACCCCGAGCCAGGGCCTGACCATGGCGCAGGGACGCATCGCCGGGCTGTTCGGCATCGATCCCGCCAACATCCTGATCAAGAGCCCGTTCCTCGGTGGTGGTTTCGGCGCGAAGGGACTGTTCTCCGGCCCCCAGGTCCTCGGCATCATGGCGGCGCGCTTCGTCGGGCGTCCGGTCAAGCTGGTGCTGCGCCGCGAACAGATGTTCGGTCCGGTCGGGCATCGCGGCGAGACCCGCCAGACGCTGCGTCTTGGCGCCGACTCCACGGGCGGCCTTACCGCCCTCGAACACAACACCCTCACGACGACGAGCTTCTACGACGACTTCTTCGAGCCGGCGGGGACGACCTCGCGGCATCTCTACGCCTCGCCGGCCATCGCGACGTCGCATGAAGGCGTCCGCGCCGACATCGGTACGCCGATCTTCATGCGTGCGCCGGGCGAAGCGCCGGGCAGCGCCGCGCTGGAATGCGCGATCGACGAACTCGCGGTGAAGGCGGGGATGGACCCGCTGGATTTCCGTCTGCGCAACTACGCCGAGATCGAGCCGATCACCGGCAAGCCGTTTTCTTCGAAGGCTCTGCGGCAATGCTATGCGCAGGGCGCCGCGCGGTTCGGCTGGGCCTCGCGGCCCCGCGCTCCGCGGCAGATGCGTGATGACGATGGTCTTCTCGTCGGCTGGGGCGTGGGGACCGCGACCTTTCCCGCGATGATCTTCCCGAGCGAAGCGCGGGCGGTGCTGCGCGTCGACGGATCGGCCCGTGTCGAGATTGGCGCGCAGGACATGGGGCAGGGTGCCTGGACCAGCCTCGCCCAGATCGCAGCCGACGGCCTCGGCGTCGATTACGATAAGCTCGACCTCGAGATCGGATCCTCGGCGCTGCCCACGGGCGGCATTGCCGGTGGTTCTGCGGGGACGGCAACGGCCGGCTCGGCGATCCACCATGCGGCCGCCGACGTGATCAAGAAACTCGCCGCTCTAGCGACCAGCGATGAGCGCTCGCCGCTGTTCGGCGCGGGCAATTCGGGTGTCGTCCCGCGGGACGGACGGCTGGTTCGCCAGGACGACGAGAGTCGCGGCGAGAGCTATGCGAGCATTCTCGCGCGCGCCGGCCTCGCCGAGATCGATGGCAAGGGCAGCGCCGGCCCGAACCCCTCGATGCAGGAGAGCTACGCCATGCATTCGCACGGCGCGGTCTTCGCCGAGGTGAAGGTCGATCCGGATTTCGGCCAGATCCGCGTCACGCGTCTCGTGGGTGCGTTCGCCGCCGGGCGTATCATCAATCCGCGCATGGTGCGCAGCCAGTACTATGGCGGCATGATCTGGGGCGTCGGTTTCGCGCTGCACGAGCACGCGGCCGCCGATCCCCGCTCCGGGCGGCTGATGAACGCCAATCTCGCCGAGTACCATGTGCCGGTGAATGCCGACGTGCCGCTGATCGAGGCGATTCTCGTCGAAGAGCACGATCCGCACGTCAACGTGCTGGGGCTGAAGGGCGTCGGTGAGATCGGGATCACCGGGACGGTCGGCGCCATTGCCAATGCGGTTTGGCATGCAACCGGTGTCCGTGCCCGTGCATTCCCGATCACGCTGGACACTTTGCTCGAGCGCCCCGGCGACATCTAGCCTGCGGGGCGCGCTACCGCCACGGGACACGCCATGTCGAACCTGACCCTCATTTTTGTTCGGCATGGCGAAAAACCCGGGAGCGATTTCCCGGGCGGGGGCACGAGTGTCGATGGGACGGATGACGACAAGTCGCTGATCGTCCGAGGCTGGCAGCGCTCTGGCGCCTGGGCGGCGCTCTTCGGCACCGGGCTCGGCGGCCCGGACTATCCCGTGCCCGGCATCGTTTACGCGGCGGCGCCGGACACCGGCAAGGATGACAGCCGCCGTCCCTTCGAGACGGCAGGGCCGACCGCGAATCGCCTGCATCGCGACCCCGTGACCACATGGGCGGTCGGCGAGGAAGACGATCTGGTCGCGGAAATCACCAAGCTCACAGGTGTCGTCCTCGTGTTCTGGGAACACAAAGCCATCGCCAAGACGATCGTGCCAGCGCTGTGCGGCGACCAGCGCTTGCCCGGTGTTCCCCTGAAATGGGACTCCGATCGGTTCGACATCGCGCTCCGGTTCGACCGGGCGACGCCGAGCGATCCCTGGTCGTTCCGCCAACTGTCGCCGCGGCTTTTGGTCGGCGATACCGACGCGCCGATGACGAAAGTGGCGGCGTAATCTCGGCCCTGCCGCGGATGCCCAAACAATGGGCAAACTGCGGCCTTCGTGCAACAGCTTGGTTTAAGCAGCCATTGTGGCCGTCGCCGCCGCATCTTTGAACACGATTGGGGCGTTCTTCTCCCGTCATCGCAACACGTGTCGAGGGAAACTCACATGAACACCAAATCTTTCGGAGCGGCATTCGCCCTCGCACTGCTCTCCACCACCGCTTTCGCCGCCGACCTTCCGTCGCGCCGCGCTCCCCCGGTGTACGCACCCGTCCCGGTCATCCCGGTCTTCACATGGACGGGCGCCTACGTCGGTGGCCAGGTCGGCTACGCCTTCAACCGTGACAGCTCCTTTGCCAGCGCAACCGGGACCGGCATCGGCCTGGCTTCGACGAGCGCCAAGGAAAACGGCATCATCGGTGGCGCCCACATCGGCTACAACTTCTCGACGCAGTCGCTGCCGCTCGGCGGCTTCCTTGGCGCCGGTGGCGTGATCGGTGTCGAAGGCGACGTCGACGGCACGTCGGCCAAGGGCAACTACGGCCTCGGCGGCATCGCCGTCACCAGCCGTGACAACATCCAGGGCTCGATCCGCGGCCGTCTCGGCTTCGCGGTCGATCGCACCCTGTTCTACGCGACGGGTGGTGCGGCCTTCGGCGGTCTCCACAACACCTACGTCAACACGCTCACCGGCGCGTCCGACTCGCTCAGCCACACCCGCGTTGGCTACACCGTCGGCGGCGGCGTGGAATACGCCATCACCAACAACTGGTCGCTGCGCGCTGAATATCGCTACACCGATTTCGGTCACTATACCGATGTCCTCGGCAACGCGACCGCGGGTGGCGTGGCCGTCCGTCATCACGAGACCGACAACCGCGTCCAGGCTGGCTTCAGCTACAAGTTCGACACCTTCGCACCGCTCGCGACCCCGGTCGTCGCGCGCTACTGAGATCGTCTAAGCACAACGAAAAAGGGCCGCTCGAAAGAGCGGCCCTTTTTTGTTGCGTGCACGACGAGTCGCGGCGTTGACGCGTCAAAAGCTCGGAAGCCCGGCCGGCGAGGGGACGGCACCGGGAACCGAGACGTCGGGACCCACCTGCGGCTCGCTCGGAGGACGCGGCGAATCGCTGCCGGGTGGCGTGGGAACAGCGCCGGGGCTCGGCGCATCGGCCTCGGGGTGTGGCTGGGGCTTGTAGTCGGGCGGAAGATCGGTGGGCATTCCAGGTCTCCATTTGAGTTGATCGTCGATCCGGCCGTGACAAACGAAAAAGCCGCCCCGCGGCGGCTTCTCGTTTGCGGCCAGGAGAGCATCAGCCATTCGGGCTGCCGCCGTGCGGGCCGCTGCCTTTGCCGGACGCCGTGCCGTTTTCCAGGCTTCGCGTGGAATTGCCGCGATGCTGCATCCGCGCATGCATGCGGTGATGCGATCCGGTCCACATCCGGCCGGCGCTTCCGTCTGCACCCGCAGCCTGCCCGGAGGCGGTCGCGGCGAAAAACAGGCAACCGCCCGCGAGAACGGTCAGAAGAGGTTTGGAGAAGGCCATTGTGTCTCACCAGTTGGAGTGTCGGACCTATCCAACGGGCGAGAGCGTCAAGCGTTGCGCGATGCGCCAACGCCGGTCGGACCGGTCACCGCCCGGTCGCGCGATCCAGTTGATCCTGAGTCATCCCGTCTTCCACGATATGGTTCCGGTAATCGCTCCCCGGGGACGGGCTCGGCGGCGGCGCCTGTTGTTGGATGGCAACCGGAGCCGGCCGATGATGATGCGCGACCGCAACATGGCGATGTTTCGCCAGCGCCGGTCCGAAGCCGCCGGCAAGCATGAGGGCGGAGGCGGCTGTCAGGACTAAAAAATGCGTTCGCATGATCGATCCTCATGGTGTCGCGGGCGCTACGGCGCCGCGGTCCCCTGGAGATAAGCACGTTCGGCTGTTTGATCAGCCCGCCTCCGGCGAACAGACCTGCCGGGATGGCGTCCAACCGATCCATGTCATGAACGCGGGCGGTGACGCCAGGATCCAGCTCGGCCGCGAACTCTTCTGTCGTGCTGTCGAACCGGTCCTAGCCGACGGCGACAGCGCTCTTGGCGAAATGCCGAGGGACGAGGAGCGTTCGATACACCTGATGGGCCGGATACGCAGGCTCCGGCATGCCGTCCGACCAGAGCAACTGGCCCGGCTGCGGATCCGACGGGTTTTCGGCAAACGCGTCGTCGCTCGCATAGGGACGAACCAGAACGCAGCGGAACACCAAGGATATGAAATGGCCGCGGCCTTCATCGGGGATCTGCAGGACGCGATAGGGGGAATCCTCTGCGATCACGCTCGTCGCCAGCTCCAGGCGCGCCACGGCCGCGATCCGATCGGCAAAGGATTCGCTGCGCCGAATGATCCCGCCGGGGATGTGCCAGCCCCGGCCAAACGCATCATCGCGCCAGGCGACGAGCACGCGGCCATGCTCGTCCCGCACGACCAAATCGACATTGATCATCGGTGTGATGGCGAGCGCCAGGTGGAACAAAGGGTCCGGCAAACCAATCTTGGGGTCGAGGTCGCCACGCTCCATGGCATCCAGGCAGGCGACGATATCGACGCATCGCTTCGACATGGGACTTCCTTGCGCCAACGATCGCGTCGGCAAAATCAAGAGCGCGTCGCGCTTCGTGGGCCGCCCGCATGATGTTGAACGGCAAAGTCTACGGCGAGGCCGTGAAAACTGCCCTGGGCCACAAACCGAAAAGACGGTCAGCCATCGATCTTGGGAGGCCGAGACCTTCAATGAACCGCAAAGAAACTAAGCGAACATTAAGGTGGTGCCCGGGGGCGGATTCGAACCACCGACACTGCGATTTTCAGTCGCATGCTCTACCAACTGAGCTACCCGGGCGCCGTGTCGCGAACGACAGCGGAGCGCCCTTATAGAAGAGCGTCTTCCGGCTTGTCCATAGTCGCCGCGCGCAATCTTATGGGAAAGTCAGTCGGCCGTCCCGAGGCCCTCGGCGCTGCCCGATCGGGTGCGGAAGCGGATGCGCGCTTCGTCGATCGCCTCGTCGCTTTGGCCCTCCACCCGATGCCAGAACGTCCAGCCGTTGCAGGCGGGCAGGCCCTGGACCAAAGCGCCGATCTTGTGGATCGAGCCGACGATCGCGCCGAGCGCCACCGTGCCGTCGGCCTGGACCACGACGGAATGGCGGCGCTTGTCGTCGAACAGGATCTCGCCCGGCTTGATCAGGCCGGCCTCGACCAGCGAGAGGAAGGCGATGCGCGCCTCGCCGCGTTTGGTCGGCGAGGGCTGCAGCAAAGCCTCGTCGAGAGGCTCGACGGCACTAATGCGGGCCAGCGCCGCCGCGGCGTAGCCGGTGTCGCGCTCGACGCCGACGAAGGAGCGGCGCAGGCGCTTGGCCACGGCGCCGGTCGTGCCGGAGCCGAAGAACGGGTCGAGCACGACGTCGCCGACCTTGGTGGTGCTGAGCAGGATGCGGCCGATCAAGGCTTCGGGCTTTTGCGTCGGGTGGGTCTTGCGTCCGTCGGCATCCTTCAGCCGCTCGGCGCCGGTGCAGAGCGGAAAGAACCAATCCGAGCGCACCTGACAATCCTCGTTGCCGGCCTTCAGCGCTTCGTAGTTGAACGTATAGGCCTTGGCGTCGGCGTCTTTCGCCGCCCAGATCAGCGTCTCGTGGGCGTTGGTGAAGCGGCGGCCGCGAAAGTTCGGCATCGGATTGGCTTTGCGCCAAACGATGTCGTTAAGGATCCAAAAACCCTGGTCCTGCAGCGTCGAGCCGACGCGATAAATGTTGTGATACGAACCAATGACGAAGAGCGTGGCGTTCTTCTTCATCACCCGGCGCACGGCTTTCAGCCAGTCGCGGGTGAACTGATCGTAGACGGCGAAGCTGGAGAACTTGTCCCAATCGTTATCGACGGCATCGACAACGCTTTGATCCGGCCGCGACAGCGCGCCTTCGAGCTGGAGGTTGTAGGGCGGGTCCGCGAAGACGAGATCGACGCTCTCGGCGGGCAGCCGATTGATCATCTCGATGCAGTCGCCGATCAGGATCTGATCGCGCGGCAATGTCGGTGTCGCCACCGGGGCGGGCATGCGCCGCGCTCTCGAAGTCTCAGTACGCGAGACCTGAATCTGAGACTTCGAGCCGAAAGCTTCGGCTTGCGCGATACGCATGAACACAACCCGGTACGCAACGAACTAACAATCGTGACATTGCTCGGGCGAGGTAAAGGGCGCGTTAGGGAGGCCGGAACGGCGCTGTGCCCTTTTCGGACATATTTGAATCAAATTGTTCGGAAGGGCAGCGGCGGTTGCGCGCTCAGACGAGGCGGAACGGCGCGAAGGTCAGGCGGTGGTAGGGGCTTGGCCCGTGTTGCGCGATGGCGGCGAGATGCGCCCGCGTGCCGTAGCCGGCGTGGCGGCTGAAGCCATAGACCGGATGCACCGCGCAGAGCCGGCGC
>NZ_LMUU01000210.1 GCF_009765775.1 Beijerinckia sp. L45
TGTCCGGGGCAGTCAGTCCCGTCTGCGGCCCGGCCGCCGGGGCGCGGTCGACGAAGAAGCGGTCGACCTGATCCCAGCGCACCTCCCAGCTGCGAAAGATCGTGCGCACGGTGACGCCGTCCAGCGTTAGGGTCATGACCGAGGGCCGGGCGATCTGCACCGCGGCGACCAGCATGCCGAGGCCAAAGATCAGCGCGGCGGGCAGGCCAATGGCCAGAATATCGTCCTCGCCCTTGGCGATGGCGACGAGCCCGAGCACCACGAACGTCAGGCACGAGACGAGCAGCAGCACCGCCTTGCCGCGCGAGCCCGTCACCACGATGGGCGCGCTGCCGAGCGAGGCGAGACGGTCCGCGAAGGCGGACGGCGGCGCGACGCGGCGGGTCATCATAGGGCGGGCGTCATCCATCGCGCCGCTAGACCACCAGCCGCACGCCGACGATGGCCAGGATCGCGGCGAGCAGGGGCCGCAGCACGGTTTCCGGCACCTTGCTGGCGACGTGGCTCGACAGCATGATGCCGGGCAGCGAGCCGATGATCAGCGACACCAGAATCGCCCAGTTCACCGAGCCGAGATACCAGTGCCCCATCCCGGCGATGAGGGTCAGCGGCACCGCATGCGCGATGTCGGCGCCCACCACCCGCACCGTCGGCAAGGTGGGGTAGAGCAGCAGCAGCACGGTGACGCCGATGGCGCCGGCGCCGACCGAGGAGATCGACACGAAGATTCCCAGAAACGCGCCGAGCAGGACCGTCAGCCAGAGCTTTTTGCGCTCGCCCAGGCGCTCGACGGCGGGGGCGAGCCGCACCAGCATCACCTTGCGGAAGACGATGGCGATGGCGGTGAGGACCAGCGCGAGCCCCAGCATCGTCGAGATCAGCCCGTGCTTGCCGTGGCCGTCCACCCCCATCCGGCTCAGCGCGAAGATGGTGAGTGCCGTGGCCGGGACGCTGCCCGACGTCAGCCGGCGCACGATGCGCCAGTCGATCGTCCGGTGCAGGCCGTGCACCACCACCCCGCCGCTCTTGGTGATCGCGGCGTAGAGCAAATCCGTGCCGACCGCGGTCGCCGGCGCCACGCCGAACAGCAGGACCAGCAGCGGCGTCATCAGCGAGCCGCCGCCGACGCCGGTGAGGCCGACGAGCACGCCGACGGCGAAGCCCGACGCCGTGTACAGCCAGTTGATCTGATGCCAGTCCATGAGACGCCTGTGTATGGAACACGGGCCCACCCCTGTTCGGTCGTCGCGCACTCTGGGAAGAAGGCAGCCCTGCCGTCAACTCCAGGGCGCCCCCCGTGCCGCGCGCAAACGATGATCGGACATCGCGGCGAGCGGCCGCGCGTGCGATTGGCTGAAGCCTGCCGGGCGCGCAGGGGTGCTCGAACCTTGACACCCGGAGCGCCGAACCCCAATACCTCCGGATATGGTCACGGATCCCGTCATGACAGCCAAGCCGAAGCTTCGCATCTATTTGTGCGCCCCGCGCGGGTTCTGCGCCGGCGTGGTGCGCGCCATCGACGCCGTCGAGCGCGCCCTGCAGATCTATGGGGCGCCGGTCTACGTGCGCCATGAGATCGTGCACAACAAATACGTCGTGGAAGGCTTGAAAGCCAAGGGCGCGATCTTCGTCGAAGAGCTCTCCGAGGTGCCGGACACCGACAAGCCGGTCATCTTCTCCGCCCACGGCGTACCGAAATCCATTCCCGCCGAAGCCGGCCGCCGCAATTTTCTCGCCATCGACGCGACCTGCCCGCTGGTCACGAAAGTGCATCGCGAGGCGCAGTCGCACCACAAGCACAACCGCCAGGTCCTGCTCGTCGGCCATGCCGGCCACCCCGAAGTCGTCGGCACCCTCGGCCAGCTGCCGCCGGGCTCCATCCTGCTGGTGCAGACGCCGGAAGACATCGAGACCTTGCAGGTCGCGGACGAGGCCAACCTCGCCTACGTCACCCAGACCACGCTCTCCGTCGACGACACCCGCCAGATGGTGGACAAGCTGCACGAGCGCTTCCCGCTGATCGTCGGCCCGCAGCGCGAGGACATCTGCTACGCCACCACCAATCGCCAGGAGGCGGTGAAGCGCATCGCGCCCTTCGTCGACGCGCTGATCGTGGTCGGCTCCTCCAACTCGTCGAACTCGCAGCGCCTCAAAGAGGTCGGCGAGCGCTCGGGCTGCCCGATCTCCCGCCTCGTCCTGCGCGCGGAAGATGTCGAGTGGGACCTGTTCCGCGACATCACCACGCTCGGCATCACCGCCGGCGCCTCGGCACCCGAGGTGCTGGTCGAAGAGATCATGGACGCCTTCGCCGAGCGATTCGAGCTCGAGATCGAGATCGTGTCCACAGCCGACGAGAGCGTGTTCTTCCCGCTGCCGCGCGAGCTGCGCCCGGTCGCCTAGGTTTTTCCGCACCGCCCGTCATTGCGATTGCATGCCGCCGTCATTGCGAGCGAAGCGAAGCAACCCAGAGCCGCTGCTGCCATCTAGGTGGTCGGCAGCCCCTATATTGCTTCGCGGAGCCTGTGCCGGGCCGGCCAATAGGCCGGACCCGGTGCTCGCAACGACAGGCCGCGCACTCAAGGGTCGCACCGGCCCCAATCCGCGTCGCCGCCCGCTGACACAGATGCGGCCCGACGTCACCGCCGGGCGACACACACGAGGCCCGCCGTCCCCGAGCGCTGACACAGGCGGGGCCCAAGTCAGCGTCCGTGACGCCAAAATTCCGAGGTGGGCGCACGCCGACTTTTTGAGGCGTTGTTCGCCCACCGCATCGCGCTGAGGGCGCATGGGCAAGACCGAAGAGCGCAAGACCGACAACCCCAAGACCGAAACCCTCAGCATGCCGACGCCGAACAGCATGGTGCTCGGCAGTTTCGTCTGCGATCTCCGGCGGAGCCTTAAAATCCGCCAGGCGGACCTGGCACAACGTGCCGGCGTCAGCCGGCAATGGATCGTCGCCCTCGAACAGGGCAAGCCGACCCTCGAAGTCGGCCTGGTGCTCCGCACCCTCGAAACCCTCGGCCTCGATGTGACGCTCACCCCGGTCGACCCGCCCCCCGCCTGGATGCTCAAGCTCAGCCGCGCGGCGCAGGCCAAGCAAGCCGCGGTTGCGGCGCGGCGGCGGGCGAAGCGGCGGACGCGGCGGGAGGCGGAGCGGCTGAACCGGTTGGCGCTGAACGCGGTGGGGAGTGTGGGGTGGGATTGAGGGGAGTTGGGGCGGGTATTTTGGCGCCAATCCATTAGCGTCATGGTGAAAAGGCGAAGCCTGCGGCCCGAAGCGCGAGGCGGTCTGGTAATGTGGAGCACATACTGCACTCGTCGAGACCATTACCTTCTGTCCAAAATATCATTTCGTTAAACCGTCCATTAGTTCAGATTTTGCAACGTTAGTCTTGCCTGTCTGAGGTCTCCCTGTTAGCCGTCAGGCCTGACCGTGAGGTATATAATGTCGCTTAAGCAAATAGCCTTTTTCAATCACAAAGGCGGGGTTTCCAAAACCACTTCAGTTTTCCATATCGGTTGGATGATGGCATCGCTCGGGAAGAGAGTTCTCTTGGTTGATTGCGATCCTCAATGTAATCTGACCGGACTTCTGCTTAATTATAATCACTCCGATGAATATCCTTTTGAAAAAAAGGGTAATACCAAGTCTCTGACAGTTTGACTCCCACGGGTATTTTCAAATTGTCGGCGCTC
>NZ_LMUU01000021.1 GCF_009765775.1 Beijerinckia sp. L45
CGCTCACCGAGCACGCCTTGCACGGCGTCGGTGCAACCGAACTCCAGCCTTCGGAGCTCGACCGGCTCGTCCCGCGCATTGAGGCGACAGCCTACGCCGTCGAGCGCCTCGTCGTCGACCTCGCGAGCCTTACGGCACGTCTCGGGATCGTCCCCGCGGTGGACCGCTCCGGCGCGGAGCGCGTCCTGAACCTCCTACGCGCGGTGCAGGCGCTGCCGCGCGGAGCCGCCGCGATGGCGGCGGCCCTCGCCTCGAGCCGGCCCCCTGGCGTCAGCGCGGCCGTCACCGCAGGCAAGCGCTTCGCCGAGGTCCGCGCGGCGCATGCGACGACCTTCACCGACAGGGTCTGGGACATCGCCGTGCGCGACGTCCGCGGCGGCATCCTCCATGGACGGCATTCGTTCTTCGCCCGCTGGGGCGGGCGCTATCGCAACGCCTGCCACGACCTCTCCACGCTTCTCCGCGAGCCCTTGCCGCCCGGCGTTGCGCCGCGTCTCGCGCTAGCCGAGGCCGCCGTCGATCTCCGCCAACGCCACGATGCCTTCCTCGCCGCGGCCAAGGGGATGGACGTGGCGCTCGGCGCAAGCTGGCGCGGCGCCGACACGAACTTCGACGCCCTGTCCCGCGCCGATGATCTCCTCGCCTGGCTCGCCACGCTCGACGACGCCCCGGGCGTCGACCGGCTCCTAATCCTCCACGCCGAACCAGGTTTCGACGCCCTCTTCGGCAGCCTCTGCGCGCTCGTCGGCGACGCCGATGCGAATATGGCGGAGACGGTGCGCGCTCTGGCCGTGGATCTGACCCGGACCTTCGACGCTGGGTCGCTCGATCGCGTGGACCTATCCACCTTCGCCTCGCGCTGCCGGCACTGGATCGCTGCACGCGAGCGCTACGACGAGTGGGCGAGGCTCTCCGCCTCGCACGATCGGCTTCGTCCGCTCGCACCGAAGCTGACCGCGGCGATCGCCGGAGGTTTGCTGCCTGCGGCCGAGGTCGCGGGCGTCCTGCGCGCCGCCTGGGCGGAGTCCGTCTGGACGCGGGCCGTGACGGCGGTCCCCGAGCTGCGCCGCTTCGACGGCGAGGAGCGCGACCGCGTGGTCGCCGAGTTCAGAGGGCTCGACAAGGCGAGGCGGGCGACGGACGCCGCCACCATCCGCCACCGCCACGTCGCGGCGATGCCGCGCGGCTCGTTCGGTCCGATGGCCGTCATCCGCGGCGAGATCGCCCGCAAGCGCGGACACATGGCGGTCCGCCGGCTCGTCAAGGAGGCGGGGCCAGCCCTTCAGAAGATCAAGCCGGTCTTCCTCATGAGCCCGATCTCCGTCGCGCAGTACCTGCCGCCGGCTTCCGTCACCTTCGACCTCCTCGTTATCGACGAGGCGAGCCAGATCCGGCCGGAGGACGCGCTCGGCCTCGTCGCGCGGGCCAAGCAGATCGTCGTCGTCGGCGACAAGAAGCAGCTACCGCCCACCTCGTTCTTCGACCGCGTGACGGCCGACGAGGAGGAGACCGACGACGACGCCGAGCGCGAGGACGTGCCCCTCGGCGCAAAGGCCACCGCGATGGAGAGCATCCTGTCGCTCTGCGAGGCGCGCGGCCTCGGCGGCCGCATGCTGCGCTGGCACTACCGCTCGCGCCACCCCTCGTTGATCGCCGTCTCGAACGCCGAGTTCTACAAGCACCTCGTGATGCCGCCGGCGCCCGACACCGAGCGCCGCACCCAGGGGCTTGTGCTTCGCCGCGTTTATGGTGCCTACGACCGCGGGGGCAAGCGCAACAACCTCGTCGAGGCCGAGGCGATCGTTGATGCGGTCGCGGCGCACGCCCGCGAGGCAAACGGCCTCACGATCGGCATCGTCACCTTCTCGACCGCGCAGCGCGACACCGTCACCGAGGCGCTCGAGGCGCGGCGTCGTGTCGATCCCGCGCTCAAGGCGCTGCTTGGCCGTGAGGGCGGCGAGGACGAGGTCTTCGTCAAGTCGCTCGAAAACGTCCAGGGCGACGAGCGCGACGTCATCCTCATCTCCATAGGATACGGACCGCGCACTGCCGGCGCCAAGCTCGACAGCATGGCGTTCGGGCCGGTGTCGGGGGAGGGTGGCGAGAGGCGCCTCAACGTGCTGTTCACTCGTGCCCGCGAGCGCTGCGAGATCTTCGCATCGTTCGGTGCCGGCGACATCGCGCTGGAGCGCACCAAGGGTGAGGGCGCCCGCGTGCTCAAGCGCTTCCTCCAGTACGCCGAGACCGGCGTGCTCGAAGAGCACCGCTCGGTGGGCGAGGGCTGCGACTCGCCCTTCGAGGAGAACGTCTCCGACGCCATCGAGGCGATGGGCTACCGCGTCGAGAGGCAGATCGGCAGCGCCGGGTTCAGGATCGACCTCGCCGTCCGTCACCCCGATCAGCCCGGCCGCTTCATGCTGGCGATCGAGTGCGATGGCGCGACCTACCATTCCGCGCTGTGGGCCCGCGAACGCGACCGCATGCGCCAGGAGGTTCTCGAGAACCTCGGGTGGCGCTTCCACCGCATCTGGAGCACGGACTGGTTCTACCGCCGCGGCGCCCAGCTCGAACGCCTGCGCATGGCGTTGGAGGCGGCGGCGTCCGAGGTCGCGAGCGCGTCGACGGTTATGACGCCGTCGGATGTCGCGCCGCCGGTCGCGGCCGGTCTTTCGGTCGATGACGACGCCATCGCCGACGAGGCCCGTGCGCCCGCTTACGTGATGGCTGTCGTGGCGGTGCCTCGGCACCTCGAGCCGCACGATGTGTCGCTCGCCAAGGCTGCGGCAATCGTCCTCGAGATCATCCTTCAGGAAGGACCCATCAGCAGAGACGAGGTCGCCCGCCGCTTTGGTTCGCTGTTTGGCAAGGAGCGGACAGGCGCAAGGATCGTGCAGGCGGCAGACGCCGCGTTGCGCCGTCTGATCGATGGCGGCTCGCAAATCCTGGTTGAGGACCGCTTCTGGATGACGCCCGAGCAGCGCGACGCGACGCCGGTTCGCAGCAGGGCAGAGGCGCCTCTATCCCTGCAGAAGGCGGAGGCGATCTCGCCGCGCGAGTTCGCGGCCGCCATCGCCATCGCCGAGCGCGAGAACGGCAAGCTCACGCCGCAGGAGCTGCCGATCGCGGTTTCCCGCGTCTTCGGCTTTCAGAGGGCGGGACCTGACTTCAGGTCGGCCGTTCTGGATGCCGCGTCTCGGTCTTAAGGTCCGCGAAAGAGTATGTGACTTAGGTCGACGAGATTGAATAAATCTCCGTGCAGCCGAACATCATTGAACTCCACTTCGCGGAGCCATGTGGGCCAGTTGTTTGGTATCTTACTTATTGGTTCGTCGACGGACTGGTAGGTCACGCTCAGCAATCTTACGCCAGGCCCGACGGTTGCAGGCAGATCTTCCGGATCGACCAAACGCTCGCGAAGTGGCGATGTTGGCGGTGGGCGTGAGGAGCAGCCCTTCTTTTATCGCCGCTGCGACGGTGAACACAAACGTCGACGCGCTTAAGACGTAGGCGAGCCAAGCCGAGACGATCTTTAATTCAGTCTCGGTTACTGGCATAGCGTCGTGAATACTCCGATCGGGCGGCTGGCGCGGCCAGGGTGCCGATCGTGAGGTTGTATATCCCCGCAAGGAGCGGGCACGAAGCCAAACCGCCAGCCACGATGAATGCCGAACGGCCGATGGTCCGGGCCGTTGATCCCTACGTCTCCGACGTGTGATCGTCGAACTCGGCATAGAGGCGAGGGTTCGCCGTTTGCAGTCTTCAAGATGCATGGCCGCGTTCGCACGCCGGTACGATGTTTGCGCCTCTCGGTTCCACCGGCCTTGTACGTCATGAAGGAGCTCGGATTGATAGAACGCAAGGCGTGTCCATAGTGC
>NZ_LMUU01000211.1:0-34921 GCF_009765775.1 Beijerinckia sp. L45
CGCCGGGGAGCCCTTGCTCCAGTTGGCGTTCGAGATGGACGCGGGTGGTCGCGAGCGCCTCCATGAAGCGCCCGTAAAAGATCCGGTCGCTGCCTTCGAGAATGATCGGCGACTGCGAGAGCCAGGCCAGCATGCGGCGCGCCGCAACGCCGGCCTCCCACGCGGCGCCGGGCGCCGGGCGGGCGGAAACCTTGAGGAATTCGTCGACGAGCATCCGGGCCTGGCTTTTGACGCGTTGGCTGTCGGCGACGCGCAGATGGCGCAGCCAGCCGAAGCCGTTGAGCTGGCGGGCCCAGGCCTCCGATCCCGGTTCGAGGGCGAAGGGGGAGCGTACGTGCGCATTGACGATCTTGCCGCCGAACGCGAAATAGCCAGCGCCGATATCGGCGGCGATGGTCGGGTCGCCGGTGCGGATGTCCTGGGGCGCGATCAGCAGGCGTTCCGGCGCGGAGGCGCGGAGACGCTTAGCGGTGCGCAACGGCAACGCCAACGTGCGGCGCATCGATCTCCCGGCGCGTCGGGCGAGAAGACCGAGAATGCGCAGGCGATCTTGTAACGTAACGCCGCTCAGAACCGTACACTCCGAAGCCGCGTGCCGGGTCAGCCACCCGATCAATCGGTTCGGCCTCCGTGGCAATCGGCTAATCACGCAAGATGAGCCGAAACCCTCTAGGCTTTGTTAACCAAGGCGGAAACGCGTCGCCAAGGCAATGGCAATGTTCCGCATGCATGTCGGCATCAACGGATTGATGACGAACGCGTCTTTTTACAACAGGTTGAAAGCCGTCAATCCCGTCGCTTGAGGCGGGCTGCGAAGAACCCGTCGATGCCGGCGAAACGCGGCTCTGGACCGGGAAGGTGCGAGGGGAGGCTGCGGATCTCGCCCTGGCTGTTGATGAGCTCGCTCAAACCGCCGATCTCGGCGGCTTCGATCGGAGAACGCATCACGTCGGGATTGCGTCGGAGCAGGGCGGCGATCTGCATTTCGCCTTCTTCAGGCTCGATCGAACAGGTGCAATAGACGATCGTCCCGCCCGGGACCGTCATTTCGACGGCCTTGTCGAGCAGGCGTCCCTGGAGCGCCGTAAGGGCGACGAGATCGCCCGGCTTCTTGATCCAGGCGATATCGGGGTGACGCCGCAGGGTGCCCGTGCCGAGACACGGCGCGTCGAGAAGAACGGCGTCATAAGGCGCGGCCTTGAAGCTGGTGGCGTCCGCGACGACCAGTTCGGCTGTCAGCCCAAGGCGCTCCAGGTTGGCGCTCAACCGTTTGAGACGTTCCGCCGAGCGGTCGATCGCGGTGAGTTGCGCGCCGGTCGCTGCGATCTGGGCCGCCTTGCCGCCGGGGGCGGCGCAGAAATCGGCGACCCGGAGCCCGGCGGCTAGCGGCAGCAGAGTTGCCGGCAGCGCAGCGGCCGCGTCCTGCACCCACCATTCGCCGTCCCCATAGCCATCGAGCTCGTCGATCGCCTGATGCGTCTCGAGACGCAACGAGCCCGTCGGCAGGACGCGGGCGCCGAGTCGGTTCGCCCAGCCATGCGGATCGGACTTGACCGTGATGTCGAGGGTCGGCTCCTCGCGGATCGCGGCCGCGATGGCGCGCGCGGTGTCCTCGCCATAGGTCTTGCGCCACCGCGTCGCGAGCCAGTTCGGGATGTCCTTGTCGAGCGCGTCGCTGTTGGCCAGGATGGCGTCGCGGCCCCGCGCGATGTTGCGCAGGACACCATTCACCAGGGCGGCGAAGGGCGCGCTCTTCTTTTCGAGCCTCACCGCGCGCACGGCGAGATCGACAGCGGCGTGGTCGGGCACGTCGAGGAAAAGGATCTGCGTGGCGGCGACGATCAGCGTCCACTCGATCTCCAGCGACTGCCGGGGCAGACCCTGTTCAAGCATTTCCGCAATCGCAGACCGCACGGTGCCGAGCCGACGTAGGGCTGCGGTGACGATCGAGCGCGTCAGGCCGCGGTCGCGCGGACTTAGACCCTGCAGGCGGTTGGGAATGGCTGTGGGGGCAAAGCGTTCGTCGAGGAGATGGCCCTTGACGACGATATCCTGAAGGATCGCGGCTGCGGCGGTGCGAGCCATCAGGCCCGGATGACGTTCGGCTTCGAGTCGGGCGGCTGCAGCCTGCGCGGCCATGCCACCAGGAGAGCCTGGACGCGGTCCTCTGGCCTTCGCCGCCGCCGGCTTGGTACCCTGCGGTTTGACGTCAGCGAGTTCGCGGTCGGAGCCCTGCGATTCAACCAAAACGTTTCCTCATCGAATCACAATTAGATTCCCTACCACAATGATCTGCGGGCTGGTCGAAATGATGGCTGTCGAACGCGGCAGTCCACAGCAAGCTTGCGCTTGAATTGGTGCGTTTGCCGCCATCGGATAAAGCTTTGCCTTAGGGAAAGGGTTCCTTCGGTAGGGCGACTTTAACCATTGTCTGGCTTGTCTGTGAGAGACTTGCTGGAGATGAATCGGTGAAAACCTACGATGCCTTCGTCATTGGCGCGGGACCTGCCGGTTTAACAACAGCTTATAGTTTGGCTAAAGCCGACCGCAGCGTTTACGTCATCGAGCAGGATCCCACGTACGTCGGGGGCATCAGCCGGACCGTCAATTACAAAGGCTTTCTCTTCGACATCGGCGGCCATCGGTTTTTCTCGAAATCGAAGGAAGTCGTCGATCTGTGGGACGAGATCCTGCCCGACGATTTCATCGATAGGCCGCGACTGTCCCGCATTTTCTACAAGGGCAAATTCTACGCGTATCCGCTGAAGGCCTTCGAAGCGCTGCGCAATCTCGGCCTGCTGGAAAGCATCGCCTGCGTCGCGTCGTTCGGCATCGCTCAGCTGTTTCCGATCAAAAACCCCAAGACGTTTCACCAGTGGGTCCGCAATCAGTTCGGGGAACGTCTGTTTCGCATCTTCTTCAAGACCTACACCGAAAAGGTTTGGGGCATGGGATGCGACGAGATTTCCGCCGATTGGGCGGCGCAACGCATCAAGGGATTGAGCCTTGCCGGCGCGGTGCTCGACGGCGTGCGGCGATCGCTCGGACTCGGTCGCGCCAAGGGCCCGGGCGCCAAAAGCCTCATCGAGTCGTTTCGTTATCCTCGCCGCGGTCCCGGCATGATGTGGGAAGCCGCTGCGGAAAAGTTCAGGGCCTTGGGCGGGACGCTGGCGATGGGGCGGACTCTCGACGGTCTCTCCTTCGACGAGGTGCGGGCGATCTGGACGATCACCGTCACCTCCGGCGACGGAGCGCGCGAAACCTTCTGCGCGCGCGACGTCGTGTCCTCGGCGCCGATCCAGGACCTGATGGGTCGTCTGACCCCCAAACCTTTGTCGTTGTTCCAGTCTCGCGCGTTGAAATACCGCGACTTTCTCACCGTTGTTCTGATCGGCCGGCCGCAGGATGAACTGCCCGACAACTGGATCTACATCCATGATCCCAGCGTGAAGGTCGGACGCGTGCAAAACTTCCGGTCGTGGTCGCCGGACATGATCCCCGACGGCGTCTCGACATGTCTCGGACTCGAATATTTTTGCTTCGAGGGCGATGGCCTCTGGACCGCATCGGACGACGAACTCGTCGCACTCGCCAAAGCCGAAATCGCGAAGATCGGCCTGATGAAAACGGCCGACGTCTACGACGCCTGCGTCGTGCGGCAGAAGAAGGCCTATCCGGTTTACGACGAAACCTATTCCGACAACGTCGATGTCATCCGTCGCGAGATCGGCCTGCGCTATCCCGGCCTGCATCTCGTCGGCCGCAACGGCATGCATAAGTACAACAACCAGGATCATGCCATGATGACCGGCATGCTGACCGCGCAGAACATCATCGCCGGCGCCACGGTCTACGACACCTGGCAGGTCAACGAGGATGCGGAGTACGGTGAAGCCGGCGATTCCGGCGCTCATGAAGCGCTGAAAAGCGAGCGTCTCGTGCCGAAGCGGGCGGCGGCGTGACGCAGGCTCCGCGTCTGCCGTCCCTTCGGGAGCGGCTCGTCGCGGGCGCGTCCAGGCCTTTCGTCATCGATCTCGTGCGCTACGGCCTCGTCAGCGTCGCGGCGTTGCTGTGCGACTATGGGTTGCTTCTCGTCCTGGTCGCTGGCGGGCTGCATTACCTCGTCGCGGCTGCGATCAGTTTTTCTGCGGGGATGGGCGTGGCCTACGCCCTGAGCGTGCGTTTCGTGTTCCCGGACCGGCGGGATCGGTCGCGCCTTCGGGAAGCGGCCGGCTTCTTTGCCGTGGGCTTCGCCGGCCTGCTTCTCACGCAACTGCTGCTGATCGTGTTCGTCTCGGGCCTGTCGCTCGATGTCGCGATCGCCAAGATTCCGACGACAGGCTGCGTCTTCATCTTCAACTTCTTGGCGCGGCGCGGCCTGGTCTTTACAGGGCTGCGACCGGCCCTGGCATGACGCCCGTCGTTGAAGGCGCCGATGTTCCGCCGCGCGACGCAACCGCTGCGGACGCACCCGCAGCGAAGGGCGTCGCCGGCCGGCACGCCGCAATCGCGATCTTCTGCATCCCCGCCCTGTGGATCGCGGCAACGACCTTCATCGGCATCGACGGCGATGCGCGCATCTACATGGGACGCGCGATGGCCGATCTCGATCCGGGCGGCGTCGGTCGCGACATCATGTTCGCGCAGGATGGGCAGGCCGGTTTCAGCATCTTCCGGCTTGTCGCGGCGCGGGCGGTAGGCTGGCTCGGTCCGAAGGATGCCGCCCTGGTGCTGGCATTTTGCGACATGGCCGCCTGGTTCACCGCGATGGTTGCATTCGCCGGCCAATTCGCCCGCGGTCGTGCCCGCGGCGTGCTCGTCGTCTGCGCCGCCGTCCTGCCCGTCACCTATGGTTTCTATCCACTGCTGCAGGCGCGCGAAATCGTTGCCGTGCCACGACCGCTCAGCGAGGCCTGCGTGCTGCTCGCCCTCGCCGCGCTGTGTCGGGGTCGCACGGCTTTGTCTTTGGCCTGTCTCGCCGCCGCCGCTCTGATGCATCCGATCATGGCGTTGCCGGGGATCGCCGTGGTGTTCCTCGTGCTCGGCTTGCGCGACCGTCGATGGCTCGCCGCGATCGCGATCGGCCTGATCGCGACGATCGCCGCCGCCCTTGCCGGCGTGCCGTTCTTCGCACGCCTCGGCGTCGTGATCGACCCGCCATGGCGGGGTCTGCTCGACGGGCGCAATCCCTATCTTTTCGTCACGCACTGGCCAGCGACAAGCGTGGCGCCTCTCTCCGTGCAATGCGCGACCGTCGCCGTCGCCGCCCTGATCTGCCAGGGGCGGCAACGGGCGATTTTTATGGTGGCGCTGCTGGTGGCCTTAAGCGGCGTGGCCGTCTCCTGGCTTCTCGGCGACGTGCTGTCCCTGCTTCTGGTCGTCCAGGCCCAGCCTTGGCGCGCCTTGTGGCTGATCGCGGTCTTGGCCATGCCGGCATTCGGCCTGTGCGCGCTCGATTTGCCGCGACGCGGGCCGCTCGGCACGCTCGCCCTGGTCTTTCTCGGGCTGGCCTGGATCACCTTCGACATCATGCCGCTGACGCCGCTCGCGGCGATCATGGCTCTCATGCTGGTCCTCGCTTCGCGGATGCGCCACACCGCACTCTCGCCCGTTGTCGTTCCGGCAGTCTCCGGGATCGTCGCGGTGCTCGCCGTCTGCCTGAAATGGCAGGAAGCGAGGGGCGCGCTATCCTATATCCAAAGCGCGCCCGGCCCGACCGATATCGTCGGTCCGCTCTGGCGTCTCGGGCTCTTGCCTCTCGTCTTCATCGGGCTCGCCCTGGCGTGGCACCGATGGCCGCGGTGGCGCTTCGAGCCGTTCGCCGCGAGCCTCGTGCTCGCGACGCTCATCGGGCTCGTCGCGACGACGTGGGATCGCCGCTCGGCCGCGACCAGGCGGATCGAGGCCGACGTCCACGATCCGACGCTTGTGGCGCTTACGGCCTCCGTGCCGGGCGAAGTCCTGTGGCTCGCCAACGACGACGAATGGTACTGGCTGGGGCGGCCGGAGTGGAACGGCATCATCCAGGGCGCGGGGACGGTGTTCTCGCGCCCTTTGGCCATGACCTGGCGCGAGCGCACTTCGTTTCTCGTCGCGCAGGGGCTCATCGACCAGGGCCGGCTGCACGCGTGGCGCGCCCCGGCGACGATAATCGTGCCGACATTGACCGCGCCGGTGCTCGCCGCGCTTTGCGTCCGGCAGGATGCCCCAGCCTGGGTCGTGGCGCCGCTTCTCGCCGGCCAGGCGATACCGGCCGGGATCGACGGCACGATCTGGCATGCGCCCGTGGCCGAGACGCTCGCCGGCAGCGTCGACGACAAGCCCGTCTGGTACGCCTACGATCGCTATGCGGTCGTGCCGTGCCGCACCGGCACGCGCCCCCCGGTCTGATCCGGAGGATCGGCGCCTCGCCTCCCCCTCTTCAAAATCCTGTGCTATAGCATCGAAACTGCGGTCATCGTGACGACGTCACCGGCGTCGTCAAGAGCGGAAGCCTCGATGCGGGATTTGGTGACACAAGACGGCGAGGACTTGGCGCTCGCCCTCCTCAACAGCACCCATAAACGGCGGCGGCCGGTGCTGGTCGGTCTTGCCGGGCGTCTGATCGCGCTGATCGCCGCCTTCGTCATGCTTGCCGAAGTCACCATCTACATCCCGGCCATCGCCAACATGCGCTACAATTGGCTGCGCAATCATCTCGCCGCGGCCTACACGGCCGCGCTGGTCTTCGAGAACGCGCCGCGCGGCATGGTCTCGGACACGCTGGCCCGTGAAGTGCTCGCGAGCGTCGGCGCCCGCCTAATCGTCCTCAACAAGGACGGGGCCCGGCGCATTCTTGCCGCCGGCGACCTGCCGAGCAAAGTCGACGAATCCTTCGATCTCCGCAATCCAACCTGGCTTCAGATGCTCCATTCGGCGTTTCGTACGCTGACATCGGCCGACGGCCGTGTGGTGACCATTCTCGGCGCCGCGCCGATGGGGGGCGATGCCGTCGAGATCACGATGGATGAGGCGCCTCTCAAGGAGGCGATGCAGGCCTTCTCCCGGCGCATTCTCATCTATTCGCTGATCGTCTCCGCAATCGTCGGCGCGCTCTGCGCCCTGGCGTTGCACCGGATGATTTTGCGCCCGGTGCGCCGCCTGACCACCAGCATCGTCGATTTCGGCGCCGATCCGAGCGACCGCTCGCGCATCATCATGCCGTCGCGCTCGTCGCACGAGATCGGCCAGGCGGAGCGCGCTCTTGCGGTGATGCAGGAGGCGCTGGCGCTGGAAATCTCGCATAAGAAGAATCTCGCCAACCTCGGCCTCGCCGTCGCCAAGATCAATCACGACATGCGCAACATGCTGTCTTCGGCGCAGATCCTCTCCGACCGCCTTGCCGACACCACCGACCCGCTGACGCAGCGCCTCGCCCCAAAACTCGTGGCGACGCTGGATCGCGCCATCCGCTTCTGCCAGGCGACCCTGACCTATGGACGGGCCGCCGACGATCCGCCGCGACCGCGCGTGCTCGCCTTGCGGACCGTCGTCGCCGAGGCCGCCGAGACGGTGGCGCCGCTGGCCCACCACGTCGTGGAGATCTGCAACGAGGTCCCCCACGGCTTCGAGGTGACGGCGGACGCCGAGCAGATGTTCCGCATTCTGATGAACCTGATGCGCAACGGCGTCGAGGCGCTGGAACGCGCCGGGGCGACACCGGGCCGACTGCCGGAGGTCCGCGTGCGGGCCTGGAAGGACAGCGCGCAGACGATCATCGAGGTTGCCGACACCGGCCCGGGCGTGCCGACCATGATCCGCCCCAAGATCTTCTCCGCCTTCCAGAATTCGTCGCGCCCGGGCGGCTCCGGTCTCGGCCTGGCGATCGTCGCCGATCTCATCCGCGCCCACGGCGGCACCATCGCGCTCCACGACGGATCCGACGATTGCGGCGCGACGTTCCGCATCACGATGCCCTGGCTGCCCACAGCCCGCTGACGATTTCCTGCTCGGGACGCTTGCCAGACCAAGGCCGAATGGCTATTGAAGCCCCTCCCGAGGGCTTGGCCCTTGGATCTGGTGGGACGCGGCCTTGCGGCACGACGTCCCAACCGTGTGCGCCCGTAGCTCAGCTGGATAGAGCACTAGACTACGAATCTAGGGGTCAGGAGTTCGAATCTCTTCGGGCGCACCAATCATCTCAAGGGCTTAAGGCTGATTTACGCTGCTTTGTTACTTAGTTGTTACCCAGTGTGTTACTGAGCGTTTTCGGTTTTTTGGTCCGGCCTTGCTGACATGTTTGGACCTATGTTCGGCCGACTGCATGGCTTTCCTTAGGATAAATAGTCAGGGTTCCTTGGATCGAATGATGCCTTGCGTGTGTGCCGCGACACCTATTTCTGGACTAACGACACGATTTGTGGACTCGCAATACTTATAAATAGAGCGCAATATATTTTCCGCGTTTTAGGATTTTGATCTTGATTCTCCTTCAAGATATCTGGCCGATTGAGCGCCAGAGGACTTTAAGATTCATTACGCGAAGTGGAACAAGACAGAGCAACCTCTCGAAGTCTTGATACGAAGCGATGATGAATGGCAAAGATGGCAGGAATACTATCCAGGCCGAAATGATTTTAACAGACCTATGATCTTCACGCTTGCGCGTTTTTACCATGAGCCTGACGCTTGGCTGTTTGGCGGTAGATACCGTGTGTTGGGCCCGGAAGACGGCAGCAACCTGGTCGAATTGACTGATATAGGCTGGTCATTCATTCGCCGTCTGAAGCCAAAGTCTTGTACGGAAGCCGAACCGTCCGGGTAGACTTCGAAAACCATTACGACGACCTGGAAGTCCTTGAGATTATGCCGATGGCATACTCTGGAAGAGCTTTTCCGGGGTTCGACGACATCGATCTTTCGTTCGACGAGCTCGAAACGCTGGTCCGCCGATCCCGACCGGACTGGAGGGCCGCACTCCAGAGCATGAAGGGCATCTACCTCATCACTGACACCAAGACAGGTCGCCGCTACGTCTGCTCGGCCTATGGAGACCAGGGCATCTGGTCGCGCTGATGCGAGTACGTGTACAGCGGCCACGGGGGCAACGTCGAGCTGCGCACCCTGGTCGATGAGCCCACGCTCGCCTATTCGCGAGTAAACTTCCGCTTTGCCCTCATAGAGCATCGTTCGATGAGGACGCCTGACGACACGATCCTCGATCGGGCGGGTGTTGGCCCACCTCAACGCGGCTCTCGCCTTCGATGATCTCGAACTCCGGCGCGTGGGAAGTCGGATCCAGCTTCTGGCGCGGGCCAACGCGACGCCGATCATCGGGGCGCTCGCCGCGCGGGCGGAAAGCTTCGACTTCGATACCGTTCGGCGCGACCTCGACAGGGCGCTGGAGAGCGCGGACAGCGATCCTGAAGATGCGGTGACCGCCGCGTGCTCCCTTGTCGAGAGCATGTGTCGTTCGGTCCTGACGGAACTCGGACTGCCGTTGCCGAGCAAGCGGGACATATCGGCCTCTACCGCGCTATCCGCGATCCCCTCGGGTTGTCGCCGGATCGCAGCGACCTCTCGCCCGAGATCGCCGATGACGTCCGGAAGGTCCTGGCTGGCTTGGTCACGACCATCGAAGGCATAGGCGCGCTACGCAACCATGGCGGCGATGCTCATGAGCGGGAGCGTCAGTTCAGACGCATTGATGCGCAGATCGCCAAGTTGATCCATGCCGCCAGCACGGCCGCCTGCTTCATCTTGGAGACCTTGGCAGCATAAGCATCCGGCCAGGATTTGAAGAAGTCTGCGGTCGAGTAGCATTCCTCCTCCATTGAGCCGGGTTCGATGACGCGGCCTAGTGCGGTGCGGGCTTCGTCACAGGTCAGCTTGTTGTCCCTGTACCCGACCAGCGCCGGTACTGATTTCGCGTCGATTCAGATGCCCTCGGTTCAGATCGCGCCGAGCTTGACGCGCTCGTCGAGCGCCGCGGCGACCTCGACGCGCTCGGAATAGCGGTCGGTCATCTGGTCGACGTGTGGGCGCAGCAGCACCGTGAAGCGCACCAGCTCCTCCATCACGTCGACGATCCGATCGTAATAGGGGGACGCCTTCATGCGGCCGTTTTCGAACTCGGTGAAAGCACGGGCGACGCTCGACTGGTTCGGGATCGTGACCATGCGCATCCACCGTCCGAGGACGCGAAGCGTGTTGACGGCATTGAAGCTCTGCGAGCCGCCGGAGACCTGCATGACGGCGAGCGCCCGTCCTTGGGTCGGCCGCATCCCGCCCATGGCTAGCGGCAGGTGATCGATCTGGGCCTTCAAAAGGCCGGACATCTGACCGTGTCGCTCGGGGCTGCACCAGACCTGGCCCTCCGACCATAAGGACAGCTCGCGCAGTTCATGGACCGCTGGATGGTCGTCGCCCTTCACCTGGTCGGGGAACGGCAGGTCGGAAGGATCGAAGATCCGCGTCTCTGCGCCGAAGAAGCGCAGCAGCCGCGCCGCCTCTTCGACGGCCAGGCGCGAATACGACACGTCCCGCAGCGATCCGTAGAGCAGCAGGATGCGCGGCGGATGATCGAGCGGCCCAAGTCCAAGCCCTGGGCTTGGGATCGCATGACGCCGGTCGAGCGCCGGCAAGTGATCGGGGTCGGCAAGGTGACGGAGACGGGACAACAAGGTCCTCCTCTTAGTGGGCGCCGATCACCGTTACCCAGCCAGTCAGGGCCAGAAGGGTGACGAGCAGGACGGGCGGCGTGATGACGAGGCCGACCTTCATGTACTGGCCCCAGGTGATCGTCTGGCCCTTGCTGGCCAGGACATGGAGCCAGAGCAGCGTCGCCAGGCTGCCGATCGGCGTGAACTTCGGACCGAGGTCGCAGCCGATGACATTCGCGTAGATCATCAGGTCGCGGGTCAGCGGCGCCAGGTCGGGGGCCTGCTGGATCGAGAGCGCACCGATCAACACGCTCGGCATGTTGTTCATCACCGATGACAGGATGGCCGCTGCGAAGCCGGTGCCGAGCGTTGCGACCCAAGGGCCGAACCCCGCGAGCCATGCCAGGCCGCGCGCGAGGTGATCGGTCAGGCCGGCGTTCTTCAAGCCGTAGACGACGAGGTACATGCCAAGGCTGAAGATCACGATCTGCCATGGCGCGCCGATCAGCACCTTGCGAAGATTGATGACGGCGCCCCGACCGGGCTGCAGCCATCGCCCAGCGAGGGCCAGAAGCACCAGCGCGCCGACACCCGTCACGATCGACACCGGCACCGCGAAGGGTGCGGTGACGAAGTAGGCCACGAGAAGTACGCCAAGCAGCGGGAACGCGGCCTTGAACACCAGCGGATCGAGGATCGCTTCCCCTGGCGCCTCGAGCCTGTCCAGGGCGTATCCGGGCGGCACGTCGCGCCGGAAATACCACCACAGCACCGCCAGCGTCGCGGCGAGCGACACGAGGTCGACCGGCACCATGACCGCGGCGTAGCGGCCAAAGCCGATGCTGAAGTAGTTCGCGCTGACGATGTTGACGAGGTTCGAGATCACCAGCGGCAGGCTGGTGCTGTCGGCGACGAACCCGCAGGCGATGATGAAGGCGAGCGCCGCCGCCGGCTTGAAATCGAGGCGGAGCAGGATCGCCAGCACGATCGGCGTCAGCAGCAGCGCCGCGCCGTCGTTGGCGAAGACCGCCGCGATCGCCGCGCCGAGCAACACCACCAGCGGGAACAACCGACGTCCGCGGCCACCGCCCCACCGCGCGATGTGCAGCGCGGCCCAGTGGAAGAAGCCGGCCTCGTCGAGGACGAGCGAGATGATGATCAGCGCAACGAAGGTGAACGTCGCGTCCCAGACGATGTGCCAGACGGTTGGAACGTCGCCGGGGTGGATCACGCCCGTCGCGAGGGCGACGACGGCGCCGGCGAGAGCGCTCCAGCCGATGCCGAGGCCCCTCGGCTGCCAGATGACGAAAAGCAGCGTGAACAGGAAGATGGCGAGGGCGAGCATCCGAGGCGTCGTTTCTGTTTCTGATTGATCGGGTTTTTCAGGCCGAGCGGACCGGCAGGCCGAGCTTGTCGACGACGCGCTCGCCGTCCTCCTTGAACAGTTCGCCCCTCTCCGCCGGCAGGAGGCCGATCACCTGCTCCGACGGGCGGCATAGGCGCACGCCGTGGGGCGTGACGACGATCGGGCGGTTGATCAGGATCGGATGCGCCAGCATGGCGTCGATCAGCGCGTCGTCCTCGAGGGTAAGATCATCGAGGCGCAGCTCCTTGAAGGGTGTACCCTTTTCGCGCAACAGGTCGCGCGGCGTGATCCCCATGCGTTCGATCAGCTGGGTCAGCATCGCGCGCGACGGCGGCGTCCTAAGGTATTCAACGACGTGAGGCTCGACGCCGGCGTTGCGTATCAACGCAACCGTGTTGCGCGACGTGCCGCAGTCCGGGTTGTGATAGATGACGACGTCCATCAGGCGTTTTCCTTCGGGCTGCAGCAGGACGTGAGATCGGCGATCAGCGGCGCGCAAAGCTCCGGGCGCCCCTGACAGCAGTCCTTCACCAGGAACAGGGTCAGCTCTCGAAGCTGATCGAGCTGTGCGCGATAGATGATAGACCGGCTGTGTCGTTCGGCCTCGATGAGGCCGGCGCGGGTGAGGATGGCGAGATGCGTCGACATCGTGTTGTGAGGGACGGCGAGCTCGCGCGCGATGTCGCCTGCCGGAAGGCCTTGCGGCTCATGCCGAACCAGCAGCCTGAAGACGTCTAGGCGTGTGGCCTGAGCCAAGGCTGCGAGGGCGAGGATGGTTATCTCTTTGTCCATATGTCGAGACTACACGACATATGGAGGCGCGCAAGCTTTACGTCCGTCAAACGACTCCGGCGGGCGCGAGAGCGCAGACCGTCGTCTCGTCGATCTCGATCTGGATCGTCGCGTGCCCTATGCCGAACTTCTCCCTGAGGGACCGGCACACATCGCCAAGGTAGGGATCGCCCGGGTGTCCGCCGGGCATCACTGCGTGGACGGTAAGCGCCACGTCGGTCGTGCTCATGGACCAGACGTGCAGGTCGTGGATCGCGACAATTCCGGGGCGCGATCCCAGGAACGCGTCGATCTTCTTCAGGTCGAGTCCCGGCGGCACGGCGTTCATCGACATGGAGACGCTGTCGCGAAGAAGGCTCCAGGTGCCTATAACGATGACGGCGTTGATCACGATGCTGACGACGGGGTCGAGCCAGAGCCAGCCCGTCATGAGGATGACGAAGCCGGCAACGACGACACCGACGGAGACCAGCGCGTCGGCCGCCATGTGCGTGAAGGCGCCCCTCACGTTGAGATCGCCCTTTCGACCCGAGGCGAACAGCCAGGCGCAGAGCCCGTTGATCACGATCCCGCAGGCGGCCACGATCATCACCGTCTTGCCCGCCACCGGTTCCGGATGTGAGAACCGGCCTATCGCCTCCCAGGTCAGGCCGCCGATCACGACGAGCAGGAACACGGCGTTGAACAGGGCCGCCAGGATCGACGAGCCCCCAAGGCCGTAGGTGAAGCGCGCAGTGGGCGCCCGCTTCGCGAGAACCGTTGCGGCCCAGGCTACGACGAGGCCGAGAACGTCGCTGAGGTTGTGGCCTGCGTCGGCGAGCAGCGCTACCGAGTGGCCAGCAAGGCCGAACACCACCTCCGCCACGACGAAGGCAGCGTTGAGGGCAATTCCGATGAGAAACGCGCGACCGAAGTTAGCCGGTGCGTGCGAATGGCCGCCGGGACCATGGGCATGGTGCTCGTGTCCGCCGTGATCATGTCCGCCATGGTCGTGCCAAGCGTGGTCGTGTGCGTTCGACATTCAAGAATTCCTCTAGTCGGTGCGTGTTCTAGACGGCAGGTGCGCGGAGACGAGGCGGCGCCAGAAGACGCAGAGCGTTCATCGTCACAAGAACCGTTGCCCCGGTATCGGCAAGGATCGCCGGCCACAGCCCGGTGACGCCGACGATCGTTGTCACGAGGAAGATCGCCTTGAGGCCCAGCGCCATCGCGACATTCTGCCTGATGTTGCGCATGGTCCGTTTCGCCAGCGCGATCATCGCCGCGACGTCTGCGACCCGGCCGTGGAGCGTCGCGGCGTCGGCTGTTTCCAGAGCCACATCGGTGCCGCCGCCCATGGCGATGCCGACGTCGGCGGCGGCGAGAGCGGGAGCGTCATTGATGCCGTCCCCGACCTTCGCGACCTTGTAGCCCTCGGACTGAAGCTCGGCGACGAGGCGCTGCTTGTCTGCCGGAAGCAGTTCCGAGCGGGCATCGATCGCGAGGTCGGATGCGACCGCTGTAGCGACGCGGCGGTTGTCGCCGGTCAGCATGACGATTTTGATGCCTATATCTCGAAGGGCCTGGAGCCCGACATTCGCATCCGGTCGCGGCTGGTCACGCATTGCGACCGCGCCCGCAAGGACGTTTCCCACGACGAGGACCGAGACGGTCTTGCCTTCGTCCTGAAGCACCGCGATCTGCGCCGACCGGTCGGCTGGCACGACGACGTCGCCGATTGCAGCCGGCGACCCGAAGAACACGTCGAGACCGTCCAGGGTGCCGACGATTCCTCTGCCTGCGGCGGCGCTGGCGTTGAAAACGGCAGGAAGCCCCGAGCGTTCGCCGTCGAACTTGGCGAGGATCGCCGACGCAAGCGGATGGTTCGATTCGGCCTCCAGCGCCGCTGCCAGGGCGATGACCGCCGTCGCCGAACGGTCGAAGCCGAGAACGTCGGTGACGACCGGCTTGCCCGCGGTCAGGGTCCCGGTCTTGTCGAAGGCGACGGCGCTGATGCCGGCGAGGGTCTCAAGGACCGCGCCGCCCTTGATCAAGAGACCTTGCCGGGCGCCTGCGGCGAGTGACGAGGCGATCGCCGCAGGCGTCGAAATGACAAGGGCGCAAGGGCAGCCGATGAGTAGAATTGCCAGCCCCTTGTAGATCCACACCGGCCATTCGGCTCCCAGGAACAGCGGCGGCACCGCCGCGACGAGGATGGCAGCCACCACGACGCCCGGCGTATAGTACCGCGAGAAGCGGTCGATGAAGCGTTCGGTCGGAGCCTTGCTCTCCTGTGCCTTCTCGACCAGCCTGACGACGCGGGCGATCGTGTTATCGGCCGCGGTAGCGGTGGCGCGGACGCGTATGACGCCATCGCCGTTGATGGTCCCGGCGAAAACTGTCGAGCCCGGCCGTTTCGCTACGGGCTCGCTCTCGCCCGTCACCGACGCCTCGTCGACGCTCCCTTCGCCATCGACGATGACGCCGTCGGAGGCGATGCGGTCGCCCGGGCGGATGAGGATGACGCTGCCGATCGCCACTAGCGCGGCCGGCACTTCGCGGGTGCGGCCGTCCTCGTCCAGGATCGCGGTCTTAGGGATGAGCGCATTTAGGGAGCGGATGCCCGATCGCGCCTTTCCCGCGGCAACGCCTTCGAGCAGTTCGCCGACCAGGAAGAGAAATACGATGGCGGCACCTTCCTCTCCGGCACCGATGATGGCCGCGCCGACGGCAGCGATCGTCATCAGCATCTCGATGGAGAACGGCGTGCCGGACCGCGCGGCGGCTAGCGCGCGGCGTGCGATCGGTAGCAGTCCCACAAGCATCGCGGCATCGAAGGCGTAAGCGGCGATCTGCGGCTCGATTCCGGCGGCGATCAACGCGGCCACGAAGGCGACGCCCGCGGCGACCGTCACACGGGCCTTGACGCTTCGCCACCAAGGAAGTGCGGCCGGGCCGCGCTCCATCGGGGCATGATCGTGGTCGTGGCCGTGACCGAGACGGTCCGCTAGTTGTTCCTGCGCCGAAGCGAGGGTGGCGTGGGTTGATGTCGGACCGGCGACGGCCGCGGCGCGAGCGGTGAAGCCCAGAAGCTCGACCTTCCTCTCGATCGCGACGAGATCCACGGTATCGTCGTGGCTGACAGTCATCCCCGCGCCGGTGACGGACACGGACACGTCAAGCACGCCCGGGATCCGCCTGACCGCGGTATCGACCTTGCGGGCGCATCCTCCGCAGTCCATGCCGCCGACTTCGAAGCGGGTCTCCATTGCAACGTCGCTCATGTTCGTCCCTTGCGGTCTGATGCGCGACGCTACATCCTCTAGCGACTAGAGGAGCAAGCTCGAAATGGACGAATTCTCGATCGGCACCGCGGCGACCAGGAGCGGCGTCAAGGTTCCGACGATCCGCTACTACGAGCAGATCGGTCTCCTCGCCGCGCCAACGCGCAGCGATTCCAACCAACGCGTCTTCAGCGATAGGGATCTGCGGCGACTGCTGTTCATACGCCACGCGCGGGAACTCGGGTTCGAGATCGACGCGATCAAGACCTTGCTCGCGCTGCAGGACAATCCGGATCAGTCCTGCGCGACGGCCGACCTGATCGCGAGAGCCAGACTCGTTGAGGTCGAGCAGCGCCTCGTCAGCCTGACGGCACTCAAGGCAGAACTCGAAACCATGATCACGTCATGCGGCAAGGGAGTCGTCGCGGACTGCCAGGTGATCGAGGTCCTCGCCGACCACGGTAAGTGCATGAACGGGAAGCACTGAACCCGGGGCCATCTTGGGTCAGTATCGCGTCATGCATTGCCGATGAGCAATCGTGCAGTGGTAGCCCCATGATCCATCGGCGACCGCGACGAGACGCAGACCCTGCGCTGACCGCTGCAGAACGCCGCATGTTCCCGGGGCGTGGCATGTGTTGGATCCTCCCAGGCGAAAGTCGCCGTGGCGGGAAGCGAGAAGACCAGCCCAAGCGCAAGCTTCGCGATGCTGATTTGGCATCGCCTGGCTAGAGTCCGTCCGTTTGTAGCACATGCGACGCCGAGTGACGCGCGCCAACCTCCGAATGGCATGAGTGCAAAGCCGATCATGACGGCTGCTCGTTCGGATCGTTCGCGGACTCGGCGCAATGCGGATAGGCGTCTTCCAGGGGGTTGCGCGGCTTCGCGCTTGTCATCGGCATGAAGGGCTGCCTGCGGACGCGAAGCGCTTCGTGGGGGCCGGGAATGCAGCAGCCGACGGGCGCCATTTCGGCGATGGGCTGAAGCAGGGTCGTCGCGACGATCAGGGCGGAAATCAACATCTCTTTTGTCCTTTGGCTTTGCGGGTGGGGTCTATTCGGCGGCTTGCGGAAGCCGGTCGCCGGCTGGCGCCCGGTTACGACTCGTCTCTGACTTGGCGAAGGCGGCGTAGAGGGCAGGCAGCAGGATCAGGGTCAGGAGCGTTGCGCTGGTCAGGCCGCCGATGACGACGGTCGCGAGCGGCTTCTGCACTTCGGCGCCGGTGCCCGTCGCCAAGGCCATCGGCACGAAGCCGAGGGATGCGACCAGCGCCGTCATGACCACCGGACGAAGCCGCGTCAGCGCGCCATCCAGCACCGCTTCGCGTACAGGCTGGCCCACGGCGATGAGCTGCTTGATGAATGTCATCATGACGAGGCCGTTAAGGACGGCGACGCCCGAGAGCGCGATGAAGCCGACGGCCGCGGGGACCGAGAACGGCATCCCGCGCAGCCAGAGGGCGGCGATGCCGCCGGTGAGCGCCAGGGGCACGGCGCTGAACACCAGCATGGCCTCGCGGAGCGAGCCGAGCGCCGAATACAGCAGCAGGAAGATCGCGAAGAAGCAGGCCGGCACGACGATCATGAGGCGCTGGCGTGCGGAGGCCAGGTTCTCGAACTGGCCACCCCAGGTCACCACGTAGCCCGGTGGCAGCTTGAGTTCGCGGTCCACCTTCTCCCGAGCCTCGGCAACAAGGGTTCCGATGTCGCGGCCGCGGACGTTGGCGGTGACCACGACGCGGCGCTTGCCGTTCTCCCGCGAGACCTGGTTGGGCCCATCCGTTACCGTGAAGCTGGCGACCTGCTGAAGCGGGACGGAGAGACCGCTGACGCCCTTGGCACTGGGTGGAAGCGGAACGGGTATGTTCCGCAACGCCTCCATGTCGGCCCTGACCTGGTCATCGAGGCGCAACACGATCGGGACGCGCCGGTCGCCTTCGAAGACGACGCCGGCCTCTTTACCGCCGACGGCCGCGCCGATGACGTCCTGGATCGCGCTGATGCTGAGACCCAGGCGCGCGGACGCCGCCTTGTCGATCTTGATCTCGAGAAACGGCAGGCCTGCAGTCTGCTCCACCTTCACGTCCTCGGCGCCGGAGACGCCGCGCAGGATGGTGGCGATCTTGTTCGCGCCATCGAGCATCGGCGCGAACTCGTCGCCGAACACCTTGATCGCCAGATCGCCTCGCGCGCCGGCGAGAAGCTCGTTGAAGCGGAGTTGAATCGGCTGGGAGAACTCGAAGGTGTTGCCGAGCAGGCCGGTAACGGCCGTCTCGATCTGCCGCTGGAGATCAACCTTGGTCAGCTTAGGGTCCGGCCACTGGTCGGTCGGCTTGAGCATGACGAACGTGTCGGAGGAGTTCGGCGGCATCGGGTCCGATGCGACCTCCGCGGTCCCGGTCTTCGAGAACACATAATCGACCTGCGGGAAGCGGCTGACGGCTTCTTCGACGCGCAACTGCATGGCTTGGGACTGAGTCAACGACGTGCTCGGGATGCGCAGCACGTTCATCGCGACGTTCTTCTCGTCGAGCGTCGGGATGAACTCCTGGCCGAGCGAAGTGAACAGCATGCCGGCCCCAAGGAGTAGCGCCAGGGCGGCGGCGCCGATCGCCACTGGATGACTCAGCGCGATCGAGAGCGCCGGCCGATAGACGGCCTTCAGGCCTCTTACGAGCAGATTGCCCTTCTCCTGGACGCGGCCGGTGATCACTATCGCGATGAGCGCAGGGACGAAGGTGAGCGAGAGGATGAAGGCCGAGACCAGGGCGATAATGACGGTCAGCGCCATCGGCTCGAACATCTTGCCTTCCGCGCCGGTGAAGGTGAGGAGCGGCACGTAGACCAGAACGATGATCGCCTGGCCGTAGAGTGAAGGCTTGATCATCTCCTCCGCCGAGCGCCGGACCGTTGCCAGCCGCTCGTCGAGTCTCAGTCCGCGCCCAAGCTCCGCCTGCTTCTCGGCGAGGTGGCGAAGAGAGTTCTCGGCAATGATCACGGCGCCGTCGACGATGAGGCCGAAGTCCAGCGCCCCCAGGCTCATCAGGTTGGCGCTGATGCGTCCCTGGACCATCCCGGTCATTGTCATCAGCATGGCGATCGGGATTACCATCGCCGCAATCATCGCGGCCCGGACGTTGCCCAATAGTAGGAACAGCACGGCGACGACGAGCAGGGCTCCCTCGATCAGGTTCTTGCCGACGGTATGGATCGTTGCGTCGACGAGGCGCGTGCGATCGAGCACCGTCTGGATCTCGACGCCTGGCGGCAAAGCCTTGGCGATCAGCTTGATCTTGTCGTCGACTGTGGTCGCGACAGTGCGGCTGTTGCCACCGATCAGCATCAGCGCGGTGCCGATGACGGCCTCCTTGCCGTTCTCGCTCGCCGAACCGGTTCGCAGGTCGCGGCCGATCGCGATCGTCGCGACGTCCTTGACCTGGATCGGTACGCCGCGCCGCGTCGCGACGACGACGTCGCCGATCTCCGCCATGCTTTCCAGCCGCCCCGCGGATCGCACGACGATGCCTTCCCCGTTGGCTTCGAGATAGCCGGCGCCCCTATTGGCGTTGTTAGCCTCCAGGGCGGCGGACACGTCAGCGAAGGAAAGATCTAGTCCGATCAGCTTCGAGGGATCGGGCTGCACGTGGTACTGCTTCTCGTAGCCGCCGATACCGTCGACGCCTGCGATGCCGGTTACCGTCTTGACCTGAGGCTTGATGATCCAGTCCTGAACGGTGCGCAGGTAGGTCAGGCGTTCCAGGTCGGTCCTCAGCGTTTGGCCTTCTGGGGTCAGATAGCTGCCGTCGGCCTGCCACCCGGGTGCGCCGTCATGCACGCGCGCGCCGTCGTGCACCGCGTAGCGCACCGCCCACATGTAGATCTCGCCGAGGCCCGTCGCGATCGGCCCCATGCGAGCCTCTACGCCCTGCGGGAGCGAAGCCTTGGCCTCGGCGAGCCGTTCGCCGACCTGCTGGCGCGCGAAGTAGATGTCGACCTTCTCGTTGAAGACCGCCGTGACCTGCGAGAATCCGTTGCGCGACAGCGACCGCGTGTATTCCAGACCGCTTATGCCGGCGAGCGCGGTCTCGACAGGATAGGTAACCTGCTTCTCGACGTCGAACGGCGAGAGTGCGGGCGCGAGCGCGTTGATCTGGACCTGGTTGTTGGTGATGTCGGGGACGGCATCGATCGGCAGCTTCGTCAGCGACCAGCAGCCGAAGGCCGCGATCATGAGGACGAACAGCAGAACGAGCCAGCGTTGGCGGATCGAGACGTCGAGGATGCGGGAGATCATGGTGGCGCTCCGCTATTCGCTGTCCGCCCCGCCCTTGCCGAGTTCGGCCTTGAGCAGGAAGGAGTTGCGGGAGGCGACGACGTCGCCGTCGGAAAGGCCGGACAGGATCTCGAACGCCTCGTCGTCTTCGGCGCCGATCTTGACGTCGCGGCGTTGGAAGCCATCCGGCGTCTGAACGAAGACGGCCTTCTCGCCGGAGATGGTCTGCACGGCGGCGCGTGGCGCGACGATACGAGACGCAGCGGACGCGATCGAGACCTCGGCCGACGCGAACATGCCAGGGCGAAGCCTGAGGGCCGCGTTCGGCACTTCCGCGATGACGCGGACCGAGCGCGTATCCTGGTTGAGGATCGGGCTGATGAAGGTGATGCGACCTTGGATCGGCGGCCCGCCACTAGGGTCTGGTATCCCGACGGCGGCCCCTTCGTTGACCGACGCGAGGTCCACGGTCGGCACCGAAAGGTCGAGCCAGACGGTGGAGAGGTCGGCGACGGTGTAGATCTCCGCTGGATCGCCTTCCTTGCCGACGGCCGTCCCGACGTCGACTTTTCGCTCGACGATCCTGCCGGCGAGTGGCGAGCGGACCTCATAGAGGCGTAACGTCGATAGGCCTTTTCCGGCGGCGTAGAGCCGGTCGGCGGCCTTCACCGCATCAGCTTCGATCCCGAGCGCGGACAGCTTCTGCCTCGCCAGTTCGAAACGCAGGCTCGTCTCCGCGAACGTGTTCTGCACCTGCAGGAACTGCTGCTCCGCCGACACGCGGCGATCCCATAGCGTTTTGGCCCGATCGAACAGTGTCTTCTGCAGGTCGAAGTTCACGGACGCGGTGAGGTACTCGCTCTTGGCATCCGCGACTTCGCGGCTGTCGAGGATCGCGACGACCTCACCGGCAGCAACCGGATCACCAAGGCGCTTCCGCATCGCCGAGACGGTCCCGACGACGCGTGCCGGAACGCGAGCGACGCGATCGGTATCGATAGCTATCGTGCCTGGAACGACGAGATGACGGGACAAGGTGCCGCTCGTCACGCGGACCGTGGTGATTCCCTGGGTCGACGCTTGATCGGGCGAAAGTCTGACGACGGTGTCTGGATGGTTATCCGCCGGTGCCGGCGGCCGGCCGTCTTTAGGATCGACGGTTCCGGTGCCCGCTACCGCAGCGAGCGGTGTCGCGGTCGCCGCCGAAGATGTCGACGGCGCGAACGCAAGCATAAGTGCTCCGACGACCATCGCGGTCGCGAACGTAAGAATGGACGGTTTCATGATAGGAGCCCGGGCGGTAGTCGACGACGCCGGCTAGATAGCCGTAGTCGTCCCATGCGACGGCCGAGCCGAGGCTCGGGCCGACGACGGCGGAAGGCGTTCGATGCCGCGACGGCGGCACCGGCCTTAAGCTCGGGGCGGTCTCTGGAGAGGTGCCGACGGCACGGAGCTTAGCGAAGCCTCCGTCGTCGAATATTCGGCGCGCGTCGCGACGCGCACGGGAACGTGGACCGCGGCTCGCGACAGGCCGGCTGGAGCGCTCCAGCAGTGGGCCGCGCAGTCCAGGCCGCAATCACAGAGGCCGTCACGATCGACATCGCCGGGGCCAGACGCCGTCGAGGCGCTGAAGACGTCCGTGTTGGACGCCGGGTTCACGCCGTGGGCGGGCGGCGCAAGGAAAGCCAGCGCCAGGATGAACGACATCAGGCGCAGGAAGGCGCTGAAGCGCCACTCCCGTTTCGACCGCATGCTGAAGTCCGTCCGTACCATGGCTCAGGCGATACACGAAGATGATGGCCGCGGAAAGACGGCTTCCAATACGACATGTCGGCCGCAGCGAGGCGCGGAGTTGCGGAAACGCTCGCGTCGTGAGATCGTGATGCCGTGAACTCGAACGCCCTCATTCGCTTCGTCGTCGCGATCTGCATGATCGCCGGCCTTTCGATCGCTCCGACGTCGTTCGCCGGATTAACCAAGCATGCGCCCGCGATGCATGACGCAATGGCGGGGATGGTGACATCCGATAACGGCGAGATGCCGTGCTGCCCGAAGAAGCCTGTTCTTCCCGATTGCCCGAAGTGCCCGCTGATGGCGCTTTGCGCGTCCGTGTTCGTCGGGCAGGACACGGCTGTGAACCTGACCGTTCCCCAATCCGTGGCACGTCAGCGCGAGATGGTGTCCGACGAGCTGCTGTTCGCGGGCCTCACCGGCGCGCCTCTCCCAGAACCTCCTCGAAGCTCGGTCTGACCCGGCCCTAGGCCGTCGTCCGCCGCAGCGATGCGGCGCATTCCGTTCGCCGCCGCGGCGGCAATCAGCTTCGCAGGAAATCACTCATGAACGCGCTCAGACACGCGCGCGCCTCGACGGCCGCGCTCGCCGGCCTCGCCTTGCTTGGAATGACCACGCTCGCGCACGCCGACATCAAGGACTACGAATTCCAGCTCGTCGAAAAGTCGGTGAAGCCTGGCCCCGATCGGCTCATCACCGTCAGGCTCGTGAACAAGAAGACCGGCAAGCCCGTCCCCGACGCCGTCATCGTGGCCACGCGCCTCGACATGGCGCCCGACGGGATGGCCGACATGGCCACGACGATCGCGGGAGAACCCGGCGGCGAACCCGGAACCTACCGCTTCAAGGCCAAGGTCACGATGGCCGGCGGCTGGCGCCTTTCCCTCGCTGCGAAGGTCCAGGGCGAGGAAGGTACCGTCGACAACAAGCTCGTCATCAAGGCCGAGGAATGATCCGCGTCATTCCCGTTCCGCACCTCGCGCCGATAAGGCGCGAGGATTGCGGATCCACGCCGCTATGGACCGGTCATCACGCAGGAGCCGCTTCATGAGCCGTCTTGCGGTCCTTGCCTTCGCGACGCTCGTCGGCGCGGGTGGCTTCTGGCTCGGCGGGCATCCGCAGGTCGCTGCTTCAGCGCTCGATGAGGCACGCGCGTATTTGTCGGGGAGCCGATCTTCACCGGGTCTTCCCCAAGCGGCCGTGAAGCCGGCCGGCACGATCGCCTACTACCGCGATCCCGACGGCAAGCTCAGCTACTCGGCGGACCCGAGGAAGACTGCTGACAGGCGTGACTTCGTCGCCGTCGATGCCGCCGCGGACGTGCGGTTCGGCGCCACGGGCACCATCATGGCAGCCAACTCGGAAACGGCGCGGCCGCCCGTCGTTGAGGCTTCCGGGCGTAAGATCAGGTTCTACCGCAATCCCATGGGTCTCCCCGACACCTCGCCGGTGCCGAAGAAAGACTCCATGGGCATGGACTACATCGCCGTCTACGCGGGCGAGGAAGAGGACGGCAAGACGATCAGGGTCTCGCCCGGCAAGCTGCAACGGACCGGCGTGCAGTCGGTCAAGGTCGACCGACGCCCGATCATGCAGACGGTGCGGGTGCCCGGTTCGGTCCAGCTCGACGAACGGCTGATCTCCGTCGTCGCGACCCGGTCCGACGCCTACGTCGACCACGTCGAGAACGTCACCACCGGCGATACCGTGAAGAAGGGGCAACCCCTCGTCACCGTCTATTCGCCCGACGTGAACTCGGCTGCGGCGCAGATGATCTCCAACCCCGGCTACGAAGGGTCGCGTCGTCGCCTTAAGAACCTGAACGTGTCCGACGAGGCGATCGCCGACATGGAGCGCACCCATCAGGTGCCCTTCTCGATCATGTGGAGCGCACCGCGCGGCGGCGTCGTGCTCGAACGCGGCGCCGTCGAGGGCATGAAGGCGGCGGCGGGCGCCACGCTGTTCCGGATCGCCGACATCTCGACCGTCTGGGTGCTCGCCGACGTGCCCGAGCACGCGATCGGCGGCGTCCGCGTCGGGCAGGCGGCGAACGTCCGCGTCCGCGCGCTGCCCAACCGCGCCTTCAGCGGCCGGATCGCCCTAATCTATCCGCAGCTCAACAACGCGACCCGCAGCACGAGGGTGCGCATCGAGCTGCCGAACCCCGACCACGTGCTGCTTGCCGATATGTATGCCGATGTCGAGATCGCGACCGGGACACCAACTCCCGTGATCGCCGTGCCCGACGACGCAGTCATCGATACAGGGGCCAGACAGACCGTGATCCTCGACAGGGGCGACGGCCGGCTGGAGCCCCGTGGGGTGAAGGTCGGCGTGCGAGGCGACGGCTACGTCGAGGTGAAGGACGGCGTCGCCGTCGGAGATGCCGTCGTGACCTCGGCTAACTTCCTCATCGACGCCGAGAGCAACCTGAAGGCCGCTCTCGAAGGCATGACAGCAGGCAACACCCAGGCGGAGCGAAAGCCATGATCGCCAAGCTCATAGGATGGTCGGCGCGTAATGTCGTGCTGGTCATGGTCGCGACGCTGTTCGCCGTCGCGGGCGGCCTCTACGCCCTGAAGCATCTGCCGCTCGACGCGATCCCGGACCTCTCGGACACGCAGGTCATCGTCTACACGGACTATCCCGGCCAGGCGCCGCAAGTCGTCGAAGACCAGGTCACCTATCCGCTGACGACGGCGATGCTCACCGTCCCGAAGTCGAAGGTCGTGCGCGGCTTCTCGTTCTTCGGCGTGTCCTTCGTCTACGTGATCTTTGAGGACGGCACCGACATCTATTGGGCTCGCAGCCGCGTGCTCGAATACTTGAACGGCGCCGGCAAGCGGTTGCCCAATGGGGTGACGCCGACGCTGGGACCCGACGCCACCGGCGTCGGCTGGGTCTACCAGTACGCCGTCACCAGCGACAGACGGAACCTCGCCGAGACCCGCTCGATGCAGGACTACGCGCTGAAGTTCGGCCTCGCCAAGGCGGAAGGCGTCTCCGAGATCGCCAGCGTCGGCGGCTTCGTGAAGCAGTACAACATCGTTGTCGATCCGCAGCGCATGCGCGACCTCGGTATATCGCTCGCCAAGATCCGCGACGTCGTCCGCGCCAGCAACACCGACGTCGGCGGCCGGACGGTCGAACTCTCAGAGTTCGAGTTCATCGTGCGCGGACGCGGCTACCTGCGCGGCGTCGACGACATCGCCGGCATCGTCGTGAAGTCGGACAACGGCACGCCGGTGCTCCTAAAGGACATCGCCCGCGTCGAACTCGGACCCGACGAACGCCGCGGCGTCACCGACCTCGACGGCGAGGGCGAGGTGGCCGGCGGCATCGCCCTCCAGCGCTTCGGCTCGAACGCGCTCGACGTCATCGACAACGTGAAGAAGCGCCTGGGCGAGATACTACCGAGCCTGCCTGAGGGGACGAAGATCGTCCCGGTCTACGACCGCTCCGGCCTGATCGATGCCGCCATTGAGACGCTGAAGCATACCTTGTTGGAGGAGAGCGTCGTCGTGGCGCTGGTCTGCATCGTCTTCCTGCTCCATTTCCGGAGTGCGCTCGTCGCGATCCTCATGCTGCCGGTCGGTATCCTCATGGCCTTCGGCGCGATGCGGCTGATGGGTCTCGGCGCCAACATCATGAGCTTAGGGGGCATCGCTATCGCCATCGGTGCGATGATCGATGGCGCGGTGGTCATGATCGAGAATGCGCACAAGCACCTGGAACGCGCGGCACCAGGGTCGAACCGGCGCGACGTTCTCATCGAAGCGGCGAAGGAGGTCGGCCCGGCGCTGTTCTTCAGCCTGCTCGTCATCACCGTGTCGTTCACGCCGATCTTCACGCTGGAATCGCAGGAGGGCCGGCTCTTCGGGCCGTTGGCCTTCACCAAGACCTTCTCGATGGCGGCGGCGGCGATCCTCTCGATCACGCTGGTCCCTGTCCTGATGATCTTCTTCGTGCGGGGTCGGATCATCGCCGAGCACAAGAACCCGGTGAACCGGCTGCTGATCTGGACCTACCGTCCGATCATCGGCTTCGTCCTCCGGAACAAGGTCGTCACGCTGGTCGCAGCCCTGGCGGTGCTCGGCGCCAGCGCCTATCCCGCGAGCCAACTCGGGTCCGAGTTCATGCCGACCCTCAACGAGGGGACGCTGCTCTACATGCCGACGACGTTGCCGGGGATCTCGGTCACCAAGGCTGGCGATCTGCTGCAGATGCAGGACCGGATCATCAAGGGCTTCCCTGAAGTGGCCTCGGTTTATGGCAAGTCTGGCCGCGCCGAGACGGCCACCGATCCCGCACCGACCGAGATGTTCGAGACGGTCGTGAACCTCAAGCCCAAGGACCAATGGCCTAGCGGCGTGACGATCGAGAGCCTTCAGGCGGAAATGGACAGGGCGCTGCAGTTTCCCGGGGTCTCCAACGCGTGGACCATGCCTATCAAGGCGCGGACCGACATGCTCGCGACAGGCATCCGCACGCCCGTCGGCATCAAGGTCTTGGGAAAGGACCTCGGCGAGATGGAGAAGGCGGCGCGCGAGATCGAGACGGTCGTCCGCAACGTGCCTGGCACGAGCAGCGCCTACGCCGAGCGCGTCGTTGGTGGATACTACCTAGAGATACTCCCGGACCGCGAGGCGCTAGCCCGCTACGGCCTGACCGTCGGCGACCTTCAGGACACGATCGGCATGGCGCTGGGCGGCGACGCCGTGACGACGACGGTCGAGGGACGCGAGCGCTATACCGTGAACGTGCGCTATCCCCGTGACCTACGAAGCGACCCTAAGGCGATCGCCCGCGACGTTCTCGTCTCGCTGCCCGCGGGGGGTACGGTGCCGCTCGGCGAAGTTGCGAAGGTGCAGCTTGGGCGCGGTCCGACGTCGATCCGGACGGAGAACGGCCAGCTTGCGGTCTACATCTACGTCGACATCCACGACCGCGACCTTGGCGGCTACGTCGCCGACGCGCAGAAGGCGGTCGCCGATAACGTCAGGCTGCCGCCTGGCACCGTCGTGCAGTGGAGCGGCCAGTTCGAATACATGCAGCGCGCCATCGAGAAGCTGAAGGTCGTGGTGCCTTTGACCCTGCTCATCATCTTCCTGCTGCTGTTCCTGAACTTCAGGCGGATGACGGAGACGCTCATCGTAATGCTGTCTCTGCCGTTCGCCCTTGTCGGCGGGCTCTGGTTCATGTGGTGGCTCGGCTTCAACATGTCGGTCGCGGTGGCGGTGGGCTTCATCGCGCTCGCCGGAGTCGCGGCGGAGACCGGCGTCGTGATGCTTATCTACCTCGATCAGGCCATGGCCCTGCTGAAGGCCGAGCGCGATGCGGCGGGCCTCGCCTTCACCCGGGTCGATCTCAACGCGGCGATCATGCTTGGCGCAGTCGAGCGCGTCCGGCCGAAGATGATGACTGTCGTCGCGATCATGGCCGGTCTGCTTCCCATCCTATGGAGCACGGGGACGGGCTCCGAAGTCATGCAGCGCATCGCTGTGCCGATGATCGGCGGAATGGTGTCTTCGACGGCCCTGACGCTCGTTGTCATTCCTGCGGTCTACGCTCTGATCAAGGGTGTAGGACTCCCGAGGAGATCTGCCAACGGTACGCCCGCTGAAGCGTACCCTACACGGATGGCCGCCGAGTGATGGCCGCTGCGGCGCCCTAGATCACGTTGGAGAATGGGACGCGATATTCCGGCCGACGCCTCCTGGGAGTCGTTTCCGCGTGGCCGTGTCCCCATGCGGCGACCGGCGACGTTTCCGCCATCCCGACGATGGGATCAGTGGCTGTGGTCGTCCGGTTCGCTCATGTGGAACGGCAGGGCTTCTTCCTCCGCACCGCGCCGTAGGAACAGGGTCGCGTCGAACTCGTGCGGTTCTGCCGGCGCCGACGCGCTCTCATAGACGTGGTGATCGCCGTGAGCCGACGTAAGCGGCAAGGATTCGGCGGCTTCGCCGGGCCGCTTGATCACGACCGTGGCGTTCAATCCGTCAACGTGGGTACCGACGGTAAGACGCATCCGCTCGCCATCCGAAGTGTCGGCGATCTCCAGCAGCCCCTTCGCAAGCTGCCCGTCGACCTTGAACGGCTCCGGTGCGTGATGGTGTCCGCCGACCGCGGGCGGTACCGCCGCGCCGTTCTCGAAGCGAACGTTGGCCACGGCCATCGCAGGGATATGCGCACGGAGTTCGCCCTGCAGCGCGGCGGCTATCAGGTTGGCCTTAGCCAATGGAAGTTGGTCGTCGACGGCGATGGTGACGTCGGCGTGGAGTTCGTGACCGAGCCAGCGAGCCTTCGCGTCAGTGACGTTCCGGATACCGGGCACGTGCCCCGCGGAATGGCGGATCTCCTCGGTGATCCCGGGCTCGACGCCGTCCAGCATCCGCGTGATGACGGCGCGCGACGACTGCCAGACGATGCCGAAGATGGCGACCGTGATGATGAGCCCGATGATCGGATCGGCGAGTGGAAAGCCCATCCAGACGCCGAGCGCGCCTAGCACGACGGCAAGGCTGGTCAGGCCGTCGGTGCGGGCGTGGTAGCCGTCTGCGATGAGGGCGGCGCTGTTCATGCGGCGCCCGACGCGGATGCGGAACACCGCGACGATCTCGTTGCCGAGGAAGCCGATGACACCGGCGGCCGCTAGCCAATCGAGCTGCTGAACGGGCTCTGGATGGAGCAACCGCGAGATCGCCTCGTAGCCGGCGACGACGGCGCTGAAGAGGATGATGAGCACGATCATGATGCCGGCGAGGTCCTCGGCCCGGCCGAGGCCATAGGTGAACGTCTTCGAGGGCTTGCGCCGTGCGAGCATGAAGGCGAACCACAATGGGATCGCGGTAGTCGCGTCGCCGACGTTGTGGATCATGTCGGCGAGCAGCGCGACGCTGCCCGATACGACGACCACGATGAACTGAAGGAGCGCGGTCACCGCCAGGATCGCGAACGACCACTTAATTGCGCTGATTCCCTCTTCAGACGAGGCGATCGACGGGTCGATCACGCCGTGGGTGTGCCCGTGTCCCTTGCCCTCGTCATGGGAATGGCCGTGGCCGGCGTGGCTAGAGGCGACGTCGGCTCCGCCGAAGCCGAGCCAATCGCGAACGGTATCCATCATGGTCTTGTCCTTCACAGGTACTTCGCCAGCGCCTTGAATTCGGTGAGGGCGCCCTTCGCGTCCTTGCCGGACTCGCCGAGTCCGTCACCGAGGCAGTGTTCCATGTGGTCCTGGATCAACTCGCGTTTCGCGTTGGTGATCGCGCTCTCTACCGCATGAAGCTGCTGGGCCAGATCCACGCAGGCGCGGCCGCCCTCGATCATCGCGATGACGGAGGCGAGATGCCCGTGGGCGCGCTTGAGGCGCTTGATGATGTCAGGATGGGAGGCGTGATGCATGACATATCCTATCCAGGAGGATAGGATATGCAAGCCTGACATGGGTCAACATTGTACTGCCCTGAGACCGATTCGGGCCCGCGCAACAGCACAGCCCGTCGAAGCCGGGGCGATGCGCTTGTTCGTTTCTGATTAACCAGACTCAGCTTGACGACACGTGTCGGTCTGTTTGCCGCTGGCGCCGTCGTTCTGTTCGCCTACGGCGTGGCCGTCAACGCGCCGCCGTGGGACTTCGGGCTTTCTTTGTTATCGCCCAACTCAACTTCGCGTTCTTCCAAATGCGGCCGGATGCGACGATCCTCATAAGAGGCGCATTCATCGGCGCAGGTGTCCTCATTATGACGTTCTGGCGTGCCTGATGATCGTGGCGTATGTCCTAATAGGCCGCCTCGACCGGCCACCCTGCGGCCTTCCATTCCGGGAAACCGTCTTCTAGCCGGCGCACCACGTATCCGCGTGTTCTAAGTGCTGCGACAGCCTCGAACGACAGTACGCAGTACGGTCCACGGCAGTAGGCAACCACCTCACGATCCAGCGGTAGTTCGTCCAGCCGCCGCTCTAGTTCCGGCCATGGGATGTTGACTGCGTTCGGTAGATGCCCCAGCCGAAAGTCGTTGTCCGGGCGTACGTCCAGCACCGTCACCAGATCGTTACGGAGGCGCTCGGTCAGCTCGGACCGAGTGACTGGCTCCGTTGCGTCGCGTGCGCGAAAGTAGGAGGCCAAGACCCGCTCGATTTCGGCCATGTTGCGTTCGCCAACTAAACTGAGAGCCTTCAAAAGCGCGATCACCTCGCCCGCTCCAGCCAAGCGGTAGAGCACCCGTTTGCCGTCGCGTCGTGTCGCCACCAACGAAGCTCGTCGTAGAATTATCAGATGACGCGAGGCGTTGGCGAACGTCAACGAAGTTCGCTCCGCGAGTTCCTCTACGCTGCGCTCGCCCTGGCCAAGGTGCTCCAGCAGCTCCAGCCGGTGAGCATGTCCGAGCGCCTGTGCGATCTCCGCCAAGCTGACGAAGATCGTCTGTTTTGGTCCCATGCTATGGAGCCCAACATGGCGATTGACTCTGAAAACAGGCAACCATGAGGGGGCATGCTCATCTATGTCGGTCGTCGGAATTAGGTCGTGCAACGCGAGGACTCCTTACGCGCTTCGACGGCGCCTCGTCGCGGGAAAAGGTAGCATGCTTGGGGATCGGAGGTCGTGATCCCATCGACGTCAGCGACGAGAGATGAAAGCGAAGGCAGCAGCGGCGATACACACTTGCTCCAACGCAAGACCTATCAGTTCCATGTGATCCGAGAAGCGCCCGTACGCCAAGGCGCCGGCCGCGAGAAGAGCGGCGACCGTTAGGAACGTGCCGTCTGCAAGGACGCGTCGAAGCTCTGCGATGATCGTACGCACTTATACATCTCGAAGTCGACGACGGGGCATCACGTGAATGGTGATGAATGGTTGGTCGAGTAAGCCGAGCGGCACTTCAGCGCTGCGAAGCCACGCCGCCGATCCTCGATCCCCTGAGATCGTCTTCGCCATCTTCAACCCTCCTCCTCGATCGCCATCTGCGCGATCCGGGCCGTTCCCTTGTTGAGGTGAGAAGCGAAGAGATGACCTACGGCCACCGCGCAGATGCAGAACGCAACCGAGACGCAGATATTAGCGGCGGCCCTCATCATGGCGCCACCGCGCAGAAGGTCCAAGGTCTGCAGGCTGAAGGACGAGAAGGTGGTGTAGCCGCCGCAAAACCCAACCATCACGAACAGACGGATCGGCTCGGAAGCCGGATAACGGCCGTGTGCGAGGGTTAGCGTTCCGAAGAAGCCAATGAGGAACGATCCCGACAAGTTCACCCCCATCGTGCCCCACGGCATCTCTCGGCTGAACGGCAAAGTGAGAATCGAAAGGACGTAGCGTGCCAGGGTCCCTATCGCGCCCCCCAGCATGACGATGAGACAGGTGGTGAACGACATTCGATCCCTCCGGCTAGCCTCGCATCTGCCCAGTCACTCCGCCTCTCCGCCAAGCTCGTCGGGGTCTACGACCTGCTCCTCGACCAAGTTGAGGTTCGCTCCGACCGTCCAATGTTCCAGGTGCTTATAGACGATGACTTTGTCCTTCAGCAGATCGCCGTGATCGCGGCAGAAAGCCTCTAGCTGAGCACGCGGCGCGACGAGTTCGACGCACATCGTGAGTTCGACGTTTATGCTTTCCGGCTCGCGTGCCTGGATCTCCTGATGGTTGCTGAAGCCGTAATGGGTATGGTGCGCCACGGCGTTCACGAGGCCGGCGCGCTTCGCCTGCTGGACCAACTCCTGGTAAAGCGGCCTGCCTGAGAACGCGGCCTTGAAGCGACCTCCGCCCGCCTTGAAGCGATCCTTCGGCTTCATGTAGATGCGGACCATCCCGATCTCCGTCTGCGTAACGTGATGGTTGTTAGGCATGTCGACTCCTTGAACGAGCGGGATGGATGATCGTCGTTTCGCGGCGTCCCGGCGGTCGCGAAGACTTATGAGCACGTGGTCCATGGTCGAAGGCCCGAATTCCCTGGCCTGCCTCAAGGAGGTTTCGGGCGGGATCTGGCCACTGGCCGTCTTGGGTACCGCGATGCGCTGCGAGAGATAGATGCCCGAGTGACCGCTGCAGAGGTATGCGAGGAAGCAGGCCACGGCGATGTAGACGGTATGCGTCGCGCCGAAGAGTTCGATGCCCATGATCGTGCAGGCGAGCGGGGTGTTGGACGCCCCTGCGAAGATCGCGACGAAGCCCAAGGCAGCGAACAGGTCGATCGGCGCTCCAAGAACGCCGGCAATGGCGTGGCCTAGACCCGCTCCGATGAAGAAGAGCGGCGTGACCTCGCCGCCCTTGAACCCGGTGGCGAGCGAGACGACGGTGAAGACGATCTTCCAAGCCCAGGCCCAATCGAAGTGGTGGGGGCCGAAGAAGGCGAGAATCGAAGCGTCGTTTGGGTTCGGCGACCAGACCCCCAAGCCCAGGTATTCGCGGGTGCCCGTGGCGTAGACCAGCGCTATGACCAGAAGGCCGCCGATCCCCGGCCTGAGGTATGCGATAGGGCAGACCTTCTTGAAGAAGGCCCCGACCGAGTGCGACGCTTCGGAAAATAGAAGGCCGGCCAACCCGAACGCCGCGCCCGCGACCGCGACCTTCGCCAGGAGCCAACCATCGATATGGAACGGCGTCCCGGCGGCATCCGCGTATCCGGGAAACGCTATGTGGTAGGCGACGTGGTGGATACCCCAGGCGTGGCAGGACCAATCGCCGACGATCGCCGCGAAGATCGCAGGCACCAAAGCTTCGTACTCGATGCGCCCGATGCTCAGGACTTCCAACGCGAACACCGCCCCGGCGACCGGCGTGCCGAAAACCGCACCGAAGCCAGCGGCGATACCGGCCATAAGCAACACGCGGACGTCATGACGCCCGAGCCTGAACGTCTTGGCGAAGGCACTTGCGATGCTGCCGCCGAGTTGGACCGCCGTGCCTTCGCGTCCCACCGAACCGCCGAACAGATGGGTCACTACCGTCGCGAACAGTATCAGGGGCGCCATGCGCAGGGGCACGCCGCCGCCGGGTTCATGGATCTGTTCGACAATCAGGTTGTTTCCGCCCTCCGCGGAGCGCCCATACCAATGGTACAGAAGCCCGATGGCCACGCCGGCCACGGGCAACCCGAACAGCAACGCCGGATGCTCGAACCGCAGGTCGGTGACCTTGTCGAGCGACCATAGGAAGGCGGCGCACATCGACCCGACGACGGCGGCCATGGGCGCGACGAGCGCGATCCACTTGGCCGCAGACACGCCATGACGGATTCGATTGTCGACGAGGGTTCGGAACATCGCCTACCGAGCGTTTCGATTGCGCCGCCGTGACATCGGCTCGACGAACTGAAGCGGGGGAAGACGGAGGGACATCGGGCGGATTCCTACTCACAAGGCGTTGTGGGTAGGAATCATTAGCACGATCGTGCGGTTTGGCCCGATGGGCCCGGCAGATTCCATTGCCGTCCATGTTGGTTACCCAACGGATTGTTTCCGGTCAAGCCAACGAGCCCGCCGGGTATCGTCCAATGATGCGGCGGCGAACACTTCGAACGCTTGACGGTCGCGGAAAAAGGACGCATGTTCGTGCTTCGAGGGAATGGAGTTCTCCCGTTAACCGCCGCAAAGGCTGATGACTCCTACCATGGCTCTTCAGGGCCAGGGTAGGTGTGTCCGAAGACTCCCTTACCTGCATCCTGAAGCGCCTCGTTGAAACGAGGGCAGGGATGCAGAACGCAAGCTTACATCGCCGACTCTTTCGTGATCTCGGCGTCCCCGTGACAGCCGCCTTAACCGCATCAGGCTGCGGCGTTCTCTTCGCGCGCCTGATCGGCGCGCCGTCGGACGTCGCTTTCGGCTTGGCGGCGGTAGGCGCCGCGACGGCGTTCATCGAGTTCCGCCGTCCGCGTTTGGCGCGGAGAACCGACAAGTCGCCCTCGTCCCGCAGATCATCGCCAGGCTAGCGCCAGCGTTCGAATTCCTCGGACCCGACGTTCGCGGTGCGATCCGCTTGCTCCAGGTTCGATGAGTGCCGACGGCAGTCCGGCGACCAGAGACGGTCCGACTGCTTCCCCCACCGTCCGCCACCAGAAGACAGGAGCGTCATAAGTATAACATTGACGTGATCAGCACGCTTTAAAAATATAGCCTGTCTTGAGGCCAGCCAATATTACTTAAGTGTAGTATTGGGTTGTCACTATTATCGTCTTCTGTTTGAAATATACTACTAAAGACATATGCTGGAGACATGAGGACTTTATAAGATTCCCGTTGCCAGAATATTTTCGCTGGTTAATGTCCGGCTTGTCTTCGATGGCTGAACAAAAAACACCAGGGTTATCGTCTGTCGCGCAAGAAGCGGCACGTATCGAAGAGCGAAGTTCCCTAATCATGTAGCAAAGCGATGAGTAGCTCTCATCGACTTCGGAGGAAGCCAAATATGAAATACTTCGGCATGGCCGCTGCGGCGGCTGCCTGTCTCCTGTCCTACTCGGTGCCCGTGATGGCCGCCGACGACCTCGATTCGCTGATCGCGAACCCGTCGAACTGGGCGATCCCACAGGGAGATTACAGCGCTCATCGGTTCTCGAAGCTCGACCAGATCAACACGACCAACGTGAAGAAGCTTCAGGTCGCGTGGACGTTCTCGACCGGCGTTCTGCGCGGTCACGAGGGTTCGCCCCTCGTCATCGGCGACATCATGTATGTCCACACGCCGTTCCCCAACATCGTCTACGCGCTCGACCTCAACAACGACGGCCGCATCATCTGGAAGTACGAGCCCAAACAGGATCCGAACGTGATCCCGGTCATGTGCTGCGACACCGTCAACCGCG
>NZ_LMUU01000211.1:34931-35821 GCF_009765775.1 Beijerinckia sp. L45
AGCCTATGACAACGGCAAGATCTTCCTGCACCAGGCCGACACCAACGTCGTCGCGCTCGACGCGAAGACCGGCAAGGAACTGTGGAAGGTCGCCAACGGCGATCCGAAGAAGGGTGCGACCAACACCGCGACAGTGCTTCCCGTGAAGGGCAAGCTGATCGTCGGTATTTCCGGTGGTGAGTTCGGCGTGCAGTGCCACGTGACGGCTTATGACCAGGAGACCGGCAAGCGCATCTGGCGCGGCTACTCGGAAGGCCCGGACGATCAGACCCTGATCAGCCCGACGCAGACGATGTCGCTCGGCAAGCCGGTCGGTGAGAACTCCTCGACCAAGACCTGGGAGGGCGAGCAGTGGAAGACCGGCGGCGGCTGCACCTGGGGCTGGTATTCGTACGACCCCAAACTGGACCTGATGTACTACGGTTCGGGCAACCCCTCGACGTGGAACCCCAAGCAGCGTCCGGGCGACAACAAGTGGTCGATGTCCCTCTGGGCTCGTAACCCCGATACGGGTGCGGTCAAGTGGGTCTACCAGATGACCCCGCACGACGAGTGGGATTACGACGGCATCAACGAAGTGCCGCTGGTCGACCAGAAGATCGACGGCAAGGACCGCAAGCTCCTCGTCCACTTCGATCGTAACGGCTTCGGCTACACGCTCGATCGTGATACCGGCGAACTCCTCGTCGCTCAGAAGTTCGATCCCGCGGTCAATTGGGCCAAGGGCGTCGACATGGACAAGAACTCAAAGGACTACGGACGTCCGATCCGGGTCGAAGCCATGTCCACCGAGCACAACGGCGAAGACGTGAACTCGAAGGGCATCTGCCCGGCGGCTCTCGGCTCCAAGGACGAGCAGCCTTCGGCCTTCTCGCCCAAGACCGGCCTGT
>NZ_LMUU01000213.1 GCF_009765775.1 Beijerinckia sp. L45
GCGTCGAGGCAAACGTATAGCGATTCAGCACCTGAGACACACCGGCAGTTGAGCTCATGGCCTTCTTCTGGTCGCCCCAGTTACCAGTGGCAAGCGAGTACTTGAGACCATTTGAAAGTGTACCGGGCTTGATACCAACAGCCAGGTTGAAGTGACGGTTGCCCTCAACACAGCGTCTGAGGTAGTTGGCAAGCTCTGAGTGCATTCGACGCATAATACCGCGGAAAAGCTTAGCGAGTAGAGGACCTGCTAGATCAAGACGCTTCTTCCCAAAGTGGTCGGTGTG
>NZ_LMUU01000214.1:0-7345 GCF_009765775.1 Beijerinckia sp. L45
CCCCCGTATTGTTTGGGAACGAACCTGCAGCGACCGCCTTGCCTTTGTCGATCAAGCCGAACATGTATTTGCGATGCTCAGGCCGAATCTCCAGGATCCGGGACTCCGCGCCGTACCTGACGTAGTTTGCGTAGATCATCTTCTACCTTCCACTAGGAACCCGGCGTTTCAGGGCCGGGAGGAATGTGGCGCGGCGGTCGCAGCGAACCGTTTTGGTCCAGCTCGATTCCGGCACCTGGGTGCGGTCGGCGATGCTAGGTCTTTGCATGGCATCACGCGGCAACCATGACGCCCGGTCGCAAGCGCTTTGCGTCGAGACGGCCCTCAAGCGCTGTCTCGGAGAACGTTGCGTCGGACGCTCCGAATCAGGTCGACGGCTAATGGAACCGCAGGTGTAGCTGCGGAACGCAGGAGCGACCATGCTGGGACGCCAGTCCCTAGCCGTCCGTGAGATCAACCAGCGCCTTGCCGAAGTTATGCCCTTGCAACATGCCGATGAACGCCCGTGGCGCGTTTTCCAGGCCGACAGTGACGTCTTCCCTATACTTGATGGTTCCGTTCGCGACGTCGCTGGTCACGGATCGAAGGAACGTCGGGAAGTGCTCGTCGGCGAACTCGAAGTTGATGAAGCCTCGCATAGTCAGGCTCAGGGTCAGGACGGCGCGCATCGTGGCGGGGAGTTGGTCGTGTTCGGCGGCACCGGCACCACCGTTCTGCGAGATGAGTCCGCAGACCGGTACCCGCGCGAAGCGGTTGAGATGCGGCAGGACCGCGCTCCACACAGTGCCGCCGACATTCTCGAAATAGACGTCGATACCGCCCGGGCAAGCGATCGCAAGCTGCTTGCGGAAGTCCGAGACGCGATGATCGATCGCGGCATCGAAACCCAGGTCGTTCATGAGATAACGGCACTTCTCCGGACCGCCGGCGATGCCGACGGTCCTTGCACCAGCTTTCTTCGCCAGCTGGCCGACAAGCGATCCGACAGGACCAGTGGCCGCCGCGACGACGACGGTCTCGCCAAGTCTGGGCTTTCCGATCAAGGTCAGGCCGGACCAGGCGGTGAAACCTGGCATGCCGAGAACGCCGAGGCCGGTCGTAAGCGGGGCGTCGCGCGCGTCGAGCCGGCGAAGACCACGGCCATCCGAGATGGCGTGGCTCTGCCATCCGGTTTGCGCGAGGACGATGTCGCCCCGAGAGTATTCCGCGTGGTTGGAAGCGATGACCTCCACAACGCATTCGCCTGGCATGACGTCACCGAGCGCCAACGCCGGAGCGTAGGATCGCCGATCGTCCATGCGGCCTCGCATGTAGGGATCGAGTGAGAGGTAGAGGGTGCGCAGCAAAAGGCCGTCGGAGGGGATCGATGGCATCGGACCCGTATCCAGACGGAAGTTGTCGAGATTGGGCCTGCCATCTGGCCGCGCCGCGAGCACTACTTTCTTGAAGATCGCCGAAGGCATGGGTCTATTCCTGTTTTCCGCTTCGAGGTGGACGCCACAACGTGGCGCCACCTCAAAGCGGCCGTCTCAGACGAGCGTGGCGATGCTCGAAGGGGACGAATGTTGTCCCTTTCGAGGCCTGCGCCTTGCGGCGCCCCTCAGGCTCCGGCGATTGCGGCGAAGGGGTGCGTGTTTACCGGATCCGTATGGACCAGCTTCTTGTTGACAAACTCGTCGAAGCCGGCCTCCGAAAGCTCCCGGCCGAAGCCCGAATTCTTGTTGCCGCCGAAGGGCAGTTGCGGTTCGGTGCCGAACGGTCGGTTGACGAAGACCATCCCGCTCTCGATCTGCGCCGCCACCTTGCGTCCCCGCCCCGTATCGGCCGTGAAGACCGATGCACCCAGGCCGTACGGCGTGTTGTTCGCCAGTTGGATCGCTTCCGCCTCGTCCTTGACGGAGAAGATCGTGGCGACCGGACCGAACAGCTCCTCGAAGAACACCGGATTGTCTTCGGTGACCCCAGTCAGGATCGTCGGCTCGAGGTAGAAGCCGGGGCGATCGATGCGGTTTCCGCCGAGCGCCACCGTAGCGCCGCCAGCCTTCGCACGAGCGATCTGATCGAGCAGGAGGTTGAGCGCGCGCTCCGACGACAGCGGAGCGAGGCTCGTGTTGGCGTCGGCGGGATCGCCGGCCTTCAGCGATGCCATCTGCGCGGTGAAGCCCTCGAGGAACGCCTTGCCTCGCTCTTCGCCGACGACGATCATGCGCTTGGAGGCGACGCAGCACTGACCGCAGTTGAACATGCGTCCGACCATGGCGCTGCCGATCGTCCACTCCAGCGGTGCGTCCTCGAGGACGATGAGCGGATCGCTTCCGCCGAGTTCGAGAACGGCCTTTTTGAGGTTGCGGCCGGCACGTTCGGCCACCGCGGTGCCCGCGCGCTCACTGCCGGTCAGCGTGACGCCCCGCACGCGTGGATCGTCGATGAGGTGGCCGACCTGGTCGATCGAGGCGAACAGGTTGGTGTAGACGCCCTTGGGCACGCCCGCCTCCTCCAGCACCTTGGCAAAGGCGAGTGCCGACTTCGGCACGTTCTCGGCATGCTTCAGAAGCAGGACGTTGCCCGCCATCAGCTGCGGGCCCGCGACGCGGGCCACCTGGTAGTAGGGGAAGTTCCAAGGCTCGATGCCGAGAAGCACGCCGATCGGCTCGATGCGGATCTCGGCGTTGGGGACATCCTTCAGGGGCTTCGGCGCTAGATAGTCCTCTGCGCGTTTAGCGTAGTAATCGAGGATGTTCGCCGAGAGGCCAACCTCCGCCTGCGCCTCCATGATGTGCTTTCCCATTTCTAACGTCAGGATCTGGGCGAATTCTTCGGCCCGTTCGCGCAAGATGGATGCCGCCTTGGAAAGCATGCGCGCGCGCTCCGACACCGGTCGCTTCCGCCAGTCGGTCTTGAAGGCGTTGTGGGCGGTTGCGACCGCCTCTTCCAACGCGTGATCGCTCATCGTCGGGAAGGTTTCGACCAGGGTTCCGGTCGCCGGATTCACTGTCTGATAGGACATCAGGTTTTCCTCTATGATGCGGTTCGTTTGGGTCGCGCCTCAGGTCACCAGCACCTCAGTAAAGGTGCGCTTCGCCTGGCAGTCTAACTTTGCAACCATTGACAGCATGAGCCATTGAGTTTAACTTTGCAACCGTATTTAGGACAGGTTTTTGAGATGAAGGGGAAGAGGACTGACCTCGGGACGGCAGACTGCGCGATCGCCCGTTCGCTGCAGGTGATCGGTGACTGGTGGTCGCTGCTCATCGTGCGGGAGTCGTTCCTGGGCAGGCAGCGCTTCGGTGAATTCCAGAAGAGTCTCGGACTCGCCAAGAACATCCTCTCGACGCGTCTGAAGAAGCTCGTCCAGGAAGGGATCCTCAGCGTCGAAGCGGAGAGCCCAACGCGCAACCGCTACGTTTTGACCGAGAAGGGCAGGCGTCTCTACGTGGTCCTGATCGCACTATGGCAATGGGGCGAGGACACCTGTTTCGACGGCGATGAGTTGAGTTCAGCCATGGTCGACGGTGAAGCGCGGCTGCCACTGGCGAAGCTTGAGCCCAGGGCCCGCGACGGGCGACCGGTTGGACCGAGCGATTTCGTTCTTGCACGGAAGGCCGACATTGGATTTCGGCATGACGCTCTTCCGACCGATCGGGACAGGACAGGATAAGGGTGAGATCTTGGCGGGGTATACGCCCGTCCGAATCGACAATGCGGGGTTAGACTGATGGTCTGGGAACCAACTTGGTTGAGCGCGCCCGTGAATATCATAGCTAGGACGACCAGGATGTTGAGAAGTTTGGTAACCGAAGCGTTTCGCCTTCTCGCGGAGATTGCAAGAGCCTTCGAACCGGATGACGTCCTGTTGGAGATGCATCAGCGTCTCGCCCTGCTTGAGGCGCGTTTGTTGGAGGCCGAACCCCGAAGCGATCGGTAGGCGATGACTAGACCGCAACGGTTCTCACGAAGCGATGCCCTCCAGCGTCAGCAGTTATAAGCTGGACCGCGGACCGGGTAATCTATGTTGATCAGGTCGTGTTGGCCTGATGCGTCGATCGCCACGACAGGGCGTCCACGAGCGTAGGCCGTCGATAACCGCCGCGGATGTGTTTCGCATAGCTGGTCTGCGTCGAGCCACGAGAACCTTTACCTTGGCCGTCGCGCATCTCTCAAGAGGAAAGTTTCTGGCGATCTCACTGGTGCATACGACGGTTCCGGACCGAACGTCCAAGTCCACGACCTCGCAGTCAGAAGCTTTGGTGCCGGGTACCAGGCGATCCTGCTGGTGGCCGCCGCGGTCGCCGCAATCTCTGCGATCTTAATCATATCGCTCGTCAGCGCTGCGGAGACAGCGCCTGTTCCGAAAAGCCGCCGCGGCTCGTCGCATGTCGTGCAACCGGTCGAATGATTACCGGACCGACGGCGGCGCTCGACTTTGGTGAAAGGAAAAGCGTGATGCCAACCTACGTCTGCACCGCTAGATCTGGCTCGTCGAGCGACCAACAGAAGGAGGCAATCGCAAAGGCCATTTCGCATGCCCATAGTGAAGCGACCGGGGCTCCCTCCTACTTCGTTCAGGTCGTGTTCGACGAGAAGGGTGCGGCCGACCGCTTTCTGGGCGGCCAACCTGCCGACAGACACATCTGGATTCGTGGCGACATTCGAGCCGGTCGTACGGCTGAACAACGCGGCCGGCTGATGCTCCAGATCATGAGGGACGTCAGCGCGATCGCAGGGGTGCCCGAGACCGGAATCTGGGTCTACCTTTGCAATCTTGTACCGACGGACATGGTCGAGTACGGCCACGTGCTTCCGGCGCCTGGCGAGGAGGAGGCTTGGTTCGAAACGCTTCCCCAGGCTCTTCAGGCATTTCTCATCGGCTTGGGGACCGGCAAGGAAGACTTCTCGCTTTAGCGCTTAACGCTTAGCGTCGCGTAGCTCGGCCGCGGCCACTTCGACCAAGAAGGCATGTCCCCTTTTTCCATCGTCGAACGCTGCGTGGGAGCGTCGTCTGGTCGATTGAGGGCAGATTCTTTATATGGGATCAGTACGGAGGATGACGGTGCCAAGGACTGGAACGACCGGCTTGGAGGAAAGCCGGTGCAACGTGACAGCGGTGCGTAAGGCGTCACGGCGCCTGTCGGCAATGTATGACGAAGCGCTTGAGCCGTGCGGTCTGAAGTCGACACAGCACGCGATCCTGTCGGAATTAGTCCGGCGGCGCCTGCAGCCGCCCACCATGCGTGAACTCGCCGACGCCCTGGTCATGGACCGGTCGAGCCTGGGCCACAACCTTCGCCCCATTGCACGAGACGGATTGGTCACCTGGGCACCTAGTCTGCAAGACCGGCGTCGGCGCCACGTGACCTTGACGCCCGCGGGCATCGAGAAGTTCAAGGAGGCCAAGAAGTTGTGGAACAGCGCGCAACGGCGTTTTGACCGCGTCTTCGGCGAACGCGAGGCATCGGAATTCAGAAGAACTCTCTTGGCGATAGCCAACGACGAGCGCCTCGCCTCGCGCGCACGATGAGGATAGCCGTTTCGGGACTGGCATGAAAGCAGGTACTCGAAGGATCCAGATTCCCCCTGCGGAGAACGTATCTGAACTCCAAGATAGGTTGACACCAAACGATCAAAAGAAATTGCAGGAGAAAGGGCTGGGCGCATCCGAACGGAGCCGGACGTTGACAGATTCCCGGAAGGGGGGATATCCCCTCTTATTGGAAGACCTTAATTTCGGAGTCGTGATGTCAGCACGATCGCCGATCGTCGACAGGACCCGTTGCAATTGCACGGCTCTCCGAAAGGCTTCGCGGAGGATCTCGCAGATGTACGACTTCGCGCTCGCCCCGACGGGGCTTCGGTCGACGCAGATGACGGTCCTCGCCGAGATCAACCGGCAGACCGATGAGCTATTGACGGTCGGCGAGCTCGCCGACGCTCTCGCCATGGACCGCCCAACGATGGGCCAGAACCTGCACCCGCTGGAGCGTGAGGGGCTCATCACAATTATGCCCGGGGACGCCGATCAGCGGCGCCGCCATGTCGTGCTCACGGACGCGGGCCAGGTTCGGCTTACCGCAGCCTACCGCCTCTTGGACCGCGCCCAGGCGCGTTCCGAGGAAAGGCTCGGCGAGAAGGTCGCCGCGGACCTTCGCCGCGTCCTGCGCACGATCGTCAACGACGAGTCGCTCCTATTCGTCAAGTGATCGCCCGAAGGCGCCGTCGCCTTCGCTTGATAATGGCGGACGAGCCGGGTTGGCGTCGCCTCGCAGATTAGCCCCAACTAGCCGGAGAACTTCCGATGAGCCCGAACGATATCGTACTCTGCAATGCCGTCCGCACGCCAATTGGCGCCTACAACGGTTCTTTGAAGACCGTCCCCGCTGCAGCCTTGGGCGCCATCGTTGCGCGCGAGACGCTACATAGGTCGGGCGCCGAAGCTGGCGCTGTCGGCGCTGTCGTAATGGGTAACGTCGTCCAGGCTGGCAGCAAGATGAATCCTGCGCGGCAGGCCGCGATCGGCGGGGGCCTACCCATCTCGGTTCCAGCCATGACGGTCAACCGCGTATGTGGATCGGGAGCGCAGGCGATCGTGAGCGTGGCGCAGGAGATCGCCTTGGAGCGCTACGACGTCGGCATCGCGGGCGGCATGGAGAACATGGACCGCGCTCCGTACCTCATGGAGGGCGGGCGATGGGGCTACCGGATGGGACCGGCTGAAATCCATGACAGCATGCTGCGCGACGGTGTGGACGACGCACTCTCAGGTAAGCACTCTGGTTGGCACACGGAGGACCTCGCTTCCGATCTGCAGATTACCCGCGAAGACCAGGACCGCTTCGCCGAACGCTCGCAATGTGCGTTCGCTACGGCGCAGGCAGCGGGACGCTTCGAGGCGGAGATCGTCACCGTAACGGTAGAGGGATCGAAGGGCGCCTCCGAGTTCGCGAAGGATGAGGCACCTCGCCCCGACACCACGGCCGAGATGCTCAGCCGGCTGCGTCCGGCCTTCAGGAAGACCGGCACTATCACGGCGGGAAACGCGCCTGGCTTAAACAGCGGCGGGGCCGCGATGATCGTCGCGCGGCGTGATTATGCGGACCGTTGCGGCATCGATGCGATGGCGAGGTTGGCGGGCTACGGCATCGCCGCCGTCGAGCCTGGCATGTTCGGACTAGGACCCGTACCCGCGATTCGTCAGGCCCTTGAGCTCGCCGGATGGTCGCTTGCCGACGTCGATCGGTTCGAAATCAACGAAGCCTTCGCGGTCGTTCCGATCGCCGTCGCCCGGACGCTCGGCATTCCCCTCGACCTCGTGAACCCCGAGGGAGGCGCTATCGCCCACGGGCACCCG
>NZ_LMUU01000214.1:7487-8974 GCF_009765775.1 Beijerinckia sp. L45
TTTGATGACGGAGTGTTTCCTTCGCGAGGCGGCGTTGACGTCGGCCGCCTCGTAATCCGTCCCCACCGCCGCGTCCGCGCGGCGCCCGGTCCTAATTGCCGGGTAAGTCGGCTGCGAAACCGTCGTCCGGTGCGGTCGCTGCGTCCCATTTTGGAAAGTACGCGTCAGCGGTGAATGCAGGGCCATTTGCCGTATCGGCTACGAGGTAACCTGCGCCCATCCGCCAGTTGAAGCTGGTTGCGAAGGCGATTAGCGGGTCGAGGCGGTCGTCGGTGCAGTCGCTGTTCCACTGCAGCTCGATGCATCGGTCCGCGGTGAAGTCGCGGACCTTCACAATCCTTACGTCGGGCGTGGCGAAAAGCGTTGGCATCAGAGCCACCCCGAGTCCCGCGGCGACCAGCGAGAGGACGCGGTCGTCCTGATCCGTCTTGTAGACGACGTGAGTGGATATCCCGCGTTCGGTTAGGAGCTTGGTCGTGCTGGCGTACGTTTCGCAGTGCGTCCGCACGATGAACGGCTCCCCGTGCAGATCCTGAAGGCAGATGCTCTCGGTCGACGCGAACCTGTGCTTGGACCCGACGGCCAGACCGTAATGCTCACGGGCGAGGACGGCGGATGATTGGCCATCACGGGAATGTCCCGCGCTCGTGATGCACGCGACGATCTTCCGATTCAGCAGTTTCTCCTGGAGCTCGTCGCGCGTCCCGTCGCAGAGCTCGAGCGTCGTGCCCGGCAACGCGGTCGCGAGTGCTTCGATGAGCCGCGCGAGGTGTGCCGTCGGCAAGGTTCGCAGCACGCCGACACGTACCGGGCGTGCCCGGTCAGCAGACTTGATCTCCGCCTTCATGCGATCGCAAGCCGACAGGACCTCGCGGCCCGTGAGCAGGAGCCGTCTGCCGGCAAGCGTCGGCTTGATTGCACCGGGGGTGCGGTGCAGAAGCTTTACGCCTAGCTCCGCCTCAAGCTTCGCGACGGAAGCCGACAGCGCTGGCTGCGACACTCCCGCCCGGATGCCCGCCTTTGTGAAACTTCCGGTGTCCGCGACGGCAGCGAAATGGCGGATCTGATAGAGCTCCACTCCATAACCTCCATTTATATCGTCCATCACATCAAACGATTTCACTTATCCATGCGTGAGTTCTACCGTTTTGCCAAGGCATCGCTTCGGCCGCGCGCCGGATGACAATATGCTCGAATGCGGGAGTCAAACGTGCTTACGCGAGTGGAACACCTGGAAGCCGACGGAACCCTTGGGCGCGAACGTGAGACCATCGCAAACAGGCTTGCGGTGTTTACCTCTGACCAGCTCGTCGACGAGATCGAGGCCCGAAGAAGAGGGTTCGTCTACCCGCTATTCGTTGCGACCTTCGTGTTGTTCTGCCTGACGCTGCTTGTCTTGGCCTATCTCCCCGATATCGTCGGCTATCGGGTCGAGGGCGCGATAAATGTCGCCTACCTTCTGGCCCTCGCGCAATTCACCGTCACGT
>NZ_LMUU01000215.1:0-8184 GCF_009765775.1 Beijerinckia sp. L45
GCGGGCCGGCGGCCGGGGTGGCGGCGGCGAAGCGCTCCGCCGCGTCCTTCACCTCGACGTGGCGGGGGCCGTTCCAAGCTGCCGCCTCATCGACGAGGTCCTGCGCAACCGGGGACAACCCGTGCCTGTCGGCTAGGCCTGCCAGCGCTTCGTAGGGCGTCAAGCCCGTATCGGCGACGGGCGCGTGCATGGCGGCGGCCATCGCGTTGAGCCGGTCGCGCGCCGCGGCGAAGCGCGCGGTCTCGGCCTGTGTGTCGGGCTTGGCGGCGCGCAGGCTCAAGGTGCGGTCGAGCTCCTCGGCCAGCTGGCGCTTGTTGGCGGTGCGGCTGTGGAGCTGCAGGCAGACCTGTCCAATGCCGGCCTTCTCGAGGCGCTCATGCACGACTTCGAGCGCGACCATCTTCTCGGCCACGAAGAGCACGGTGCGACCGTCGTGGACCGCGGCGGCGATGACGTTGGCGATGGTCTGCGACTTGCCTGTGCCGGGCGGCCCCTGCACGACGAGGTCGCGGCCGGCCCTGACCGTCTCGATGACGAGAGTCTGAGAGGAATCGGCGTCGACGACCTGGACGAGGTCGGCCGGCTGGAAGAGCGCGTCGAGCCGCGCGTCCTCGCCGTAGAGAGGCTCCTCCTCGCGGAAGCCGTCGACGAGCAGGCCCTGCAGGAGCTCGTTATCCAGCATCTCGCCTTCGGGCCAAGCCGCCGGGTCGAGGTCGCGGATCATCAAGAGCTTGGAGAACGAATAGAATCCGAGTTCGAGGCCCGCCGCGTCGACGCCCCAGGCGGCCTTCGTGGCGACGGCGGTGCGAACCGCGGCGAAGTAGTCGGCCGGGTGCCACTCCTCCCCTTCCGGCACGTCCGGCAGCGTGATGCCGAAGTCGGAGCGCAGACGCTCCTGCAGCGCCTGGTTTGTCAGGATTTCCTCGTCCCGCGCCCGGAGGTCGAAGGTCGATCGGACCTTGTCGCGCACCAGGGTGACCGGCAGCAAAAGCAGCGGCGCCTCGCGTACGACCTCGGACTTGCCGTCCTCGAACCAACGTAGGAAGCCGTAGGCTAGGAACAGGATGTTAATCCCCTGCTCCTCTTCCGCCGTCTTCGCGTCGCGGTACAGCGACATGAGCTTCTTCTGGAGGGTCTCGGCGTCGAGGCCTGCGTAGAGCCAACCGGGGTTGGTGCGGCGCGCGGCCGGCACCTCGTCGAGTCGCACGAGGGCGTTCTGGCGTGGCGGCGCACCCTCCTCGCGCGGCACGAAGCGCATCAGACGGTGACCGCGGTAGGCGGTCCGAAAGAGGGCGTCGCGGTCGTCGACGTCGAGGGCGATGGAGCGCGAGCGCTTGGCGCCCCGCGGGGTGTGGACGAGCCGGTTGCGGGTGCCGGTCTCGACGAGACGCATCCTGGCGTCGCGCAGGAGGCGCGACAGCGGCGTGTCGGGCACCTTCGCGGCAGCCGACGGATCGCCCGAGGTCGTCGTCTGGCCGTCCGTCTGCACGCGGTCGCTCCCGATTGTTGTTAAGGTTCAGCTTAGGGTCGCTTGGGCGGCGGGGGCAATCTGCGAGGCGGCGGAGCGGAAAATCAGGTGACGCGGTCCACAGATCGATCCTGAACGAGGTCGGGGGCCGACTCGACGCCAATCGCCGCCAGCCAGATGCGTTCGAGCCAGTCGAGGAAGCGCTTGTCCACGACTGGCTCGCCCGTCTCGATGCTGTTCCAAAGGCGGGCGGCGCCTTCGTAGCCGCCGCTTATGCGCGGGAACCCGAGCCGGCGGCCGAGCCTCGTCGGGACGAGTTCGTGAGTAACGCTGACGAGTCGAAAACCGCGGATGCGGCGTGCCACCGCAGGCGGCCTGGAATAGATCGACTTCGGGGCGAGCCAGTGCACGAACGTCTGGAAGAGCGTCAGGCGACCTGTGCCGCGTGCGGAAGACATGGATTCGGTGCGGTCCATGCACCGTTATCGCCGGCTAGGCTGGCTCAGCGCAAGATCGGGTCGAACTACGACGGAAGTCATGCCGTCGAAAAAGGCCCGGCCGCGCAGCACGCGGCAGGCCGTGGCTTTCGTTTCGGTCTTTGAAGTTCCCATCGTCGCTTTGCATGGTTCGAACGGCGGCGCTACCGATTGCCGATCCCGCACCGAAGGGCGGCCCGCCGTTCGCCGCGACCGGCATCTCGTCGGTCCAAGAACGCCATGCGCGTCGTCAGAACGTCGGTTCTGTTCCTCTGCCTGCTTGGCGTCGCCCACGCCGCGGCGTTTCCGTGCGGCGACGAGGTCGCGGCCTGGACAAGAAGCTGAACGCCAACGGGGCGCCTAGCAATGGCGCCCCGCCCCCTCGGACCAGGCCAACGCCCGGACCGTCAAACACCGCGAAGTCATCGAGAACGCCAAGGGTCCGACCAGCGCGGCGACGTCAAGGGATGCGAGACGACGCTCGACAAGGCGATGCGAGAAACGGGCTCTGCGCAGCAGTGACCGGTGCGCGGCGGCATCGATCCCAGCTGGCATGCGGCGTCCGGCTGGACCTTGGTCCCGCTCGCCGTAACCTTCTTGTCGCATCCGCGATTCCGTTGCCGCGCAACCGGTGCCGTCGGCGCCCAAGGTCATCTCGCTGACGACAAAACCCTCGCGGCGGCTTCAACCGTATGGTCGTCAGCGTCACGCGGTGCGCGCCGGCGACGGTGATGCGCGACGATCGCCGACGTCATGGTCGACACCGGCTCGACGGGCCCCAGGATCGAAGCCTCGGCGAATGCCTGCGCTTCGTGCACACGGCAGCCTGAAGATCGTGGCGGGCCGCCTCGCTCGCGGATCCGCCGCCGCTATGGAAGTACTCCTTGGTCCCCGACAGGTGATCCGCGAACGCGTCGATCGCCTCCATCACGCATAGCCTGACTGGTAGTCGAGCCCGATCGGATGCAAAGTACGTCTCCCAGGACGAACCGTCGCCAAGGAGCAAGACCCATGCGATCGCCGCGTTCCAAAGACCATCCGCACCGGCGCGAAGTGATCGCGCATGCTGTTGCCTCCTGTGCGCTCCTCTCCACGCATCCTGCCTGGGCCCAAGCCGTGACGAACCTCGGCCTGCCCAGCGGACCGAACGAACGCGAGCTTACGAGAGCTTTCGCGGAAAAAGGGGAGATGATCCTGCAACGGACGCGGCCCCCGCTTCTCGAGACGCCTTTCGCCGTATACGACCGGGGGATATTCACGCCCAGCGATCGATTCTTCGTACGCTGGCATCTCGCGGCAATTCCGGAAACCGTCGACGTCGCGACCTACCGCTTAAGCGTTACCGGTCATGTGGAAAGGGATCTCTCCCTGTCGCTTGAGGACGTCCTGAGCCTGCCGCGGTTCGACATCGCGGCGGTAAATCAGTGTTCGGGCAACTCCCGGGGCTACGTAGCGCCACGCGTTCCCGGCGCCCAGTGGGGCCATGGGGCGATGGGCAACGCGAAATGGACTGGCGTTCGTCTGCGCGACGTTCTCGACAGGGCCGGTATCAAAAGCGGCGCCGTCCAGGTTCAGTTTAAGGGGCTGGACGAAGGCGTGGTGCCGGAAACGCCGGTCTTCCGCAAGTCGCTGGACATCGACCATGCCCGCGACGGCGAGGTCATGATCGCCTATCAAATGAACGGCGAACAGCTCCCGATGCTAAACGGCTTCCCTCTCCGTCTCGTAGTGCCAGGCTGGTACTCGACCTACTGGGTCAAGATGCTGGATACTATAACGGTCCTCGACAAGGCAGACGAAAACTACTGGATGAAGACGGCATATCGCATCCCTGACACCCCGCGCGCCAACGTCAAGCCAGGCGAAAAGGGCTTCAAGACTGTCCCCATCAACAGGATGGTTCCGCGCTCCTTCTTCACGAACCTGGCGGAAGGCGCGAGCATGCCGCATGGCAAGCCGAGCATGGTGCGAGGCATCGCCTTCGGCGGCGACTGCGGCGTAGAATCCGTTGAGTTGTCCACCGACGGCGGCACGACATGGTTGCAGACGACGTTGGGGACGGATGAAGGGAAGTACAGCTTCCGAAGCTGGCAGACCTCGCTCACGCCTACGGCGGTCGGGCGGCAGGTGCTGATGGTACGCGCCAGGAACGCAGCGGGCGTGACGCAGCCTGACAAGCCGACCTGGAACGGTGGCGGATTCATGTTGAATGCCATCGAGGCGACCACGATCGTCGTGGCATAGCGGCGTGTGGAAGGATCGCAGATCGTTCAAGGCAGCCGCTGGGGCAGCATTGCTTTTCTTGACGGGAATGAACCCCGCCTACGCGTCCGAGGTCACTAAAAGTGGGGTGACCCTTAAGGCCGTGACCGCGACCTACCCAGTCAGCGATCGAGCGTTCGTCGGGCCGGGATCTGACGCGATCAACGCAAACTGCGTCACGTGCCATTCCATCGGAATGGTGCTCCTGCAGCCGCCCTTGTCGAAGCAGGCTTGGGCGGACGAGGTCACGAAGATGCGAAAGGCCTATGGGGCACCTGTCGCAGAGGCCGACGTCCCCGCGATCGTAGACTACCTGGCAGCGCTGAAGCCCGGTCGATAGGATCGATGAACTCGGTGAATTCGTCGAGACCCGTACCGGCGACCCTGCTGCAGGCTGGCGCCGCGCGGTTCTGGGTTGCCGTCGTCCTAACCGGCGTCGGAACCGGCATCGGCGCGGCGCTCCTCACGTTGCTGCTGCAGGCCGTGCAACATCTCATGTGGCCGAGCGCCGGGACGTCGCTTCTCGACGCCGCGCAGCATGCGGGCGCATCGCGGCACGTATTGATACTAATCGGGGCCGGGCTGCTCACCGGCGCGGGGCAGCTCGTGCTCGTACGGCTTTCAAGCGGCAACGGCATCGACATCTCCGCGGCGATCTGGTTCGAGGCGGGGCGCCTGCCGCCGCTGCGAACAATCGGCAGCGCCGTCCTATCCGTCGTCATCGTCGGCATGGGCGCGTCGTTGGGGCGCGAAGGGGCGCCTAAGCAGGCGGGCGCCGTGATCGCCAACGCGCTGTCGGACCGCGGCTGCCTATCGGACGAGCAGCGCCAGCTCCTGGTGGCATGCGGCGCAGGTGCCGGCATGGCGGCAGCCTATGGCGTGCCGCTTGGCGGCGCGCTTTTCGCCCTGGAAGTGCTGCGAGGCGTCCTCGCCCTGCGTCTCGTCCTTCCGGCGCTCTTCACCTCGCTCATCGCGACCGCCGTATCGTGGCTGGCCCTGCCAGATGCCCCGACCTACCTCATTCCGGATTACGCGAGCTCGACCTCGATCGTCGTCTGGGCGCTGATTGCCGGTCCTGTCGCAGGTGCCGTGTCGGTAGGATACGTCCGCATCATCGCTTGGGCAGACCGCAACAAACCGAAAGGCTGGAAGCGGCTCGTTGCTCCGACGCTTGCTCTCGGACTCGTGGGGGGCGCCTCGATCTGGTTCCCGCAGATCCTCGGCAACGGCAAGGACGTCTCGCAGCTCGCCTTCACGGGTCAGACCGCGCCTTGGCTGATGCTCGTTCTGTTGGCGCTCAAGCCGCTCGCGACCGTATTGTGTCTCGGCAGCGGGGCGCCTGGTGGACTTTTCACCCCGTCGCTGACCCTCGGGGCGCTGCTCGGCGGCGTCCTCGGCTCCGCATGGACTCTGATCTGGCCCGGCGAGCCTGCCGGCCTCTTCGCGGTGATCGGCGCGGGGGCCGTCTTGGCGGCGACGACCTAGGGGCCGATCTCAACGGTCGTCCTGATGATGGAACTGACCGGACGGGATCGTTCGTTCATCGTCCCGCTCCTGCTCGCCGTGGCGACCGCCACACTGGTCTCGCGAACCATCGAGCCCCGATCGATCTACGATGCGCGCCTCACCGACGAACAGGTGCTCGCCCGCATCAGGTCGCGGGACCCGGAGGCTCGCATCCCCCAGCCCCGCTGACAACACGCGCCACGAGGACGGTTGTCCCGTGGCGCACTATGTAAGACGTCGTGATCAGAATCAGAATTGGAACCGAAAGCCGACCGTGGGGTCTATCGTATTCGTCGCGGTGCCTGTCGGATTGGTAGCCGTCGGCGCGTAGCCATTCGCAAACCCGCCATGAACGATGCCGTACATCGCGCCCGCATACACATCGAACCGCTTGGAGAAGCGGTAGTCGATCAGAACCGACCCCGCATCCTGGGTGCCCGAGCAGTTGGCTGCGACGAACCTCGATGAACAGCCGGCGGTGGCCCCGGTCGCGTAGCTGTTCTGCGTGTAGTGGTAGTATGCGCCGATCAGATCGATGTTGTCGCGGAACGCATACTTCACGCCGCCCCAGAAAATGTCGACGATCCTATTCTTCGTGAAGTTGGCGTTTGCCGTACTGAAAAGCTGATAGCCTTCGGCAGGCGAACCGGCGGCTAGCGGATTCTCCGGATTCTCGAATCGGATGTTCTCGTAGCCGGCAAAGAACTTGAACTTGTCGATCTTATAGCTGGCGACGGCCATGACGGCGTAGTTGTCCGAGACCGTTCCCGCGAGCTCGTTGAAGTTGGTGGGCGTGACCGCTCCCACGCCTAGGCTCGCGGTCGTGACTGAGTCCTTGACGACACTGTAGATCACGTCCGCCGAGAAGCCCTGATACTCGCCACCCAACTGGGCGGCATAGGCGTTGCGGTTGGTGTTGCCGAACTCATCGAACTTGTACATGCCGGCGGCACGGAAGGGTCCGAAATTCACGCGGTACTTGAGCGAGTCGCCCTGGCGGGCATCCTCGGTGTTGCCGCCGCCAGGCGTCATACCTGCGAAGCCGATCAGGGAGAAGGCGTTGGAGGCGCTCATCGGATCATACGCGATCACGGCGTCGAGCGTCAGGGCGTTCTGCCGACCGAACGTGATCGTTCCGAAGGTGGGTGAAACGAATCCGCCATAGGCCTGCGCGTTGTCGATCTGGCCGTTACGGCTGGAGTCGCCGCCCGACGTGCGAAGCGGCAACGCGACACCATTGTTCAAGACCTGAGCCTTGTTCCCGTTGGAAAGCTGCGCCGACGTAGGCACAAACGTCGTCTGCAGATTGAAGACGAACGAAAGGCCGGGGACGATCTCCTCAACGCCCTTAACGCCGAAGTTCGAGTAGCTCAGGGCGTTCGGCATAAAGCCGACCTGAGTATGCGCGTTGGCGGCGTTGGGCGTGTAGTTGCGGCCCGGACCGTACACGCTGCTCAGCGGCGCGCCATGGCTCTGATAGCCGAGGCCGAGATCGATGCCGCCGTAAACGGTCACACCGTGATAGGTCAGCGTCCCGTCCTTAGCCGGCAGGCCGATGCTGTCCATGGCGCGCGCGATCGGGACGAGCGGGGCTGCTAGATCGACAGGGGGCGCGTAGGGAGCTTGGGCCTGATAGGTTCCTGCATAGGCCGGCGCAATCGGCGTCCTGCGGCGCACCGCGATCTTCTTGGCGACGACGTGATGCTTCGCTGCAGCCTTTGGTGGAGTGACAGTGTTCGCATCACCGGCCTGCGCAGTACCGGCCATCGACGCAACAATCGCCGCTATTGGAAACATAAACTTGTGCATAGCCCCCCCGGGTCTCAATACGCTGGAGCTTATGCCCTAGCAATATTTCACTTCCTAGAATGAGGCGGCCGTATTCGCTAGTCGTAAGAATGGCTATCATTCAAATTGTGACGACCCTGTGGCTATTATGCCGCCATTTTCGCGATCGTTCGAAAATTGGATTGGTATACCTTTTTATGATGAGCCATCATACGGACGATCGGAAATGCTGCGAAGTCATGCGCCGCGTTAACATCATAGCTATATAGCGGATATAATTATATTTTCTCGGGAGCGAGACAATCTATGGTCTCTTGACTACCCAGGAGGACTTCGGACCTCACGACTACTGCCTAAGATATTTTTAACCCACTCCTATCAGCGCGGAGCGGGTTCCGCCGTCGAAGCCTGGAGGCCGTCTGAAGCCGTAGCCTCAGACGGCCCTGCCACGGGGGGACTTTGGGGGTCAAAACCGTAGCTATTAATAGCTCACACAAAAACCAATACCTGACAAGCTTTACTTCATAAAGTTTTCTTTAGACTTCGTGTTCAAACCCAAGACCGACGTGCTTGCTATGAGGCTCGCCAACGACACTACGACTAAAGATATAGGCTCGAATGTTGCTGGGTAACCCCGCACGTAAAAGATCCCGAAACGGGCCATGAATTGCATCAGGCCCGCAT
>NZ_LMUU01000215.1:8293-24770 GCF_009765775.1 Beijerinckia sp. L45
CCGTTCGGCGATCCTCCGCGTGGCCCGCTTCCCGTCCCGGAAGAGTTGCCGCTCTCGAGGCTGTTGGTGGAGTTGAACCCGCCCCTCAACGTCTTCGTATAGCGTCCGAGCGAATGGCTCTCGGCCCGTTGCGTCATTGTCACTGGTTCACGCGACTCGGCGGATGCGGTCCGGACGCCAACGCAAAGACTCGTCGCACCCGTCAACAAGACCGCCGCACATGTGAGGCTTCTTACGATATCACGCATGACTGATTCCTCTGTTTTAAGGCTTCACCCTTGTTCCACCGCGGGAACCTCGACGACGTTCCCCGGGGCTATTGATCTCGGCGGTCGCTTTGACCAACCACCGGCGGACGTCCGATCATGGAATCCGTCGCAAGCGATGGGCCCATCTAGATGTCAGCATAGAATACGTGCGGCACCGATCGTCATCTTTCAAGGACACCAAACTTAAATTCTTCTTTAATATTGCGAGCACGTCGATCGAGAAGATCCGAGTTCTGAGACAAGTCTCGCTATGGAGATTACTGTCTACACGAACTCATCGTATCAGCGCCTCAGCACCGACGACCTCGTCTTCGAACAGCCTCGTCTAGTTATAGCCGCGTTCCGCGTGGTGCGCGCCGGATTCTAAAGAAAAACTTAATATAACTTCCGGGCCGAAGCGGGTATGACGACGACATCAGGGCACCAGGCATGCTTCGGCGGGTCGCTGGAGGTTGCTGATGCCAGACCGGGCCACGCCCAGCGCTTTTCATATTCGAGGAAGATAGACGATCCATGCTCGCCATCGTCCGCGTCGCGTTGCAGCGTCCCTATACCTTCGTTGTTATGGCAGTGCTGATCCTGATCTTCGGCATCAAGGCCTGGACGACCACGCCGACCGACATCTTTCCGGACATCGGCATTCCCGTCGTCAGCGCCATCTGGAGCTACAACGGCCTGCCGCCGGAGGAGATGTCAGGACGCATCGTCTATTACTACGAGCGGACGCTGAGTTCCCAGGTCAACGACATCCAGCACATCGAGTCGCAGTCTCTGCCGGGCTATGGCGTTGTGAAGGTGTTCTTTCAGCCCAAGGTGAACATTAACACGGCGATCGCACAGATCACCGCGGCGTCGCAGACGGTGCTGAAATACCTTCCGCCAGGCATCACGCCACCGCAGATCCTCGTGTTCAACGCTTCGAGCGTGCCGATCCTGCAGCTGGCCCTATCGAGCAAGACGCTGTCGCAGTCGCAGCTCTCCGACTTCGGGCAGAACTTCATCCGGCCGCAGCTCGCGACGGTCGCGGGTGCCGCCGTGCCGTCGCCATACGGCGGCAAGATCCGCCAGGTCCAGGTCGACATCGACCCTGGCAAGCTCGAAGCCTACAAGATCTCGGCCCAGGACGTTGTCGGGGCGCTCGCCAACGAGAACCTCATTACGCCCGTCGGCACCGAGAAGATCGGCAAGTTCGAATACGTCGTCTCGCTCAATGACGCGCCGAAGGAGATCGCAAAGCTGAACGACCTGCCGATCAAGCAGGTCGACGGCGCGACAGTGTACATGCGCGACGTCGCCAACGTCCACGACGGCAGCCCACCGCAGACCAACATCGTCCGAGTCGATGGATCCCACGCCGTGTTGATGACGATCCTCAAGGCGGGATCGGCCTCGACGCTCGACGTGATCAACGGCGTCAAAGCGCTGTTGCCGAAGATCCGGGCGTCGCTGCCGCCGAGCCTCGAACTCACCACGGTCGGCGACCAGTCCGAGTTCGTCAACGATGCCGTCGCGGGCGTGCTGCGCGAAGGCGCGATCGCGGCGGCGCTCACCGGCCTGATGATCCTGATCTTCCTGGGCAGTTGGCGCTCGACGCTGATCATCACGGTGTCGATCCCGCTGGCGATCCTTTTTTCCGTGGCCGTGCTTTCGATGCTGGGTGAAACCATCAACGTGATGACCCTCGGCGGTCTCGCGCTGGCCGTCGGCATCCTCGTCGACGACGCGACGGTCACCATCGAGAACATCAATTATCATCTTGAGCAGGGCAAGGACATCGAGAGCGCGATCATGGACGGTGCGCGGCAGATCGTCGTGCCGGCAACAGTCTCGCTGCTTTGCATCTGCATCGTCTTCGTGCCGATGTTCGGCCTTGGCGGGATCGCCGGCTTTCTCTTCAAGCCGCTGGCCGAAGCGGTCATCTTCGCGCTGATCGGCTCCTACATCCTGTCGCGCACCCTGGTGCCGACGATGGCGAACTTCCTGCTCAAGAACGTGCATAGTCATGCCCATGACGAAGCGCTCCCGCCGACACGAAATCCGCTCGTCAGATTCCAGCGCGGCTTCGAGCATCGCTTCGAAGCGCTGCGTAATGGCTACCGCGGGCTCCTCGTCGGCGCACTCGGATCGAGCCGCGTCTTCGTTGTCGGATTCTTGGTCGCGGTATTCGTCTCGTTCGGGCTCGCGCCGTTCCTCGGCCAGAACTTCTTCCCGAACACCCAATCTGCGCAGATCAAGCTTCATGTCCGCGCCCAGACGGGCACGCGCATCGAAGAGACCGCCAGCCTCGTCGATCACATCGAGGATGCCGTCCGTGCGGTGCTTCCGCCTGGATCCATTGATACCGTGGTCGACAATATCGGCCTACCGATCAGCGGCATCAACGTGGCCTACGGCAACTCCGGGACGATCGGCGTCGACGATACTGACATCCTAATATCTTTGAAGCCGGAATATGCGAGCAGAACGGACGGTTTCGTCAACACCCTCCGGGAGCGGCTGCAGCGCCAGTTTCCGGGAACCGCGTTCTCATTCCTTCCCGCCGACATCGTCAGCCAGATCTTGAACTTCGGTCTTCCCGCGCCGATCGACGTGCAGGTCATCGGCAACAAGACCGATGAGAACCGGGCCTATGCCGAAAAGATCTTCAAACGCATCAGTCTGATCTCGGGCGTCGCCGATCCGCGGATCCAGCAGGTCTTCAACGCGCCGACGCTCAACGTCGATGTCGATCGCTCGATGGCGAGCGACATGGGGCTGACCGAGCGCGACGTCGCGACAAGCCTACAGGTGACGCTCGCCGGGAGCATCCAGACCTCGCCGACCTTCTGGCTCAATCCGAAGAATGGCGTGTCCTATCCGATCGTCGTGCAGGCGCCGCAATATTGGATCGACTCGCTCGGCAAGCTCGGCAACGTCCAGGTCTCCGGGAAGACCGGACCGAGGCCGTTAGGTGGTTTTTCGACGACCACCCGCACCACCACGGCCGCTGTCGTCTCGCACTACAATGTGCAGCCCGTCATCGACATCTACGGCACCACGCATGATCGCGACCTCGGTGCCGTGGCCGGCGACATCCAGAAAATCCTCGACGAGACCGCCAAGGAAGTGCCGACCGGGTCGACGGTCGTGTTGCGGGGGCAGATCACCACCATGACCGCAGCCTACAACCAGCTTTACGCCGGCTTGGCACTGGCCGTCGTGCTCATCTACCTGCTGGTCGTCGTGAATTTCCAGTCCTGGCTCGATCCGTTCGTCATCGTCAGCGCGCTGCCGGCGGCCATGGCGGGGATCGTATGGATGCTGTTCGTGACGCATACGACGTTATCGGTACCCGCCCTCACCGGCGCCATCATGTGCATGGGTGTCGCAACCGCCAACAGCATTCTCGTCATCAGCTTCGCACGCGAACGCCTCGCCGAAGGGGCGGATGCGCTGACGGCGGCGATCGATGCAGGCTTCACCCGTTTCCGACCGGTTCTCATGACGGCTCTCGCGATGATCATCGGCATGGCCCCGATGGCGCTCAGCGCCGAACAGAACGCGCCGCTCGGCCGCGCGGTCATCGGCGGTCTGATGTGCTCGACCATCGCAACGCTTCTGTTCGTGCCGGTCGTCTTCATGATGGTCCATTCGCGCGTGCAGAAATCGTCCGACGCGACGGATCCGCAGGCTTCCGCCAACAGTGCCGAAGCGGCAGCATCGCACCCATAACGAGGATTGAGTCATGTCGCCGATAGAAGGTCAAAAGCGATCCGGCAAGGTCTGGATACGCCTCCTCTTTACCGCGTTGGTCCTCGGAGGGGTTGCCGCCTACGGCATCGTTGATCGCGACCACAGCGAGGCGAAGCTCGCGCAATGGACGCATCAGCAGGCGGTCCCCAGCGTCGATCTCGTGACACCTAAGCATCCGACCGACGTCCAGCATCTGACCCTGCCAGCGGACGTCGAAGCCTTCTACACCGCTCCGATCCATGCCCGGGTCAGCGGCTATGTGAAGATGTGGTATTATGACATCGGCGCCAAGGTGAAGGCTGGCGACGTGTTGGCCCGCATCGATACGCCGGATCTCGACCAGCAGTTCGAGCAGGCGCGCGGCGAGCTCGCCAAGGCGCAGGCCGATCTCAACCTGGCGCAGCTGACGGCAGCGCGTTGGAAGGAGCTCCGCGTATCGCAGGCCGTATCGCAGCAGACCGCAGACGAGAAGACCGGCGACGCCCTGGCAAAGAAGGCGCAGGTCGACGCGGCGCAGGCCAATGTTGATCGTCTGAAAGCTCTGCAGAGCTTCAAGGATATCGCCGCGCCCTTCGACGGGGTCGTCACGGCGCGTCGCATCGACGTCGGTGCACTGGTGTCCTCGAGCAACGCCAGCCAGCCTGGCCTCTTCGACGTCGCCTCGGTGGAGAAGATGCGCGTCTACGTCCGCGTGCCGCAGGTCTATACCGCGAGCCTCAAGAAGGGCATGGTCGTTGCGCTGACCATGCCGCAGTATCCCGGACGGGCGTTCAAGGCGGTGCTGACGACGACCGCCGATGCCATCTCGCAGGAGTCACGCGCCCTGCTCGTCGAGCTCGATCTCGACAACAAGGACAAGCTGCTGTCGCCCGGTGCTTATGCACAGGCACGTTTCGATCTGCCTCTTGATGCCAAGAAGCTTGTGGTACCCTCCGGCGCAGTCATCTTCCGCAATGCGTCGCCCGAGGTCGCTGTGGTTGGTGACGATGACAAGGTCACGATGAAACCGATCGAGATCACGCTGGATACGGGTACGACGGTGGAAATCGCAGGTGGTCTGAGCCTCGCCGACAAGATCGTCGCAAGCCCAGCGGATTCCTTGGCCTCGGGTGATGCCGTACAGGTAGCGACGGTGGACGGAAAGAAGGCCGGCAAGTCGATTGGTGATCAGGCCTCCCGAGGTGCAGCGGAATGAAGCTCGTATCATGGGCCGGCGTCTTGATATCGGCGCTCGTCCTGTCGGCTTGCGATCTCGCGCCGACCTATGCACCGCCCAAGGTCGAACTTCCCGCGAAGTTCAAGGAGGACACCGTCTGGCATGTCGCGCATCCCAGCGACGACCTTCCGCGCGGCGCGTGGTGGACGGCGTTCAAGGACCCGACCCTCGATGCGCTCGAGCCGCAGATCGAGGAGGCCAACCAGAACCTCGCGAACGCGCTCGCCAATTATCAGCAGGCGCGCACCAACGTCGAGCAGGCACAGGCGGGCCTCTATCCCACGCTGGAGCAGGACACGACCGTCACCACCAACCGCCAGTCCGATCACCGGCCGTTACGGTCCGCCGACCAGCCGACACACTACGGCGCCAACACGCTCGATGTGCAGGCGAGCTACGAGGTCGATCTCTGGGGACGCGTCCGCGACACGATCAAGGCCAACGCCGACCAGGCCCAGGCCGAGGCGGCTGTCCTCGAGAGTGTGCGGCTCAGCCTCCATGCCGAACTCGCGCGCGACTATCTCAACCTCCGGGGCCTCGACCGCGAGGCTCGGCTGCTACGCGATACCGCCAAGGCCTACGGGGATGCCCTGACGCTGACGCAGAACCGACTGGCGGGCAAGATCGCCTCCCCGATCGACGTCGCACGTGCTCAGTCCCAGCTTGCAACGGCCCAGGCCTTGATCGACGACACCGCTGCGCGTCGTGCTCTACTCGAGCATGCGATCGCCACGCTGGTGGGTAAGCCCGCATCGTCGTTCACTCTGCCGGTCTCCTTGGCCCCGATCGCATCGCCGCGCCGACCTACCGCAGTGCCCTCGACGCTGCTGGAGCGCCGCCCCGATATCTCGGCGGCCGAGCGGGCAGTCGCGGCCGCGAACGAACAGATCGGGGTCGCCAAGGCAGCCTTCTATCCGCGCTTCTTCCTCAACCTGTCCGGCGGCACGCAGGACACCGGCTTCCACCTTCTCGACCTGAAAAATGAGCTGTTTTCCGTTGGTCCCTCGGTTAACTTGCCGATCTTCGATGGCGGAAGACGGACCGCGCAGCTCGAACTCGCCACCGCTATCCGCGACGGGGCCGTTGCGCAGTATCGCGGGCGCGTCCTGCAGGCGGTCCAGGAGGTCGAGGATGCTCTTGCGCTTGATCGTTTGCTCACGCTCGAAGCCAAGCATACGGCCGACGCCGAGGCCGCTGCGAGGAAGGTGCTGGATCTGTCGCTGACCCTCTACCGCGACGGTGCGACCACCTACCTCGACGTCGTCACCGCACAGACGACGGCACTCGACGCGGAACGCACCGGACTGCTTCTTGGCACGCGCCGCTCGCAGACCAGCGTCGCCTTGTTCCTTGCCCTTGGTGGCGGTTGGACGGTGCCGGTGCAGCTTGCGGAAACACCGGTGTCGACTGTCGATCTGGTCAAGCAATTGGGTCACTGACCCGGGAAGCAGATGCGATGACGGAGATCGAACAAGGCCCGATTACCCTGGACGTGGCTCTCGCTGGCGCGACCAGCTGCCTTGAGTGCAGATTCTGGGACCACAAGAAAGACCTGGAAGGGTTCTGCCGTCGATCAGCGCCCGCGCCGGCGGGTCGAGAGAATGAGATCACGCGCTGGCGGCAGACAAGGTCGGAGGACTGGTGTGGCGATGGCGAGATCGCAGTTGATCCCCTGCCGCGCATCCCCTGCGGAGCATGCCGCTTCTGGTTCCGACCGGAGCACGGCATCGATCCGCTGCAGCACGCGGGCCGATTCAGCGACTGGTGGCAGCACGCTGGCCTTTGCCGACGCCATTCGCCACAAGCCGATGCAGAGCTCGGCGGTCGCGGCTACTGGCGGACCACCCACGACGACGACCACTGCGGAGAGGCGACCGGAAAGTGACGCCGGCGTCCGTTATCACGGGCGGTCGGGACGTAACGCGAAGCCGACGCCACGCACGTTCCTGATCAGGGGCACTTCCCCTTCGGCATCGACCTTCCGGCGCAAGGTCCCCATGTGGACATCGACGACGTTCGTGGCGACCGAACCCTTGAAGTCCCAGGCGTCCTCAAGGATCATTAAGCGTGTGATGACCTGATCGGGGCGCCGCATTAAGTACTCGAGGAGGGTGAACTCGCGCGGCGCGAGCGCCACTGCTCGACCGCCGCGGCGCACCGTGCGCTTGACCACGTCCATCGTGAGGCTGCCGACGGACAAAACCGTGACCCGGTTATCGGTCGTGCGCCGAAGCAGCGATTCCACGCGCGCGATCAGTTCGCCCATGGCGAACGGCTTGACCAGGTAGTCGTCGCCGCCAGCCTTCAGTCCGGCAATCCGGTCATCCACCGAGACGAGCGAGGATATAACAACCACAGGCGTGGAGTTGCCTTCGCGCCTCAGGTGTTCGACGATCGCAATGCTGTCACTGTTGCCTACGAGCCGGTCAAGGATGAGGACGGGAGGCCGGGTAACAGCGGCAGCTCGTAATACCTCGTTCCTCGTTCTCAGGATCGTGACGCTGTAGCCTTGCTCGGCGAAGGCCCAAACGATCTCTTGAGCGAGCCCTTCATCATCCTCGTATAGGAAGATAGGCGGATTAGCCGGTCCGTTGTTCAAGGCACTCTCCACAGGAGCCTCGGCCATACACAACGACCTGCGGCTTGCGCGACCAGCTATTTCAACACGTACGGCTTCGTCGCCCGCGTCGCCAACATCTCCGGCAGGCTGGGCTTTCGGCCGTCGGGAAGGTACCCAACGACCTGCGCCGGAAAGAAACGCCAGGCGCGATCGGCTCGTCCAGGGCCATAGACGACGCGGCGCTTGTGCGCGCGCCTCAGATGGACCTCGACGCCGGCACCCTCCCCGATCGCCTTCGATGCGCCGTCTGCGGTCCCGTAACGTCCCAATTTGATGACTGTGTGGACGGGCACAGGGCTCCGGCCCTTGATCGCGCGCGACCTGTTGAAGCTCGGCTTGACGGTTGCCAGTTCGCGCTTCAGGCCGACGGTTTGCGGAAGTAGCATCGCCGCCAGGTAGGCGGCGAAACAGCGTTGCAGCGCCAACGGCCTGGCGTCATCCAGCATGGTAGCGGCTGCAGTTGCATCCGAGATCAGGAACCTTTCTGCACGAACCTCGTACTGAAGGTCGGGCTGCGGGGGAGCCAGGTTCTCGGTATCCTCCAAAGCGCCGGGAGGCAGCTCCACGTAGAATTCGACACTGCATGGGAAGGCGATCGCGTAGTCTTCGCCCTCGTCCTTCCCACGGTAGGCCAAGGCCGAGCAGAGCCAGCATGTCCGGCCGGAAGGCCTTTCCGCTACCCTTATAAGGACACTGTACGTCGCGAGGTTGGCCGGAAATTCGACGACGCAGGCAGGAAACGGCAACTGCAGGACGCCGCATGCCAACATGTCCCCGATGGACATCATCGCCTGGTCGGTGGCCAGCAAGCCCATCACCGCCGGGTCGACCACGAACCGCGGTATCTCTCCCATGAACCCAACCATGTCCTTAAGGATGCCGAAGTCGAACCGCTCGTCATCCAACGCACCCAAGGAGTCGTATCGCTCCGTGGAGGGCGCGAGGACCTTGACCCGTCCGGCATGCACGGCGTCCTGGAGTTGATGCCAGCGCGTCGCTATCAACTTAGTCTCTGCCCGCCGGTATCAAAGACGCCTGCCTTCAAATGACGCGTGGAAGCGAAGGCACCACCCCCCTCGCGATGCAACCCGTACGAAGAGAGCTTCATTTCATCGGACATCGATTAGAACAACCATCGGAAGTCTTTGCAAAGCCAATATCCGGAATGCGGCCATTCCGATATTAAGTTTTTCTTTAATATCCATTAGTTCAAACGTGTGAGATGCAGATGAACACTTGATCGAATCATGATGATTGCGCTACGGCGGACAACAGTGTTGTAGGACTCCAGCCGGTACTACATGTCAGTGGCATCCGCCGCGAGCTGGCGCTTGAACCGGCCGCAGCATATTCTCATGGCGTCCCTGATGCGCTGGTCGGCTGGTTAAAGGAGTACAAATGGTGCCGCGTTCCCCACGCCTCTCGTTAACGATCGTTCTGGGTCTTCTCAGTCAAGGCGCATTGGCTGGAACCGTACGGCTCAAGACGAGCCAGGACTGCAGATCAGAATACGCGGCGAGCGCGAAGGCCCTGGAAAGCATTGGCATGTCCCGTACCGCCTTCCTGTCGACTTGTCTTCAGACGCCCGCTGGCGTCTCCACGGACGCAACGGTCGCGAAGCCCTTCGTGGTCGAGGCGCCTCCTGAGTTCCCTGCTGCATCGGGCTACAAATCGGGATATCGGTACACGCCAGCTTACCTGTCCTCCCCGCAGTTGACGGCGCCTCTAGGGCGCTAACGCCCTCCTTCGGAGACGACAGGTCCACCGAGGTCGATCTCGTCGCCCCTAAGAACGGCCTTAAGGCCGCCCACGCTTGGGCCTTGAAGCTCACTCTGGGTCAGGGAAACGGTCAATACTTCGAAGATTCTGTACGGTTGGCCTTATCCGTTCAGGCCGCGGTCGCCGTATCTTATGTGAAGACATCAGTTGCGTCCGCCGACTGGTCCGCCCGTGGCGGTGCCGCATCGGCGAGCGCCGGTCCCATAGGATACGCCGTCGCAGCGTCCGTTCGCGGCGACGCCCGGTTCACGATGCACACGAGGATATGCCCTTTCGTACGCGTCGCCTGCATTGAGGTAATCCGGTGTCGCAGCCCTTGTCGCATGACTGCAGATGCAGGCGCCGACAATAACGCACACGACTTGGAGCCTGATCATCAGAACACCTTTAAACAAATGGCAAGCAACGGTTACAAAAAGCGGTCGTCTTGGCAATTAAAGATTTCCTTAAGCAATGTTCATCGTACAGGCTTCAGATGCTTGAGGCCCTGGCGCACTCCCATGGCTAAGCCCAAACATTTCGGCTGCCTCCCCGATCTGGTTGGCCAAACGGCAGGGGATGGAATCGTGCCGGCGAGGTCAGCGAACGCCGAACCGCGATCCGAAAGTGCCCGATGCCAAGCCAGGCAGACGCTCCTCACTCTCCTTCGCGCAGCCGAAGCCGAAACGGTGAAGGCCCTATACCCTAGCCAACCGATGCTTTGATCCGCAACGTTCAGCGTCCAATATGGCTCGTTCTGTCCCAAGACCCCTCGTTGCGCCACCGTCGATCCGGTCCTCGATTCCGATGACGCGTCGGGCGCGACGCCCATAGTCCCATGGGCGCATTCCCTGCCCACGCCGTCGGCGTCCAGACAGTGTGGAAAGGCATCATTCGATCGTCTATTTCCGGCGGAACGCCGCCTTCGTCCTCGACATCTTCCTTCATACTTAAAAGTGGCTGACAAGAAGCCGTCTTCCGCGATTGACCTTGATGTCCCCTAGAGCAACATCCAGGCGGGTCGCCCTCGGCGTTAGAAGGCGCAGCCCCAAGCCGCCGACCGACGACGCGCTCGCCGGAGCGGCCTGGGGCAAGTCCTCTTGATGACCAGGGCGCTCCAGCACCTCGCGCGGAGTCACAGGTGGGACGACAGTCCATGAACCGTTGGCCGAAAGCAGCCTTATGTGACCTGGGTCACCGACCTGGGCGAACAAGTCTGCCCATATCGACGCAACGAGAAAACACCGGAGGATCGACCATGTTCAGACCGCTCGCCGCGGCCATCGCCATCGCATGTTCCGGCGCGCCCGTCCTAGCGGAGAGCGCCGCCAACCCTGACACCCCTGCCAACGTGACCGTCGAGCAGATCAAGGAGGCGCTTGCCGCGGCGAAGCCTGGTCACCCCGCCGATCTGGCGGGCAAGTCGATGCGCAACCTCGACCTGGCGAAGCTCGATTTCACGGGCGCCGATCTCCACGGTTCCAACCTCTTCGGCGCGAAGCTCGCGGGCGCCAACCTGACGCGCGCAAACCTCGCCGGCGCCAATCTCAACCTGTCGTGGCTGATCGGCGCCAACTTCACCGACGCAGACCTGACCGATGCCAGCGTCGTGGCTCCGGTCGTCGCGCAGGGCCTCAACGCTGCCGCCGGCGAGATCCCGATCTTCAAGGGTGCGAAGCTGACTGGCGCCCGCGTGCAGGCCCGCTTCACGGGTGGCTCGCTGAAGGGCGCAAAGTTCTCCGGTGGCGACCTCTCGGCCCATCTGAGGAACCAGTCGATGGGGCTGATGCACACCGAGATGGGAAGCGCGGATCTCGAAGGCGCAGACTTCTCGGATGCCAACATGGGTCACGTAGACCTGAGCTTCGCCAACGTCAGGGGCGCGAACTTCAAGGACGCGGACCTGTCCCGCGCCGACCTGACCGGCGCCGACGCCAGCGGCGCCGACTTCACCGGAGCGAACCTGCAGGGCACGGAGATGGCCGATGCTAAGCTTGTCGGAGCGACGGGGCTCGCGACCGCGAAGAACATAGGGGAGGCAAGGGGCTACAAGCCGCCGCGGCCCTAAGGCTCGATGCGATCGACGGGAGATGGGCTCGGCGTCGCCGTCAGCCCACGGCGCCGCTGGGCAAGCACGCCAGCGATGACGGTAAAATGCTACTGCGACCGACGCGAGGCCAGCGCGGCTCGGTCGAGGATGCGGATCTGCCCACGGCCGTTGCGGACCCAGCCGTTACGTTCCCAGTCGCCAAGATGGCGGCTGACGATCTCGCGCACGCTGCCGATGTCCAATGCCAGCTGGTGATGGGTCCGGGCCACCATCGGCGTCTCGCCGGCTTCCACCAGAAGGCGACGGGCGAGGCGCTGCTCGACGGTCGCGAAGGCGACATCGTCGACGAACGAGAGCATCGTGCCCAGAAGCTTCGTGTAGTCCGCGATTACGAAGTCTCGGAACGCCGGGATGTCCGCCATGAACCGGTGGAACCACACCGAAGGGATCGCGGCGAGTTCGGTACGCGTCTCCGCGACGCTTTCAGCGGGAAAATCGGTGCGCGACAGCAGGCACTGCGTGGTCAGCACGCATGTGCCCCCCTCCTCGACCTTGTAGAGCAGGATCTCTCGGCCGCCCGCGTTCATCTTGGTGATGCGCGTACGCCCCTCGATGCACATCAGGTAGTTCTCGCAGGCTCCGCCCTGCTCGTAGGCGACCTGCCCGGCGTCGAGAACGGGGAAGCGGACGACCTGCGAAATGCGCGCGAACTCGGCGTCTGGCATCGCGGCGACCGGTGGAAAGCGCTTCCGCCAGGTCTCGATCTTGAGGCTCTCCATGACGTTGCGATCGTCTCCCACGATGGCAACCACGTCTGTGACTCCAAAGCGTTGCCTGCCGCTGTCTTAAACGATGTCGAGCGGCGAAAGAAGCTCCGGGCGGGAGAGGAAAACATGGATCGGCCCAGATCACTCCTCGTCTTCGAAAAACGGGATCAGTCGCTCCATCAGCTCCAGATCGAACGAACGGTCCTGCCTGAAGCTCGCCGGAAACCTGGGGCCCCTCACGTCTCGATCCGCAGAAGCGAACTTTCGCGTCTCGCGATACAATCCGTGAAGACCGAAGGCGATGGACGCTCCGACGACCCTCCACTCGTGCGCCATCAGCCCCGATGTCAAGGTGACCGAGGCGAAGGTGCGAGGATGGAGCTGCCACTCCGGGTCGGCGGGAAGGAGACCGTCGGCGAAGGCGGCCGCATCGGGCAGCGGCGCAAGGGTCTTCGCGCGCACGGCCTCGAGCACACACGATAGGACCGTGCCAAAGTGCGTCGCGGGAGCAAGGCGTGCGGTCGGCAGCCCCTCGAAGAAGGTCTTCTTGAGCGAGGTGAGCGGACGATCGCGCCTGACCGTCAGATCGACGTCGATCGGGTCCACCGCCCGCGTCGTCGGGAAGTCGGCGAAGAAACCATGCCTCAACATGTGACGGTAGGGTTCGTTCTCCACCGGCGCGGCACCTTCCTGCGGAACGCGCTCGAATGACGATGGCGCGAGGAGGAAGGCGTCGCGGAGCGCCTTGTCGGCGGTCCGCGCATCGTCGCTGGCGAGGCAGGCGACCAGCAGACGCATCGCCGCATCGAGGCCATGGCTGACGGCGCTCCTGCCTCTGCCGCCGGATGGAAGGTACCCGGCCTCTCGGATGACGCGGAACCGCGTCGCAACCGCCGCCGGCGCCATCCCTGACACCTCGGCCACGATTTCTATGAGGCCCCTTGAAGTCGGCACGGACGAATCCTCCCGGGCCCGTTTACCACGATTCGCCTCCGAAAAATCATGTGTTGAAAGTTCACATGGAATGATCCATATGAATGTTATTCACGTGGTAACTCGCGTTTGGATGCCTGCTGGCCCCACTGATCGCCGCTCGTCTCCTCGCGCAGCAACCGATCGAAACGGCCAAGTTGATGATCAAAGCGGACCAACGTTCCATGTGCGAGCAGTGCTGCTCGTGCCATCCGGTATTCCCGAGTGAGCGGCAGCTGCTCGAGGTGATGTTCGGGCGCGACCCGCTGCGCCACGGCGCCGCCCTGCTGCGCCACCTCGAACGCGACGGCTTCCCCGCGGGGCATGCCAGGTTCGGTTCGCGGCGCTACCTCCCGGCGGTGCTGCAGTGGTGCGCCGCCTACGAAGGGGGCGCCCTATCGCCGACCGCCCGAGGCGTCGCCATCCGCGGCACGCCGGCCGACGGCCCGGAGCGCTTCTGATGGTCTCGCGGCCGCGCCTCTCTACGCTGGTCGTCTCGGGGGTGACGCTGAGGCTCGAGGCCCCCGGTCTCAAACGTATCAAGCGCTCGCGCGGGCACGACCTTTACTGGGCCGCCAGCCAGGAGGCCGTGCGAGGCGGGTTCCGGCCGCGCACGCTGCGGTTCGACACGCCGACGAACTTGATCGAGGCGGAAGACATCGCTGCCCGGTGTCGGGACGCGCGGCGCCAGGAGATCGATTGGCACGTTGCCGGGCAGATCCTGGCACCCGCCGACTACAACGGGACGGTCGGATCGCTGTTCGTCTTCTATCAGACCCATCCCGACTCGCCCTACCAGGACATCGCGGCCACCTCGCGTGAAACCTACGACGGCCAGATCAAGGTCGTGCAGCAGAGCATCGGTGCGCGGCGGCTGGACGCCATCGTCCCCCTCGACGCGCGCCGCTGGTTTAAGGGCTGGCGGTCTCCCGGCGAGGGCGGCACCGACCGGCTCCGCCGCGCCCAGGGCTGCATCCAGATGCTCCGCGTCGCACTGTCGTTCGGCGTGAGTGCGGGCCTGCCGCAATGCAAGCGTCTTCTCGAAGGCCTCGCCGAAATGCGCTTCCCGCAGCCAGCGGCGCGCGAGACGACGATGAGCATCGATCAAGCCGAGCGCTTCATCGACGTCGCCCTCGAGAAGGACGAGATCCGCCTCGCGCTCGGCTTCGCCGCGCAGTTCGAGCTCGCCCTTCGGCAGGCCGACGTCATCGGCCAATGGAAGAAAACCAAGGCCGACCAAGCGCCATCGCCTTCCGACGTCGTCCGGGGCGACGCGGTGTGGTCGGGGCTCCGGTTCGAAAACATCAACGAGAGGGGGGTGCTGCACGTCAGGTCGAGCAAAACGAAGACGGCCACGGTCTACGACCTCGCAGCCTATCCCCTCGTCCAACGCTGCCTGGCGCATGTCCAAGTCGACGAACGCCGCGGCCCGCTCGTGGTGCGCCGCGACGGCCAACCCTTCGACCGCTGGGAATACGCGTCGCGGTGGCGCGAGCTGGCGACCGAAGCGGGCATTCCCGCCGAGGTGTGGAACCGCGACGTCAGGGCCTCGGGGCTTACGGAAGGGCGAGCCGCCGGCGCCACAATCGAGGATGTCGCAAAACTCGGCGGTCACCGGTCCGTGTTGACGACCTCCAGAATCTACGACCGCGCGACGCTCGAAGCGACGTCGCGCGTGCAGGAGCTGCGCGTCGAATCCAGGAAGAAAAGGAAGAAGTGATGGCCCCTTTCCGCACCCTGCGCGCCAGGCCCGATTTCGCCCAAGCGGCCCCCGAGCCCGCCGCGGAAGCCCTCGGCGGGCGGCTCATGTTGCCGCCGATGGTCCGCAAGGTCGCCGTCCTCAAGACACTTCTGACGGGCGGCTGGTATTCGAACGACCCCGTCGTCGACGCCGGCTTCCGCGCGACGCTGGTGCTGGTGGCCCAGTGCGGTGCGCCGATGCGCACGATCTGCCAGCTGCGCCGGCGGCATTGGCGGCCCCTCGGGCGTCCCGTCGTCGATCTCGATCCGGGTCATTACGCCGAGGGCTCGAGCAAGTCGCGCCTCGTCGCATTGACCGAGACGGCCGACCTGATCGTCGCCGATCATCTGCGCCTGTCGCCCGTCGATGGTCCCGATGACTACCTCTTTCCAGCCAAGGACGGCGGCCAGCGCAGCGACCGCAATGCCATCGGCGCCCTCAAGCGCGCGCTAGACCATCTCGGCTGCCCGGACGCGTTGGCGCTGGGCGACGCCTTGGAGATCTTCCGGACGGCGCTGCTCGCGCCGGCGCGCAACGACGGTCTGCCGCAATACCTGATCGGCGAGGACCGCTGGGCCTACGTCGCCTCGCTCTACGGACTCGAGGCGCCCCCGGACGATGTCGCCCGCGCCTTCCTGCAGCAGACGCTTCCGCTCGCACGGCCGTGGCCGACCCTGCTGCGCCGGATGCGGGACGACAAGAAGTGGTCGATCACCCCGCCCAAGAGGAGAGCCAGATGACCCATGGCCCGGACCGGATCCCGTACGACGAGATCCTCCTTTCCTACCTCGAGGGGCGCAAGCCGCTCGAAGGCGCCGCGGCCGCATCGATCGCGACCTACGTCACGAGTACGCACATCGTCCGGCGCCTGCGCACGGCGCTCTGCGGGCTCTACCTGTCCGACACCTTCGATTACCGCGAGCTCCGCTCCAACACTGAGAGCGACTGGGCGCCGACGCCATCGGACAAGACGCTCGGCGCGGAGCTGACGGTGTTGCGGGAAGCCTGCAGGGCGTTCTGCGCGACGCACGGCCTGCGCCACGTGCCGCTCTTCAACATTCCAGCGCGCGGCGTTCCAGCATCGCGCGGTCTGGAACGGGAATAGACAGCCGCGACGGCCGCATGGCGGCCGTCGGAAGCGGCCTCATCCACCCAGATCCTTCGACGAGCCACCTGCCCATCCCCGGCCGATCGAAGGCGCCGCATGGCGCTGCACGACCCACCCCCACACCTTGAAATGGAGGCACGCATGACCCGCAAGAGACCGACTTCCGACGGCTCCGTCCTCACCGAGACGCAGCTCGGGGCGTTGATCCGGCACTTCGACGAGAAGGACGGGATCGGGCTTCGCG
>NZ_LMUU01000215.1:24780-62313 GCF_009765775.1 Beijerinckia sp. L45
TATCTTCGTGATCGGATTCCTGGTCACGGTATTCGTCTCGTTCGGCTTGGCGCCATTCCTAGGCCAGAACTTCTTCCCGAGCACTGAGTCGCCGCAGATCAAGCTCCATGTCCGCGCTCAGACGGGCACGCGTATTGAAGAGACCGCCAGCCTCGTCGATCACATCGAGGATGCCGTACGCGCGGTGCTTCCGCCTGGGTCTATCGATACCGTGGTCGACAACATCGGCCTACCGATCAGTGGCATCAACGTGGCCTACGGCAATTCAGGGACGATCGGCGTCGACGATACAGACGTATTGATATCTTTGAAGCCGGAGTATGCGAGCCGGACGGACGGCTTCGTCAACACGCTTCGGGAGCGGCTGCAACGTCAGTTTCCGGGAATTGCGTTCTCGTTCCTTCCCGCCGATATCGTCAGCCAGATCCTGAACTTCGGGCTTCCTGCGCCGATCGACGTACAGGTGATCGGCAACAAGGCGGAAGAGAATCGGGCCTATGCCGAGAAGATCTTCAAGCGAATCAGCCTCGTCTCCGGCGTGGCCGATCCGCGGATCCAGCAGGTCTTCAACGCGCCGACGCTTAACGTCGATGTCGATCGCTCGATGGCGAGCGACATGGGATTGACCGAACGCGACGTCGCGACGAGCTTGCAGGTCACGCTCGCGGGCAGCATCCAGACGTCGCCGACCTTCTGGCTCAACCCGAAGAATGGCGTATCCTATCCTATCGTCGTGCAGGCGCCGCAATATTGGATCGACTCGCTCGGCAAGCTCGGCAACGTCCAGGTCTCCGGGAAGACCGGACCGAAGCCACTCGGTGGGTTCTCGACGACCAGCCGCACCACCACGGCTGCTGTCGTCTCGCACTACAATGTGCAGCCCGTCATCGATATCTACGGCACCACGCATGATCGCGACCTCGGTGCTGTGGCCGGCGACATCCAGAAGGTCCTCGACGACACAGCCAAGGAGGTGCCGATCGGGTCGACTGTGGTGTTGCGGGGGCAGATCACCACCATGACCGCCGCCTATAACCAGCTTTACGCCGGCTTGGCACTGGCCGTCGTCCTCATCTACCTGCTGGTCGTCGTGAACTTCCAGTCCTGGCTCGATCCGTTCGTCATTGTCAGCGCGTTGCCGGCGGCCATGGCGGGGATAGTCTGGATGCTGTTCGTTACGCATACGACGCTGTCGGTGCCCGCCCTCACCGGCGCCATCATGTGTATGGGTGTCGCAACCGCCAACAGCATCCTCGTCATTAGCTTCGCCCGCGAGCGCCTCGCCGAGGGCGCGGATGCGCTGACCGCAGCAATCGATGCAGGCTTCACCCGTTTCCGGCCGGTTCTCATGACGGCGCTCGCGATGATCATCGGCATGGCTCCGATGGCGCTGAGCGCCGAACAGAACGCGCCGCTCGGCCGTGCGGTCATCGGCGGCCTGATGTGCTCGACAATCGCGACGCTTCTATTCGTACCCGTCGTCTTCATGATGGTCCATTCGCGTGTGCAGAAAACGTCCGACGCGACGGGTCCGCATGCCCCCGCTAACAGCGCCGAAGCGGCGGCATCGCACCCATAACAAGGATTGAGTCATGTCGCCGATCGAAGGTCAGAAGCGATCCAGGAAAGTCTGGATACGCCTCCTCCTTGCCGCGATGGTTCTCGGGGGCGTTGCCGCCTACGGCATCGTTGATCGCGATCATAGCGAGGCGAAGCTCGCGCAATGGACGCATCAGCAGGCGGTTCCCAGCGTCGATCTCGTGACACCGAGGCATCCGACCGACGTCCAACACCTGACTTTACCTGCCGATGTCGAAGCCTTCTACACCGCACCGATCCACGCCCGGGTCAGCGGCTACGTGAAGATGTGGTACTATGACATCGGCGCCAAGGTGCAAGCCGGCGATGTGTTGGCCCGCATCGATACGCCGGATCTTGACCAGCAAACCGAGCAGGCGCGCGGCGAACTCGCCAAAGCACAGGCCGATCTCAACCTTGCGCAGTTGACGGCCGCGCGCTGGAAGGAGCTCCGCGTGTCTCAGGCCGTCTCACAGCAGACCGCAGACGAGAAGACAGGCGACGCACTGGCAAAAAAAGCGCAGGTCGATGCGGCGCAGGCCAATGTCGACCGCCTAAAGGCGCTGCAGAGCTTCAAGGATATCGCCGCGCCCTTCGACGGTGTCGTTACGGCGCGTCGAATCGACGTCGGCGCACTGGTGTCCTCGAGCAATGCCAGCCAGCCTGGGCTGTTCGACGTCGCTTCGGTGGAGAAGATGCGCGTGTACGTCCGCGTGCCGCAGGTCTACACCGCGAGCCTCAAGAAAGGCATGGTGGTGACGCTGACCATGCCGCAGTATCCAGGCCGGACATTCAAGGCGGTGCTGACGACCACCGCCGATGCCATCTCGCAGGAGTCCCGCGCGTTGCTCGTCGAGCTCGACCTCGACAACAAGGACAAGTTGCTGTCGCCTGGTGCTTATGCACAGGCACGTTTCGATCTGCCGCTCGATGCCAAGAAGCTCGTGGTGCCCTCGGGCGCCGTCATCTTCCGCAATGCGGCGCCCGAGGTCGCTGTGGTTGGTGATGATGACAAAGTCACGATGAAACCGATCGAGATCACGTTGGATACGGGAACGACCGTCGAAATCGCGGGTGGTCTGAGCCTCGCCGACAGGATCGTTACAAGCCCATCGGATTCCCTTGCCTCGGGTGACGTCGTACAGGTCGCGACAGTCGACGGCAAGAATGCCAGCAAGTCGATTGGTGATCAGGCCTCTCGAGGTGCCGCGGAATGAAGTCCGTCTCATGGGCCGGCGTCTTGATCTCGGCGCTCGTCCTGTCGGCTTGCGATCTCGCCCCGAACTATGCACCGCCGAAGGTCGATCTTCCCGCTAAGTTCAAGGAGGATGCCGGCTGGCGTGTTGCGCATCCCTCTGACGACCTTCCGCGCGGTGCGTGGTGGACGGCGTTCAAGGACCCTACCCTTAATGCGCTCGAGCCGCAGATCGAGGAGGCCAATCAGAACCTCGCGAATGCGCTCGCCAATTATCAGCAGGCCCGCACCAACGTCGAACAGGCACAGGCCGGCCTGTATCCTTCGCTGGAGCAGGACACCACCGTCACCACCAACCGCCAGTCCGATCACCGGCCGCTGCGTTCGGCCGATCAACCGACGCATTATGGCGCCAACACGCTCGACGTGCAGGCAAGCTACGAAGTCGATCTCTGGGGCCGCGTCCGCGATACGATCAAGGCCAACGCCGACCAGGCTCAAGCCGAGGCGGCGGTCCTTGAAAGCGTGAGGTTGAGCCTCCATGCCGAACTTGCCCGCGATTATCTCAACCTTCGCGGCCTCGATCGGGAAGCGCGGCTGCTGCGGGATACCGCCAAAGCCTACGGGGATGCCCTGACGCTGACGCAGAACCGGCTTGCCGGGAAGATCGCCTCCCCGATAGACGTTGCGCGCGCTCAGTCCCAGCTTGCGACGGCCCAGGCTTTGATCGACGACACTGCTGCGCGTCGTGCTCTCTTGGAGCATGCGATCGCCACGTTGGTGGGTAAGCCGGCATCATCGTTCACCCTGCCGGTCTCCGTGGCTGCGATCGCATCGCCGCGCCGACCTACGGCAGTGCCCTCGACGCTGCTGGAGCGCCGCCCCGATATCTCTGCGGCGGAGCGGGCAGTCGCCGCCGCGAACGAGCAGATCGGCGTCGCCAAGGCCGCGTTCTATCCGCGCTTCTTCCTCAATCTGTCCGGCGGCACACAGGATACAGGCTTCCACCTTCTTGATCTGAAGAATGAGTTGTTCTCGATCGGGCCCTCCGTGAACCTGCCCATCTTCGACGGTGGGAAGCGGACGGCGCAGCTCGAACTCGCCACGGCGTTCCGCGACGGCGCCGTCGCACAGTATCGCGGGCGCGTGCTGCAGGCAGTCCAGGAGGTCGAGGATGCGCTTGCTCTTGATCGCTTGCTTACGCTCGAAGCCAAGCATACGGCCGACGCCGAGGCAGCGGCGAAGAAGGTGCTGGATCTGTCATTGACGCTCTATCGCGACGGCGCGACCACCTACCTCGACGTCGTCACCGCACAGACGACGGCGCTTGACGCGGAGAGGACCGGCCTGTTGCTCGCCACCCGCCGGTCGCAAACCAGTGTTGCCCTGATTCTCGCCCTTGGCGGTGGCTGGACAGTGCCGGTGCAGCTTGCAGAAACACCGGTGTCGACTGTCGATCTGATCAAGCAATTGGGTCACTGACCGGCGCGGCGACCGGAAAATGACAATGGCGTGCGCCATCAAGAACGATCGGGCCGCAAAGCGAAGCCAACGCCGCGCACGTTCCTAATCAGGGACATCTCCCCTTCGGTATCGACCTTACGCCGCAAGGTCCCTACGTGGACATCTACGATGTTCGTAGCGACCGAACCCTTGAAGTCCCAAGCATCCTCAAGGATCATCGCGCGTGTGATGACTTGGTCGGGGCCCCGCATCATGTACTCGAGGAGGGTGAACTCGCGTGGCGCGAGGGCCACCGCTCGGCCGCCGCGAAGCACCGTGCGCTCGACCACGTCCATCGTGAGGTTGCCGACGGTGAGCAACATGACCCGTATATCGGTCGTGCGCCGCTGCAGCGATTCCACGCGCGCGATCAGCTCACCCACCGCGAACGGCTTACCAGGTAGTCGCCGCCGCCAGCGTTCAGTCCAGCGATCCGGTCGTCGACCGAGATGAGCGAGGATATGACGACGACGGGCGGAGGGTTCCCATCGCGTCTTAGACGCCTGACGATCGCGATGCTGTCGCTCTTGCCGATGAGACGGTCCAAGATCAGATTGTGGGCTGGTCCAGGGCAGCTGCTTGCAGAACTTCGCCTTCCGTCTGCAGGATCGAGACGATGTAGGATTCCTGCGCGAAGGCCCAGACTAAGTACCCAACCTTATAACCGTATGGACGGGCACCGGGCTCCGGCCCTTGATCACGCGCGACCTGTTGAAGCTCGGCTTAACCGATGCGAGTTCGCGTATCAGGCCGACAGTTTGCGGTAAAAGCATCGCCGCCAAGTAGGCGGCGAAGCAGCGTTGCAGCGCCAACGGGCGAGCGTCATCCAGCATGGTAGCGGCTGCAGAAGCATCCGAAATCAGGAACCTTTCGGCACGGACCTCACACTGCAGGTCGGGCTGTCGCGGAGCCAGGATCTCGGTGTCTTCAGATTCGCCGGGAGGCAGCTTTACGTAAAATTCGACGCTGCATGGAAACGCATCGCGTAGTCTTCGCTCTCGTCCTTTCCTTCGGTAGGTCAAGCCAAGCAAAGCCAGCATGTCCGGCCACATGGCCTGAACCGCCCGGTTTTCGACGAGATCGGCCTCGATGATCACCCATCCAGCTGTCGACCCGTCGACACTTCAAAGCTTATCTTAGCTTTTGACGTTATCCGCTCAGGACCACAGTGATTTAGCGGTCGCGATGACCGGTATCGTGTTGGAAGACATCAATTGCGGCCGCCGACGGGTCCGCCCGTGGCGGTGCCGCATCGGCGAGCGCCGGTTCCGTAGGATACCCCATCGCAGCGTCCGTTCGCGGCGACGCCCGGCTCGCGATGCGCACGAGGATACGTCCGTTCGTAAGCAGCGCCTGCATTAAGGTAATCCGGTGTCCCGGCCCAGGCAGCCTGATAAGAGATGCAAACACCGACAATCACGCACGCGACTTGGAGCTTAATCATCGGAACACCTTTACTATAATCACAAGTGACGCTCGCAAAAAGCAGCCGTCCTAGCAACTAAAGATTTCTTTAAAGTCAGCCCCCTGGCATTGCGAACCGTATATGCTTTGCCGGTCGTGTTTGCATTGGCTTAGCCGCTTCATAACTTGCCGCCGCTGTAGCGATTATGCAAAAGGCTCGTCGTCAGCGGCAGAGCCATCTTCCTTCAAGTTGACAGAAAGAGCCGAGCGAGTTGCCTGGATGGCCGCTAATCACTTCACACGGCGAAGATCGAACCAGTCGCCGATAGATCGCTCCCGAAGGTACACAAATGATGCTGTACGGCCGCTATGGACAGTGCCGACCGGTGTCGGCCACCGCATCCGCAAGCTCCACAAAGTATCCGGCCCGAAGGTTGACCGCTCCGCCTGAAAGGTAGTCTGAAGCCGCATTTGTCTGCGAATTGGTCGACGCACACACGGATTTCTGGGGGAGTGTCGACGTAGGCGTGCTTGCTACTAGGCTCCCTGAACGACGCAAATGGGGTCGTTAGATTCCGCCGAAAAAGTTGAATCCCTTCTGCTCCCAGTAACCGGGCTTGTAGCTGTTGGTGACTTCGATCGCCGTGATCCATTTCGGGTTCTTGTATCCCAGCTTCGTCGCCATCCGCAGGCGCAGCGGATACCCGTAGAGATCGGGCAGGATCTCCTTCGCGTATTTGGTCGCAAGTAGGGTCTGAGGATGCAACGCGGTCGCCATGTCGATGATGCTGGGATAATTGTCGGCGGTCTGGAAGACGACGTACCGCGCCTTCAGATCTGCCCCGACGCGTTCGAGAAACGTGCGAAGCCTCACCCCCGACCATTGGCCGATGTAATCCCAACCTTCCACGCAGACATGGCGGATGATCATGTCCGTCTCAGGCAGCGTCGCAATCTGGGCGCCGCTCCAAGGTTTTTTGTCCGCGATCAATCCCGCGAGTTCCAAGCGCCATGACGCGCCATCGATCGGCTTGACGTCGGCGACGTCATAATAGGCGTTGAAGGTCGGTGGTTTGAGGACCATCGATTCAGGATAGGTCGGCGCCAGTTTGTTGGGATCGAACAGGAACGCCTGCACGCCGTCGTTGAACGAAGAGATCGACTGTAGCGCCGATTCTACGGCTTCCGGACGACCGACGTCACAACCCGTCAGCATCGTCAGGGCGCCGAGCGATAGACCGCCGCGCAACAAACCACGCCGTTCGATCGAAGCCACCAGCGCGTGATGATCATCCAGGACCTGCTTGCCTGGCACGGTGCGAGGTCGGAAAAGGGACTTCATCATGGTTTCTGCTCCTTCGGAAGCCGGGGCCCGCCTGTCAGCATCGCCCAGATTGTCCTCGGCACGATCAGCGCGAGCGCGACATGCACGATAAGGAAACCGACGAGGATCGCCATGCCGGCGAAGTGGGTGATGCGTGCGCCTTGGAAACCACCGAACAGCGAGACGAGCCAAGACAGCTGAACGGGCTTCCAGATCGCGAAGCCGGTCACGACCTGTACCACGCCGGCAAGGATGGCGACGATGTAGAGAACCTTCTGCACGCCGTTGTAGATCGTGATATCGTCATGGGCGAACTTTAACCGAAGCGTGTCGCGGATCGTGTGGAGGATATCGCTTATTCGGATCGGGAGAAGGCGCTCGCGGAAGCGTCCGACGGCGAAGCCGTAGACGAGATAGGCAAGGCCGTTGAGCATGAGAAGCCACATGCCGGCGAAATGCCACTGCAGGCTCTCGGGCGCCCAACCGCCGAGGCGGTAGGTGCCACTGAAGTGAAGCCCCTTGATGATGACGGAATCGTCGTAGATTCCCCAGCCGGACGTGATCATGACGATCATGACGACGGCGTTGGTCCAGTGCATCAGGCGCACCGGCAAGGGGTGCAGTCTTCGAAGCCTGGATCGCGACAGTCTTATGGAATCGCCATCCACAATGGCTGCATCACTCATTGCTCTGTCTCCACCTTGTTTGTCGAAACCTGTAACGCTGGAGCCGATCAGCGCGAATGAGGGTTATGGCGGTGCCCCGAAACGGCATTACCCGTTCTCGGCCTAACTAGGATGCAGGACATCATGATAGCCCATCTGCAAGACGCCGCGATGAGAAGTCCGCTACGCGAAGCGCTGAAGTGCCTGTCTCCCGCGCTCCTAGTTGTTTCGCTCGCGATAGGCCCTCAGGTTACAGGCGCCATGATTTTTCTTGCCGCGTCGGCCGGGTTCGACGCGGCGACAGCGGGCAGTGGAACGCAGACCGACAAGCCTGACGGTGCGGACGCCGGCGACGAAGATGATGACGACGATAGGAAGGTCCGGCAACCCGTGCGCGTCGGCGATCTGATCGGCAGAGATGTGATCGCCCCTGTCGAGAGCCAGGATCTTCTCGGTCACGTCACAAAGGTCGTACAGACCGGAGACGGCCCAACGTTTGTTATGACTTACGGGGGCCATTTCGGCTTCGGCACCCATCTCGTCTGCGTGCCCGCGGATACGTTGGCCCTGACCGGCTACGCGATCCAGGCCAAAGGCATCAGTCCAGACGAGCTCGGCAAGCTTCCGGACTGCGATGGCGCCTCTGGCAAGCCGCTTGACGCGAGCGCGATGATCGAAATGAAACTCGCGAAGCCCGCGCATTAGAGCGCTTTCCGCATTGGTGGAATCACCAAGGCGATCAGAAATCGCTCTCTTCTCAAAAAATCGGCCGGCGAAACACTCTTCGCGCGACCGGCTCTCATCCGCATGTCGCGCGACCGGCAGAGAGGTGTAACAGCCTTATGACTTGCCATCGCCATGCTGCCTTCTTGGGCGGCCGCAAAAGCAAATGACCAATCAGCCACCGCCGGCCAAGACCACTACGCCGGCGGCTATGATGAGTATCCCAAGGATCTTAGGCATCGACACCGGCTCACCCAGCAATGTGCAACCTGCGACCGTCACCACGGCAAAACCGAGCCCAAGGAACGGGTATGCAAAAGAAGCATCGGCTTTGCTCAAGACATAGATCCACAGCAAGAGGCTGAGGCCGTAGCAGCCCAGGCCGCCGATGACGCCGGGACGTGTCCCGACGTCGAGGACCATCGCTAAGGGCGAGAGGCCGGTCGGCAAGCCACCACGCATCGCAACCCGCAGGAACAGCTGGGCGGCCGCGTTCAGGCCGACACTAAGAAGGATGAGTCCAAGGATTCCGAACCGGGGGCTCACGGAGTAGCCAAAGCAGCACTCTGCACGCGATCCTGCCAGGCCCTGGCGAACCGGTTCACTAGGTCCAGCGAATCCAGCGCGCCGTTCTCGGCGCCCTTCTCGAAGTCCCCCTCGACGCGCCCGAGCTGGTTGGTGACATGAGCCAAGCATAGCACCGGACGATCGCAAGCCTTGGCAAAGGCGTAGAGCGCTGCCGCCTCCATCTCGACGGCAACGATTCCCGCCTTCTGCCGTGCCGCAATCGCGGTCTCCGTCTCGCGGAACGGGGCATCCGTCGTCCAGGTCGCCCCGCGATGGATCACGTGCGGCGACGTCGCGAACGCGGCTTGTGCCAAGGCGATGAGATCGGCGTCAGCGCCGATCCAAGCGGCAGGCGGGAGGTAGTGGTAGCTCGTACCCTCGTCCCGCAACGCGCGGTCGATCAGGATGTGGTAGGGCGGCGACCCCAGATCCTTGATCTGTCCGGCGGAAGCGACGCTCAGCAGCAGCTCGCAGCCGGACGCGAACAGTTGTTCCCCCACCAGGACGGCGAAGGCCGCGCCGACGGCGTAGCCAACGACCCCACATCGGATGCCGCCTGCATCCCATTCCCAAAGTTCCGTGTGGTAGCAGGCCCAATCGAGGGACAACGTCGCTCCGCAGATGAGCCTGACGTGTTCGACGATATCGCCATCCGGATCGAGGATGCACACGGGCGGGACAGCCCCTCCGCGCAGACCCTTCTGACGCCGCGCCTCACGCAGCATGTTCTCCGGGCGAAATACCGAGACCTCGTCATGGTCGTGACGCTCCAAGAGAGGCGCGTTCATTATCCCGTCGCGCGATTTGACCGGAAGGTCCAAGGTCATGACTTTGCCTCCTGAGGTGACAAGGCGGTCTCGCGTTCGCGCGCCACCCTGACGAATGTCGCAACGATGCGCGATCCCGCGCGCAACGTGCCGCGAACGGAGCCGGCGACCTTGGATTTGCCACCGGTCCGGCAGCGGTTGGGGACCGGGATCTCGAGGACGCGCAGTCTGTTGCGCGCCACCTTCATCTGCATCTCCAAATTCCAGCCGTAGGTCATCTCCTGCATGGCCAGTCCGAAAAGCATGTCGCGACCGATCGCACGGAAAGCGCACATGTCGGTGTAGCGAACCGCATAGAGCGCCCGCATCGCAAGGCCCGCTGCAATTCCGGCACTGACTTGATGCCAGCCCATGCTGCCGGGTTCGCGGGTCCCGGTCACGCGCGATCCGATGACGAAATCCTGCGCGCCTGCCTGGATCGGCGCGACGAGGGCAGCGATCATCGCCGGATCATCGGCACCGTCGCCATCCATGAATACCATGATCGCGTCGCCGGGTGCGGCTTCGCTTGCCTTGAGACAGGCGCGGCCATAGCCACGCCCGGCTTCGATGACGGTCGCGCCAGCCGCCCTGGCGAGGGCGATCGTCGCGTCCGTGCTACCGCCGTCCGCCACGATGATCTGATCGACGACGTCGCGCGGAACAGCCCCGAGCAAAGGCCCTATGGACGCCTCCTCGTTGAGCGTCGGGATCGCCAGGACGATAGGGCGACGCATCAGAGGCTCCAGCGCAAGCCGCAACTCGCGCAGGCCGTCGGCGGCTTGTCGGAGAGCAGCGCTTCGCGGAAGTCCGTGTAGGCCGCGCCGTTCCAGATATCGCGCAAGCTCTGCTGGGTGGCGTCACCCAGCGTATAGTTGTCGTAGCCGCGCTGCGAGAAGGGCGCGATGCAGCAGGGCAGCGCGCGACCGTTCGCCGTGAAGTACATTACCGACCACGGTCGTCGGCACATCGACCAAGGCGACCCGTCGTCGTGGCGCTTGAGGCTCATGCCCGGCTCCGAGGCCGCCCCGGACGCGCTGAAGCTGATGCCGAGCGACTCCGCCAACGCGGCGGCTTCGGCGATGAAGACGGACTCTTCTGAATTCATCCGCTCGTAGAGCGCCTGGTCCGGCCGGGCGAGACCGATGGCGTCATCCTCGAAGAAGACCAGGCGCTGAAGGTAGACCTCCTTCACGCCGATCTCCGCGGCGACGCGGACGAACTCCGGAAGCTCGCCGATCGTCTCCTTCAGGCCCGTCAGCCAGGCGGAGACGCGCGGCAGCGTGTGCCCCTCGCGCTCCTGCATAGCGCGGAACGCTTTCACGTTGTGCAGGATGCGGTGGAAGTAGTTCTTGCCGCGCACGGCGAGATAGGACGACGGGTTCGAGGCGTCGAGCGAAACGCGCAGCTCGTCGAGCCCCGCGTCGATCATCGCGCGGCCGTTGCGCTCCGTCAGCAGCGTGCCGTTGGTGTTGAAAAGCACATAGACGCCGCGATCCTTGAGATAGCGCACCATCTGCGGCAGATTCTTGACGAGCATTGGCTCGCCGACGCCGTGCAGCACGGCGCGCTGCAGCGTCGGGATCTGATCGACAATGGACGTGAATAGCTCCCAGCTGATATCGGCCGGCGGCTCCAGCTCGACATAGGTGCGTGGGCACGTCGTACAAAGCAGATTGCAGCGGTTCGTCGTCTCCAGGTAGAGACAGACCGGCTCGCGTTCCATGCGCTTCGCGCGCTCCGGCGCGACGCTTTCGAAGTATCGTTTGGGATCAACCGATGGTCGGGGCGGCGACAGGATGTCCATGACGCTTATCCTTGAAAGTCAGAGCGCGGAGGGCGAGATCGATTGCCAGAAAGACGAAGAACGGGCCGTAGAAGATCGATGCGCCGGCGAAGCTCGGCGGCCAGCCGGCCACGTAGAGCAGTGTGCTCGACCCGGTAAGGTAGAGGACGGGCCAGGACGGGACGAAGCAGAGGAACGGGATCAGCCAAGCGAAATACCAGGCGAAGTGCGGCGAGGTCAGAACGGTGTAGGTGCCAACGATGAGGAACGCACCGGCGATGTCGGCGCCGTCGCTTATCCCACTGGTCTTGCGGGCCAACAGCACGATCAGTCCAACCGCACCGAGAGCCAGGGCCGCGACCGGCATGTAGAGCGCGAACGCCCACTGCGGGATCTCGACAACGTGCCGAAGCAGCACCCAGAGATAGAGGCCGGAGCCGTCGCGCAGACCCTCCTCGTCGGAGTAGCCGCCGAGGAATCCGAAAATCTTTTTCCCGGCGCTGATGTAGGGAAGATAGAGCAGCGCGATCGTCGCGGCGCCGGCAAGCGGAAGGCGCCAATCCCAGCGCCGGTAAAGCGCCGGACCGACGACGACGGGGAAGAATTTGACGAGCGCGGCTCCGCCGAGCGCGATGCCGGCGAGGATCGGGTGCCTCCGATCCGCGGCGAGGAGCGAAAGCATGACGCAGGCGACCGCGATCGCATCGACATGGCCGCTTCCGGAAAACTCCCAGATCGGCAACGGATGCCAAGCGTAGAGCAACACGCGCGTCGCCGGGATCCTGCGGCTCCGCAGCAGGCCTAGGATCGCCCAGATGGCCACCATCTCGAAGCCGACCATCGCGGCCTTCATCGCTGTCAGACTTTCGCTGACGCGAGTCACGAGGAAGAAAACGATCTGGGCGAGCGGCGGATAGATCGTCGGCGCGTATTCGGCGCGGTTGATCTCGGGATAGATCTCGTCGTCGCGCAGGAACGCCAGATGCGGATCGGCTGGAATGTATTCGTAGGGATTGATGCCCGCGGCCTGCACGCGACCATCCCACACATAGCGGTTGATGTCGGTCGAGACGGGGTCCGCGAACAGCAGCATCAGCCGCAGGACCGCGGCCACGCCGAGGATGAAGATCAGCGCGCGTCGCGATGCGTCGGCGTCCTGGCCGCGATCGCGCAATGAAACGAAGACCGCCATGGCATAGATCGCCACTTCGACGGACGTGCCGAGGAAGATCGGCATGTGTTCTTCCGCATAGAGCGAACTGGCGAGCACGGCGTGGACGCTGAACAGCGCAGTCGCAAGCAGCGCCAGACATCCAAGCGACCAGCGCGTCATCCGCTCGACCGTTCCAGAGAAACGTCGCCAAGACGGAAGGCAAGGCGAGCGTCGCGGTCCAGGCGCTCGATCAGGGATCGGGTGTGTCGTGCTTCCGCAGGCCGCGCATCGCCGATTCCGAACGCATGGCCGTCGAACAATTCGCCGCGCAGGATCGCGAGCGCTTCTGCATCGTCGACGTCGTACCATGTCGGCAGCACGTGGACGGCCAGTCCGATCTCGGTGGCCCGTTCCAAGGTCTGCGCGGCGACGCGCTCCGTGCTCCAGGCGATGTCCTCGAAAAGGCGTGCGTGATGCCGCTTCAAGCCGAGAAGGTAATAGCCGCCGTCGTTCGAGGGACCGAGCACGGCTCGGTCTCCTGGCGCCGCGAGAACGCGCGCGGCTTCGAGGAGGAAGGCCTGCGGGAGGGTGGGGCTGTCGGCGTTGAGCACGCAGGCCGCACCATGCCCGCGGCCCAGGAGCTCGACGATCGTAGCCGACAGGCATTCGCCGAAATTCGGATGCCAGGCTTCAAAGATTTTGATGCCAGCGGGAAGGAAATCAAAGAAAGCGTGCTCACCGGGAGGGCCATACGCCATGTATCCAGCGATCGAGCCGCCGCGGCCAGCGTTCAGCAGGTTGGCGGCGATGTCGCGGAGAAACGCCGTGTTGAACAGCGCAGCCTCGTCGCCCGTAAGCGGTGGCGACAGGCGCGTCTTAGTACGACCGGGCTTCGACGCCTTGGCCATGACCGCGATGCCACAGAACGCCAATCCATGAAGCGGCGCTATCCCATCCTCGCCCTGCGGCCTAAGCATTGGCAAGCCGACATTTGCAGAAGAGCAGGACTTCGACATCGCTTCCTCGATAAAGACCTTCTCGCAATCCAGCCTCCTCGAGGTTAATCGTTCTCTCAAAGGATTACGATGTGGAATCGCTTTCAGTTACACGAAGACCAAATTAATTGTTGCGCCGAGACGTTCGGGTACGATGCAACTGGCGAGCCCACAGGGCTGGAACGCACCAAACCTTCATCAATGCGCCCGTGCGTTGCGCTGGCTCGAGGCTGCGTAAGCGTGATCATGCGATGCCGCCCTGACGCATGATGGCCGATGCCAACGATCGCTTTCACAGGTGAGCGCGGTGCTTCTGCCCTGTGCAGGCTTTTATACGTTGCGGAGGCGGTTAGCGAACGCTGGCATGCTTCTCGACTCCAAAGCAATCCTGACCTGTCTTGCTCCAAAGAATGAAAATGCCGGACAGTTCGTGCCGGCACCGCGACAGGGACTCAGTCGCGGTGCCACGCTTCGGATCGAATTTGAGCAAAGGAAATCGATATCGGTTTCGGTGTCCAGGCTACTGAACCATGTCTTCCGCTGGGGTCGTCATCAACGCCATGTAACGGTCGGCGGGGCCCAACAAAGCCATCTGTGGGTCTCCTAGAGTTGAGGTGGGAAGCATGGCTCAATCTCTCGGTTTCTGACGATGGAAGTTGCTCGCAAACGTCGAAAGCCAACCTGTTGACCGATTGGCTTGTCGATCTCCTCGTGACGGACGGCTGCCTGCGGCGTGAATGGGTGGCGAACGTCGGCAGTTGGCGCGAAGCTGTCCGGCAGTTTCAGCGTTTTTCTTGCCGAAATCTGTCATTGGGAGCAAGACGATCAGGCGGCTGTTTTGCTGATCACGCTACTTCCGGCCAAACGCACTCCACTTCACTGCGCGGAAGTTTTCGGCCCAGTCTCATCGACCTACTTGCGGCCCACAACGATGGCCCTCCGATCCAGCGGATGCCCAGCTTAGCTTCGCTTCGGTATCTGGACATCCTCAAGCAGAAGCGTCAGCGCCATGGCGACGAAGTAGAGTGCCGCAACCCACACGAACATCGTGTTAAACCCGGACGAATAGTGGCCGAGCACCGCTTCACGGAGCGTGGCCGGCAGGCTCGCTGCGAGACGCGGGTTCAGTCCGGTCAGTCCTTCCGGCAACAGCGCGGCAGCACTGGCGGGAAGCTCGGCTGTCTGTCGGTTCAACGCCCAGGTCATCACGGCGCCGTTCAACGCCATCCCCAACGATGCCCCGATGGTTCTTGCCTGGGTGACCAGCGAGGTCACCGCGCCGATGTCCTGCAGAGGGGCTGCGGCCTGGATCGCCACGATCAGCACCTGGAACTGCAGGCCCATGCTGATACCGAACAAGCCCATCATTGCCGCCAACACCCAACTCGGCGTGTGCAAATCGACAAGGAGAAAACCTAGCATCAGCAATCCGCCGATACCCATCGCCGCTACCGGCATCCATTTGTAGCGACCCGTCGCGGAGATCACCCGGCCTGCCAAGATCGAGACGATCATCGAGGTTACGGAAGCCGGCAAGAACAGGAATCCAACCGCGGCCGGGCTCAACCCGGTCAACGTCTGCATGTACAGCGCGAAATAAAAGAACATTCCCAGTGTGGTCGAGCCGGAGATTAGCGATACACCTGAGACGATAGGGACTGTTGAACTCTTGAACAGCCGCAGGGGCACGACAGGCTCCTCAGCCCGCTGCTCGACCACGATGAACAAGGTGATGGCTGCCAACGCAACCGCCGGCAGCACGAAGGTGAGCGGGTCCGGGCCTGCTGGGTCCAGCACGTGGTAGCCCCAGTAAACGATAGCAGTCGTACCGACAGCCAGAAGAGAACCGCCCAGATAATCAATACTATGCGTTCTAGCGCTGGATTGACCGCGCATGACGAACGCCAGTAGTGCGAGGACGACGATTCCGACTGGCAGGTTCACCAGGAAGACCCAGCGCCAGCCGAAAAGGCTGGTAATATAGCCTCCTGCCAAGGGCCCGAGGACCGACGATAGTGCGAAGACCGCCGAACTGTATCCTTGATATCTGGCGCGATCGCGCGGCCCGAAGAGTTCGCCTATCATAGCGAAGGCCGAGACCATCAGGCCGCCGCCGCCGATACCCTGCAAGACGCGCGCGGCGATCAGACTTTCCATCGACCATGCGGTGCCGCAGACCAACGAGCCTAACAGGAACAGACCGATCGCCGCCAATACCACGTTCTTGCGGCCGTACATGTCGCCAAGCTTGCCGTAGAACGGCGAGACGGCAGCGGTCGAGAGCAAGTAGGCGGCGCCGACCCAGCCGAACAAATGAAGGTTGCCGAGTTCCCCAGCGATGGTGGGCAACGCTGTGACGACGATCTGCATGTCGATGGTGGCCATGAACATGGCAATCAGCGCACCGAAATAGATGATCAAGGTTGTCTTGTCGGGCCCGGCCTCGGCAGGGGTAGCAAGAGGAATGGTGGCTTCTAGGGGCATGGATTTCCTTCGCCGATAAGGAAATAATTATGTGCTGCCGACATGTATATGTCAAATACAAATATGTGAGATCGACATATGATTGACATTCACATGTATTTTTGCTAACGCGCTTTTACATGACCATTAGTGACAGCGGGCCGGCCAAGCCCGCCAAGTTTCCTACCCTTTGCCATAGCGATCAGGACCTCGCGGTTTTGGCGCGTGAGAGCGGCCTGTCCGAAGCCGCAGCCGATGCTGTCGCCACCATAGATGCGGTGATGGGCAGGGTGCGCCGCTCGATCCAGCGGCGGGAGTACGGGCGCTTGATCGTGGCCCGCATAGATCCGTCGCTCGAGGTGAGTCATCTCGATGCGATCAGCGCTATCGTGCAGAATCCGTCAGTCGGTAATACGTCGGAGGACGAGGTGACGGTCGGTGTCGTCGCCGAACGCCTCGGCATCGACCCGTCCCGTGCCAGCCGCCTTTCCGCCGATATCATTGAGCGTGGCTACGCCTTCCGCGTTGCGTCGCAACTCGATGCCCGACGCATTTGCCTTAAGCTCACCGCCAAAGGCGAGCGTTTCGTGTCAGCGGTGCGCCAGACCAAATGGCGGATTTTCGCAGGGTCACTTGCGCGGTGGGACGAGCAAGAACTGGTGACGTTCGCCACCTTGCTGGAACGGTTCGCGGATTGGGCCGTCGACGAAGCGGGAATGGGCAAATTGGCGGATGCCGTCAAACAGATGATGGACGACACGGAAACAGGCGCGGGAGAATGACGCGGCCTCTGATTAGATCAATGAGAGGGTGATACGCGCTCGCCGGTGCTCAAAGCTGTCGACGAGCCGAGATGCCGCGTCGTGACCGCTGCGGATGCGGATCGTCACGATGCAGTAGACGACATCGGCCGAGAAGCAGGAATCCTCCCACTTGATCTCACGGACCCAGCTGTCGATCCCGGGCGGCTTGCCGGAGGGCGTCGCCAGGCGCGGCTTGATCCGCTTGGGCAGGGGCGTGCAGGGAACAGTATGATCCAGCGTACGCACCTTTGAAGCCGGCCTGGCGCTTTCTTTCCTGAGTTCAGTTGACTTTAGCCAAGAGCTGCTGCGCTTTCGTCAAGTTCGCGGGCACCCGCGCGCGCATGTCGCCGAGCACCTTCTTGAGTTCCGCACCCTCTGCCGCCGGCTGAAGAACCGCGGTGAGTTGCTGAATCACGCTACGATGGTGATCCACTTCCTGACCGAGGAATTCTTTGTCGATGTCCGCGACCTTGGCCGCGTTGAGAGCTGCGATGTCGTTTTTTAGGGTCGCTTCGAGTTTGCTGCTGTCGTCGCTGCCGGCGGCCCGAACGCCACTCTTCTTGGCGATCGCGAGCAGTTCTGCCGTTCGATCGACGTGCATCTTGATCATGTGGGTTGCGAAATCTTTGACGTCCGCATTCTGCGATTTGGCTTGGATAATTTTGCTCATTTCGATCTGCCCGTCGTCTGAAGAAACGAGGTAGCCGATCGTTTGCGCATCGCTCCAGCCGGCGCTGGCATAGGCGACGTTGGCAAGCAGGCAGAAGACGGCGATCGCGGTTGAGATGGTGAGTCGCATCGATTGGATCCTTGTGCGATGAGAGTTGGCTCAATGATAGCACGCGGCGAACCTCGCGGATCATGCGACGGAGAGAGTAGCATCGGTCCAGGCGACTGCGCCATGTGAGGCGGGCAGCGCCACCCGGTAAGTGAGAACAGTAGGGCGCGTTCCTCGTCGATCGCGTCGGCGCCCATGCCCTTGGACATCCCCCACGGCGATGTGGTCGTTCAAGTGGTGCGATGAAGTAGGACAGTCCGAGGCGGCATGACTGCTCCACGGACGGCCCACTAAGAACGACCGCTCCCACGCATCGGCGCTCTAAAGCAGTCCGACCGCTTTCAGCCATAGACAGGCCATCAGGCGTAATCGCGTCCAACTGCTGTTCAACCGAAATCGTGAAGCATAGGACAGGCACTCGCCGGGCCGTGACCATCCCGTGCGGCGATCTCAATCCTCGATTTAATTGCTTGGCCTGCCCGTCGAGCGCCTTGCAGCATAGCCTCAGAGATCTCTTAAATGTTCGATAACGTTGGTTCTAAGACCATCAAGATGTTCGAACATGGCGCGTTTCGCCCCTTCCGGATCATTACCGAGCAGGGCGTCGATCAGGCGTAAGTGTTCTGTCTTTGCGGATTGGCTCTTTCCGGGAAACTCGGTCAATTCGAATAGGCGCGTGCGGCGCCGGAGATTGCGGACCAGATCGGCAAGATAGTCGTTGTGGAGAGCGTCGACCACCGCAAGATGAATATCTTCATCGAGAGCCCAAGCATTGATGCTGTGCGGTAATTCGGGCGCCTGCGTTACGCGATCCCTAAAGGTTTCGAGGACGCTTGATTTAATCTTACCGCAGGCGAGCCACGCGGCCTCCGGCTCGAGCAGACGCCGCACCTGCAGCATGTCGAGAAATTCCCGGATCGTCACCGTCCGCACAGTAAGAGCCCGTCCTGCGCGTACGAGCAGTCCCTCGCCCTCCAAACGGCCCAAGGCATCGCGGATCGGGGTTCGCGACAGATTCAGGCTTTCAGCGAGCCGGCTCTCCTGAATGGCGTCGCCACCACGCAGCGTGCCGTCGGACAGACGTTCCACGACATAATTGTAGGCGCGATCGGCCATGCTTGGAGCAACCGCAGCGATAGCGGACAGCTTGAACCCGCGTGTGTCTTTCGCGGCGATGCTCATCGGGCGTGCCTTCTGTCTTTATTCGCCATCCGGTCAGGCCTTATTCTCACAAACGCCAGCGGCGCCTAGTTCTGCAGCATATCCTTGGGCCATACCCGAAGTATGCCGCAGGCTCGCGGTTTCGTTCAATCGAACGTTTTCATGATCCAGCACGACAGCGACGCTCATCGTGTCAAACGGATTGCTTTATCGCGACAATGCGGTCGACGATGGACGCTCGCACATTGTCCAGATGCTCCGCCATGCATCGACGGGCGCCAGCGGCATCGCCGGCCGTAACCGCATCTACGATCGCAAGGTGCTCGGCAGCGCCCGGCGCCAGACGCTCGGGAATCTGGCGGGTGTCGAAGATGTGGGTCCGGCGCCTCAAGTCGAGGAGCGTAGTCGCCATAAACCTGTTTTGCGCCGCTTCCGAGATCATGCCGTGCACGAGGTCGTCAACAGCCCAGTGATCTGAGGGAGATGGTTGCGCCGCGCTTACGAGCGTCGCAATGGCGTCTCGCGCCTGTTTGGCTGCCTTCTGATCGATGCCGCGCTCTGCGGCGATCCCGGCGGCTTCGACTTCCAGCAGCTTTCTCACTTTGAGGATCTCGATAAAATCCTGCACGGCGATTTTGCAGACAATCGGCGATCGGGTGTCGCGCGACGTGACAAGGCCTTGGGCTTCGAGTTTCGCCAGAGCTTCCCGCACGGGCGTTCGGGAAATGCCTAGATTTTCTGCAAGGCGGCGTTCTTGGAGGACAGTACCGGGCGCGAGATCGCCCGCAAGAAGCAGGAGGAGCAGGCTCTCGTACGCCTGATTGCTCAGGCTGCCTTGCTTCCCGGCTTTTGTATCCGGGTAATCGACACTCACATTCATGCTCCAAGGCGTGGCATCGCAACAAAATCCCGACCACGCAGGCCTCAACCCATCCGGGCGAAACGCCAAGCGTATCCTATAAATATACCGATTTCAGCCGTCTAGAGAGGCGTTCGGGATCGAGGTGCGGCTGTCGTGCATCAAGGGAGTCGCCGAGCATTTTCCGGCCTGGTCTACAGCTTGCATACCAACTGAATACGGCGCACGGGCCGACGTGTTCGGCGGGACGGATCCGCTGATGCAAGCAGGGGTAAGAACATGACCCGCATAGATCATTCACTCGGTATGTCGCGGCGCGGCCTGCTAGGGGCTGCAGTGACCCTGCCGCTTCTGGGACGGACGAGCGCATTCGCTGCGGATCTTGAAAAAGTCAGCATTCGGCTGGATTGGCTTCCCGGCGCGTATCATTCGGCCCTATTCGTTGCGAAGGCTCGTGGCTACTACAAGGATCGTGGACTCGACGTCGAGCTTCTCAACGGACAGGGCAGCGGCTCGACATTGCAACTGCTCGCTGCCGGAAATCACACACTCGGATTGGCCAGCCTTTCCGCCCTTGCCCTTGCCACCTCGAAGGGCGTGCCGGTCATCGGCGTTGCCGGGATCATGCAGCGTGCACCGGAGTCGGTGATTTCGCTCAAGGGATCCGGCCTGCTGAAACCGAAGGATCTCGAAGGCAAAAGCTATGGCGCTGTGCCGGGCGATCAGGCGCAGCGTCTGTTCGATGCCTTCGCGGAAGTGAACAAGCTCGACATGTCGAAGATCAAGAAGGTCTCGATCAACCACGCGGCGTCGCTGACGTCCCTGGTCAACGGCGATGTCGACTTCATCGCCGCATGGGCAACGCCCGACGGCACGAAGGTCAACGCGATCAAGCCGATCAATCCGCCGATGATGTTTTCGGACTATGGAATCAACACGCTTGGCACCGGCGTTTTTGCTTCAAAGGATACGGCCGAGAAGAAGCCCGACATGATCAAGCGGTTCCTTCTCGCGACCATCAAGGGCGCGGCCGACGTTGCGAACGACCCGGCTGCCGGCGTCGCTGCGGTTCATGAAGCAAACCCGGAGACGGATCCGAAGATTCTTGCCATCGAAATGGCGGCGCTGCCGCGCTACCTCCACACCGATGACAGTGCCGGCAAGCTTTACGGCTGGGTGGCGGAAAAGGATCTGATCCAAACGATCGCGATCCAGGAGAAATATTTCGGTATGCGCGTCGGCATGAAGCCTGCCGACATCTACACCGGGCAATTCTTCGCCAGTTGACGGGCCGCTGTTCGCAATGAGTCTCCGGCGCCGACATGGGTGTCGTAAGACGTGCTCGTCCCGATCCCAAGAGGTAGATGCGCACTTGGATTCATTTGGTATACCAGACAAATTGCGCGCGGATGCGAGTTTGAGATTTGCTCCGTGCCCGGCCTTCAACGGGAGACGACGATGATTTCTGCCGAGGAAAACGTGATCCTTACCCGGGTCGGACGCGGCACGCCGATGGGCAACCTGATGCGCCAGTTCTGGATTCCGGCATGCTTGTCGTCCGAGCTCATCGCCGACGGCGATCCGACGCGCTTGATGCTGCTTGGCGAAAAGCTGATCGCGTTTCGCGACACCGCGGGCCGCGTCGGGATCTTCGACCATCGGTGCCCGCACCGCTGCGCGTCGCTGTTCTTCGGCCGGAATGAAGAGGGCGGGATTCGCTGCGCCTATCATGGCTGGAAGTTCGACGTCGATGGCAATTGCCTCGATCAGCCGAACGTGCCGGACAAGAACCGCTATCCCGCCGGCACCAAGGCCTATGCCTATCAGGTCACCGAACGCGGCGGCCTCGTATTCCTCTACATGGGCGAAAAAGAAGTAGCGCCGCCGCTTCCCGATCTCGAGCCGACCATGGTCGATACCAAGGACAAGGGCATCGCGCTGACCCAGCGTGACTGCAACTGGTTGCAGGCGCTCGAAGGCGACGTCGATACGTCCCACGTCGGTTTCCTGCATGTTGGAAAGGTCGACGGCGAACAGATCGATCTGAACGATCCCGCCCGCTACACCGTAATCAACAAGGACCCCATCATCAACGTCACGGAGACCGATTACGGGACGATGTATTCGGCACAGCGCGACGCCGACGAGAACAAAGAGCACCATCGCTTCGCGTCGTTCATCTTTCCGTTCTGGGTCACCTATCCCAGCGACATGCTGGCCAACAACGTCTCGGCCAACGCTTGGGTGCCGATCGACGACGAACACACGATGATCTTCAACATCGACGTCTATCGCGGCACCGGCAAGGACACGACCCTGTACTATCGGGACGGGACGGAAGTCCCGGGATTGTCACGTCCCCTCGACTATCGTCCGCGCACCGACGACTGGATGGGGCGCTGGCGGCCAACGGCCAGCCGCGCCAACGACTATTACCTCGACCGCGAAATGCAGCGTAACGGTTCCAGCTATACCGGCATCGTCGGCATTACGATGCAGGATCAGGCGATCCAGGAAAGCATGGGCGCCATCGTTGATCGCAGCCTCGAGCATCTCGCCTCGAGTGATCGGATGGTCATGCTGACGCGCCGCGCCCTGCTCAAGGCCGCGATCGATTATCGCGACACCGGAAAGCTGCCGCGCATCGTCGAGGAGCCGCATCTGTGCCGTGATGCGCGTGGCGGCGATATCGTCGTGCAGAAGGGCACCGACTGGCTCGATGCCTATGAGAACGCGATGAACTCTGCCGTCGGCCCGCTGCACGGCCTGAAGGCCGCCGAGTAACAGTCCCTGATGGCGAGCACTCCAAAGTTTAACGTCCATCCTTTGCGGCTTCGCAGTCGTGGCGCTTGCACGGCGGCGCGGTCGTGACCGCGCCTCCGCCGGGTCGGGCCGTTCTCGACGTTCAAGTCCGAGCGATCGCCGTGGAAGCCGACGGCATCTATTCGTTCGAGCTGCGATCGTGCGATGGCGGAGCCCTGCCTGCTTTCACAGCTGGCGCCCACATCGATGTGCTGATGCCTGGCGGCATCGAGCGAAGCTATTCGCTGATCAGCACGCCGGACGAGAAGCACCGCTATGTCATAGCGGTTGCCCGTGACCCGGCGAGCCGGGGCGGCTCGGCTTTCATGTGCGACACGCTGCGACCGGGCGACCGGATTACGGTTTCGTATCCTGCCAATACGTTCCCGCTTGTCGAGACTGGCGCGCATAGCGTTCTGATCGCCGGTGGGATCGGCATCACGCCGATCTGGTCGATGGTCCGCCGCCTGGAGGCCCTGCAGAGATCCTGGGCCTTGTTCTATGCTGCGCGAGCCGAGTCCAAGGCGGCGCTTCTGGACGGCGTCCGCGATCTGATGCGTGCGTATCCGGACCGCGTCATCGTGGCCTTCGATCAGGAGCCTGGCCAAACCACACTCGACATTGCCGGCATCGTGGCGGCTCAGCCGGCTCCCACGCATTTTTATTGCTGCGGTCCGTCCGGCATGCTCAAGGCCTTCGAAACCGCAACGGCGGACCGCGACCGCGCGTTCGTCCATATCGAGCGCTTTGCCGCCGACGCGGCTCCTGCGCGCGGCGGGTTCGACGTGGTCTTGGCCAAGAGCGGCAGGACGATTTTCGTGCCGCCCGACCAGACTATCCTGGAAACCCTGCTTGCGGCGGGCTTGAACACACCGCGATCCTGCATGCAGGGCGTCTGCGGCACGTGCGAGACCTTCGTTCTGGACGGCGTGCCGGATCATCGCGATGCCGTCTTGTCGAAGCGCGAACGGGCGTCGAACGCGAAAATGATGATCTGCTGCTCCGGGTGCATCGGCGAGCGGCTGGTCCTGGATCTATGATGCGGCCGAGCCACGGAGCGGACCCACGATGACGAATCTCTCTGACGTGCTTTGGCAGGATCTGACGCGTGATGAGATTGCGGAGGCGCGGGATGCCGGCGCCCTCGTCGTCGTGCCGATCGGTGCCATCGAGCAGCACGGAAGTCATCTGCCTGTCGATACCGACGCCAAGCTCAGCACAGCGGTGGCGCGTCACGCGGCCGTGCGGACGACATCCGCCAGGGTGCTGGTCGCGCCATCCCTGCCTTACGGTTTTTCGCCGCACCATCTCAGCCATGCCGGCACGATCAGCCTGCGTCTCGGCACCTACCTCGCCGTATTGGGCGACATCGCCGCGTCGCTCGCGGAGACCGGGTTCCGCCGCATCGTCTTCGTCAATGGGCACGGCGGCAACTCGGCGCCGCTGAAGTCCAAGATCGCCGAACTCGTGTCCGATGGTGTGCCGGTGACGGGCGTCGATTACTGGGCACCGGCCGATGCGCAATGGATCGCGATGCTGAAAGGCAAAGCGCCGCGCTTCGGCCATGCCTGCGAGTTCGAGACGTCGCTGATGCTCGCCGTCGGTCGCGAACAGCAGAGCGATACGAGCAAGATTGTGAGTCGGATTCGGGATCTTCCGCCGCGGATCCTGCAGCCCTGGGTGCTTCCCGGCGAGACGGCCGATCCGATCGCCGAGGCCAAGGCCGCCTGGCCGCCGATCTTTCAGGGCGACGACGTCGGCTACCACGGCGACCCCGCCGCCGCGAGCGCGGAAAACGGCGCCGCCATCCTCGATGTGCTGGCAACGCGCCTTGCCCGCTTCTTCGACGAATTCGCGGCCATGCCGATCCGCGTGGGACGAACCGCGCCGGGCGTGGCGCGCCGAGTCTCCGATCCGCTGACCAACCGATAAGGCACCGATCATGACGTACGATATGGTTTTACGCGGCGCCGTCGTCACCCCGGATACGACGCATCTTGGCGGATGGATCGCCGTCCGGGGCGAGACGATCGCTGCCATCGGCACCGGCGACGCACCGGCGGCCAAAGTCGTTCATGATTTTGGTGACGCATGGATTCTGCCCGGCGGCATCGATGCGCAGACACACGCCGGCAGCTATCTCGGGCTTCCCGGCCTCGAACCGACAAGCCGCGCCGCAATCTGCGGCGGTGTCACAACGATGATCGAGATGCCCTTCGATCATCCGACCCCGCTGAGCACGCTAGCCCTGTTCGATGCCAAGGTGGCTGCCGTCGAAAGCCTCTCCTACTGCGACGTCGCCTTATATGGGACGCTGGCGCCGCATCAGGCGACGGACGCGATGTACGACCTCGCGGAGGCCGGTGTCTGTGCCTTCAAGATTTCCGTCTGCGAAAGCCATCCGACGCGGTTTCCACGCATTCCGGCCGAACAGCAACTCGCCATGTTGCAGGTGGCGGCGGAATTGGGCCTGCCCCTTGGCATTCACAATGAAGACCAGGAGATCGTCCGCTTCAACACGGAACGGATGCGCGCGACCGGCGAGAGTTCGCTGAAAGTTCATTCAAGTTGCCGCCCGGAGGCCGCGGAACTCGCGGCGACGGCGCTTTTTCTCGAGCTTGCGGCGCATACCGGCGCGCAAGCGCATATCGTGCATATTTCGACACCGCGGGGCTTCGAACTGCTCGAGCGTTACAAGCAGGAAGGCTTTGCGACGACCGGCGAAATTTGCGTTCATTATCTCATCTTCGATCCCGACATTCATGGCGAGACGCTTGGCGCGCTGATCAAAGTGAATCCGCCGATCCGCGCGGGCGCCCGGGACGCATTGTGGGAGCAGATCAGGGCGGGCCGGGTCGAATGCGTCTCGTCCGATCATTCGACGATGTCGCTCGAGAACAAGCTGTCCGGAACCATCTTCGAGGCCGGTCCCGGCGTTCCCGGAATCGAGTCCCTGATGCCGGTGCTGTTCACCGGGCTTCAAGCTCACGGCATGGATGCGCCGTCGATGATGGCGTCCGTGATGGCGGAACGACCGGCCAAGCTGTTCGGGCTCTGGCCGAAGAAAGGTGCGATCGCCGTCGGCGCCGACGCCGATTTCGCCGTGATGGATCCGACGCCGTTCGTCTACGACTCCGCGAAGGCCCATGACGGGGTCAACTGGAGCCCTTTCGACGGCATGGAGATGAGCGCTGCCGTCGTCGCGACCTTCGTGCGCGGCACGCAGGTCTGGGATGGCAGGACCGTGAGCGGCACCAAAGGGTTCGGGCGGTTCCTGCCGCGCGCGCGTACAGCCGATGCGAGCGCCATACTCCGGGCGCGCGCGTCCGCGGCGTGAGGCACACCATACTACAAAGGTAAAAACCGACCTCCCAAACGACGGCCGCAAGGAATTTCATGGATCTTGGTTTGACGAACAAATGCGCGCTGGTGCTTGCCTCCAGCCAGGGCCTCGGCCTCGGCGTGGCGACGGCGCTATGCGCCGAAGGGGCCAACGTGGTGCTGATGGGCCGAGGCGAAGAGCGCCTTGCCACCGAAACGGCGGCGCTGAACGAGCGCAAGGCGGGACGGGCCGCCTATGTCGTGGCCGATCTCGCGGATCCCACCACACCGGAGCGCGTGCTCGATGCGGCGCAAAAGTTTTTCGGCCCGATCGATATTCTCGTCAACAACAGCGGCGGTCCCGCCGGCGGCCTTGCAAGTGGGGTCGCTGCGAAGACGTGGGACGACGAGTTCGCAAAGATGGTTCTTCCCATCTTCGAAATCACACGCCTCGCGATTCAAGGCATGCGGGCGCGTCAATGGGGCCGCGTGATCACGCTGGCATCGAGCGGCGTCGTGCAACCGATCCCGCAGCTTGCCGTCTCCAATGCGATGCGTTCCTCGGTCGTCTCCTGGATGAAGACGCTGTCGCTGGAGGTCGCCGCGGATGGCGTGACCGTCAACGTCGTGCTTCCGGGGCGGATCGATACGCCGCGCGTCGCCCAGCTCGATCAGGCTGCCGCTGCGAAAAGCGGCAAGCCCATCGCCGATATGGTGAAGGCGTCCCTGGCGACAATCCCGATGGGTCGATACGGGCGAGTCGATGAATTTGCGTCGGTCGTCGCCTTTCTTGCGGGCCAGACGAGCAGTTACGTGACCGGGTCGGTGATCCGCATCGACGGCGGCATGATCAAAGCGATTTAGACTGCCTGCGGGCGGCTCTTACAAAGGCTGACAATGGCTGACTATTCGCTCGTGGTGCTGGGACATATCGTGACGCCGAACGGCTGCCTCCGGGACGGCTGGATCGCGATCACGGACGGCCGGATCGCGGCGATCGGGACGGGAACGCCCCCGGCTGCTGGGCAGGTTCACGACGCGTCCGGCTGCTATGTCATGCCTGGCGTCATCGATGGCCAGACCCACGCCGGCAGCCAATTCGGCATCGCCGGCCTGGAACAGACGACGCGCTCCGCGATCGCCGGTGGCATCACCACGATCGTGGATATGCCGTACGATGAACCGGACGTTGTCGCGACGCTTGCCGTGATGGCGACGAAGATCGCCGCGGTGGACCGCTTCGCGCATTGTAACGTCGCGCTTTATGCGACGATCACCAACGACAGCGACCTGTCGGAAGTCCCTACGCTGATCGACGCCGGAGCTTGCGCCTTCAAGGTCTCGTCTTACGAGAACCATCCGACCCGCTTTCCCAAGATCCGGGCCGACCGCGTTCTCGCGCTTTTGAAGCGGCTTGCCGAAACCGATATTCCGACGGGGCTGCACAACGAGGATCAGGAGATTGTCGACGCGACGATGCTGGATTTCCGCAAAAGAGAGGCCACCGGGCCGGAGAGCCACGATCCGAGCCGACCGGAAGTTGCTGAGCTCGTCGCGACAGCAGCCTTCCTCGAGATGGGGCGCGCAATCGGCGCCCACGTCCACATCGTGCATATGACCTCGCTGCGCGGCTTCGAACTCGTTCGTCGCTATCAGGCCGAGGGCGCCCGCGCGACCGGCGAGATGTGCGTGCACTATCTTCACTTCGATGCGGCGGCGGACATGCCGCGGCTCGGTGCGCTGATGAAGGTCAATCCTCCGATCCGCAGCGGCGTCCGCGAAAAGCTTTGGGCAGAGCTTGGCGGCAGCGGTGTCTCCTTCGTCTCGTCCGACCATAGCGCCTGGCCTCTGTCCCGCAAGCAGGCCGCATGCTCATTCGACGCGCCGGCCGGCATTCCGGGGCTGGAGACGTTGCTTCCCGCGTTGGTCACCGGCCTGCACAAGCGAGGCAAAGATGCTGTTGCCTTGGCGGCCCGTCACTTGTGCGAAGGGCCGGCGCGATTTTTCGGCCTTTGGCCCCGCAAGGGCGGCCTTATGGTGGGCGCCGACGCCGACGTTGCGGTGATCGTGTTGGAAGACTGGGTCTTCGATGCGTCCAAGACCCATGACGGATTGAACTGGAGCCCTTTCGACGGTGAAACCTTTGGTGCCCGCGTCGCCGCGACGTTCGTGCGAGGTAAGCTGGTGTGGGATGGCGTCACCGTGGTCGGCGCGCCGGGCGACGGAACGTTCGTTGCTCGCAAGGCGCAGACGCTGTCGCGATGACCGACGTCCGGGAAGGAAGCACCATGCTGCACGATGCAACGCTTACAACGGACCGATTGGCGGGGACGCACACCAGTCTCGATGCCCTGCACCGGGCATCGACGGATCGCTCGATCGCCATCCGCAACGTTTCGAAGATCTTCAAAACACGACAGGGCCCGATCCAAGCCCTGAGCGCCGTCAACCTTGAGGTTAGGGAAGGCGAGTTCGTTTCCGTCATCGGTCCCAGCGGTTGCGGCAAGAGCACGCTGATGATGCTGCTCGCCGGTCTCGATCGAGCGAGCAGCGGTTCGATTATGATCGGCGGGAAGACGATCGATGGACCCAATGCCGACATCGGCGTGGTCTTCCAGCAGGATGCGCTGCTCGAATGGCGGAGCGCCTTGTCCAACGTTCTCCTTCAGGCCGAGATCCGGAAGCTCGAACCCAAGGCGGCAAGGGCACGGGCCGAAGAATTGCTCAAGATGGTGGGGCTCGAAGCCTTCCACGAGGCGATGCCGCACGAGTTGTCGGGCGGCATGCGGCAGCGCGTCTCGATCTGCCGGGCCCTCCTTCACAACCCGCCTCTGCTCGTCATGGACGAACCGTTCGGTGCCCTGGATGCCCTGACGCGAGACCAGCTGCAGGTCGATCTGCTTCGGTTGTGGTCAAACCGGGCGATGACCGTCGTCTTCATCACGCATTCGATCGCCGAAGCCGTCTTCCTCAGCGACCGCATCGTCGTCATGTCGCCGCGGCCGGGCAAGATCGAGACCATCATTGACGTCGAACTCCCGCGGCCCCGCCGGCTCGCGGTCCGCGACACGCCAGCCTACGCGCATTACGTCCAGGCCGTCACGGACATCTTCAAGACGTTGGGTGTGCTGAAAGAGGACGAGGCATGAGCGTTCAAGCCATCGACACCCCGCCACTGCAGGCCTGGTACACTCGGTACGAACCGCCTTATGCCCTGCTGACCCTCATCGGCCTTATCATTATCTGGCAATTGGCTTGCAGCGTCCTCAAAGTGCCGGCGTTTCTTCTGCCGTCGCCCTACGACATCATGAAGGACCTGGTTTTCAACGCGAGCTATTTCGTGCCCCATGCGGCGAAAACAAGCCTGGTCGTCGTGCTCGGCTTTGCGGCCAGCGTCGCGATCGGAATGCCGATCGCGATCATGCTCAGCTATTCGCGCATTCTCAACAAGTCGCTTTATCCACTGCTGGTGGGATCGCAAGTCGTTCCCAAGGTGGCGATCGCACCCTTGATGCTGGCCTGGTTCGGCTTCGGCATGACGCCGAAGGTCGTGATCGTGATCACGATCGCGTTTTTCCCAATAGTCATCAACGCCGTCGTCGGCCTGCGCTCGACGCCGCCTCAGATGATCTATCTCGCGCAATCCATGGGTGCGAGCCTGTGGCAGGTCTTCTTTCGCTTTTGTCTGCCGCAGGCGCTTCCCAGCATTCTCGCCGGCATGAAGATGGCCGCCGTGCTGGCCGTGATCGGCGCCGTCGTTGCGGAATTTGTCGGGTCTGATGCAGGGCTCGGCTACGTCATCCTGGCTGCCTCCTCCAACTTCGACATCACGCGGCAGTTCTCCGCCATCGTGGTCCTATCCGCGCTGGGCATGGCGTTCTTCTGGATCATCGAAATCGTCGAGCGCCGCATGATTCCCTGGCACATTTCGATCCGCGGCGAGCGCTAGCCGTCATTCCCTCATCGCCCAGCAATGATTTTGCGAAAAACTAAGAGAAGCAACCCATGACGAGACTGATTACGGAAGATGAAAAGGGTGTCTGCGTCATTGCGGCTACGCCGTTTCGCGATGACGGCGATGTCGACTTGGGCAGTATCGACAGCCTTGTCGATTTCTACCTGGCCTCCGGCGTCACGGGCATGACCATTCTTGGCATGATGGGCGAAGCCAACAAGCTCTCGGATGACGAGAGCCTTCAGGTCATGAAACGCTTCATCGACCGTGTCGCTGGCAAGGTTCCCGTCGTCGTCGGCGTCAGCAGTTCGGGAACGACAGCCCTTCTCAAGTTGGCATCGGCATCGATGGATGCCGGTGCAGCCGGCGTCATGGTCGCGCCGATCGCGTCGATCCGCACGGAAGAGCAGGCGTTTTCCTATTTCGCGTCGGTCTGCGCCGGCCTCGGCGCGGGCGTCCCCGTCGTGCTTCAGGATTTTCCGTTCGTTACGACGGTCCATCTTTCTGTTGATACGATCAACCGCATCATCGATGCATTTCCCCAGGTCGTCATGCTGAAGCATGAGGATTGCCCCGGGTTCAACAAACTGACGCGTCTTCGCAAGGGCTCAATGAGCGGCCAGCATCGCCGCATCAGCATTCTCGTCGGCAGCGGCGGTTTGTACCTGCCGCAAGAGCTGGCGCGCGGCGCCGATGGCGCGATGACAGGGTTTGCCTATCCCGAAATGCTTGTCGAGGTGACCGCTCGCTACGCCGCCGGGGACCCCGAAGGGGGCGAAGACGTCTTCGACATCTACCTGCCACTGCTCCGCCACGAGGCGCAGCCTGGCCTCGGCCTGGCTCTGCGCAAGGAAATCATCCGCCGACGCGGCGCCATCGCGAGCAGTTTCGTCCGCGCACCCGGCCCGAAATTGACGCAAGAAGATCATGACGAGTTGTCGCGCCTCATCGCTAGACTGGAATATCGGCTCAAAGAAAACCATCCGCGGTTGGCCCGGACTGCGTGATTGCGGTTCAGGGGTGTGCGGCAATTTATGATGCGATGAAGCGATAGCGCGCAGTTGCCGCCAATTCCGACCTTCGGCAGCGATCATAATCAGGGACGAGAGCACGGGCCGCTTTCTGGAGATGAAAATATGCCGGACGCTCGCGCCGCCTGGCTCGGTAGTCTTCAACCGCATCGACAAATCTGAAGAAGATGCCGCACAGTTGACGGAGAAATCGGTCTTTACATTACAATCACAAGAGATGGCGGCCATCGAAAGGTGGTAGGGCGAAACTCTGCGACAGACTGATTGGCTCGGCGGCCGCGGCCCCCGACACGGAGACCCATAATTTTCAACCTCATCTTGGCGATCCCGAGCTTGATCGTAATTGTTCGCTGGCTCTGGCCGTTGTCATTGCCATTCGGGAGTACGGGCGCGATCGCGCTGCTGCTGCTCTTGGTCTCGCAATACCATTTCTGGAGCCGGCTTTCGTCGGGGTCGCGTTTCGCGCCGGAATTTCCGCGGGTCATCGTCATCCTGTTCAACTGGGGCTTCGGCACCATTGCGGTGTTGGCCGCGCTGCAAATCCTGCTCGACCTTGGCACGCTGACGGTCATGCTGGCGCGGCAGCATTTGATCGTTGTCCCCGACAGCGTGCGCTACGCGATCTCAGGCATGGCTGCTCTTACCGCCGCCTTCGGCGTGGCGAGCGCCTTACGCGTGCCGCCGGTGAAAGACATCGAGGTCGCGATCCGCAATCTACCGCCCGCTTTCGAGGGATATCGGTTGCTTCAACTGACGGATCTACACATCAGCCGCCTGTTCACGGAACGCTGGGCAAGGGCAGTGGTCGATCGGGCCAACGCGTCCGGCGTGGACCTCATCGTCGTAACGGGCGACTTTATCGACGGCTCGGTGGCGATGCGCCGCGACGATGTCGAGCCGTTGCGCGATCTGCGCGCGCCGGACGGCGTCTACGGCATTCCGGGCAACCATGAATATTTTTTCGATTATGCCGCGTGGATAAGCCATCTCAGCGGCATGGGGATACGCATGCTGGAAAATGCGCATGCCGTCCTCACGCGCGGAGACGCCCGGATCGTGCTCGCTGGGGTCACGGACCGGTCCGCCTTGAGGCTCGGGCAGCAGGGGCCCGACCTCGAACAGGCGCTCGCCGGCGCCCCTGACGGGGCACCCGTTATTCTGCTCGATCATCAACCGCGCGGAGCGAGACGAGCAGCCGCGCGAGGCGTCACTCTCCAGCTTTCCGGGCACACACATGGCGGAATGAAGGGACTGGACCGGCTCGTCGCGAACGGAAACGGCGGATTCGTCTCCGGGCGCTATTTGGTCGAGGGGATGACGCTTTACGTCAGCAATGGCACGGCCTTGTGGCCAGGGTTCGCTCTTCGCCTCGGTCGACCATCGGAACTCACGCGGATCACGCTACGCGGAAAGAGCTGAAGCCAGTGATCGACCAAAATCTGTTCGACATCCATCGGTAATAGCCTGCGTAAGAAAAAAGCCGTGCACGAGGGCATCCAAGCCTCATCCTGATCGGCATGCGAGACAAATCGCTTCCCTTTCACCTCGTCAGTTCGGGACGCCCCGCCATACCGTCAGCCCACGCAACTGGGTTTCCGCCGACGCGCCTCGCCGCGAGGCCCTCGATTTGCATAATGCTCCCTGATCAGGAGATTGCATGGACCGCAGGACATTTTTGAACGCCGTCGTGGTTTCGGGGGCGGCTGGCCTCCTGGACGTAAGAGGGGGCGCGGCGGCAGAAGACGACACGATCGTCATCGCCATCGGCGACACGATCAACAGTCTCGATATCCAGCGCTCAGGCAGCAACCGGCCAGCCTATCAGGTGGCCATCAATGCCTATGATCGCCTGCTGGCTCAAGGGACCGTCGACGACATCTACGGCACCCACTCCGATTACGCGAAGCTTCGCGGCGAACTGGCGGAAAGCTGGGACGTCGCGCCGGACGGGCTTTCGGTCGTCTTCAAGCTCAAGCCCGACGCGGTCTTTACCGATGGCACGCCGGTGACGGCGGATGACGTCAAATGGTCTTTCGATCGCGCGGTCTCGATCGGCGGCTTCCCGACGCAGCAGTTCGGCATCGGCAAGATGACCAAGCCGGAACAGTTTTCCGTGATCGATCCGCATACCATCAAGGTGACCTTTCCGGTCGGGTCAAAGCTGTCGCTGCCGGACTTTGCAGTTCCCCTGGCGATCATCTACAATTCCAAAGTTGTGAAGGCGCATGTCACCGCGGCCGATCCGTGGGGCGCCGAATACACGCATCGCAACACGGCCGGATCGGGCGCCTTCCATGTCGAGCGTTGGGACCCGGGCCAGCAGCTCGTCTATATCCGAAACGATCATTGGAAAGGGGGCTCCGTCCCCGCGATCCGCCGCGCGATCATCCGTGAGATCCCGAGCAAGTCCACGCGCAGGGCTCTTGTCGAGCGCGGCGACATCCATATCGACTTCGACATCGGCGGCAAGGACGCGCAAGAGCTCAAGGCAAGCCCGAAGCTCAAGGTCGCAAGCTGGCCCATCGTCAACGTCGAAAACGTCATCAGCCTCAACGTGACGTTTCCGCCGTTCCAGGACCGCAAGGTGCGCCAGGCCGTGGCCTGGGCCGTGCCTTATCAGCAGATCTTCGAGCAGGCGGCCTTCGGCCAGGGCAAGGCCATGTTTGGCGCCCCTGGCGTGCCCGACAGCGCGGTCTGGCCGGCCGCCTTTCCCTACAAAACCGATCTGGACAAGGCAAAGGCACTCCTGGCCGAGACCGCGTACAAGGATGGCTTCACGGTTCCGATATCCATCGATCTCAGCACCGCCGAATGGAGCGAGCCGTCAGCTCTGCTGGTGCAGGAGAGCCTCGGGAAGATCGGCATTACCTGCACGATCGACCGCATCCCCGGCGCCAACTGGCGGACGCTGGCGCTGGTGCAAAAGAAGTTTCCCATGATCATCGACGGCTTCGGCGGCTGGCTCGACACGCCGGACTATTACTTCTTCTACACCTATACCAAGGGCACGTTGTTCAACCCTGCTCAATATGACAATCCTGAGATGGCGGCGTTGGTGGCGAAGACGATGCCGATGGCCCTGAACGACCCGGCCTATGCGCCGGCGGTCAAGCGCATGATTGCGATCGCCATCGAAGACGTGCCGCGCATACCGCTGTGGCAGCCGGCGCTGTCGTCGGCCATGGCGAAGAAGGTGTCGGGCTACGAGTCCTGGTTCCACCGCGGCGTTGATGCGCGAACGCTGAAGCTGACCTGATGAGCGGCCCGCGAAGCAAGCTGCTACTTGTGGGTCAGCGGATTCTCCACGCGGTACCGGCCCTCGTCGGCATCGTGATCATCACGTTTCTGCTGACCCGCGCACTTCCGGGAGACCCAGCGGCCTATTTCGCCGGGCCGACCGCCGACGCCGAGAGCATCGCGCAGATCCGCCATAACCTCGGCCTCGATCGCAGCCTGCCGGTACAGTTCGTGGTCTACGTCCGCGATCTGCTTCACGGCGATCTCGGTCAGTCGATCTCCACCGGACAGAGCGTCGGTCACGAGCTGATGGCGCGGCTGCCGGCGTCGCTGGAGCTGACTCTCGTCGCGCTGATCGTCGCCATCGCGATCGCAGTGCCGCTCGGCATCCTCGCCGCGACGCGCCCCGACAGCTGGGTCGACCATCTCTGCCGGTTCGTCGTGACGTTGGGTGTCTCGCTGCCAACCTTCTTCACTGGTCTCGCACTTGTTTATATTTTCTACTACCAGCTCGGCTGGTCGCCGGCTCCGATGGGGCGGCTCGATATCCTCTATGCGAGCCCGGCGGCAATCACCGGCTTCTTCACCATCGATGCCTTGCTCGCCGGCGATTTCGAGATCTTCAAGGCGTCAGTGGCACAGCTTGTGTTGCCAGCCGTGACACTCGCCCTGTTCACGCTTGCGCCCATCGCGCGGATGACGCGGGCCTCGATGCTGCAGGTGCTGGCCAGCGACTTCATCCGCACGGCGCGCGCGGCTGGCCTCTCGCGCCGCAAGGTGCTGTTCACCTACGCCTTCGGCAACGCGGTCCTGCCGGTCATCACCACGCTCGGCATGGTATTTTCGTTCGTGCTCGGCGCCAACGTCCTTGTCGAGAAGGTGTTCTCTTGGCCCGGCATCGGGTCCTTTGCGGTCGATGCCCTCGTCAGCTCGGACTACGCGGCCGTGCAGGGCTTCGTCCTCACGATGGCGATCCTTTTCGTGGCTCTCAACCTCCTCGTCGACGTGATCTACACCCTCGTTGATCCGCGCTTGAGCGTGCCGGCGTGAGCGCCGTTACCGCAGCGCGCGACAGCGCCATCAAACGGAATTGGCGCCATCTCGTCCATGTGCTGGGCGGCAATCCGCTGACGCTGGCCGCTTTCTCACTGTTGATTCTTCTCGTGCTGGTTGCCGTGCTCGGGCCGAGCCTCGTGCCGTTCTCGCCATTCGCCAGCAACGCCGCGGAGGCCTTGAAGCCGCCGTCGACGACCCATTGGTTCGGAACCGACAGCGTCGGCCGCGACGTCTTCTCGCGCGTCATCGTCGCGACGCGGCTCGATCTGCTGATATCCGTCAGTGCGGTTGCGCTTTCCTTCCTCGGCGGCTGCTTGATCGGCTCGATCGCGGGCTTCTATGGCGGTTGGTTCGACCGGATCTCGGGGCGGCTGATCGATACGATCATGGCGTTTCCGCTCTTCGTGCTGGCGATGGGTATCGTCGCGGCGCTCGGCAACAACGTCGCCAACGTCGTCTACGCCACCGCAATCGTGAACCTGCCGTTCTATGCGCGTCTTGCGCGGACCGAAGTCATGATCCGCCGCGAGGCTGGTTTCGTCATGGCCGCCCGGCTCTCGGGCAACAGTGGCCCGCGCATCCTGGCGACGCAGGTGTTCCCCAATATCCTGCCCCCGATGATGGTGCAGATCTCGCTCAATCTGGGCTGGGCGATTTTGAACGCCGCCGGCCTGTCGTTCATCGGACTCGGCGTGCGTCCGCCGGCAGCGGAATGGGGCATCATGGTCGCCGAGGGGGCCAACAACATCGTTTCGGGCGAATGGTGGCTCGCGATCTTCCCAGGGCTGGCGCTGATGCTCGCGGTCTTCACCTTCAACCTGCTCGGCGATGGCCTCCGCGATCTCGTCGATCCGCAAAGGCGCACGTGATGGCGTTGGCCGCAAGCCTTCCACCGTCACCGGTCACCGGTGCATTGCTCGACATCGACGATCTAGTCGTCGAGTTCACCACGCGCAACGGCGCCGTGCGTGCGGTCGACACGATCTCGTTTCAGGTCAGGCGCGGCGAGACGATCGGCGTCGTCGGGGAGTCCGGCAGCGGCAAGTCAGTCACCTCTTACGCCGTGATGAAGATTCTCGATCGCGCCGGGCGGATCACGCACGGCACGATCTCCTTCGACGGCCGCGATCTCACCAAGGCGTCCGAGCCGGCGATGCAGACGGTGCGCGGCTCGCAGATTTCGATGATCTTCCAAAACCCGCGCGCCAGTCTCAACCCGATCCGCACCGTCGGACGCCAGATTGCCGACGTGCTGATCCGCCATGATCAGGCAAGTGCGGCCACCGCGCGCGAGAGGGCGATCGAAGCGTTGCGGCTCGTGCGCATCACGAAGCCTGAGGAGCGGGTCGATGCCTTTCCGTTCCAGCTTTCCGGTGGCATGTGCCAGCGCGTCGTGATCGCCATCGCGCTGGCATGCCGCCCGAAGCTGCTGATCGCCGACGAGCCGACGACCGGGCTCGACGTCACCACGCAGAAGGCGGTGATGGACCTGGTCGTCGAGCTCGGACGAGCGCGCGACATGGCGACGATCCTCATCACCCACGATCTCGGCCTCGCCGCGACCTATTGCGACCGCCTGATCATCATGGAGCGCGGCCGCGTCGTCGAGGCGGCCGCCTCGAAACAGATCTTTGCGGCCCCGGAGCATCCCTATAGCGCGAGGCTGATGAAGGCGACGCCACGGGCCGGCATCGGCCTGCGGGATCTGCTCGCGACAGCCGCACCTCCGGTCGTATCGATTCCCGCCGGCGCGCCGTTGCTGCAAATCAAAAACCTCGCCAAGCATTATGGGTCCTTCCGCGCGGTCGACGGCATTAGCTTCGACGTCAAATCGGGCGAGAGCGTCGGGCTGGTCGGCGAGTCGGGATGCGGCAAGTCGACGACATCGATGATGGTGATGCGGCTGCTCGACCCCACCGCCGGCAGCATCGTGCTCGACGGTCGCGAACTCGCTACCGTGCCGGCTTCGCGTTTCGCCGGCGACACCGATCGCGGTAAGCTGCAGATGGTCTTCCAGGATGCCACCGAGAGCCTGAATCCGCGCTACACCGCGTTCCGCGCTATCGCCGACCCCTTGTATCGCCTCGGCGGCGTCAAGCGAGCCGACGCTGCGCGTGAAAAGGTCGAGCGACTGGCGGATCTCGTTGGTTTGCCGCTCTACCTTCTCGACCGATTTCCGCATCAGCTGTCCGGCGGCCAGAAAGCCCGTGTCGGAATTGCCCGTGCCATTGCGCTCAGCCCGAAGCTCGTCATTCTCGACGAGCCGACTGCCGCTCTAGACGTCTCGGTCCAGGCGATCGTGCTCAACCTCCTGGCGGACCTGAAGGCGACGCTCGGCATGAGCTATCTCTTCGTCTCACACGATCTC
>NZ_LMUU01000215.1:62396-70040 GCF_009765775.1 Beijerinckia sp. L45
GCAGCCTGCACATGCGTATACGCGGGAGCTGCTCGCAGCACTGCCGCATCCGCCATGAGACGTCGCCGTCGATGCGAGCCGAGCTCCTCTCATCGTCTCCGCGTTAGGTCATCCCATAGGGTTCCGGACCTGAACCGCATAGACATGAGCTGCCCGCCTCACCGACCCTCAGGCCTGTGGGCCTCCGACGAGGAGCCTGGGGCGCTTTCAGTGCACTCGGAGCGAAGCGGATGTGCTCCCGATTGATCCAAGGGGCCGATGTCGCGCTGTCCGTGTCCTCTGCGCGCTTGCCCACCGCGATCGCGCTACAAGTCGAAAGAACAGAGCGCGCAGTGGTGAAGGCCAGTTTGTGGGAAGTCCGAGGATGACCGATACCCTTTGCGTGTGATCCGTCAAAGGCCTCTCTCTTCGTTCCCATTCTCCAAGAGCCTCGCGAACGCTCTGATATCGATCAAGATAAATCGACATCGATAGAGCATTCATCATGCCGCACCCGGCTCCCTGGCCAATGTTGGGGGGAAGCGCATGGGCTGCGTCTCCGAGAACTGCGACGTTGTCGTGTGACCAGCGCCTGAGCTGGATGCACTCAAACCGGTCGTATCGACAGTCATCCCCGAGCCGATCGATAAGTGTACTGAGATTTGGAAAAGAACGCTTCCATTCATCCTTATTCAGCGGAACGGTCGTCGCGGGGGTGTCACGATGAAGCATCGTCAAGCAGACGTAGATCTCCTTCTGGCTGCACGGGGTGTACAGAACGCGCCGACTGCCGGACCAATATTCGATCGTTTTGCCGTCAAGCAGATCGTCCTTGGTCTTATCGATCATAACGCGGATGGCGCCATCCAACATCGGTCTGCGCGTTTCAAGCAGGTTAAGAGAGTCGCGAATCTTGGAATTGACGCCATCGGCGGCCACGACGAGATCCGCTTCGATCACGCGCCCATCGGTAAAACAAAGCTCTCCATTTGGGCGAATGCCTGCCGCTTCAGAGCTCGTTACGATCTCACAACCGAGTTGCCGAGCCGATTCAGCTAGACTGTCAATCAGCAGTTGACGAGCGACGCAATAGACGCGGACGCTGTCGTCCCATTTATGCGTTGAGATCAGCCTATCCTGTTGGTCACGTATCTCGCGAATGGGCGCGGGACGGGCGCCGCGAGTGATACGGTCGAGGGCACCGAAAGTCTCGAGCACACGGAGCCCGTTTTCATATAGATAGATGCCAGCACCGCTTGCCCTCAACTCTGTCGAGCGTTCATGAACTCGAACGTCCCAGCCTCGCATGCGCAACGCGCAGGCTGATGCGAGACCCGAAAAACCCGCTCCAACAATCTCCACTCGACGGCTCATTGGTCATATCCTCAAGACATATCAGAGTAGATTCGGTGCGGAGGCTCTTTCCTTGAGCTCCGGGCGCAGAGAGGGCCGCGGCCCCCCCGAATACGAAAGCGGGCCATGAAAGCAGGTATTATGCCGAGCCGACCATAGGGTCATCGAAATAGATAAGGATCTTTTCGCAAGACGATTTCACCAAGCTATCAGTTCGTCCTGGAGGCGCTCTGATCCAAACTCAAGTTGATGACGTGGCACAAATCAAAAAAGAAGCCATACGTACCGCGATCCTGGATGCCGCAGGCGAACTGTTTGTGGAAAAAGGCTATATCAGCGCCACGATTCCACAGATCGCCATGCGCGCAGGCGTCGCGCCATCGTCTGTCTATGTCTATTTCAGCTCAAAACTGGAGATCGTCTACGAGGTTTACACGCCGTGGTTCAAAGCCAAGCTCGAAGCGCTGGAGTGTGCTGTCTCCGTGATGCCAGACCGGCGAGCGGCGCTCACCCGGATCATTGCAACAATCTGGCAGGAGATACCCCGGGCGGAAAACGGGTTCGCGATCAATCTAATGCAGGCGCTCGCGTCGGCTACACAGGACGGCGGCTACGATCCTGGCTTGTTGCAATGGACTGAAACCAGGCTTGCCGGCATGCTGATGCGGGTGTTGTCTTCGCCGAAGATTACGCGATCCAAGGCTCTTACGATGGCGCATATTATAATCATGAGCTTCGACGGATTTGCGCTTAGTGCCCGGATCCATCCTTCGTCGCTCTGCAGCGACGCGCACGTCACGATGTTCGTCGATATGCTTTTCGCGCCGCAACGTGCCGAACGGGGCGCGACAGGCGCAACGATGAAAATTCCGGAAATCACGTAAAAGCGAATGCTAGTCGCTATTGCTTTCGAGGCTATTTTCGGCTGTACTCCAACGATCGTACCGCGCTCGCTACGCTGCCGCGCCAGGGAGTACGCCATGAAGGTTCTAATTGCCGGCGCCGGAATCGGAGGGCTTACAACCGCGCTCTTCCTGCAGCGCCAGGGCATGCGCTGCGAGATATTTGAGCAGGCGAAAGAAATCCGCGCCCTCGGCGTCGGTATCGTGCTCATGCCGCATGCGGTCGCTCAGCTAGCGGCGCTCGATCTACTGCCCGAACTCGACGCCATCGCGACGCGCAGCGCGCATATGTATTACGAGACCCGTCGCGGCCAAGGCGTGTGGGACGAACCGCGCGGCATGCTCGCCGGCCACGCCGTTCCGCAATTCTTCGTTCATCGCGGGCTGCTGCAGACGATGCTCTTTGAGGCCGCCTGCCGGACCTTGCCGGAGGGTTCGATCCATCTCGGCCAACGTTTCGAGGCCTTTCGCCAGACGGCGGACGGCGTGACGGTCGACGTCGTCGCCGCGGACGGCACGATAACGGCGGCGCATGGCGATGTCCTCGTCGGCGCGGATGGCATCCACTCGGTCGTGCGCCAGCGCCTTGTGCCTCAAGAAGGACCACCGCTGTGGAGCGGTCTGATGATGTGGCGTGGCGCGGCGGACTGGGCGACGTTCAAGGGCGGTGCGTCGATGCTCATTGCCGGCGGCGTCGATGCCAAGGTCGTGTGCTATCCCATCGGTCCCGGGACGACGCCGGAGACGCGCCTGACGAACTGGGTCGTCTGCGCTCGAACCGCGCCATTTGGCGCCACCCCGCCGCGTCGCGAGGACTGGGCGCGACCTGGCCAGATGGCGGATCTCGCGCCCCTGTTGAAGCAATTTACGATCGACACCGTCAACGTCGACGCGCTGGTCGCGGCGACCGGCACGTTCTGGGAGTACCCGATGTGCGATCGCGATCCGATCGCTCATTGGTCTCAAGGTCGCGTGACGCTGCTGGGCGATGCCGCGCATCCGATGTATCCGATGGGTGGCAACGGCGCGTCGCAGGCAATCCTCGACGCGCGCTGCTTGTCCGACGCGCTGGCGACGCACGACGAACCCGTCGCGGCACTGAAAACCTACGAACAGGATCGCTTGCCTGGAACCTCCGAGATCGTCCGGCTCAATCGCGGCGGCGGTCCTGAGGCGGTGATCGATGCGATCGAGGTCCGCGCTCCCGATGGTTTTGCCGACATCGACGCGGTGCTGAGCCGCGGCGAGCGCGAGCAGATCGTGCGCGGCTATGCCAGCAAATCGAGCGTCATGTCGGCGCGTGCCGTGGCGCAATCCGTGGCGACGGGCGGGCGATGAGCCGCTTCATCGCGCTGTTCCACGACGCTGTGGACCCGACCACCGTCGACGCCGCCGTCAGCGCCGCGCATTTTGCCTATCTCGAACATCAGCAGGGCGCGATCGTTCTTGCCGGCGGCCTCCGGCCCGATGCTGGACAGCCGTTCTGCGGGGCGATGTGGATCATGAGCGTCGCGGACCACGCCGCGGCCGAGCGGCTTGTCGAAGACGATCCCTATCGCCTGGAGAACGTCTGGTCGAAACCGACCATCTATCACTGGGGCAAGGCGCCCTTTTACGGCAGCGTCACACTGTAGGAGCGGACCATGAGCGACGATTTCAAGGACGTGGTGATCGTCCGTCCGGAGCAGGCGAGCCAGGCGCGGCAGGGCATGCCACAGTTCTTCGGCATCAGCGGGGCGTCGGCCGGCACCACCGCGCTGTCGATGAACCTCACCGCCTTCGGGCCGGGCGGCGCGGCGAAGGCGCATTACCACCGCGATTTCGAGACCGCGATCTACGGCGTCAGCGGCAAGATCGCGCTGTTCTTCGGCAAAGACCTCGAGAAGGAAGTGCTGATCGAGCCCGGCGTGTTTTGCTTCATTCCGCCCTTCGTCCCGCACAAGGCTTTCAACCTCAGCGACGTCGAAGGCGCCACGGCGCTGACCGCGCGAAACGATCCGCAGGAGCAGGAAAACGTTGTCCTGACGCCGCATCTCGACGACAGCCGTCTCGATGCGATCGTGGCGCAGCGCAAGCGGCAGGTTGCCCTTGTCGGATCTTAATGGCGCGGCGACCCGTTTGGATCGCGCGCATTGATCTGGCATTGAATGGTTTTGTTCAACTCGATGAAGACGCTGTAATTCGCTGCGACTTTTGGCAATAGGCCAGGCCGTCAGGATGGCGCGAACTTTTTGCTGAGAGCTGCGGCGGCGCCTGGAAGGCGGTTCTTTCGTGGAGCCCTGGTCCGGGATCATGTGAAAGCCCGTCTTTTAAAACGCGGTTCGGCACGCGGGCACGGTTTTTGCAGATTGTATGGCACCAAGACATTATACTAGAGTGCCCGGGTGTATATGGCTTGCAGCTTGGACGTGCAGATGCGCCAAGACTTCAGATTGACTTGTCGTCCTGTGATGCTTGAAAAGCGCGAACATGCGTGCTTCACGCCCGCAACAACGGCACGCCTTTCCGAGTCGGCTTTAGAGATCGTCGGCAGCTTTTTGCAAAAATCAAATCCGAGCGTACTTGAAGAGGTGCTCATCGGGCTCGGACCATGATGGAAAGAGGATACCAGATGTCAGAGTCCTTGGTGATTGCTCGAAGTGCCGGAAATGCCGACCTGGAAACGACTGAGGATCTCTTGAGGCACGATGCGCTGCGTTCGCCATCGCCGTGGCGATGGGTCATCGCCTTCGTTATGCTTGCGACAGTTGTCACCGGTTTCTTTGATCGCATCAGCATCGCAGTCCTGTTTACCGATCCGAGCTTTAATGCAGCGATCGGGACAGGATTTCGTCCCGCAATGCTCGGTCTTCTCATGACCGCCTTCCTTCTTGCATACGCAATATCGGCGATCTTCTTGAGCTTTTTGGGCGATCTTTTGGGACCGCGCCGAGCTTTAGGATACGCAGCCGGATTGTGGGGGGTAATGATGCTGCTGATGGGAAGTTGCAGTTCCTATGCAGCCATGATGTTTTGCCGCGTCATCCTCGGCCTTAGCGAAGGACCGCAGTTCTCACTGATAGCGAAAACAGTACAACGTTGGTTTCCGCCCCGCGAGCAGGGGCGTGCGAACGCCGTTTGGATGGTGGGAAGTCCTATCGGCTCTGCAATCGGTTTTCCGCTGACGATTTGGCTCGTTGCAAGTTATGGATGGCGTGCCTCGTTCTACGTGCTGGGTGCGCTAAGCCTCATCATTGTTATGCCGCTGGTTTTTTCTGTTCTCCGTGATCGTTCCGACGCGCCCGTTGCTGCAGTCCGGACACCCCTTCGTCTCGCCGACGTTCGTCTTGTTCTCTCTGACAAGCGGGTCTGGCTTCTATCAATCTATTGCGCCGGGTTTTTGACCTATCTTTGGGGCCTCAACGGCTGGTTGCCGACCTACCTTGAAAAAGTCAGACATTTCAATCTTCGCCAGATGGGGCTCTATTCATCGCTGCCTTTCGTTCTGATGTTCTTTGCCGAGGTGGCGTCAGGCTTTATTGCGGACCGCACCGGACATAAGGCTCTTGTTTGTGTCGTTGGGCTATTCATGGCTGGCGTATTGCTATTCGTTGGTACTTTAGTCGACGATCCGCATGTTGCGGCAATAATCATAGCGCTGAGTGCCGGCGCTTGGGGCTTTGGCGCCCCGCCGCAGTATGCGTTGGCAATGAAGGTGCTCCCTGCTTCGGTGACGTCAACCGGTGTTGGCGTGATCAATGGGATCGGCAATCTCGTTGGAGCGTGTGCGCCCGCGTTGATCGGCTGGCTTGTCGCTTTGACCGGGAGCTTCCAAGTCGGCCTGATGATCGTGGTCGCTGCCGCCGTTTTAAGCTCTCTCGCGCTTATTCCGTTAATTCGGTTGCGATAGCGAAAGGTGCGAATGCCCGCCGGCAGTCCTGGCGGCCACGAAGCTTATATCCACGCTGAGATCGGCGGCGCAAACCATTCGAAGTCCCGATGGTTTGAGCGCCCCGTTGCCATAGGTCAGGCCGCGCGAGACAAGGCGTGCGAGCCGCCATTGCGGGTCGGTGCAATCGGGCAGACGTCTTCGAGACGTGCCTGCCGTCTAAGTAGCCACAGCAATCGGGAACGCTCTTTCGACGAACTCGTTGTGCGCCTTCAAGACATTCTCAGGTGTGTTCGCACCGGGCTTAAAGGTGCGGCAATGACCGACGTCCACGACTGGCACGAAACCGATCGGCTGCATGCCGAGCAGGGGCAAGGCGACCCGTTTGCGGCCGCCGTCCGCGCCACGCGGATGGCGATGATCATCACGGATCCGCGCCTGCCGGACAACCCGATCGTTTATGCCAATGCCGCCTTCCTCGGACTTACCGGCTACAGCCGTGCCGAGGTCATGGGTCGGAACTGCCGCTTCCTGCAGGGGCCTGACACCGACAGGGACGCTGTCACTGCGATCCGCGTCGCCATAGCGGGCCGCGTCGACATCGCCGTCGACCTGCTGAACTATCGCAAGGATGGCAGCACGTTCTGGAACGGCCTGTATCTGAGTCCGGTCATCAATGCTTCGGGCGAACTGCAATTCTTCTTTGCCTCGCAGCTCGATGTCACGGACCGCGTCATGGCGCAGATGCAGGTGAGCATCCAGAAGGATCTGCTCGAGCGGGAAGTGACGCGGCGGACCCAGGATCTGCAGGATGCGCTGGCGGCGAAAACCATGCTCGTCCACGAAGTCGATCATCGGGTGAAGAACAACCTGCAGATGATCGCTTCGCTGCTCGTCATGCAGGCCCGTACGATCAAGGACCCCGAGGCCCAGGCCTCTTTGCGCGGCATGCTGCAGCGAGTCGAGTCGATCGGAACGATCCATCGGCGGCTGTACCAGTCGAGCGATGTGCAGCAGTTCGATCTCGCCGACTTCATCCGCGACATCGCAGGCGAGCTGATCAAGGCGTCGGGGCGCGACGATATCGCCTTGGCGCTCGACCTCGAGCCAATCAACGTTCGTTCGGAGCAGGCGTCGCCGGTCGCTTTGATGCTGAACGAGTTGATCACCAACGCGCTGAAGCATGCGTTTCCTTTCGGACGGGCAGGCCAACTGGCGATCGAAATTCGTCGGGCGCAGGATATCCTCAATGTCGTCGTGGCCGATAACGGAGTGGGCATGGCGCCGGGGCAAGCTGAGCCCGCTAAAGCCGGCTTCGGGCGACGCCTGATCAAGACGGTGGCCCGCCAGCTCAGGGCGGAAGTCACCTGGCTTTCGAACGATCCGGGGACGCGCGTCGACATTGCCATGCCCCTCCAGCTCCTTGCCGAGGAGACGAGCCATGCGTGAGCCGCTTCGCATTCTGATCGTCGAGGACGAAGCCATCCTGCTGATGCAGCTTGAGGCGATGTTCGAGGACGAAGGCCATGTCGTGGTGGGGAC
>NZ_LMUU01000215.1:70195-96875 GCF_009765775.1 Beijerinckia sp. L45
TTTTCGTGACAGCCAATGCAAAAAAAGTCCCCGAGGACTATGAGGGCGCCATAGGGTTGATTTCAAAGCCCTATTCCCAGGCGGGCATGACCGCCGCGATCCAGTACCTCGACGAATGCCTCCGCAGCCCGCCGCCACAGCGGCACCTGCCGCAGGAGTTCAAGCTCGCGCCGGCCTATCTCGAACACCTTGAAACTATTAGCAAAAGAGGTTCCGGCACGACGTGACGTCGGTCGCGTCAAGGTCGAAGGTAAAACGGTTGCCGACGCTGCCGCGCCACGTTTGTTCATGCTTGTGCGGCATGGGAGAGCGAAGATCTTAAGGATGGTCGTCCACGATCCTTTCGTCTTTATGTCTTCCGAGCGTTGAATGCCCGAATCCGTCTTACGCATGATGCCTGCCGGGACGCGGCCGAGATCCTATCGCCTGACCGTGGCGATCAAACTCGCGCTTATCATCGCGGGAGTGACCGCCTGTGTCATGACGGTGAGCATCATCCTGGTAGGGCAACGGCTTCGCGACGATGCCGACGCCGACGCGGCCTTGGCGGCGCAGCAATCCTCCACGGCGATAGCCAGCGCGGTGCAAGACGTTTTCGAACATGCGTTCGAAATCGTCAAAACCACCAACGACAGCATGACGGCCCTCAAGGAAGAGAAGATCGAGGATCGCCGCGTTTACGACGCGTTGCTCAAGAACGTCATTCTGGCGGGCAACGACGTCTACGGCGCCTGGTTCGCCTGGACGCCGGGAAGCTTTCCGGCTGCCGGAGACAAGAGCGACCCCAACAGTTTGACGACATACTGGCATCAGAATGGCATGGAGATCTTCCACGACCAGGTCTCGCCGGACATGCTTGCGGCCGATCTTTACCGCGTGCCGTCTTCGTCTGGAAAAGCCTACCTGCTCGAGCCTCACGAGATCGACGCCGCCGATGGGGGCGATCCCGTTCTCGTCACGTCGTTTTCTCGGCCCCTCGGCAACGACGGCGCCATCGTCGGGGCGATCGGTATCGACGTGAAGCTCGACGCGATCCGCGACGCGCTGTCGTCCCTCGTCGTGCCAGCAGGAGCGACGTTCTCGGTCGTGTCGGATCGCGGCGTGGTCGCCATGTCGACGCATCCCGGCGCTGGCCGGGCGATCTCGCGGGCATCGGATCCGTTCCTGCAGACGGCTCTCGCCGCGGTCAAGCGCGGCGACGGCTTCGATATCGCCGAAGGTCCCAATCAGATCAAGACGTTGCGGCGGTGGAGCGCGATCCGCTTCAGTTCCGTGAAGAACCCCTGGTACGTCTTCATCCAAATTCCCGAACGATCTTATTTTGCGGTTAAGCTCGACAAGTTCACGTCGCTGCTTCTGGTGCCGGGCTTGGCCCTGTTGACCATCCTGCTGGCGGTGCTCGTCGCGGTTCACCGCCTCATCGCCAAACCGCTCGGCGCCTTGTCCAAGATCATCGCAGAGCTTGGCGACGGGCTTTTCGGCTTCGCAGTCCCCTATATCGGGCGAGCCGACGAGATCGGCGACATCGCCCGTGCTGTCGGGAGGCTTCAAGACAGCGGCGATGAAATTGCCCGGCTTCACGAGAACAGCGGCGAGGCCGAGTTTCAGCGACAGCAGATGCGGCGGGGCGAAATGGATGGCATCGCAGAGCGGTTCTCCACCTCTGTCGCCGAAGTCACGCAGGCCGTCGAGGCGGTGGCCCTGCATATCCGGGAGCGGTCCGAGCAGGTCGCCGAAACCAGCGATGCCGCGATCGGCCGGATCGGCTACCTCGCGACATCCTCGGCGATCGCGAAGACCAGCCTCGCATCCGCAGCGCGTTCCACGCTGTCGCTGTCGACAGCGATCGCCGCCATCCGCGACCAGACGCGGCAGGCCCGGCAGATCTCGGCCAAGGTCGACACGCGGGCGGTCCTGATGGATCGCTCGATCACCGAGTTGAAGGACACGCTGCGGCGGATCAGCGACGTCGCCAACGTCATCCGGGCCGTGGCCGGCCAGATCAATCTGATCGCCTTGAACGCCACGATCGAGGCCGCACGCGCCGGCGAGGCGGGCCGCGGCTTTGCCGTGGTCGCGCACGAGATCAAGATTTTGGCGTCGAAGACCGCCGGCGCGACTGACGAGATCGGGCGCTATCTGATCGCGGTGCAGGCGGCCTCGAACCTGACCGACGCAACGGTCGCCGGAATGCAGGAGGCGTTCGGCGAAATGCAGGCCGTGTCCGCGGAGATCGCCAATGCCCTCGATATCCAGACTTTGGCAACCGACGATATCCGGGTGGTGGTCGATACCGCCATCGGCAGCGCCGAGCACGTCGAGCAGAACCTGTCGGATCTCGGCTCGTCGGCCAGCCTGTTCCATCGCTCGGCCGGCGCCATGCTGGATGAAAGTGGCGGCCTGAGCCGCGATGCGGCGCGTCTCGGCGAGGAAGTGCGCGAGTTCATACGGTTCATCAAGACGGCTTGAGCGTGCCGAACCGCATCGCGTGACCTGAAGGACCGGCCCAGTGTAAATGCTGCCATCGACGCGCCTCGCGAGGGCGATTCGGCCGCGAAAGGCTTCAGCATGCGTATCCTGGTTCTCGGCGGCGGCGTCATCGGCATCACCAGCGCGTACTACCTCGCGAAAGCCGGACACAGCGTGACCGTCGTCGATCGGCAGCCTGGCGCGGGCATGGAGACGAGCTTCGCCAATGCCGGCCAGGTCTCGCCGGGCTATGCCGCGCCCTGGGCGGCGCCGGGCATTCCGATCAAGGCGCTGAAATGGTTGATGATGCGGCACCGGCCACTCGTCATGTGGCCGCGCGTCGAGCCGCGCCTCTATCTCTGGCTGGCAAGCATGCTCGCCAACTGTACCGAGGAGGCTTATGAGCGCAACAAGGGGCGGATGCTGCGGCTCGCGGAATACAGCCGCGACGTGCTGAAGGCGCTGCGCAGTGAGACCGGGATCGTCTACGATCATCGCGAACGCGGCACGCTGCAGGTGTTCCGCAAGCAGTCGCAGCTGGATCATGTCGGCGCCGACACCGACGTGCTCGAGCGCTATGGCGTGGCGCACCAGGTGCTCGACGAGGCCGGCTGCATCGCCGTCGAGCCGGCGCTGGCCCGGGTGCCGGGCAGGGTTGTCGGCGGATTGTATCTACCGGGCGACGAGACCGGCGACGCGCATCTGTTTACGCAGCGGCTCGCGGCGCTCTGCGTCGAGCTCGGTGTGGAATTCCGCTATGGTGCCGCCATCAAACGGATCCTCAAAGAGGGGCAGACCGTGTCTGGCGTCGAGCTGGAGCAGGGCGCCGTGCTGGTCGCTGACGCCTATGTCGCAGCGATGGGCAGCTTTACCCCGGCGTTGCTCAAGCCGCTTGGGCTGGACCTGCCGGTCTACCCCGTCAAAGGCTACTCGCTGACGATGCCCATTGCCGCCCCTGACGCCGCGCCCGTATCAACCGTGATGGACGAGACGTTCAAGGTCGGGATCACCCGCCTGGGCGATCGCCTGCGCATCGGAGGGACCGCCGAACTCGCAGGCTTCAGCCACACCTTGCGATCCCCGCGTCGGGCCACGCTGGAACAGTCGGTGTCCGATCTGTTTCCCGACGCCGGCGACCTGCGCGGCGCCAGCTTTTGGACCGGGTTGCGCCCGATGACGCCGGATGGCACGCCGATCATCGGCGCGACAGCCTTCGGCAACCTGTTCACCAACACCGGGCACGGCACGCTCGGGTGGACGATGGCCTGCGGGTCGGCGAAGGTTCTGGCAGATCTGATGTCGGGCAAGACGCCGGATATCGCGGCAGATGACCTGTCCCTTCAGCGCTACGCGACGGCACCCTAATCATCGATATATCAGCCTGTTGCACATTTTTGGTCTCTTGACCAAATAAACGACGATGCTAGCCTTCGTAGATAATTAGGCTTGCCCGCGACGCGGCGAAGGATGCGATGATGACGGTAGAAGCGCTCCGCCAGACCGAACGGCCGCTCGACCCGCTGCGCCCCGACGAGATCGAGACGGCGGCCCGCATCGTCCGCGCCGCGCATGACCTCGGGCCGGGCATGCGCTTCGAGACCATCGTACTGCATGAATCCATGGACGGGGTGGCCGACCGCCGGGCCTTCGTCGCCGTCTACGACTCCGCGACGGTCGCGGTGTTCGAAGCCATCGTATCGCTCGCCGAGGGCAGGGTGCTCAGCTGGACGGCGCGGCTTGGCGCCCGGCCGCGCATCGCGCCCGAGGAATTCTTGGCTGCGGAGCACCTGGCGCGGCTCGACCCGCGCTTCATCGCGGCCCTTGCCCGCCGTGGCATCACCGACATGGCGCTGGTCTGCTGCGATCCCTGGTCCTGCGGTGTGTTCGGTGCGTCCGACGAGGATGGGCGCCGCATCATCCAGGTCTTCACCTGGATCCGCCTGAGCACCCACGACAATCAGTTCGCCCACCCCGTCGAAGGCCTGACCGCGCTGGTCGATCTGAACAGCAGCGAGGTCATCCGCGTCGACGACGATCCCGATGCCCCCCCGGTGCCGATGACGCCCTCGAACTACAGCGCCACATTCCAGGAGACCTGGCGCACCGACATGAAGCCGATCGACGTGGTGCAGCCCGACGGCGCGAGCTTTTCGGTCGACGGCTGGGCGGTGACCTGGTGCGGCTGGCAATTTTCCATCGGCTTCACCCCGCGCGAGGGGCTGGTGCTGCATAACCTCACCATCCGCGATGGCGACATTCAACGCTCCGTGCTGCGCCGCGCGGCGCTCGCCGAAATGGTCGTGCCCTATGGCAGCCCGCACGCCGCTCATGTGCGCAAGAACGCCTTCGATTGTGGCGAATACGGCATCGGCGTCCTCGCCAACAGCTTGCAGCTCGGCTGCGATTGCCTCGGCGTCATCCGCTACTTCGATGCCGCGGTGAACGGCATCGATGGCAGCGCCCAGGTGATCCGCAACGCCATTTGCATGCACGAAGAAGACACCGGCATCCAGTGGAAGCACACGGATTTTCGCACCGGCGAGGTCAGCGTGCGCCGCGGGCGGCGGCTGGTAATCTCCTTCATCGCCACCGTTGGAAATTATGAATACGCCTTCTACTGGCATCTTCAGCTCGACGGCACGATCGAGCTGGAGGTCAAGCTCACCGGCATCATCAACACCACTGGCCTGCTGCCGGACGGCACCGCCGGCCGTGGCACGCTCGTCGCGCCGGGCGTCGTCGGGCACTACCATCAGCACATCTTCAACGTCCGCCTCGACATGGCGGTGGATGGCCCCGACAACACGGTGCTGGAAATCGACACCGTCGCCGACGCGCCGGGGCCAGACAACCCGTGGAACAACGCCCTGACGCTCGTCGAGACGCCGCTCGGAACCGAGATGGCAGGACGGCGCCATGCCGATGCCGCACGGCTGCGCAGCTGGACAATCGTCAACCGCTTCAGGCGCACCGCGCTCGGCCATCACCCGGCCTACAAGCTGGTGCCGCACAGCGCGGTGCAGACCTTCGCGCGGCCGGGCTCGCAGGTCGGCACCCGCGCCGGCTTCGCCGGCCACGATCTCTGGGTGACGCAGACGCGAGCCGACGAGCGATGGCCGGCCGGCGACTATGTGAACCAGAGCGGGCCTGGTGAGGGGTTGCCGGCCTATGCGGCGCAGGATCGCCCGATCACCGATCGCGCCATCACGGTCTGGCACACGTTCGGGCATCACCACGTGCCGCGGCCGGAGGACTATCCCGTGCAGCCCGTCGTCTCGTGTGGCTTCACGCTGCAGCCGTTCGGCTTCTTCGACCGCAATCCGACCCTTGATGTCCCTCCCTCAAATAAGAGGCACAGCTGCTGCGGCTGACCGGGCATTTCCTGTTGTGACGGCAGATTCTGCCGCTGGCTTCGGCAGGGCCGACCATTAAGCTGGCAGGGGGTGGGCGCTAATGCGGCAGGCTCCAGCTTCCTACATTTGATGTATATCGACGGGTGATAAAAAGTATTATCTAGCTTGGCGGCAATCGCCCTAACCTAGTCTTGCACACCGCGACGGCGCGGTTTTATCGGGGTGGTTTTGGTATGAGTGCAAGCGTCGTGACGCCGATGACGGATGCCGATCCGCTGTGCCGTCTCACGTCCGCCGAGCTGTTTCAGGGTTTTTCGAGCGGCGCGCTGTCGCCCGTCGACGTCGCAACCGCCGCGCTCGATCGTGCCGAGGCGATCAATGCCACCTTCAACGCCTTCACTCGCATCGACCGCGATGCCGCGTTGGCCGCGGCGCGGGCGTCGGAGCAGCGCTGGCGCGCGCACGCGCCGCTATCGTCTGTCGATGGTGTGCCGACCACCATCAAGGATATCGTCTGGGTCAAGGATTGGCCAATCCGCTACGGAAGTTTGAGCACAAACGATACGCCGTGCATGGCGGATTCGCCCGCGGTGGCGCGGCTGCGTGCGGCCGGCACCACGATCCTCGGCCTGACCACCACGCCGGAGTTCGGCTGGAAGGCGCTGACCGACGGGCCGCTCAGCGGCATCACCCGCAATCCCTGGAACCCGGCCGTGACGCCTGGCGGCTCGTCGGGGGGCGCAGCCGTCGCCGCAGCGGCGGGGGCAGGCGTCTTCCATCTCGGCACCGATGGCGGCGGCTCCATCCGCATTCCCGCGGCCTTCACCGGCATTACCGGCCACAAGCCGACCTACGGCCGTGTGCCGGCGTACCCCGCGAGCGGATTCGGAACCGTCGCGCATCTCGGCCCAATGACGCGCGGCGTCGCCGACACCCGCGCCATGCTGAAGGTCATGTCCGGCAACGACGACCAGGATTGGCTACAGGGCCCAGCCGATCTTCAGCCGCTCGACGACGAGGCGCGCCGCTTCAAGGGCGCGCGCATCGGCTTCTGGGCGACGCCGCCTTGCGGAACGGTCGATCCCGAGATTGCGGCGACGGTACAGGCCATCGTGCAGCAACTCGAGGCGCTCGGCGCGATCGTCGAACCCATCGATCTGCCGGGCACGGACGTGCTCGAGACGTTCAACGTGCTCTGGTATTCCGGCGCCGCCGCGCGGCTCGCGCCGTTGCTGGCGGAAGCCCGGCACGAGGTCGACCCCAACCTGCTCGACATGGCCGCCGACGGCGAGAAATTCGGCGCCGTCCGCTACGTCCAGGCGATGGCGGCGCGCGCCGAGTTCGGACTTGCCATGGACACTCTGCTGGCGCGCTTCGATATCGTCATTTCGCCGGCGACGTCCGTTCCGCCTTTCGTTGTCGGCCACGAAGTACCGCCGGACAGCGGGTTGCCCCGCTGGATCGAATGGGCCGGCTTCAGTTTCCCCATCAACCTCAGCCAGCAGCCGGCCTGCGTCGTGCCATGCGGCCAGACGGCAAGCGGACTGCCGATCGGTCTGCAGTTCGTCGGCGCGCGCGGCGCCGACTCCGCCGTGCTGAGCTATGCCGCGGCATTCCAGGAGGCGTTTCCGGCGCATTTCTTGTAACGACCCATTTCGTATCGGTGCAAACCATCCCACGCAGGGTTTTCGCAATCGCCTGATTGCCCCCTGTTCCCATAGGACGAGGAGACAAGCATGCTCGACAAGCGTTCATTACTGCGGGGATCGATCGGGGCCGGCGTTGCCGGCATGGCGGCGCTCGCCAGCGTCAAGCCGAGCGAAGCGGCGGGCGACAGCGGCCCGATCCCGGTCGGCGCTGCCTTGCCGATGTCGGGCCTGTCGGCTGCCGATGGCATCGAGTTCAAGAACGGACTGGAACTCGCGGCCTCCGAAATCAACGCCGCTGGCGGCGTGCTCGGCCGCAAGATCGAGATCCACGTCGAAGATACCAAAGACATGGGCGCCGACGTGGTCAGCCAGTCGATGCAGCGCCTCGTCGATCGTTACTCGGTGCCGGTCATCATCAACGGCTACAACGTCGGCACCAACATGGTGGAGATGGACGTCGCCGCCGATAACGACATCATCATGATGCACGCCAACACGCTGATCTCGCACAACGAAAAGTTCAAGACCAACCCCGAGCGCTTCTACGGCAGCTTCCAGATGGATCCGCCGGAATTCTATTATGGCCCGGGCTGCCTCAGCTTCCTCAACGATCTGATCAAGGACGGCAAGTGGAAGCCGGCCAACAAGAAGATCGCGATCATTCCGTCCTCCGTCGAATACGCCGTCGTCATCGCCAACGCGATGCGCAACCAGGCGCAGAAATACGGCTTTGAGGTCAGCCTGTTCGAGACCGTCGGATTCCCGACGAGCCAGTGGGGGCCGACGCTCGCCAAGCTGCGCCAGGATCCGCCGGCAGCGATCCTCGTCACGCATTTCCTGCCGCAGGATCTCGCGCAGTTCATGCTGCAGTTCACGCCGCAGCCGACGCAGAGCCTGATCTATATGCAGTACGGCCCGTCGCTCCCGGCGTTCCGCCAGATCGGCGGCCAAGCGGTCAACGGCGTTATCTACTCGACGGTGATCGGTTGCCTGCCGGACGACTTTTCCGCTGACTTCCGTAAGAGCTACCGCGAAAAATTCGGCCCCGGCGCGGCTTATATCACGGGCTCGCAGACCTATGACGCGCTGTGGAAGTGGGCACTGTCCGCCGCCATCGCCGGCGGCGCTGGCAAGCCGTTCGACAAGGACCAGGCGAAGAAGGTGTCGCATGCGATCAAGCAGTTGGTCTATCGCGGCGTCAGCGGCGTGCAGCGCGTCGATCCCGACGGGCAGTCAGCCTATTGCTACCCGACGCAGGTCTCCGATCCTTCGCTCGGCATGCCGCACCAGTTCCTGCAGCACCAAGACTATAAGAGCGATCCCAAACTGATCGCGCCGGCACTCTACGCGACCGATAAGTTCGTGCTGCCGCCGTGGATCAAGTAGGACCCTTGGATCGCATCACCCCATGAGCAGCGTTTCGCCGCCTCATAGCATTCTCTTCACCTGCGACGGCGTCAGCCGTCACTTCGGGTCGCTGAAGGCTGTGGACTGCGTCTCGCTTGTCGTTGAGGCCGGAGAAATCCTCGGGATCGGCGGCCCGAATGGCGCCGGCAAGACCACCTTGTTCGACGTCGTGACCGGCCTGACGGCCCCTACTTCAGGCCGGTTCTGGTTCGGTGATCGCGAGATCACCGGACTCGGAGCCGATACCATCTGCCAGGCCGGCGTCGCCCGCACGTTTCAGCTCAACGCCGCCTTCGATACGATGACGGTGCTGGAAAACGTGCTGGTCGCGGCGCATTTCGGGCGCCACCCGAGGCTGTTTTCGGGGTTTCGCCTGGGGCGTGCGACGCGCGAGGCCGCCTATGCGGCGCTCGAGTTCGTCGGCATGACCCACAAGGCCCACGCCATCGTTCGCGATCTCCCGGTGCTCGACCGCAAGCTGCTGATGATCGCCGGCGCGGTGGCGACCAACCCGCGCATGATCTTCCTCGACGAGCCGGTCGGCGGCCTCACCGCCGGTGAGATCGACGTGGTGATGGACCTCGTGCGCAAGCTGCAAAAAAGCGGCATCACCATCGTGCTGATCGAGCATGTGATGCGGTTCCTGCTGCAGCTCTCGACGCGCGTCATCATCATGCACCACGGCCAGATCATTTTTGAGGGCAAGCCCGAGGCGGTGCCGGAAGACCAGCGCGTCGTCGAGACCTACCTCGGCGCCGGTGCCACGACCCGGCTCAAGCGCTTCTTCCGGGACAAGCAAGATCAGCAGGCGGCCGATGCCTGAGACTCTCGCGCTCGTCCTTACCGGCATTACCTCCGGCTACGCCGGCCCGGCCGTTCTCACCGACGTGTCGCTGAGTGTCGGCCGCGGCCAGTTGATCACCGTCGTCGGCCCCAACGGCCACGGTAAGACGACGCTGCTGAAGACCATTTCCGGGCTGGTGCGGCTGCGCGGCGGCCGCATCGACCTCGAGGGCAAGTCGATCGCCGGTCTCGCGCCCGACGTCATCGCGGCGCGTGGCGTCGCCCACGTGCCACAGGGCGATCTCTTGTTCCCGCAGATGAGCGTGGAAGAAAACCTGCTGATGGGCGCCTATGCCGAGCGCGCCAAGAGCGTCATCGCCGAGCGGCTGGACGAGGTGTTCGTCCGCCTGCCAAAGCTGGCTGAGCGGCGCAAGCAGATCGCCTCGACGCTGTCGGGCGGCGAGCGGCGGATGGTCGGCATCGGCCGTGGGTTGATGATGGGTGGTCGCGTGCTGCTCATCGACGAGCCTTCGCTCGGCCTGGCGCCCTTGATCATCGAGCAGATCTATCTCGTCATCGCCGACCTCAAGGCGTCGGGCCGCTCGATTTTGCTGGTCGAGGAAAATCCGGCCCGCGTCGTGGACTTGGCGGATTCGATCCATCTGCTCGACAATGGCGCCATCGTCTGGTCCGGTCCGCCGGCGGAGCTGATGGCGCGCGACGAACTTCTCGCCACCTACCTCGGAGGCTGATCATGAGCGCCAGCACGTTGATCGCGATCCTCACGGCCGGCCTGACCAACGGCGCCGTCTATGCGTTGGCGACGATCGGTCTGTCCCTCGTCTGGGGGTCGCTCGGCATGCTCAACATGGCGCACGGCGCGTTGCTGACGCTCGGCGGCTACGCGGCCTACACGGTGGTGACGACCTACGGCCTGCCGGCGCCCGTCGGCTTCGTCGGCGGCATCGCAGCCGGCGCGCTGGCCGGGGCGATCCTCTACGGCGCCGTCGTCAAGCACCTCCTGAAGCAGCCGTCCGAGACCTTTGAGACCAACGTGCTGATCGCGACCGTCGGCATCGGCATCGCATTGGAAAACACCATCCTGCTCGTCTACGGCGGCCAGCCGTTCCGTCAGCCGACGTCGATGGATGGCCTGCTGCGCATCGGCGTCACCAGTGTGCCGGTGCAGGATATCGTCATCATCCTCGTCTCGCTCCTGATGATGGGCGTCGTCGGCTGGATTCTGGCCCGCACGCGCATGGGCCGAGCCATTCGCGCCACGGCGCAGAACCGCGAGGCGGCACAACTGATGGGCGTGCCGATCCGCCGCGTCTATCTCCAGGTGCTGATGCTCGCCGGCGCGCTGGCCGGCATCTGCGGCGTGCTGGTGAGCTCGATCACCCAGCTCAGTCCGTCGCTTGGCGGCGATCCGATGTTGAAGGCCTTCATCATGTGCGTCATTGCCGGCCTCGGCAATCTGCCGGGCGCAGTGGCCTCGGCCTTCGGCCTCGCCCTGATCGAGGCCTTCGTGCAGTTCGGCGCCGGCGCGCGCTGGGGGTTTCCGGTGCTCCTCTTGATCGTCATCCTGGTGCTGATCTGGCGCCCGACCGGCCTGTTCGGCCGCGCCGCGATCCGCCGGCTGTGAGGGCGCCATGACGATGTCGTCCACGCCGACCCTGATGGCCCGCCACCGCGCCCCCTATGGCGATCTCGCCATGGCGCTGCTCGTCATCGCGTCGCTCGTCGCGATCCCGTACGTCGTCGAGAGCCGCTATCTCCTGGGCCAGGTGATTTTGGCGCTGTTCTACGCGACCATCGCCTCGCAGTGGAACCTGCTGTTCGGCTTCGCCGGGGTGTTCTCGCTGGCGCAGATGGCGATCTTCGGCTTCGGCGGATACGCCACCGCGATGCTCTGCGTGTACTTCGGCTGGAACATCTGGCCGGCGCTGCCGGTGGGCGCGGTAGCGGCGGTCGTCTTCAGCCTGCTGATCGGTCTCGCCTGCTTGCGGCTCGCAGGCGTCTACGTGGCGCTGCTGACGCTCGCCATCGCGCAGGCGCTCTATCTCCTAATCGTTACCGACACCGAATGTTTCCGCATGGTCGGCTCGGCGTGCCGGCAGTTCACCGGCGGCGCCGTCGGCTTCGCGCGGTTCGGCGATTTCGGCACCCGCGCGTTGTTCCGCGCCAAGTGGCTGGTCGGCAATTATGCCATCGTGTCGGTGCTGTTCGGCTTCACGATGCTCTGCACCTACGGCATCGTCAAAAGCCCGATCGGGCTTGCCTTTCGCGCGCTGAAGGACAATCCGGGCTATGCCGTCGCGCGCGGCGTCAACCGCTTCCAGTCGCAACTTCTGGTGTTCGGTGTTTCCGCTTTCTTCACGGGCCTCGCCGGCGGCTTCTATGCCGCGCACTTCCAGGCGATCAGCCCGGGGATCCTGTCGCTGTCGCAGCTGCTCTTCATCATCGCCGCGACCGTCGTGGGCGGCATCGGCACCTTCTGGGGGCCGCTGGTCGGCACCGTCGTGCTGATGGTGGCGGACGAGGCAATGCGCGAGACCGGCGAATACCGCACGCTCGGCCTCGGCCTGATCATCACCGCCGCCATCATCCTGATGCCCAACGGTCTCATCGGGCGCCTCGGCGACGTCGTCGGCTGGGCCCGCAAACGGTTTGCGGCCAAAGCACCATCACTCTCCGCAACACAGTAGTCGAGGCGACGATGTACGATACGATCATTCTGGGCGCCGGATCGGCCGGTTGCGTCATGGCCAACCGCCTCAGCGCCGACCCCGCGCGCAAAGTCCTGCTGCTCGAAGCCGGGCATGCGGCCCCGCTCGCGTCCGACATTCCGTCGGACTGGGTGACGATGTTCAACACCTCGGCGGACTGGGGCTTTCATACGGTGCCGCAGGAAGGCTGCCGCGGCCGCCGCATCTTTTGGCCGCGCGGAAAGATGGTCGGCGGCTCCGGCGCGCTGAATGCGATGATCTACATCCGCGGCCTGCCGTCGGACTACGATGGCTGGGAGGCGATGGGCAATCCGGGCTGGTCGTGGGACGACGTGCTGCCGGTGTTCAAGGCCTCGGAAGACAACCAGAGGCTCGGCAACGACGCGCTGCATGGGACCGGCGGCCCGCTGCACATCAGCGATCCCGCCTATACCGATCCCGGCGAACATCTGTGGCTGCAAGCCGCGCAGGCGGCCGGCTACAAGCTCAACGAGGATTTCAACGGGACGGACCAGGAGGGCGTCGGCTTCTTCCAGTTCTTCATCAAGAACGGCGAGCGCTGGGGCACGGGCAAGAGCTACCTGCGTCCGGCGCTGGAGCGGCCAAACCTCACGATGAAGACCGGCGTGCGTATCACCCGCATCCTCGTCGAGAAGGGCCGCGCCGTCGGCGTCGAATATCTCGACAAGGCGCACCTGCAGACGGCGCATGCGAGCTCAGAGGTCGTGCTGTCGTCGGGCGCCATTGGTTCGCCCCAACTCCTGATGCTCTCCGGCATCGGCCCGGCCGACGAGTTGCGCGCGGTCGATGTCGCGCCGGTGCACGACCTGCCGGGCGTCGGCAAGGATCTGCAGGATCATATCAACATCCCCATCACGTTTTCGGCCAACCAGAAAATCGGCATCGGCGCGCTGACCGGCGAAGAGTGGGACACCTCGTTCAAACAGTGGCAGGACGATCGCACGGGCCTGCGCACCTCGGCCTGGGTTGCCGCCGCCGGCCATGTCCGCAGCCGCCCCGACGTCGAGCCCGATCTGCAGCTCTACGGCGCGCTCAGCAGTCATCGCGACTATGCGCGCTTCCTGCATTCGGGCTCGGGCGTCACCTTCCACTCGACGCTGCAGCGGCCGAACAGCCGCGGCGAGATCCGCCTGCGCAACGCCGATCCGATCGAGGCACCGATGATCGATCCGCGCTATTTTACCAGCGATCCCGAAGGCGTCGACCTCGCCACGATGGTCGAAGGCATCCGCATCAGCCGGCGCATCGCGGCACAGAGCCCGCTCGCCGAAGTGCTGTCGGGCGAGCTTCCGCCCAGCGCGGAATGCGAGAGCGACGCCGACCTCATCAACTACATCCGCGGCCATTGCACGACGCTCTATCATCCATCCAGCACCTGCCGGATGGGCACGGATGCGAGAGCCGTCGTCGATCCCAAGACGCTGAAGGTTCATGGGCTGGACGGGCTGCACGTCGCCGATGCGTCCGTGATGCCGAAGATGATTTCGGGCAATCTCAACGCGCCGACGATCATGATCGCCGAGCGCGCCGCGCAGATGATTTTAGGGTAGGGGCGAGCGGCAATGGCGACGGGCTGGAATTTCCACGAGCTCTACCTCTGGCACGACACCGGCAATGCCGCGACGATCTTCCCGGCTGGGCTGACCATAGAGCCGGGGGAGCACGCGGAAAACGCCGCGACCAAGAGGCGTTTCAAGAACCTGATGGAGGTCTCCGGCCTCGTCGATCAGCTGGTGCCGATCCGCGCGACGGCGGCAACGGAAGCCGACCTGGCGCTGTTCCACACGCCGGACTACATCGCCAAGATCAAGGCGCTGAGCGCCGATCGCGGCGGCGACGCCAGCTATCTCACCCCCTTCGGGCCGGGCAGTTTCGAGATCGCCTGCCTCACTGTCGGCGGGACGTTTGCGGTCGTCGACGCCGTCGCCACGGGCAACATCAAAAATGGCTATGCTTTGGTGCGCCCGCCCGGACACCACGCCGAGCGCGACCGCGGCCTTGGCTTCTGTTTGTTCGCCAACGTGCCGCTGGCGATCATGAAGGCGCGCGCCGCGAGGACCATCGGCCGCGTCGCGGTCGTCGATTGGGACGTGCATCACGGCAACGGCACCCAGCAGGCGTTCTACGACAGCGCCGAGGTGCTCACGATCTCGCTGCACCAGGACGGCCTGTATCCGCTGAACTCCGGCAAGGTGAGCGACCGGGGCGAAGGCTCAGGCGAAGGTTTTAACATCAACATCCCGTTGCCGGCCGGCTGTGGCGCCGGCGCCTATGCCGCTGCGTTCGAACGAATCGTCGTGCCGGCGCTGCGCGCGTTCAAGCCGGACATGATCGTGGTGTGTTCCGGCTTCGACGCCAGTGCCGCCGACCCTCTCGGGCGGATGATGCTGCACAGCGGAGCCTACCGCGGCATGACCGCGACGCTGATGGCCGTTGCCGACGAGCTTTGCGGCGGCAAGATCGCGATGTCGCACGAGGGCGGCTATTCCGCGAGCTACGTTCCCTATTGCGGTCTCGCGGTGATGGAGCAGCTGAGCGGCATCAGGACCGCCATCGACGATCCGTTCCTCTCCAACTTCTCCGCCTATCCCGGTCATACGCTGCAGCCGCACCAGGACGCGGCGATCGCGGCCGCCCGAGAGGCCGTGACACTGTTTTAGGAGGCTCGCAGCCGGGGCGGGCGCTCTTCCGCCATTGGCCGATTGCGAGAGCCTCCCTCCCGACGTAGGGAGGAGCCATGGAAACGGCATGGCTCGAGGATTTTCTGGCGGTTCTGGACGAGGGCGGGTTTTCCCGCGCCGCGGATCGCCGCGCGGTGAGCCAGCCCGCCTTCAGCCGGCGCATCCGGGCTCTCGAGGACTGGATCGGTACGGCTCTGTTCGACCGCGGCACCCATGCCGTGCGACTGACTCCCGCCGGCGAGCGCTTTCTACCCGCGGCGCAGGAGATGCTGCGGCGTCTGCAGATCGGGCGACAGGACGCGCTCGGCGCGGCGCGCGAGGCCTCGGAGATGCTGCGGCTGGCGGCGACGCATGTGCTGTCGCTGACGTTCTTTCCCACCTGGCTTCGCGCCCTGGAGGCGACGGCGCCAACGGAGGCGACGGTCCAGCTCACGGCCGACAATATGGTCGCCTGCGAGCGGCTGATGGTGGAGGGACGCGCGCAGTTCCTGCTTTGCCACAACCATCCCGCCGCGGCGACGCGGCTCACCGGCGACACGTTCTGCTCGATCGGGGTCGGCGACGACGTCCTGCTGCCGGTGGCTGCGCCGTCGCTGTTCGCCGGCGCGCCGTCACTCGACGGCCCCTGTCTCGCCTATACCTCGGAATCGGGGATGGGGCGGATCCTCGCGGCGTCCTGGTCGGCCAGCGGCAAGACCGCGCCACGCACGCCGGCCTTTTCCTCCCACCTCGCCAGCGTGCTTGCGGCGATGGCGCGCGACGGGCGCGGAATCGCCTGGGCGCCGCTCAGCCTGGTCGAAGACGACCTGGCGGCGGGCCGTCTCGTGCGTGCTGGAACGCAGCGGGACGAGGTGCCGATGGCGATCCGGCTGTTTCGCCCCAAAGCGCGGCAGACCAAGACGGCGGAGGCGCTGTGGGAACGGGCGCTCGCGCTTCGGACCGCGGATTAGCGGCCAAGCGGCCGAGCTTAAGCCTAAAAGGCCGCGAGGGTCGCGAGGCCTTCTCGCAGCGTTGGATTGTGTTGTCACAAACCTTGCAGCCCGGGCTGTGCGGGCGACTGTGGCACATCCGTTGCTTAGTGATGGGCCGCGACACGGCCAATGGAGTCGGGCATCTCAAAATTAGTTGTCGACCTCGTGTCAGTGGCATTCGAGGAGCGCGGTTCAAAATTTCAAGCGCTGGCGCCTGTGACGATGGCGACCGAGGCCGGGCGCTTCGTAAGTCTCATCGGGCCGTCCGGCTGCGGAAAGAGCACGCTTTTCAACGTCATCGCCGGTCTGCTGCCGCCGTCCAGCGGGCGGGTTCTGATCGATGGCGAGGATTTCACCGGTCTGATCGGGCGGGTTGGCTATATGCTGCAGAAAGATCTCCTGCTGCCGTGGCGGACCGTGCTCGACAACATTGCGCTTGGCATGGAGATCCGTGGGGCCAAGCTGCGCGACGCCCGCGCCCAGGCGATGCCCTACCTCGCGCGCTACGGCCTCGGCGGATTCGAGCTGAAATATCCGGCGACCCTTTCTGGCGGCATGCGGCAGCGGGCGGCCCTGCTGCGCACGCTCCTGATCGATACCGACGTCATCCTGCTCGACGAGCCCTTCGGCGCCCTCGACGCGCAGACCAAAGAACAGATGCAGGAATGGCTGCTGCAGCTCTGGTCGGATTTCCGGAAAACCGTGGTTTTCGTCACCCACGATCTCGACGAGGCCTTGTTTCTCTCCGATGAAATTCACGTGATGGCGACGCGGCCCGGCCGGATCGTGGAGACGATCGCCGTGCCCTTCGACCGACCGCGCGACCGTTCGGTGGTCACCACGCCTGAATTCGCCCGCCTCAAGCAGCATTGTCTCAAATTGCTGTCGGCCTCGCACGCGATCGAGGATGCAGCATGACGGTCAGCCCGACGCGTCCTGGCGTTGTCTTGTCAAAAACGATCGAGGCGGCCCGCCCGCGCCGCGCCCGGCGCCTGCCGGTTCAGAAGCCCTGGCCCGCGTGGCGCATCGCCGGCGTTCAGGTGGGGATCTTGATTCTGCTGCTGCTCGCATGGGAAGGCGCGGCGGATAGTGGCGTGATCAACGCGTTTTTCTGGTCGCAGCCGAGCGCGGTGTTCCACTCGCTGATCGTGTTCTGCGTCGAGGGCGATGCCTTAATCGACATCACGACCACATTCGAGGAAACCTTGATCGGCTTTGCGCTGGGAACGGCGATCGGGTCGATGATCGGCCTATCGTTCTGGTGGTCGCGCAATTATGCCGCCGTGGCGCAGCCCTTCATCATTTGCTTCGAGAGCATACCAAAACTGGCTTTGGCGCCGCTTGTCATTCTGGTTTTCGGCATCGGGCTGGCCTCGAAAGTCGCGATCGCGACGGCCTTGACGCTTGTCGTCACGACCCTGACCGTCTCTTCCGGCGTGAAGGCCGTCGACCCGGACAGCGAACGTCTGTTTTATTCGCTTGGGGCGTCGCGCTGGCAGGTCTTCCGCAAACTCGTGGTGCCGGCCTGCCTGCCCTGGATGATCTCGCTGTTGCGGGTGAACATCGGGTTGGCGCTGACCGGTGCCGTGGTCGGCGAATTCATCGCCTCGCAGCATGGGCTTGGGCGGGAAATCTTCTACGCCGGCTCGACCTACGACATCGCGCTCGTCTGGGTGGCGGTGCTGGTGCTGTCGACTTTGTCCATTCTGATGTACCTCGCGGTTTCTGCGCTCGAGAAAGCGCTGCGCCGCGGCGTCCTTCACTGATCCATCCTTTTTGCTCGGAATCCTTATCGCATGAACCGTCGCACCTTTACCGCGCTCGCAGCGTCCACCGCGCTCTTTCCGATGCCGTCCATTCTGCGCGCGCAAGAGAAAAAGCAGCTCGTGATCGCCGAACCCTTTCACAGCATCGGGTACCTGCCGCTCTATATGGCGGCGACAAAAGGGTTTCTCGCGGCCGAAGGGCTTTCGGGCCAGGTCGTGGCGCTCGAAGGGGGCGGATCGAGCCACACCAACGCGGTCCTCTCAGGGCAGGCGTTCGCCTTCATCGGTGGGCCAGAGCACGACGCCTTTGCCAAGATCAAGGGCGGCGAGATGCGCGCGGTGGCCAACGTGGTCAACCGCGGCAATGTCTACTTCGTCGCGAAGAAAGGCCTCACCCCCGGTCATGATCTCGGCGCCTTTCTGAAGGGGCGCAAGATCGGGACGCTGTTTTTCGGCTCGACGCCAAACTCGATCACCCGCTACGTCGTGATCAAGGCCGGCCTGGCGCTGACGGACGTCACGATCGTCGAGAGCACGAATGCCGGGCAGTTGGCGCTGATGAAATCGGGGCAGATCGAAATCGCCGCGCTGTCGGAACCGCAGGTGACACAAGGCATTCGCGCCGGATTATGGGACGAGCCGTTCTACAGCGTGCCCGCGGAACTCGGTCCTTACGCCTACTCCGTCATGAGCGTGCGCGAAGAGTCGATCCGCAAGGATCCCGAAACGGTCGCGGGCTTCGTCAGGGCGATGATGAAGGGGCTGCATGCGCTTCATGACGATCCAAAAGCAGCCCTCACGTTTGCCCACGAGCAGTTTCCCACCATGCCTCTGGAAGACGTCAAGGCGACCATGGATCGAGGGTTTGCCGACAATGTCTGGAGCACCGACGGGATCATCACCGAGCAGGGCTGGGCCACGGGCAAGGCCGTGGTGATGACCTCGGGATTGCTCAAGCAGGACGTGCCCTATGACGGGATCATCGACATGCAATTCGTGAAAGCCATCAAGTAGCGTCCGTGTCGTCGAAGCTGCCGTGGCGGAGGCGTTCGCTTCCGCCACGACGATCGCGTTACATTTGGTCGAGGCCCGCAGCCAGCGCGAAGAGCTTGGCATCGCCGCCCTCGAAGCCGAGGATCTGCAATCCGAGGGGCATGCCGCCCGCCTGAAGACGGGGGAGCGTCACCACCGGCACACCGAGGATCGAACCGGGCACGACGAAGATCGGGTTGCCGGTCGTTGCCAGTCCGACAGGCGCGGCGCCCGGCGCGGTGACGCTGATGAGCGCGTCGACGCCATCGGCGAGCTTGGCGTAGGTCGCACGAATGGCGGCGCGACGCGTCAAGATCGCCGCGTACTCGGCCTGTGTCATTGCCTCGGCCGTCGCGGCGCGATCCCGGGCGGATTGGCTGATGGCGGAGGCATCCCGCGCCATGAAGGCGTTCAGCGGCCAGCGCCACTCCCAGGCAATGATCTTCATCGCGATATCGAGGGATTCCGCCAGGGCCTGCTCCGTCTCCTCCAACGCCGCCCAATCGGTGCGGGTGACGACTTCGATCCCGGATTGCCGCAGGTCGGCGATCGCACGCTCGAGAGCCTCCTGGGCCTCCGGCTCGATCACCGCCCAGCCGGCCGTCTGCAGCAGACCGAGACGCTTCGGTCGCTCGGCCGCGGGCGGCGTCATCGGCCCGACGATGCCGACATGGCCGGGGTCGCCGCCGACGCGGGCGACGATCTCCCGGGCCATGACCCAGGCATCCTCCAGGCTCGCCGCGATGACGCCCGAGCAGCTATGGCTCAGCAGGTCGAGACTGCCGCCCCGGTTGATGCCGCCGACGCTCGGTTTGTAGCCATAGGTGCCACAAAAGGCGGCGGGCCGTATGATGGAGCCGACGACCTGGGTTCCCATTGCGCCGGACACCATGCCCGCGCCGACGGCAGCCGCCGAGCCGCTGGACGAGCCGCCCGGTGTCCGTGTCACGTCCCAAGGGTTGCGCGTGCCGCGCGGCTCGCTCGACGCAAACTCCGTCGTGACGGTCTTGCCGAGAATGGTTGAACCGGCGAGGCGCAAGGCGATGGCACTGGCGGCCCCGAACAGCGGGCGGTGGCCTTGGTAGAGGACCGATCCCTGTTGTGTGTCCATGTCATCGGTGTCGATGATGTCCTTGATGCCGACGGGCATCCCGTCGATCGCCGAAAGCGGCTTGCCTTCTGCCCAGCGTTTCGTCGACTCGTCGGCGTTCCGGCGCGCGCCCTCGAGATCCATCACCGTGAAGGCGCCGACGCTCGGCTCCCAGCGCGCCACGTCCTCGAGGCATCCTTCGAGGAACGTGCGCGGCGTCTCCGTGCCGGAGGCAAAGGCCGCGCTCGCAGCCAGAAAGGGCCGCCGCTTTGGCGTGCTGTGGTTTTCTTGATTCATGAATGCTCCGGCGATGTCTGCGCGTGTTGAAAACGCTGAGAACGATGTCGATCGGCTCGGTTGCGGGCCAGGACTTGAGGTGCAGGTGTTCTAGACTTCAACCAGCCGTCAAGGCGATCGGATCAGGAGTAGAACGCGACGTCTGTTTTAGCACAAACGATACCATCGGCAGGTCGCGTTATCGACGACGTAAGGCAGAGGCCGTCACGATTCGCCCTGACGCGGAGGGCGTTCGCGCGACGCAGGCGTTTCAGGCACGCGTTCAAATAATGGAGAGCGACTGCGGTCAGCCCCTCATCAAGGCGATGATAGCGTCGAACAGGGTCACGCCCGCCAAAGGCGCGAGGAGCAGCATCACAAGATTGAAGGCAATGATCCAGATCACCACCGTTTCCTGGCGTTTCGTGAGGCGGCTATGCGGGCGCGGCGGTTTCCGTGGCCCTGGCGCCGGCCAGTCGTTCCGGGAATCGACGTACACCGGCATCCTCCCAAGATGTGCGCCCGACCTGCGTTTGTCAGGATGAAGCGCCGACCGCTCCGGGCGGCCGAACCCGCTTTGGAGCGACATCGCCGGTCCATGTCAGTGCGAGCCCGGACTCAACGTAGTGGCAATCGGGGCCGCGGCGCAACTCTGGCTTTCGGTCGCACCTCTCACGCCAACCAGGGATTTTCCTGCAGATACGCCTGCTCGAACCGCTGGATCGCCGCGCGCTCCTGCAGCGTCGCGCCGACGGCGTCGAGGCCGAGGATCAGCGACTCCTTGCGGGTGGGTTCGATGTCGAAGGCAAGCTGCAGGCCGCCCGGCGCGGTGATGGTCTGGGCGGGAAGGTCGATGGTCAGCGCCGCCGTTGTGGGATCGGAGACGATCGCCGTCAGCGTGTCCAGCGCGGCGGCTTCGAGGGTGATCGCCAGCATGCCGTTGCGCGCACAATTGTCGAAGAAGATCCCGGCGAAGCTGGTGCCGATGAGGGCGCGGAAGCCGAGCTGGCCGAGACCCCAGACGGCGTGCTCGCGGCTCGAGCCGCAGCCGAAATTCGGCCCGACCACGAGAAAGCGCGCCTCCTGCCACGGGCTCTTGTTGAGCACGAAGGTGTCGCGCAAAGGCCCGAAGCGCAGATCATGGAACACGCCGTCGCTGAGCCCGCTGCGGTCGACGCCCTTCAAGAATTGCTTCGGCATGATGACGTCGGTATCGATGTTGGATGCCGGCAGCGGCGCGGCGATGCCGCTGACGATGGTGAAGGGCTGCATGTCAGTTGCCTCCGATGTCGCGGCGGGTGTCCGTGAGCCGGCCGGCGATCGCGGCGGCGGCGACCATCGCCGGGCTCATCAGGTGGGTGCGCCCGCCGGCGCCCTGGCGGCCCTCGAAATTGCGGTTGGTGCTGGAGGCGCAGCGCTCGCCGGCGCCGAGCACGTCGTCGTTCATCGCCAGGCACATCGAACAGCCGGATTGCCGCCACTCGAAGCCGGCATCGAGAAACACTTTGTCGAGCCCCTCGGCCTCGGCCTGCCGCTTCACCGTGCTCGAGCCGGGCACCACCATCGCCCGCACGCCCGCCGCGACATGGCGGCCACGCACGACCAGGGCCGCATCGCGCAGATCTTCGATGCGGGCGTTGGTGCAGGAGCCGATGAAGGCGCGGTCGATGGTGATCGCATCGAGGGCCATGCCGGGCGCAAGGCCCATGTAGGCCAGCGCGCGCTCCATATCGCGGCGCCGGTCGGGATTGGGCTCCTGCGCTGGGTCTGGAATGCTGGTGTTGATCGGCGCCGCCTGATCGGGGCTGGTGCCCCAGGTGACCATCGGCTCGATGATTTCGGCGGAAAGGACCACCTCCTGGTCGAACACGGCGTCGGGATCGCTCTTGAGCTCGCGCCAGGCAGCCACGGCTTGGTCCCACAGATCGTCCTTCGGCGCCCGGGGCCGGCCGGCGATATAGGCGAACACGCGGTCGTCGGGCGCGACCAGCGCACCGCGGGCGCCGGCCTCCACGGCCATGTTGCAGATCGTCATTCGTCCCTCGACGCTGAGGGCCGTGATGGCGGTGCCGGCGAACTCGATGGCATAACCGGTGGCGCCCGATGCGCCGATCGTGCGGATCAGCGCCATCACCACGTCTTTCGCGCGGACTCCCGGCGCGAGGGTGCCGTCGACGGTGACACGCATCGACTTCAGGCGTTTATAGATCAGCGTCTGAGTCGCCAGATAATGTTCGATGTCGGAAGTGCCGATGCCGAAGCCGAGCGCGCCGAAGGCGCCGTAGGTTGTGGTGTGGCTGTCGCCGGCGGCGATGACCATGCCGGGCAGCACCAGCCCGATCTCCGGCATCACCACGTGCTCGATGCCCTGCAGTGGATGCAGAACGTCGAACAGCTCGATGCCGAAGTCGCGGCAGTTTTCGGCAAAATATTCCGCTTGGCGTTCGCCGCCGGCATCGGCCATCGCCGCGACGCGGCGACTGGCGGTGGGGTTGACGTGGTCGACGGTCCCGAGCGAGGCGCGCGGCCGCCAGACAGGCCGCCCGGCCTCGCGCAGCCCGGTGAAGGCCTGCGGGCTGGTATATTCGTTCAACACGGTGCGATCGATGTAGAGCAGCACCTGGCGCCCGTCCGCATCGAGGCGGCGCACGGTGTGGGCATCCACGAGCTTGTCGTACAGAGTTCGTGGCGCCACGACTGTCTCCCAAAGAGTCTTCTGAAGCTTTCGGCGCCGAGATCAGCACAAATTTGCGGCGCGCGCTCATGCAAGCTTCGCATCAATTGATCCGCGATCAGCCTTGGCCATGAGGCATGGCCTCCGGCTAAGCTCTCAAAAACCGCCGGAAGAGCGGCCGTACGCCGGGAAACGCCATGAGCACGAGTGCCGTCGAAACCATATCCGCGCCTGAAGACCGCGCGCCGAGCCTGTGGCTCCGCGTTTCTGTGTTCAAGGTCGGGCCGCTTCCGCTCCCCGTCTATGTGGCCCTCACGGCGCTGACGGCGGCCGCCGTGCTGACCAAGCGGCTGCCGAACGACCTTATAGGCGGTCTCACGATCCTGATGCTGGTCGGCTTCCTGATGGTCGAGCTCGGGAGCCGCCTGCCGGTGTTGAAGCAGATCGGCGGCACGGCGATCATGAGCCTCTTCGTGCCCTCGGCCCTGATCGGCTACCACCTCGTCGATCCCGAGATCTTGAAGGCGGTCACCGCGACCTACAAGACCGCAAACCTGCAGTATCTCTACATAGCCTGCCTCGTTGCCGGCAGCATCCTGGGGATGGACCACAAGGTGCTGGTGCAGGGTTTTCTGCGCATGTTCGTGCCGCTGCTCATCGGGACGGCCGTGGCGATCGGCACCGGCGTGCTGGTCGGGCTGCTGTTCGGCTACGAGATCAAGCACACGTTCTTCTTCATCGTGGTGCCGATTCTCGGCGGCGGCCTCGGCGAAGGCGTGCTGCCGCTTTCGCTCGGCTATGCCGAGATGCTGCATCGGCCGCAGGCGGACCTCGTCGCGATGATGGTGCCGGCGGCCCTGCTCGGCAACGTGGTGGCGATCATCGCCAGCGGAATGCTCAATCGGCTTGGCGAGAAGCGGCCGGCCTACAGCGGCAATGGCATTCTGGTCCGCAGCGGCGCCGATCGCGATCTGCTCGCCGGTGCGGATGGGGAGGCGCCGGTCGACTTCGGCCTGATGGGCGCCGGGCTGCTGCTCGCCTGCGGTTTCTACATCCTCGGCGTGCTGCTGGCGCCGGTGACCGGCATTCCCGGCCCGATCCTGATGATCGTCGGCGCGGCAATCCTCAAGGTCACGAAACTGATCCCGGCGCGGATGGAGCTCGGCGCCTACCAGATGTATCGCTTCATGACGACGAACCTGACGTCGTCGATCCTCGTCGCGATGGGCGCGCTGCTGGTGTCCTGGCCACAGCTGACGGCGGCGTTCACGCTGGGCTATTTCGCCATCTGCACGGCCACGGTCCTGGCGATGATCGCGGCGGGCTTCTTCGTCGGCCGCTGGCTGAACATGTATCCGGTGGAATCGGCGATCGTCACCGCCTGCCACAGTGGTCTCGGCGGCACCGGCGATGTCGCGATCCTCTCGGCGGCTAACCGCATGGGGCTGATGCCTTTCGCGCAGATCTCGACGCGCATCGGCGGCGCAGCGATGATCGTGATCGCGACCTTGCTGATGAAGGCGTTTTACTAATCACGGTCGTATACTGAAGCGCAGACGGCCTGCCTCGAGCCCGACGCGCAAGCCGCGATGCGTCGCAAGGTAATGGACCGCGACGGCGGCTGCGGCAAAGCCGGACGCGGCGCCGACGGCAAGACTCCAGCGCGGCCCAAACGTGTCGGCGACCCAGCCGGCGATCGGCGCGCCGATCGGGGTGCTGCCCAGAGCGATGGCGAGGCGGATCGCCATCACGCGGCCGCGCATCGCCGGTTCCGTGGAGAGCTGAAGCAGGCTGTTCGTGGTGTTGCTGAAGGTCAGGGCGGAGACGCCGACGAGGACGAGCATCAGGCCGAAGAGCCAGTAAGTCGGCATGATCGCGGCGAGCGCCAGGCCGATCCCGAAAAACAGCGCGCCCGTGCTGAGAACCGCGATATCCGGCTTTTCCCGGCCGGCGGCGAGCAGCGCGCCGGCAACCGTGCCGATTGCCATCATCGAGGTCAGCAGCCCGTACTGGCTAGCACCGGCGTGAAACACGGTGACCGCCATCGTCGAGATGAAGATCGGAAAGTTCAGGCCGAAGGTGCCGATGAAGAACAGCATGATCAGGACGGCTCGCAAGTCCGGGCGTTTCCAGACATAGCGGAACCCCTCGACGAGTCCGCCGGGCGTCCGCAGCGCCCGGGCGTTGCGGTGCAGGTCGCCGATGCGGAGCAGGCAGAGCGAGCCGAGGACGGCGCCGAACGAGGCCCCGTTGATGAGAAAAACCCAACCGGTACCAACCGCGCTGATGAGAACACCGGCGACGGCCGGGCCGATCATCCGCGCCGCGTTGAACGAGGTGGAGTTCAGCCCCACGGCGTTCGACAGGTCGGCCTCGCCGACGAGTTCCGAAACGAAGGTATGGCGCGCCGGCGCATCGAAGGCGCTGACGCAACCGAGCAGGCCGGCAAAAACGTAGACGTGCCACAGCTGCACAAGGCCGGCGATGGTGAGGGCGCCAAGGCCGAGCGCAAGCGCGCCTGTCGTTGCCTGAGTGATCATCAGCAGCTTGCGGCGGTCGAAATGATCGGCGGCAAAGCCGGTGAACGGCAGCAAGAGAAGGTGGGGCCCAAACTGCAGCGCCATGACGATGCCGACGGCGCTGGCGCTCTTGTGGGACAGCTGCGTCAGCACCAGCCAGTCCTGGGCGGTGCGCTGCATCCAGGTGCCGACGTTGGAGACGAGCGCGCCGCAGGCCCAGACGCGGTAGTTGAAGCCGCGCAGCGAGCGGAAGCGGCTGGTCGCGAAGCTCACGCGGCGCCGGGCGCGTTGCCGCCATGGAGCCTGCCGAACAGACGCGCCGTGATGACGCCCATGACAAGAATTCCCAGGCCAAGGGCAGCGCTATCTTCGATGGAACGAAGGTCGAAGGTGCCGACCCGAACGACAAGTCGGTAGGCAGAGACCAGGTTGAAAAAGCCCCACAGCACATTGACCGTCGACGACGACAACCCCACGCCGCGCGGCTTGGCGAAGGGGCTCTGGAAGGGACGGCCCATCACGCCGCTGACGAGATGCGGCACGGCGTTGATGAGAAAGGCGCCGCCGAAGAAATAGGCGATATCGTGAAGCCAGTTCATGCGTGGGCGCTCCGGTTCATCAGGTCGATGATCTCTTGCGTCGTGCCGGTTTCGCCGAGCCGGGGGAACACGTTGGCGATGCTGTAGTCGTGTGCCTCGGGGCGGAGGTCGGTCATCGCGTCGGTCGCAAGCGTGACGTTGAAGCCGGCCTCATAGGCCTGGCGCGCGGTGGCTTCGACGCCGGTGCCGGTGGCGACGCCGACGACCACCACCTGGGTGACGGCGAGCGCGCGCAGCCGCTGCTCGATGTCCGTGCTTGCGAAGGCGCCCCAGGTGCGCTTCGTCACAGTGATGTCGGTCGGCTGCTGTCCGAGTTCGGGCAGCAGATCGGTCCAGCCGTCGGGAAACGGCGCGCTCAGGCGCGGCCGCTCGGTGCGGCCCGGCGCGCTGTCGGCGACGTTGACCAGCACCACCGGAAGTTGGCGCGCGCGAAAAACGTCGGCCAGGGCGCGGGCTTTTTTCACGACGTCATCGACCCCGTTCCGGGCGGCGAGCGCCACGATTCCTTTCTGCAGATCGATGACGATGAGGGCGGTTTTCGGATCGAGCGTCGTGAGTGGCATGCTGATTTCCTGTGGTTCGTCGTAGGCCGAGGGATGTTTTGGCGGCGGCTGGAGGCTGCGCAGGTCAGGGCTCGACCAGCCGCCTGAAAAGGGCGACG
>NZ_LMUU01000215.1:96976-104756 GCF_009765775.1 Beijerinckia sp. L45
GGCGCGGATCATGTCGACGCAAGCCGGCGTGAGCGACAGAACGGTTTGGCGACCATCGTTGGGATCCGGGGCGCCGTGCAACCATCCTGCCGTTTCGAGACCCGAGACCGTGGCCCCCATGGATTGTGGGCGCACGCCCTCGGCGCGGGCCAGGGCGCTGATGGTGGCGGGCCCCTCGCGCTCGATGCGGCTCAGCACCGACTTCTGCGACCACGTGAGATCGCCCGGATTGGCCTGATCGCGGAGCCGGCGGATTACGGCGCCAAGCGCGACGCGCAGGTCGCCCGCAAGAGTGAGCGTGCGATCGGCTTCGGGATCAGCGATGTGTTCGGCCATGAACTAACCATAACATATAGGAAGGTAAACTGTAAAGGTTGGCTTCTTAAATTCCCATAGGTCCGGGTCACGCGACCCCGGTTGACGGCGTCGCGTGGTGGGCCGAGCTTGGCGCCTGCGCAGCCCTGAAACAAAGTGGTGCAAGTGCCGAACCGCCTGCTTGCTCAAATGCTTGGCGCGCTTCATGGTTGTGCATCATGTCGATCTCAGAGCCTCCAGTGCAGCCCAGTCCCCTTCGCACTACCGCCAAGAGCGCGGACACGCGGGCGGCGATCGTGCGCGGCGCGCTGCAGGCGCTCGAAGCCCACGGCATCGCCAACACGACCACGCGAAAGATCGCGTCGGAGGCCGGCGTGCGGCTGGCGACGCTGCACTATCATTTCGACAGCAAGGACACGCTGCTGCTCGCCGTCCTCGATGCGCTGGTCGCCGAGCTCACCCAGATCCTGCGCGCCGAGACCCAGGCGACCGAGTGCCTCGATGATCGCATCGCCGGCCTCGTCCGCGCCGCGTGGCGCTATGCCGAGCAGACGGCGGCCAAGCAGATCGTGCAGTTCGAGCTCACGCTCTACGCGTTGCGCACGCGAGGCGCCACATGGCTCGCCGAGCGGCAATATGGCGACTATGTCCGCGTCTACGGTGACCTGCTGGCCAGCGGTGCCGGCGTCACGCTATCTGCGCCCCGCGCCCAGACGCTGGCCCGCTTCGTTCTCGCCTCGATCGACGGGATGATCTTGCAGTCGCTCGCGGGTCTCAGCGCCTGCGACGCCAAGCAGGGCGTCGAGGCGCTGATCGTCGCGGCGCAGGCGCGCGCCCGGGCGCTCTCGGCCGAGCCTTAGACGTCGAAGAGGGTGTCGCGCCGCTCAGGCGTCGTAACGGCGAAGCGTTCGGGGTCGCCTTCGCGGAACAGCGCGACAAAGATGTCGATGAGGCTGCGGATGCCGCGTGGCTTCATGCTGCCGTAGAGGTCGGCAATCTGCAGGATCGGCGCCGGGAGATCATCCGACAGCGGAATGCGCACGAGTTGCGGGCTGTCGGCGTTCACGTCGCCGATCGGGCGCATGTTGAGGATCGCGATGCCGAAGCCGGCCGCGACCGCGCTGCGGATGGTCTCGTAAGATCGGGTGCGGAATTTCACCACCGGCTTGGCGCCGCAGGAATCGAACAAGGCCAGCAGGTAGCTCACCGTCAGCGGCAGATCGAGCAGAACAAGCGGGTAGGGCAGGAGGTCGGCGATCGACAGCGCCTTGGCTCTCGCCAGCGGGTGGCTGACCGGCAGCAGTACATGCGCCGGCACCCGGCAGATCTTTGTCAGGTGGGCGTTGAAGCTCGGCCCGATGTCGTAGGTGAAGACGAGGTCGACGAGGCCGCGGTTCAGCCAGTCGGCAAGCTGCGTCTGGTCGCCTTCCAGGAGCGCGACCTCGACCGGGCCGGCTTCCTGGGTGAAACGCTTGAGCCCCTCGACCATGAACAGCGGGCCGAACGGCTCGAAGCAGCCGATGCGCAGACTCTGCGCCTGGGTCTGCAGCAGGCCGACCTGGCGTTGAAAATCCGTCTCGGCCGCCAGCAGGTGGCGCCCGGCCGAGACGAAGCGCTCGCCGCCCGGCGTCAGCTGGATGCCGGTCGCGCGGCGGCGGTCGAAGATGCGGGCGCCGAGGCTCAGCTCCGCGCTCTCGATCGCCGCGAGGATGGAGGAGGGCGAGATGCGCAGCAGCCGCGAGGCACCTTGGATCGAGCCGCAATCGGCCACCGAGCAGACGTATTGCACTTGGCGCAGCGACAGGCTCATCGCGGGGCGTCCATCGTCAGAAACTCGGCGGGGTGCATGCGCTCACCAGCTCGCAGGGGTTCGGCCCGACGCAGCGGAAGCGGTGCGGCTTGCGGCTCTCGAAATAATAGGCATCCCCCGGGCCGAGGATGCGGCGCTGGTCGTCGACGGTGACCTCCAGGCGTCCACTCAAAATGATGCCGCCCTCCTGGCCTTCGTGGACCAGCGGCACCCGGCCGGTGTCGGCGCCGGGCTCGTAGCGCTCCTTCAAAATCTGCAGCGCGCGACCGAACAGGTTGTCGCCGATCTGAAGGTAGGAGATCGGGCCCTTGCCGATCTCGGAGAGCTCGTCGGCGCGGTAGAACGGCTTGTTGGCGTCTTCCGGCTCGATGGCGAAGAATTCGGCGAGCCCGATCGGGATGCCGTCGAGGATGCGTTTGAGCGCGCCGACCGATGGGTTCATCGCGTTGGACTCGATCAGCGAGATCGTCGAATTGGTGATCCCGGCCTTCTTCGCCAGGGCGCGCTGCGACAGCCCGTTGAGTCCCCGGACATAGCGCAGTCTTGCCCCGACATCGACGCTCACACTCGGCTCCGTTCCTGGTGTTGCGGATCGAACAATTCGTGCCGAACGAAACACATGTTTGCAGGGGCTTAGCAAGAGCAAGAAAGCGGCTTGTTGCTTTTTCCAAACCATGCCCCGGTAGCGTCCGACTGGAGCCCCGCCATGACCTCGGACCGCAGCAACACCTCGCCGCTCGACGCTTTCTGGATGCCGTTCACCGCCAACCGCCAGTTCAAGGCGGCGCCGCGCCTGCTCGTGGCGGCGGAAGGCATGCACTACACCGCCGACGACGGCCGCCAGATCCTCGACGGTACCGCTGGCCTCTGGTGCGTCAACGCCGGCCATGGGCGCCAGAAGATCACCGATGCGGTGACGCGGCAGCTCTCGACCCTCGACTTCGCCCCGACGTTCCAGATGGGGCATCCCGTCGCCTTCGAGCTCGCCGAGCGCCTCGCCGCAATCGCGCCGGGCGGCCCCGATGCCGGGCTCGACAAGGTGTTCTTCACCGGCTCCGGCTCGGAGTCGGTCGATACGGCGCTCAAGATCGCGCTGGCCTACCAGCGGGCGATCGGGCAGGGCACGCGGACGCGGCTTATCGGCCGGGAGCGCGGCTACCATGGCGTCGGCTTCGGTGGCATCTCGGTCGGCGGCATCGTCAACAACCGCCGCGTCTTCCCGACGCTGAACGGCGTCGATCACCTGCGCCACACCCACGATCCCGAACGGAATCTCTTCGTCAAGGGACAGCCGGAGTTCGGCGCGGAACTGGCGGACGATCTCGAGCGTATCGTCGCGCTGCACGGCGCCGAGACCATCGCCGCGGTCATCGTCGAGCCGGTGGCCGGCTCCACGGGCGTGCTGATTCCGCCGCTCGGCTATCTCGAACGGCTGCGCGCGATCTGCGACCGCCACGGCATTCTGCTCATCTTCGATGAGGTCATAACCGGCTTCGGCCGCCTCGGGACACCGTTTGCCACCGACCTGTTCGGCGTCATTCCGGATCTCGTCGTCACCGCGAAGGGCCTGACCAACGGCTGTATTCCGATGGGCGCGGTGTTCGCCAGCCGCAAGATTCACGATGCCATGATGCACGGGTCGGAGAACGCCATCGAGCTGTTTCATGGCTATACCTATTCCGGCCATCCCGTCGCGGCGGCAGCGGCGATCGCCACGCTCGACATCTATGCGGACGAAAGCCTGTTGACGCGTGCCGCCGCGATTTCCGACGAATGGGCGAGCGTGATGCACAGCCTGTGGGATGCCAAGCACGTCATCGATATCCGGACCATCGGCCTGATCGCCGGCATCGAGCTGGAATCGCGGCCCGGCGCACCGGGCGCCCGCGGCTACGACGTCTTCGTCGACTGTTTTCAGAGTGGCCTGTTGGTTCGCGTCACCGGCGATATCATCGCGCTCTCCCCGCCGCTGATCATCAACCGCGAACAGATCGACACCGCCGCCGCCATCCTCTCCGCCGCGATCAATCGCACCGCCTGACGCTCTCGTCCAAGAAAGTTTGTGATCAAATGACCTTGCCGAATTCGGCCGCCGCCCGCGACGTGCGCTTCATCCTGCATCCCGTCACCGATGCGCGGCGCAACGAAGAGACCGGGCCGATCGTCATCGAACGCGGCGAGGGCATCTATGTCATCGACGATGCGGGCAACCGCTATATCGAGGGCATGGCCGGGCTATGGAACGTCGCCGTCGGCTTCGGTGAAAAGCGGCTGGTCGATGCGGCGACGAAGCAGCTGTCGACGCTGCCTTACTACCATACGTTCTCGCAGAAATCGAACCTGCCTTCGATCGACCTTGCCGAGAAGTTGGTGCAGATTTCGCCGGAGCGGCTACAGCACGTCTTCTTCACCAACTCCGGTTCGGAGGCCAACGACTCCGTCGTCAAGATGGTTTGGTACTACAACAATGCGATCGGCCGGCCCAAGAAGAAGAAATTTCTGGCGCGGCACAAGGGCTATCACGGGATTACGGTCGCGTCGGGCAGCCTGACCGGCCTGCCGGGCAACCATCGCGACTTCGATCTGCCCGCGATCCCCGTGCATCACCTGACGTGCCCGCATCACTATCGCTTCGCCGAGCCGGGCGAGAGCGAAGAAGCATTTTCCGAAAGGCTCGCCGCGGAACTCGAAGCCTATATCGAGGCCGAGGGTGCCGACACGATCGCCGCGTTCATCGGCGAGCCGATCCTCGGTGCCGGTGGCGTGATGCCGCCGCCGGCCGGCTACTGGGCGAAGATCAAGGCCATCTGCCGCCGCCACGACATTCTCATCGTCGCGGATGAAGTGATCACCGGCTTCGGCCGCGTCGGGACGATGTTCGCGTCCGACTACTATGGCATCGACCCCGACATTCTCGTCGTGTCGAAGCAGATCACGTCCGCATACCAGCCGCTGGCGGCAGTGCTGATCAGCGATGCCTTGTACCAGGGCATCGCCGACAATTCGAACAAGCTGAAGTCGTTTGCCCACGGTTTCACCACGACCGGCAATCCGGTCGCCTGCGCGGTGGGCCTGGAAAATCTGGCCATCATCGAAGAGCGCGATCTCGTCGCCAACGCCAAGCGCATGGGCGCCCTGATGCACGCGAAGCTTGCGCCGTTCTGCGACCACCCGCTTGTCGGCGAAATCCGCGGCGTCGGCCTGATTGCCGGCATCGAGCTGGTCGCCGACAAAGCGTCGAAAGCGGCTTTCGAACCGGTGGGGAAGGTTGGTGCCGACTTCTTCCATCGCGCGCATGCGCATGGCCTGATCGTGCGCGGCATCGGCGACACGATCGCTTTGTGTCCGCCGCTGATCATCACCGAAGTGGAGGTCGAGGACATGATCGTGCGTTTTAGCCGTACGCTGGACGACGTCGCGAAGTCGGTGAATGCTTGACACAAATGCATTTGGTCCGCTCGATCCCCATGGCTGATAAGGGGGCGCTTTCTTTTCGAAAAGTGGAGCGTGTTCTGGCAAAGCCTATCAAGCTTTCGGGATCACGATCCGAGACGCAAATGGGTCTCGTTGGCATCTGAATTGCAGCGACTTCAATTGTTGCCGGTGTCCGTTTGCGGGCGAACCAGCACGAGCGGAGCGATTCATGACACACGAGACGATTAGCCGGCGCAGCGCACTCAAGCTCGGAACGGCAGCCGCGACGACCGTGGCAATGCCCTTTTACGCCCGCAACGCGTTCGCTGCGGAGCCGATCAAGCTCGGCAGCCTGCTCGACGGGACCGGCGCGCTCGGCCTCGAAGGCCGCCGCATGATCCAGACGACGGAATTCGCGGTCGACAAGCTCAACGCCGCCGGCGGCCTGCTCGGCCGGCAGATCAAATTGATTCAGTACGACACCCAGTCGAGCATGCAGCTCTACACGCAATATGCGCAAAAACTCGCGCTGGAGCAGAAGGTCGACGTCATCCAGGGCGGCATCACCTCGGCATCGCGCGAAGCCATCCGCCCGATCTTTGATCGCAACAAAACGCTGTTCTTCTACAATACGCAGTATGAAGGCGGCGTCTGCGACCGCAACGTGTTCTGCACCGGCACGACGCCGGCCCAGACGGTCAGCCACGTCGTCAATTACGGCCTGAAGACCTGGGGTAAGAAGGCCTACATCATCGCCGCGGACTACAACTACGGTCACATCACCGCGAGCTGGATGTCGAAGTTCATGAAGGACGGCGGCGGCACCGTCGCCGCGACCGACTTCTTCCCGCTCGACGTCACCAACTTTTCCTCCGCCATCAGCCGCATCCAGGATGCCGCGCCGGACTTCGTGCTGTCGGCTCTCGTTGGCGCCAACCATTCCGGCTTCTACCGCCAGTGGGACGCTGCCGGGATGAAGAAGAAGATCCCGATCGGCTCGACCGTGTTCGGCCTCGGCGACGAGCTGACCGCTATGGACGTGTCGACCACCGACGGCATCGTCACCTGCTACGGCTGGTACAACGATCTCGACAACCCCGAGACCAAGGCCTTCGTCAGCGGCATGCAGGCGAAATACGGCAAGGACCTCACCGACCTCGGCGAGTTGGACACGGCGACCTACGACGGCATCATGCTGTGGGCGGCGGCGGTGACCAAGGCTGGCTCGGTCGAGCACGACAAGGTCATCACGGCGCTGGAATCCGGCATCGCCGTCACCACGCCCGCCGGCCTCGTCAAGATGGATCCGGCAACCCATCATACCATCCGCACCACCTATATGGCGCAGCCGAAGGATCGGAAGTGGGATATCATGGCCACCTATCCGGACTCGCAGCCGTCCGATACCGGCGGCGCCTGTGACCTGCTGAAGAACCCCAAGACCAATAAGCAGTTCACCCCTAACATCTAGGTCGCGTTCTCCCGATGGATCTCACCGGCCTTCTCGCCTTCAACGTCCTCACCGCCATCGCCACGCTCGTGCTGCTCACGCTCGGGCTGGGGGTTATTTATGGGATGATGAAGATCATCAATCTCGCCCACGGCGAGATGATGATGCTCGGCGCCTATACGGCGGTGACGGCGGCGGATGCCGGCGTCAACATCTGGATCGCCATGCTGGTGCTGCCGCCGCTCGTCGTCGGCCTCATCGGCCTGGTGCTCGAGCGCACGGTGATCCGCTTTCTCTACGGGCGGATGATGGACACGATGCTGGCGACATGGGGCATCAGCCTCGCGTTGATCGGCCTCATCACCAGTATTTTTGGCAACGTGGTGCGGGCAGTGTCGTCGCCGGTGGGAAGCTTCTCTATCGGGCATTACGGCGCGAGTCTTTTCAGCCTAGTGATCATCGCGACCGCCATTGCGGCGATCGCAGCGATGCTGGCGCTGCTGCGGCTGACGAAATTCGGCCTGATCCTGCGGGCGACGATGCAGAACCCGAACATGGCGGCGGCGATGGGCGTGTCGCCCGGCACCATCTACATGGCGACCTTCGCGCTCGGTTCGGCGCTTGCGGGGCTGGCGGGCGGCGTGCTCGCACCGATCTCCGGCGTGTCGCCGGCGATGGGCGCGGCCTATATCGCGCGCGCCTTCATCACCGTGCTGGGCGGCGGCCCGGCGATCGTCACCGGGACGGGCCTAGCCTCGACGCTGTTCGGCTTCATCGACGAACTGGTGTCG
>NZ_LMUU01000215.1:104901-154292 GCF_009765775.1 Beijerinckia sp. L45
GTTTTTACGGTTTCATCGCCGTGGTGGTTTGCGGCGTCGCGATTATGCTGGGCGCGCCGCAGATCCTCGACACTTATGGACTGGTGCAGCTCACCGTGTTCGCCGCGATGGCGGTGTTCGGGCTGAGCCAGGGCTTCGTCTGGGGCTATGCCGGCATCATGTCGTTCGGCCAGGCGGCGTTTCTCGGGCTCGGCGGCTACGCCTATGCGGTTGCGGTGATCAACATGGGCGACAGCACCGTACCGGTGATGCTCGCCATCGCCGTCCCGATGGTGTTCGCCGGACTGCTCGGCTATTTCATGTTCTACGGCCGCATCAGCGACGCCTATATCGGCGTGATCACGCTGACCGTGTCGGTGATCCTGTTCCAGCTGTTCAACACGACGTCGGGCAGCCAGTACCATATCGGCAGCGCCGAACTCGGCGGCTTCAACGGCATGCCCTCGATCCCGCCGCTCAACCTGCCGGGGTCTTCCGACCCGCTGGACCAGACCGGCGTGTGGTACGCCGCTATGGCGAGCGTCATCCTCGTCTACGTTATCCTCCGGGCGCTGCTCGCCAGCCGCTTCGGCCGGGTCATCGTGGCAATCCGCGAGAACGAGACCCGGGCGCAGCTCATCGGCTACGATCCCCGTCTGTACAAGCTCCTCGCCTTCATGATCTCGGCGGGCATCGCCGGGCTCGCCGGCTGCCTGTTCGCCAACTGGGGCGGCTTCATCAGTCCCACCGTGTTCGGCCTGACGATGTCGGCGCAGGTCATCATTTTCGTGCTGGTCGGCGGTCTCGGCACCCTGCTCGGGCCGATGCTTGGGGCGGTCATCATACAATGGCTGATCAACACCGCGGGCACGCAGACCGTGGTCGATCCCAACCTCGGGCTCGGCCTGATCCTGGTTGTCTTCGTGCTGCTGATCCCGCAAGGCGTGGTGCCGGTGGTGCGCAGCCTGTTGGCCCGCGCGGTCGGCCTGCCGAGCCGCGGCAAGGCGCGCCGGGCCGCCGCCTCCACCAAACCCGCCTTGGCGGAGGATCAGCCATGACCGCGCCCGCCTACGCCCCGCGCCCGCTGCTCGAGGCTCGCAACGTCACGATGCGCTTTGGTGGTGTGACCGCCGTGGCGGCCGTCGATTTCGTGCTCGGCGAGCGCGAGCTGCGCTGCCTGATCGGCCCGAACGGCGCCGGCAAGAGCACCTTCTTCAAGATCCTCACCGGCCAGCTCACGCCGAGCGAAGGCACGATCCGCTTCCGCGACAGCGACATCACCGGGTTCAACCCGCACCAGATCGCCAGGCTCGGCGTCGGCATCAAGACGCAGGTGCCGAACGTCTTCAATGGCCTCTCCGTGCGCGAAAACGTGTTTCTGGGCGCGGCGCGGCGGAAGTCGGTGGCGCGCGCCAACGCCATCGTCGACGAAATGCTGACGCGGCTGCGCCTCACCGACATCGCCGACCTCGTCGTCGGGCAACTCGCCCACGGCCAGCGGCAATGGGTGGAGATCGCGACCGTGCTGGCGCAGGAGCCGGAGCTGATCCTGCTCGACGAGCCCGCCGCCGGCATGACCCACGAGGAGGTGCAGCGCACCGCGGCCTTGATCAAGGAGATCAACCGCACCCATGCCCTGATCGTGGTGGAGCACGACATGCCGTTCATCCGGCTGATCGCCAAGACCGTCACCGTGTTCAACCAGGGCAGGATCCTGATGGAGGACGACGTGGGCAAGGTGCTCGCCGACGAGCGGGTGCGCGACGTCTATCTCGGAAAGCAGGCGGCATGAGCGCGGCTCTTTCCGATGGCGCGCCGCTGCTCAGCGTCGAGGGGCTGCACGCCGGCTACGGCCGCATTCCCATTCTGGGCGGCGTCTCGCTGAGCGTCACCGCTGGCGACTTCGTCGGCATCCTCGGCCACAACGGCATGGGCAAAACCACCCTGCTGCGCGCGCTCATGGGCTATCTGCCGGCCACCGCAGGAACGGTTTCGTTCGCGGGCCGCGACATCACCACCGTCTCGTCGACCGCGCGGGCCAAACTCGGGATGGGTTTCGTGCCGCAGGGCCGCGAGATCTTCCCGGGTCTCAGCGTGTTCGAAAACCTGCGCATGGGCTGCCTGCTGAACAAGGCGAACGAGCAGGCGACGATCGCCGAAATTCTCACCATTTTTCCGCGGCTGAAGGCCTATCTCGACCGGCCGGGCGGGGCGCTGTCAGGCGGAGAACAGCAACTGCTGGCACTTGCCCGCTGTCTCTGCGGCGCGCCCAAAATATTGCTACTGGACGAGCCGACGGAAGGGATCCAGCCCTCGATCATCGAAGAGATCATCGAAGTGCTGCAGGCCATCGGCCGCGAGCGGGGCCTAACGGTGCTGCTCGTCGAGCAGAACCTCAATTTCATCGCCTCGCTGTCGAAGCGGGTGCTGATCTTGAAGAAGGGCGTGATCACCCAGGAGGTGGCGCCGGAGGTTGCCCGCGACCGCACGATGATCGACGAATTCGTCGGTATGGATTGAGGAGGCCTGCCGACACGATCTTGTCAGCACCTGTCAGGGTTTCCAGGCCCGGCATTTTCGGCCTGTCAGGAGCGGTGCCTAACCGAACACCGAGTTGCAGACGTCGTCGCATCCAAGACTCGACGGCGCGGGTTCGGCCACGCCGGTCAGCTCCCCGCCGCTATGGACGATGACGTTCAACGGCGGCCGGAATCGATTGTCCTCGTCGCAGGCGTAGCGCGCTTCGTTATGCGCATCGATTCCAAGAGTCGTCGAGACCTGGGCGCGTGCGTCCCAATCGTCGATTGCATAGACCCAGAAGCTATCGGTGTCGGCCGCGTCGAGCGGCCATACGGCAAAAGTCGGCATTGATGGTCCCAAAATTAGCTTGGGCACAATCGATCATCCGACCCGGAGTTGCAATGCTTTTCACATAAAGAAAATTGCTTTCTTTATAAATGGTTTCCGGAAACCACTTTTCGCTCGTCCATTTCCAGCCGTTTGGTTTTGCGGAGTCGGAAATCGGGCGAGGCCAGAAGATCCATGGTCTTGCGGAGCGCGGCCGCTTCCTCGATGCCGAACGTAGCTTCGAACTGTGCCTGGGCGCGCTGCCACAGCTTGTTGCAGACGTCGAGCTTTTCGCGGCCCGTTTCCGTCAGCGCCACCAGTTTGATACGCCGGTCGTTCTTGGCCGGATGAAGCGCTACCAGCGCATCACGCTCGAGGGGGCGCAGCGTATGCGAGAGGGCGGACCGGTCGAGGACGAGGGCGCTTGCCAGATCCGTCATCGAGGGCGCGCCCAATCGCGCAATCTGCTCCATCAGCGCGTGCTGCGTTGCGCGCAGTCCGCTAGGGGCCAAAACATCATCATAGAAATGGCCAAGACGTCGCGAGGCACGTTTCGTCGCAGCATTGTTGCATATACTACTATTGAGGGACATTGGAGTATCCTCCATTACTTGAAAACTTAACATATGTGAAATTTTAGGAGTCGCAAGGATTACTTCAGCCAATATGCAACCCTAAATAGTTAGGGTGCGCGCAATCGGCATGTCTGCATCCCGAATGCGTCGGAGGCTGGCGTGTCTACCTGCACCTTCACCAAGCTTTGTTGCCGCACGCCACCTCGCGCCGTTGCAATCCACGGCCGCCGTTGTACAGCTGGCGCGCGCGGGCAAAGCTCTGCGTAAGCGTGGCTTTTTGGGGAGAGAACCGTCGATGAAACGGCTGATGCGAAGCTTGAATGTTGCCGTAGCCTTGAGCGCCCTGCTGACCGCCGGTGTCGCCTTTGCCCAGAGCCCCGCCGCTCCGGCCGCCGATGCCCCGGCAGCTCCCGCGGCCCCTGCGCCGAAGCCGCCGACCACGGACCGCCAGTCCACCCTGTTCGGCCAGCCGCAGACGGCCGAAGCCGCCAAGCTCGCACCCGTCGCCGGACCGGTGCTGCCGACCCCGCTCGCGAAACTGCCGCTCGCGAAGCTGCACGTGCCGGACGGTTTCAAGGTCGAAGTCTACGCCAGCGGCGTCGGCAACGCCCGCTCGATGCGGCTCAGCGACAAGGGCACGCTGTTCGTCGGCTCGCGCGTGCTCGACAAGGTCTATGCCATCACCTCGGAGAACGGGGTCCAGACCGTCAAGGTCATCGCCAGCGGCCTGCATCGACCCAACGGCGTCGCCTTCCACAACGGCTCGCTGTTCGTCGCCGAACTGTCGAAGATCTGGCGCTACGACGATATCGAAGCCAACCTCGACCATCCGCCGAAGCCGACGCTGATCTATGACGATCTGCCGAAGGATGAGGCTCACGGCTGGAAGTTCATCAGCATCGGGCCCGACAACAAGCTCTATGTGCCGATCGGCTCGCCCGGCAACATCACCATGCCGCCGTCGACCCACGCCCAGATCCGCCGCATGGACCTCGACGGCAAGAACGTCGAGCTGGTGGCGACCGGCGTGCGCAACTCCGTCGGCTTCGACTGGAGCCCGATTACCAAGGACCTGTACTTCACCAACAACGGTCGCGACTGGGTGTCGGAGGATATCCCCAACGACACGCTGCACCGGGTGAGCGCGGATTCGAAGACGCCGCCGAACTTCGGCTTCCCGTTCTGCCACCAGGGCAATTTTACGGATCCGGAATTCGGCTGGGGACGCTCGTGCGATGAATTCGCCAAGCCGACGGCGCTGCTCGGGCCGCACGTCGCCTCGCTCGGCATGCGCTTCTACACGGGCGATATGTTCCCGGCGAGCTACAAGAACGCGATCTTCATCGCCCGTCACGGCTCGTGGAATCGGACGAAGAAGCTCGGCGGTGACATCGTCGTCGTCAAGCTTAAGGAAGACGGGACCTTCGCTTCGATGGAGCCGTTCATGACCGGCTTCCTCGAGAACAACAAATACAACGGCCGTCCCGTCGATGTGCAGCCGATGAAAGACGGATCGCTGCTCGTCTCCGACGACTGGAACGGTGCGGTCTACCGCGTCAGCTACGCCAAGTAGCCCTTGCAAGCCGGTGCGTGGCCTCGAGGCCCGCACCGGCCGACCGCGTTCATCTCTTTTTGGAATAGAGAAAACCCATGCGTTTCGCCGCGATCTGCCTCGCATTGGTTGGCCTTAGCGCTCCCGCTATGGCGCAAACCGTCGCGGAGCGTCTGCCGACCTGTCTCTCCTGCCATGGCGCGCAAGGCATATCCGACACGCCCGGCATCCCCTCGCTTGCCGGTCAGCCTGCGGACTACCTTCTCGTCCAGCTCGTTCTGTTCCGCGACAAGCAGCGCGTCTCCGAAGTGATGAACGCAATGGCGGACGGCCTGAGCGACGACGATCTGCGCGGCCTCGCCGACAGCATGGCCAAGCTTGCGCCGCCGAAGGCGAGCGGGCCGGTCCTCGAAGCGGCGGTCCTGGATCAGGGCCGCGGTCTCGTCGAAAAATACCGGTGCGGCTCGTGCCACGCCGCAAATCTGTCGGGTCAGGAGCAGATTCCGCGGCTGGCTGCGCAACGCGAGGATTATCTCGGCAAGCAGCTGACGGACTACAAGTCCAACGCCCGGGCCGGCTACGATCCCGCGATGAACGAAGTCGCGCAAGAGGTGCAGCCGGCGGATATTCCCGTGCTCGCGAAATACATCGCCAACCTGCGTTAAGACAGCTTTCGCGGACGCGCGCCGAGCATAGCGCGCAGCCCGCCGTCGGCTTCGCGTCCAGATGGCGATTCAGCGATCGCAAGTCTCATGCAGCCGGAACGCCGCTGGCACCTGCACGACCATCGATCGTGTCAAGGCGACGCTGCAGGCGGCGCAGGCCTGCTATTTCTGGGAACGGTGACAGAAACGATCCAAGGTCGATGCCTCCCGTGTGATGGCCGATGCTTGAACGGGGCTCATGAGGCGCCAGATTCCCGCCGATGCACACAGGCAGATCTCGCCCTGCAGCCGGCGGGTTGTTCGTGAGGATCGAAACATCATTAGATCCAGACCATTGGCCCGCCGCGTGCGGCTGTTGCCGATCAACCGGTCGCGCCTCGCAACTTCACATTAGTCTAGTTCTAATATAGAGCCTGATATTGCGCTTGTCATGCAGGTAGTGTCGGGTCTATCTGTGTCGACATCGTGGCCGTTGTGAAGTGGAACAAAGGTCGCGCGGTTTAATTGCGAGCAATGCCAATGCTCCCGCTCGCTCAACGGACCCGTTATGGATGAACTCAACGGCCGCATGATCGCGTGCCAGCTCCTCATTACCGGCCTTATCGCGCGGGTAGCCAACCAGTCGGCCGAGCCGCTGGTCTTTTTGAGCGAGTTCCGTGACGAAATACGCGCTGTTGCCTCCCAGATCAGGATCGCCGGCCAGTCCGATCCCACCCGCACCCGTCAAGTCGCGCGGGAGACAATCGACGAGTTGTTTTCCTTGATGAAACCTCCATCGGACGCGTGAACACTGCGATGCCATGAGTTTGTAATAATTCTAAATTTGAGATTCGCCATTCTTAGAATCATTACATTGTAGAAGAAGTCTATAATTGTGGTTTTTGTCGTTTATTCTTTGACACACTGATCACGTTCATGCGAGGACGGCGATTAGTGGTCGGGGCGTAAATCGTTAATGGCGCCGACGGCATCCATTTCGCGGGGGCGATTAAAATGAGCTTGGCCATTGTTCCGCAGTCATTGCGATTTAGGACTTTGTCTTCAGCATCCGCGGGCAGGGGCGACTTCGACGCGACCCGCACCTTGACCGCCGCCTGCGCGATCGTTGCAGGGTCGGTCGGCACTGCCGAAGCGCAGCAGACGCCGGCATCCTTGCCGGCCGTGACGGTCGACGCGCCGGTGTCCCGGCCGCGTGCCGCGCCGCCCAAACCGTCTACCGCGCAACTCAAGGCGCGGACCGCGATCCGCCGCAAAGCGCGCGAGGCGCGGACCCAGTCCGCCCCTGTCTCGGGCCCCGCTGCGGCGCCCAGCGGTCTGCCGACGTTCGCTCAGGGGGGCGCCGCCGCGGACGCCAATCCCTATGCGGACCCTGCAGCGCCCTACAAGGCCGACCGGCTGTCATCCAACAAGTTCACCGAGCCGTTGCTCAACACGCCGAAGACGGTGACGGTCCTCACCAAGGAAGTTCTCGAGGACAAGAAGGCGACGACGCTGCGTGAAATCGGCCGGACCACGGCCGGCGTGACGCTCGGCAGCGGGGAGGGCGGCAACGCGTTCGGCGATCGCTTCTTCATCCGCGGCTTCGATGCGCGCGGCGACATCTTCGTCGATGGCGTGCGCGACCCTGGCGTCAGCGTCCGCGAAAACTTCTTCACCGAGCAGGTCGAGATCCTGCGCGGGCCGGCCTCGTCCTTCGCCGGGCGCGGTACGACGGGCGGCGCCATCAACATCGTCACCAAGAAGGCCGGCGACGTCAATTTTACCAACATCGAAACGACGCTCGGCAGCGACCAGACCAAACGCGTCACCGTCGACGTCAATCGGGCGATCAGCCCGATTTGGGACGTGCGCGTCAACGGCCTGTTCCAGGACGCCAGCGTTGCCGGCCGCGACTTTACGACCGATAACCGCAACGGCATCGCCGGCGCGGTGACTTTCAAAGGCATCGACAATCTCACGGTGACCGCGGACTACGCCCATACCTACCTGAGCGGACTGCCGGACTTCGGCGTGCCCTACGATCCGGTCACGCATCGGCCGGTCACCGAAGGCGTTAACCCGCGCAACACCTATTACGGCATCCTCAACCGCGATTTCACCAAAACCACGCAGAACATCGGTACGATCAACGGCGAGTATAAGGTCAACGACTGGCTGACGCTGAGCAACAAGGCGCGGCAGGGCTATTCCGTCCTCAACTACGTCGGGACGATCCCGGAAAACCCGAGCGCGACCGGCCTTACCGCACCCTTCTCGTCCACGGCGGCGAATTTTACGGGCTTCACGCAGCTCAACGCGCAAAGCCGCTTCGAGACCTCCGCCGTCCTTGCGGATCAGACGGAAGCGATCGCCAAGTTCGAAACCGGCCCGGTCAAACATACGGTCGTGTTCGGCACGGAGTTTTCCGGCGAGCGTATCAGTCTGAACTCCTACACCGGGCTGACGTCGGAACTCGCGACCGGCAACGCGCCGTCGCCCGGTGCGCCGATCACGACGGTCGTCAATCCGTTGAACTATATTCCGAGCCTCGGAACGCCCGCGCTCGGCGGCAATCCGCAGATCTACCACGTCGACACCAAGTCCGTGTATCTGATGGATACCGCGAACTGGAACGACACGCTGATCCTGAACGGCGGCCTGCGCTACGACAATTACAACATCACCTCGCAGAACAACACGGCCTCCGTCTCCGCGACGTCGGACCTCGTGAATTACAACGTCGGCCTGGTCTACAAGCCGATTCCGATCGGCAGCGTCTACGCCGCCTTCGCGACGGCCGCCGATCCGATCGGCGACGAGCTCGACGCCAATGCGAGCGCCTACGGCGGTCTCAGCCCGACCCAGCCCGCGGGCCAGATTTTTGGGCCGCAGCGCAGCCAGGCCGTCGAGGTCGGCACGAAGTGGGAACTGTTTGATCGCCATCTTCTGGCGACCGCAGCTGCGTTCCAGACGACCGTGGAAAATGCCCGTGAAACGGTGCCGACGGGAACGCCGGCATCGACAGGTCTCGTCGTGGGCAGCGTCGCGGCCGGCGCCGCCTATAAGGTTCAGGGCCTCGATTTCGAGGTTGCTGGCAAGATCACCGAGAAGTGGAGCGTGATCGGCGGCGTCGTCCTGATGAAGTCCGACATAACCAAGTCCGTCGTGCCCCACAACGTCGGCCTGCAACTCGCCAACATCGCGCACCAGTCGTTCAACCTGCTGTCGAAATACGAGTTCACCAGCTGGTTCGAACTCGGCGCGCAGGCGTCCTATGCCTCGCAGATCGAGGGCGGGTCGCTGCTCGCGGCGAACGGTGGCGTGGCCTATGGCGTCGCCCCCAGTCCGACGATCCTGCCGTCGCATTGGCGCTTCGATACGTTCGCGGAAACCAAGATCGGGCCCTACACGACGCTGAAACTCTACGTCCAAAACATCTTCAACCGGACGTACTACGACTCGATCTATCAAAGCGGCGTACCGTTCATCGCCGTCGCGCCGGGGCGCAGCGTGTCGCTGATCGCCACGGCAAAATTCTGATCGGACTTTTATGCTGATTTGCGTACCGGATGTGTTGAGCAAGCAGGATGTCGCGGCGTTCCGCGGCATCATGGATGCGGCGGAATGGGAAGACGGGCGTTCGACCGCCGGCGCGCAATCGGCGCTGGTCAAGAACAACGAGCAGCTGCCGCCGGCTGGCGCCATCGCGCGCCAGCTCGGCGAGCGCGTCATTTCCGCGCTGACGAGCAATGCGCTGTTCGTCTCCGCGGCGGTGCCGCTCAAAATCTTTCCGCCGTTGTTCAACCGCTACGGCGTCGGCCACAAGTTCGGCATTCACGTCGACAACGCGGTGCGCGGTGACCACCTCACCGGCATGCGGATCCGCACCGATCTGTCGGTCACGCTGTTCTTGTCCGAGCCCGACGAGTATGATGGCGGCGAGCTGATCGTCGAGGATTATTATGGGTCGCACACCGTCAAGCTGCCGGCGGGATCGCTGGTGCTCTATCCCGCGTCCAGCCTGCACATGGTCACGCCGGTGACGCGGGGCACGCGCGTGGCCTCGTTCTTCTGGCTGCAGAGCATGATCCGCGACGCGCATCCGCGCAGCTTGATCTTCGATGTCGACACGGTCATTCAGGGCCTTGTCGAACGGCTGGGCCGTGACGATGATGACGTGGTGAAGCTCACCGGCGTCTATCACAATCTCATCCGCCATTGGGCCGACGTATGATTCTGAACCAATTCTGCCGCGGGACCGGGCTAGCCTTGGCGGTGATGATCGGCCTTGTGACCGCGGCCGTCGCGCAGACCCCTGCAACACCGTCGGCACCGGCTGGTCGGACGCTGCAGCCGGTGGTGGAAACCAAGGCGACCACAAAGCCGTTGTCGCCAACGGCTCCCATTCCCGTACTCCCACCGTCGCCACCTTCGGCGGCAGCGTCATCAATCGCCGCGAGCGCGCCGGCATCTGCGTCCGAACCGCTTGGCGTCACCGAGGCGTCGCCCGCACGGCCGGCGGCGGGCATGCACGAACTGTCGCCGTGGTCGATGTTTCTCGCCGCCGATATCGTGGTCAAGGCGGTGATGGTCGGCCTGATGTTCGCCTCCGTCGTGACCTGGACGATCCTCATCGGCAAGACGATCGAATTGGCCATGGCGCGGCGGCGCCTGACCAAGGCGATGAAGCGCATGGGCGAAGCCCGGATGATTGCCGAGGCCGGCCTCGCCATTCAGCACGATGGTTTTCTCTCCGACCTTCTTGCCGCGGCCAGCCACGAGCTCGACCTTTCCGGCGCCAACGCGACGCGCGCGGGCGTCAAGGAGCGCAGCGAGTCGCGCTTCGCCGATCTCGTGCGCGTCGAGACGCAGAGCATGCGGCGCGGTATGGGCGTGCTCGCGACCATCGGCTCGACCTCGCCCTTCGTCGGGCTGTTCGGCACGGTGTGGGGCATCATGAACAGTTTTATCGGCATCTCGAAATCGCAGACGACGAACCTCGCCGTCGTCGCGCCGGGCATCGCCGAGGCGCTGCTCGCCACCGCCGTCGGCCTCGTTGCGGCGATTCCCGCCGTCATCATCTACAACCATTTTTCGCGCTCGACCCGGAGCTATCAGCTGCTGGTCACCCGGGCGGTCGGCGCCGTGACGCGGCTGCTGTCGCGCGAACTGGACCGCAACGGCACCGCTGCGGCGCGGGCGGCGGAGTAGGGCATGGGCGCGTCGATCGGCGACACAGACGACGACGACTTCGAGGAAACGCATGACATCAACGTCACGCCATTCATCGACGTTATCCTCGTGCTGCTCATCATCTTCATGGTCGCGGCGCCGCTCTCCACCGTCGATCTGCCGATCGATCTGCCGTCCTCCACTGCCATTCCCACGAAAAAGCCGGATAAGCCGACTTATGTGACGATCAAGGCGGACCTGTCCGTCGCGATCGGGGAAGCCATGGTGAAGCGCGTCGATCTCGTGCACACGCTGGATCTGGATTCGTCCGGCAGCAAGGACCGTCGGCTGTTCCTGCGCGCCGATCGCGCGGTGCCCTACGGCGAAATGATGGATGTGCTCGAGCTGCTGCGCAACGGCGGCTACCTCAAGATCGCGCTGGTGGCGCTGGAGGGCGTCCCGGACACCACGGGCAGCAACGGTAAAGCGCCATGACGGGAAGCCCCACCGAGACCCGCTCCGCCCGGCCCATGCTGCTCGCCTGGGCCGTCGCGATCTGTTTCGCGGCGGCGCTGCACGCCGCCGGCTTCGCCTATGCTTTGGCGAAAATGAAGCCCGACGATGTCGACGATGCGCTCGGCGCCCCTGCGATCGAAATCGGCCTCGAACTGACCGCGCCGCACGAGGAGCAGAGCGACCTGCCGCCTGGGCCGCCGGCGGAGGCGTCCACGGCCTCGTCGGCTTCCGTCGAACAGACGGCCAAGGTCGAGCCGACCGATCTGCCGAAGGCCCAGCCGACCGAGACCGAGGACCCCGACCGCCTCGTCGCGCCCGACGCCAAGAAGACGCCGAAAGACGAGACGCCGACGGTGGTGGAGTCAAAGGCCAACCCCACGGCGGAGTCCGTGGCGAGCGAGGCGGCAGCGCCGCCGAATCTCGAGGCCGCGAAGGAATCGACGCGCTCGGTGGCGCCGGCGCAAGGCTCCGGCGAGAGCCTGCAGCGTATCCGCACAACGTGGCAGAAGGAGCTTGTCGCCCATCTCAACCGCTTCAAGCGATACCCGCAGACGGGATCGCGCCGCGCCGTGCAGATCCTGGTGACCTTCACGATCGACCGCCTCGGACATGTTGTGGCGTCGAGCGTGCCGCAGAGTTCGGGCGATCCCGCCTTCGATCGCGCCGCCCTGGCGATGATGGCGTTGGCTAATCCCGTGCCGCCGCCGCCGCCGCTCATCGCAGACGAAGGCCTTAGCTTTACCGTGCCGGTGATCTTTCGCGACAAGAAGAAGTAGCGGTGTCCGGGCCCGAGAGGCCGGCGGTTGGCTCTTCCCCCGCTCGGACATCGTCCGCGCCGTCGCGCCTTGCCGTCTGCCGCATCGCAGGATTGCGGTGATCAAACCCGCGCTTTAGGGTCTGCGCACATTGGAGACACGACATGTGCGACGACGAGATCCATCAAGGGCTTATCCATGATCCTGACGTCACGCGCCGGACCTTCGGCCTGACGGCAGCCGCGACCGTCGCTCTCGCGGCGGGATCGGCTTACGCCGATGCCGAAGTCGTCGAGACCGACGTCGCGGTGACGACGCCGGATGGCGCGGCCGATGCGGCTCTCTTCCACCCGGCCGGGACAGGGCCTTGGCCGGCGGTTCTCATCTGGACGGATATTCTCGGCCTGCGGCCGGTGTTTCGCCAAATGGGCCGACGGCTCGCGGCGCAGGGCTATGTCGTCTTGGTGCCCAATCCGTTCTATCGCGTGAAGCGAGCGCCGATCGTCGATGCCTCGTTTGATTTTTCCAAGCCGGAGGACCGCGCCAAGGTCATGCCGCTTGCTGCCGCCCTGACGCCTGAGGGCACGGTCAAAGACGCGACGGCCTTCATCGCGTTCCTCGATGCCCAGCCGCAGACGAAGACGGCAGCCAAGGCCGGCGTCCAGGGCTATTGCATGGGCGGTCCGCTGGCTTTCCGCACCGCGGGCGCGGTCGCCAACCGCATCGGCGCCCTGGCGACCTGCCATGGCGGCAACCTCGTAACGGCGAAACCGGACAGCCCGCATCTCCTTATCCCGGCGATGAAGGCCAAAGCGTTTTGCGCGGTAGCCGACAACGACGACAAGCGCGAGCCGAATACGAAGGAGACCCTGAAAGCGGCGTTCGCCGCCGCGAAGGACGACGCCAAGATCCAAGTCTATGAAGGTGCGAACCACGGTTGGTGCGTCAAGGGCAACGCCGTCTACAACGAAGCCGCTGCCGAACGCGCCTGGAGCGAGCTGAGCGCGCTCTACAAAAGCGCCCTGGTGTGAGCGCGATCAGCGGGTCGTCTGCCATCCCTTGGTGACGTCCTGCATGAAGCCGCGGACCGTCGCGTTGATGAAGGCGAGGTCCGCGGGCTTGTAGCCGGCCGCGGCCGCGACGTGGCCCTGGACGGACGGGATCGTGACGTGGCGCCCGTCGGGAATGGCGGCGGCGGCTTCGATGCCGTTCTCGACGGGATTGTAGAGATCGAGCGTGCCTGACATCATCAGAGCCTTGGCCTTGATGCTGTGGAGCGCGCGGATCGGATCGCCGTCGAAAATCGGTTTGCCGTCGATCCTGGTGTCGCCGACGTTATGGCGGTCGTAGGCCCAGGTCTGGGCGATCCAGTCGTTGGCGTCGGCGTGCGATGCCACGACCGCGTCTTCCTGCGCGGTGATCCAGGCCTCGACATCCATCGGATCGACGAATTGCTGGCGCATCGCTTCGGGCGTCCGCGTCGCCAGGACCTGCAGAATGTCGGCGCGCATCCGCCAGCCGGCCTCGGGCTGCGCGGTGTAATGGCCGCCCTGAAACGCCGGATCGAGCATCAGCGCATTGCGTGTCGCGTGGTTGACGGCGATCGACCAGGCGGTGGTGCGGGCCATCGGCGTCAGCGCGATCAGGCCATCCATCATCGCGGGATGGCTCACTCCCCACTGCAACGTCTGCATGCCGCCCATGGAGGCGCCGGCGACGGCGACGAGGTGTTCGATCCCGAGATGCCGGAGCAGGCGATACTGGCTCTCCACCATGTCGCGAATGGTGAAATGCGGGAAGTCGGGACCGTGTTGACTGACGCTCGTGCTGGGCGACGTGGTCAGGCCATTGCCGATCGCATTGGTCTTGATGACGAACAGGTGGTCGGTGTCGAGGCCGCGGCCCGGACCGATCAGATAGTCGATGCGGTGATGGTTGCCGCCGATCGCGGTGACCATCAGCACGACATTCGACTTGGCTGCGTTCAGTGTGCCCTCGGTCCTATAGGCGATGTTGAAATCGTGGATGACCGTACCGCTTTCCAGCGGAAGGTCGCCGATCTCGAAGCTTTCGAGACCCGGCTCCTGGGCCTGGGCCCAGGACGTCAGGGCGACTAAGGCGAGAGCCGCGAGGCAAGAGCGCATGGTTCCAATCCTCCTCGATCGCCGCAACCCAACGCAGCCAGATCTCAGACCGGCTCGATCGGTGGCATCTTCGCGGCGCGCTCGCGAAACCACAGATCCACCTCGTCGGCGGAGGCGATCTCGCCGTCTGGCCCTTCGATCGCGGTGATATCCTCGCCGTCCTGCGCCAGCCGCCACGCTTCTTCGAACGCGTCCTCCTCGCTCGCCAGTTCGGGCGACATCATGTCGTGCTTCAGGGTGGGGCTGAAAAATCGAACGTGCCAGGCCATGGGAGGCGCCTTGTCCAGGAGGTCGGGTTTGCGGCGCGCAACACTTTGCTTTTCGCGCGGAGCTTGTCCAGTGCGACACTCGTCTGCCCCCGCCCCTCGCGATGCAATATGGCGGTGTGAAACGAAACGACCGCGCTCGGTGAGAAGCGCGGTCGTGTGGGGAGGTCAATGCGAGCCGAAGGCGAAGCAACCCAGGGCAGGAGAAACGCTGTTTTACGGAAGCAGCGGCTCCAGGGTTGCTTCGCTCCGCTCGCCATGACGGACCGCAAGAATAGCGTCAGCTTCAGAACGTGACCTTGATGCCGCCGTAGAACGACAGCGGCTGCGCCACGGTCACGGCGCGGGCGTCCGGCGTGTCGGCGGCGGCGTTGGCCGCGAGCGTGGCATTGACGTTGCCACCCGTCGTATCCGTTCCGTAGAACGTGCCGAAGGTGGCGTAATGCCGGTTCAGCAGGTTGTTCACCAGGCCGAAGATCTGCACATGGTCGGTCAGCTGGTACGAGGCGTGAGCGTTGACGACGTAATAGAACGGCAACTGCGGGTTCTGGTTGGCGTCGTCGCCGACGTAATACTGGCTGCCGACGAGGATGGTGTCCGCGCCGGCCTTGAAGCGCGGGGTGAACTGGTACTCGACGCCGAGCTTGCCGATGTTGCGCGGAATGCCCGGAATATGGTCGCCTGGCCGCACGAAGATGTTGCCGTCGCCATCGGCCATCGGATTGTTCGGCGACGCGAAAGTGCCGGAAAATTGGTAGGTCGCATCGACGTAGGCGTAGTTGCCGTAGAAGCTGAACGGACCCTTGTTGTAGATCAAACCGAATTCGACGCCCTGGCGCAGCGTCTCCGGCACGTTGGTGAAGAAGCCCTGGCCGGAGATCGGGCTGGCTTCGTTGACGATGTCGTTGGTGCTCGTCGTGTGGAAGTAGCCGGCCTTGTAGGAGAGGCTGCCGTATTCGTTCGGTAGCGTGTAAAGGCCGCGAGCGCCGCCTTCAAAGGTGTGCGACACGACCTGCTGCAGCGGCGGATCCGAGACGAGCGCCGTTTCCAAGATACAGGGTTGCGCCGGGTTAGAGCACTGGCTTTCGAGCGGGGTTGGTGCGCGATTGGCTTCGGAATAGCCGCCATAGACAGTGAAGGCCGGCGCGAACTCGTAGGTGAGACCAACGACAGGATTGATGCGGTTGTAGGAGTTGGACGTATTGAGGGCCGGGGACATCCCGCTCAGGTCATTCAGCGCAATATTCGCGATGTTGAAGCGCGCGCCGGCCGTCAGCGCCAACTGCTTCGTAATGTTGAACGTATCGAGCGCGAACAGGCCGTAATAGGTTGCTTGCGAATGGATGTAGACCGGGGCGTAACCAAGCTGACCCGCCGTCTGGAGGATGACGCCGGCACCGGGGAAACCGGATTCGATGTTCTGGAACGCGCTGTTCAACTGGCCAAGGGTCGTGGCGGAGGAAAAGTTTGTCGAGCTGGTATCGACGCTGCCGCCGAGGACGAAATAGTTTTCGTGGCCGAAGATCTTATCCGTGTTGGTGACCTGCTGCTGCGTGCCGAAGCTCGTCGTGTGGGTCGCCGTCCGCGCCGTCGAGCCATAGGGGAAGGCATCGCCGAGGTAGGGGATGAACTGCCCGTGGTTGATGAAAGCGCGCTGCGCCGCAGTGCCGGGCGAGTCGTCCGATGGCAGACAGGCGACGACGGCCGTGCCGCGTCCGCCCGGGCGGCAATCGTCGACGTCGGCGTCGTTGCCGTCGACATGGTACTGATCGAACTGGCGGACGTAGAAGTTGCTGGCGATCGACCAGTGCGGAGCGATGTCGAAGCGGCCGGTCAGCTGGGCGAGCCCGGCCTGGTTGTTGGTCGTCTGTGGTGTCGTGAACACCGAATTATATTGCTGGTTGACCAGGACCGTCGGTGTCGTGCCCTGGACGCCGAGAAGCGAGCGTCCGTACGAGCCGATGACATGGATTTCCGAATCCTGCGAGCGGTAGCCGAGATCGAGGTAGGCGCGCTCGGCGTTCTGCGCGCCGAAGGGGCGGTAGCCGCCGTCACGATACCCGTCGGCGGCGAAGTACATGCTGTAGTTGCCGGACTCCTTGCCGTATTCCATGAAGCCGTTGACCCGGCCGTAGGAGCCGCCGAGCACCGTCACGTCGCCGCCGTGGAAGTTGAAGCCGTTCTTCATCGTGAAGTTGATGGCGCCGCCGAGCGCGTTCAGGCCGAAGATCGGATTGTTGGTGTAGATGTCGGCGTGGTCGATGGCGATTGGCGGGATCAGGTCGAGGTTGACGCTGTCGCCGAACGCCTCGTTGATACGCACGCCGTTCTGGTAGATCGCCAGACCCTGCGCTGTGCCCGACACACGTGAAACGTCGAAGCCGCGATAATAGAGATCCGGCGATAGGTCGCTGCCGTCGACGTTGATGGCGATGGCGGCAGGCACTTTTTGGGTGATCGCCTGGGTGACGCTTGGGGCGTAATTGGCCTTCTCGCCGAAATCGTCGGAGGAGACCCTGTTTTGAATGGAGGGCACCTTGTTCGCTTCGATGCCGACGGCACCGGGAACAGGCGTGGTCGAGACGATGACGTCCGGAATGACCACCGGATTGGCGGCGCTCTGCGCGAACGTCGCGTGCCCGGTGATCAACGCGCCCGCTGCGGACAGAGCCGCAACGGAAACACAATGTGCAAACCTCATCCTCGTCCCCCGACGTTTTTTATCCCCGGGGCGGCTTCCGCAACGGTTACCCGTCGTCGATTCTTGCCCTGCGCCGCCCCGCGACATCATTATTTTGCCACGAATACCTACATCGAAAGCGTGGGCAATGGGGAAAACTTCCCGATCTACGGGACGTGAAGCTTTCGCTCCTCAGAGGGGTCGATCGCGCCCGCCGCCGGTTGCGCCTTTCCACGGCGCCGTGGCGAAAGCGGCACAATAGTAGGTTTCTCGCGTCGCGCCGCCGGTGAGGCGGTCGCGAAAATAGAGACCAAGACTTCGCCACAGGGCGCGCGCTTTTGTTATCTGAAATTGTGGTATAAGCATCGAATACAAAGACAAATTCCGTTCAGTTCGTCGTAAATCGTCATGGTCGCAAAACGCTGAATACATTTTTATATTTTATAAACGTTCTGGGTGCGAGCTATGGGCCGAAAGCCAAGCGTCCGGCTTGCAGTTGTGGTCATCTTGATGCGATTCCGCTTTTTAAGGGCATTCTGGCGGCGCGATCAGGGAAGCGTCACCGTCATCGCGGCGATCGGCCTGCCGGTGCTCGTCGGGTTTGCCGCCTTGGCCGTCGAGTTCGGCCACGGGCTTCTGAGCAAGGCGGAGTACCAGCGCGTCGCGGATCTCTCCGCCTATGCCGGCGCTCTGGCCTACGGATCCAGCGGGTCGGCGACGACGATGACCGCGGCGGCGCAAGCCGTGGCCGTGCTGAACGGCCTCAGTGCGTCGAACGTGACGGTCAATCTGATCCCATCGCCGCGGAACGCCGCCAACCAGGCGGTCTCGGTGTCGATCGCCAAGGCCAACGTGCTGCTTCTCGCGCCGGTGCTCGGCTATGGATCGACGCTTCCGGTCCGATCATCCTCGTATGCCGAGATGGGGGCTGCGCCGGCTCCTTGCATCCTCGCCCTGAACGCCGGCGGGACCGGCGTCACGCTGTCAGGCTCGGCGGCCGTTACCGCGCCGCTGTGCGCGGTTGCGTCCAATGCGTCGCTCACCGTGCCCTGCTTGACGACGATCAAGGCCAAGGCGGTCACCTACAACACCACGGTCCCGAGCCAGGCCTGCAGCGGCATCACATCGCCCACCGGCGGCAGTGCCTCGATCAGCAAAGTGAAAACGAGCGATCCGCTGGCCAGCAACGCCGGCGTCATTGCAGCCTTGGCCCATGTCAGCACGGTGCAGACCTTTGCGCCCTACACGTTCACGCCGCTTTCCATCAGCGCCGGCATCCCGCTGAATTTCAACTTCAGCATCCTCGGCCTGGGCGCCCTGCTTTCGGCCTTGCCAGGGGGATGCCTCGCCGTCGGCATTCTCGGGAATTATACCGTCACCTGCGCGGGGTATCCGAGCTACAAATTCGGGACGATCACCGTCGACAGCGGCGTCACCGTCGCTTTCAACGTGCTCGGCGCGTCTTCGACCACGTACAACATCAGCGGATCCATCGTAAACGCGGGCACCATCACCTTTGGCCCGGGCACCTACAATTTCACCGGATCGATCGCCAACACCGGCACGCTGACCTTCGCTGCGGGCACCTACAACGTCGCGCAGGGCATCTCGAACAGCGCGACGCTGAGTTTCAAAGCCGGCACCTTCAACGTCGGCGGCGGGATGTCCTGCAACGGCAGCACATACAGCATTTGCAATACGGGGACTGCCACGTTCGCCGGCCCGAGCACCTTCGCGTTGTCCTCGGGGATCTTCAATGGCGGAAATGCGACGCTGGCCCTTGGCGGTGGAACCTCCAACAGTTTTCAGGTCGGGGCTGCCGGCAACGGCGACGCCCTGGATACGGGCAACAACTCGAAGACCACGTTCGCCGACGCGACGGGCGCTTCCAACCTGTTTCAACTCAACGGCAACATCAATGCCATCGGCGCCACCAGCTGTCTGACCTTAAGTGCCGCCGCGCAGCACGATGTCGACGGCTTCTTTGCCTCCGCAGGCGGTGTGACGCTCGGCGCCGGCGTCTACACCTTTGACGGCTATATTGCGTTCGGCCCCAGCGGCGGCGTCGACGTCAGCTGCAACGGCGTCACGGTGGGCGTGGCCGGAACCGGCGTCACGCTCGTGACGTCGGGTGCCAGCACCGCGACGGGATCGTCCTGTTCCGGCACGTCGTTCTGCCTCGCCTCAGGCTATAGCAATGTCACTTTCGCCGCGCCGACGTCGGGGACGATGGCCAACCTCGTCGTTATCGGGCCCGCGGCCAAGACGAGCAACGCGACGTTCACCTCGAATGCCAGCACCACGATCTTGTCCGGCGTTTTTTATTATCCCGACGGACCGATCACGCTCGGTGGTAGCGCCAGCATCGGTTCGGTGTCGGGACAATGTCTGCAAATCGTGGGATCGCAGGTGTCGATCTCGGGTGGCGCAACGGCGGCATCGACTTGCATTGGCTCGGGGAGCGGCACGCAAACCGTGCGGCTGGTTCAATGACCGTGACAGGATTCCGCCGCTGGAGCGACCGGCTCCGCCGCCGCGATCTCGCGGACACGAGCGGCGCTTCCGCGGTCGAGTTCGCGCTCATCACGCCGATCTTCCTGCTGATTCTCGTCGGCACGCTCGACTTCGGCGGTGTCCTCTTCACCGAATTCGGATTGAACGGCGCCGTCTCCGCCGCGGCGGACTTTGCCCTTGTGAACGCCGCCAGCGTCAGCGGAACCGGCGGCGCGGCCCTGGCCAGCCAGCTTGTCGGCATTGCCGCGAGCGCCCATGCCACGAACTGGGCGAGCGCCACCGTGGTGGTGAACAACGGGCCAAGCGCGACGGGAAATTCGACCACGGTGACGGCCAGCGGCACCGCCACGAATGCCGACAGCACCTATTGCCCGACGATCAGCGGCACGACCATCGTCTGGGGCGCCGCGGTGGCTGCGCCGCCATGCGGCAACGGGAGCGTGCCCGGCAAGTTCGTCACGATCACGGCGACCCGCACCTACAGGCCGATCTTCGGTTCCTATGGCATCGTCAAGAACAACGCCCTTTCGGCAAGCACCGTGGTGCAGGTGCAATGACCCGCGCCGCACAGCGAACTATCGGCACGGACGTCAGAGGCGCAACCGCCGTCGAATTTGCGCTGATCGCGTTCCCGCTGCTGCTCTTCATCTTCGGGATCACCGAATTCGGCCGGGCCCTGTGGATCCGCCAGGGCCTGCAGGCGACCGCCATCGCCGGCGCGCGCTGCGTCGCCCTGGTGCAACCCTCCTGCGGCACCGGGGGGGTCTATAGTGCCTCGATGAGCATGAGCTACGTGCAGACGGTCGCGAAAGGCTGGATGATCACACTTCCGACCTCCGCGATCACCCTCAACACGACGGCCACCTGTGCGAACGTGACGGGTTTTTCCCAGGTCACGATCAACTATACGTTTCAAACCGTGGTCCCGGTGCTGATCCCGGCGCTCGGTACGGCCGCGCAACTGAACGCGGCGGCCTGCTTCCCGACGCAGCCAAGTTAGCCCGGCTAAGCCACGTCCTTAGCCACGTCCTGTTTCTGCCCGAGTTCTCGGATCAGACGGGCGAGGCCCGGTTCCGAAATCTGCTCGGCCGCGACCTCCGGCGACATCCACGCGCGGCGGCGCTGATCGCGCTCCTGCCAGGCGATGCGCTCTTTCTCGACGTCGAGTAGATAGACCATGACACGGCAGGGCTGGACGCCGGTTTCGAGCCGCTTCTGATAGGTGTAGGCGCCGATCGGATGCTTGTGGACCTTGCCCGACACGCCGGCCTCCTCGAGCGCCTCCTGCGCCGCAGCCTGATGATCCTTGCGGCCCTTCATCGGCCAGCCCTTGGGCACGATCCACCGCCGGGTTTCGCGCGAACTGATCAGCAGGACCTCGAACCCGTTGACGCCACGGCGACACGGAAGCGCCGCAACCTGCGCGCGGTAAGGTTGTTCAAGCCTTGATCCTTGGTCCTTCATCATTGTTTTCTTGAAGTAATCCTAAAGTCTAATGAGCGGTGACGTGTGTCATGTCGCCTAGCTTGCAACAAACGGGCCGGCTCTACGAGAGTTCCGCCGTCACCACAAATGGAAGAGCGCGCAGCTTTGTCGCAATGGTTTCAACGAGGTCGCTTGGCATCCGTGAAAATGTAACGTGGATAGTGTCGAGCTCTTCCGCAACATCTTGCAGCAGAACGAATTGCTTGACTCGGCTGGCCCGGGGCCCGAGCACGTCGTGCAGGACCGCGATCGACATCGCGCCGCGCTTCGCGGTGACCACCAGAAAGCGGCTCTGCACCCTGTCGCGGACCCGCTCCTCGATCGGCTTCAGGCCGGCGAGAATGACCAGGACAATGACCGTCGTGGTCAGCGCTGCGACATAAAGTCCGCTCCCGACCGCAAGGCCGATCGCGGCCACGGCCCAGAGGCTGGCCGCGGTGGTGAGTCCTTTGACCACTTCGCCGCGCAGCAGAATCGTCCCGGCGCCGAGAAAGCCGATGCCGGATACTACTTGGGCCGCGATGCGCGAGGGATCGAGGACGATGTGATTGCCGAGGATATCGGCGAAGCCGTAGGCCGAGACGATGATGACCAGGCAGCTGCCGACGCAGACGAGCATGTGGGTGCGCAGGCCCGCGGCCCACTGCAGCCGCTCGCGCTCGATGCCCACGACGCTGCCGGCGAAGGCGGCGATGACGAGCCGGAGGATGGTCTCCTGATGATTGAGCATCGATCTCTTTTGCCTGCAAAATTTGAATATGACCCGACGATGATCCGACGCAAGGATCGACGTCGCAGGTCACAAGGCAAAAGCAAAAGAACACCGCGTCCGCAAGGGACGAAGTGCTCTTCGGCAGGCGTTTGCCGCGATCAGAAGCGGTAGCCGACGCCGGCGGTCACGATGACCGGATCCGTGCGGACCGAGGCGGCCACGGTCGGCTGGACCGTGCCGAGGAAGCCGAACGGCGGGACGACGACGGGCTGCGGCTGCGTCCGTCCGGTGAACGACTGGGTCAGGAACGCCTTCTTCACGTCAACGAATAGCCCCCAATGCTCGGAGAGATCATAATCGATGCCGCCGACAAGGACAAAGGCGGCCTTGTTGCGCAGAAGCGGGTTCAGCACCGCCGCGGATTCGTTGCGGAAGACGATGGCATAGCCGACACCGACGCCGGCGTAGGGGCGGATCGGGCCGAAATTGTCGAGGTGGTAGGTCACCGCGGCGACCGGCAGGCCTTCCATCACGCGATACAGCACGCCCTGCGTGGCAAGGCCGTTCTGGCCCGTGGTCGTAAAGGTCGGCGGGAAGCCGCCAGCGATCGAGACCGCGATATGACGCGTCACATAATAGCCTGCCTCGAACGCCGCCGCGGGTCGGTTGCTGACGTGGCCGCTGCCGGGAAAGAACGACCCGGGGATGGTGCCGATCGGCGGAAACGGCGCGGCGTTGATGGTGGTGTTGATGCCGGTGTCCGGGAACACGCCGGCGACACCGGCGCGGACGAAGAACGGATGCCAAGCGGGTTCGAGGATCGGCGCCACCGGCGCGATTGCGCGGGAGGGGAGATCGGCTGCCAGAACCTGGCTGGATGCCAGAGCCCCGACGGCGCAACCAAATCCCAATAGGGCCGATTTCAGCTTAGCCGTGATGGTCGACATGTATTCCCCCCCGTTCGACCAAGTTTAAATTGCGCGGTGCGCCTTGGTTCTTAAAATGCTTGCGAAGACGAAAAGCCTGCCGAATCAGGAATGGTGGTCAAAAATCGTCTCGGCCGCTTCAAGATCAGCCATCATCCAGGTTGAATGCAACCAAGAAAAGCAGATCGGCGTTGCTTGACGTCACTTGGCTCACACGAGTTGCAGGAAAGACGCGATGACCGCCCGTCTTAAGAGACGTGCGGTCGTCGCAAGGACGAGAAAGATGAGCCGGCACAGAATGCTGCTACGCCGAAGGATAGAGCCGCCGGTTTAAAATGCGGCTTCGTCCAGCGCCATGACGGCGCCTTTGCCGGACTTGATCGCCATCAGCAGCGAGCCGACCTCCGGCAGAATTCGTTCGAAGTAAAACCGCGCGGTCACCAGCTTGGCTTGGTAGAATCCAGCCTCGCCATTGGCCTTCGGCAGCGCCGCCAGCGACACTTTCGCCATCCGCGCCCACATGTAGGCCAGCGCAACGAGCCCGAAGAGGCGGAGATAGTCGCTCGCCGCGGCACCTGCTTCCTCCGGGTCCTTCATGCCGGCCTGGGCGATATGGCCGGTCGCCAGCTGCAGCGCGCCGAACGCCTTGCCGAGGCTTTTGACCATGTCGCCCATCGCGGGATCGGTCTGATTCTCCTCGATGAAGGCGCTGACGGGATGGAAGAAGGCGCGCAGGTAGCGCCCGGCATGCGCCGGCATCTTCCGCCCGACGAGGTCGAGCGCCTGGATGCCGTTGGTGCCTTCGTAGATCATCGCGATGCGGGAATCGCGGACATACTGCTCGACGCCGTGGTCGCGAATGTAGCCGTGGCCGCCGTAGACCTGCATGCCGCGGCTCGCGTTCTGGAACGCCATGTCGGTGAACAGCGCCTTCACGATCGGCGTCATCAGCTGGCAGAGATCATCGGCCTCGCGGCGCACCGCGGGATCGTCGGACTTTTCCACCCGGTCGAGCGCACGGGCGACCCAGCCGGCCAGCGCGCGGCAGCCTTCGATCTCGGCGCGCATCGTCATCAGCATTTTGCGAACGTCGGGATGCACGATGATCGGATCGGCGGGCTTGTCCGGATGCTTGGGGCCCGACAGCGCGCGGCCCTGAAGGCGGTCCTTGGCATAGGCCACGGCGCTCTGGTAGGCGGCTTCGGCGACGCCGAGGCCCTGGATGCCGACGGAGAGGCGCTCGCTGTTCATCATCGTGAACATCGCCTGCATGCCCTTGTGCGGCTCGCCGACGAGCCAGCCCTGGGCGTCGTTGAAGTTGATCTGGCAGGTGGCGGAGGCCTTCATCCCCATCTTGTGCTCGAGGCCGGCACAGGTGACGCCGTTGCGCGCCCCGGCGCGGCCGTCCTCGGTCGGCAGTCGTTTCGGCACCAGGAACAGGCTGATGCCTTTCACGCCCTTCGGCGCGTTCGGCATGCGCGCGAGCACGAGGTGGATGATGTTTTCGGTGAGATCATGCTCGCCTGCGGAGATGAAGATCTTCGAGCCCTCGAGCTTGTAGCTGCCGTCCGCCTGCGGTTCGGCGCGGGTGCGCAGCAGGCCGAGATCGGTACCGCAATGGGCTTCGGTGAGGCACATCGTGCCGCTCCAGGTGCCATCCACCATCTTAGGGAGATAGCGGTCCTTCAGCTCCTGGCTGGCATAGGCCTCCAGCGCGACATAGGCGCCATGGGTCAGGCCGGGATAAAGGCCGAACGACATGTTGGCGGAACAGATCATCTCCTCGACCGGCTTGGCGAGACTTTCCGGAAGGCCCTGGCCGCCGTACTTTTGGTCCGCCGCCAGCGAGGTCCAGCCGCCGTCGCGGAACGTATCATAGGCCTCCTTAAAACCTTTCGGGGTGCGGACGACGCCGTTCTCGTAGGTGCAGCCTTCCACGTCGCCCGAGGCGTTGATCGGAAACAGCACGCCTTCGGTGAGCTTTGCGGCTTCTTCCAGAACCGTGTCGATCAGCTCTTCGTTGACATCGGCATAGCCGAGCTTTTCGGCGAGCTCGCCGCTGTCGTAGAGCTCGTGCATCACGAACCGCATGTCGCGCACCGGCGCCTTGTAGGTCTGCATGGGGTGGCTCCTCAGTTTCGCAGCGGCTTGCCGGTTTCGAGCGTGTGCTCGATGCGGGCGAGTGTTTCCGGCGTCTTGATCAGCCGCATGAAGGCGGCCCGCTCCAGCTTCAAAATATCCTCCTCGGTCACCGGATCGATCGGGTCGAAGGCGCCGCCGGACAAAATGTCGGCGAGCGCCCCCGACACGGTGACGTCGTGATCCGTTGCGAGGCCGCGCTTGTGGAGCGAGGCCGCGGCCATCGTCATCCCGAGTTTCCCGGCGCTGCCCGGCAGATTGATCGGCTCTAGCTTTGGTGGCGGCACGTAGGCCTCGGCGAGCGCGAGGGCCTTGGCCTTAGCGTCCGCGAGCAGGCGGTTGCGGTTCATCGTGATGCCGTCGCCGGCGCGCAAAATCAGCATGTCCTGTGCCTGCGCCGCGGATTTCGAGACGGTTGCGGTCGAGACCATCTCGAAGATCTTGACCGGCGTCGGCATCGGACCCTTCGGCATTCGCGCGTTGGCTTTCCAGCGCGTCAGCATTTCCTTGCAGCCGCCCCAGCCGGGGATCAGGCCGACGCCGCATTCGACGAGCCCGGTATAGGTCTCGGCATGCGCCTGCACCGCATCGCTATGCAGCAGGATCTCGCAGCCGCCGCCGAGCGCCATGCCGGACGGCGCCGACACGACGGGAAACTTCGAATATTTCAGTGCCTTGTAAATGTCCTGGCCGGTGGCGATCAGCGTCTCGATCTCGCTCCAGGCCGCGATGTTCGCCGCAAACAGCGCGAGGCCGAGGTTGGCGCCCAACGAAAAATGCGAGCCCTCGTTGTAGATCACCAGCGCCTTGAATTGGTCCGACACCACCTTGATCGACTTGTGCAGCAGCGTCATCGCCGCCTGGTCGATGGCGTTGCCCTTGCCGGTGAACTCGAAACAGGCGACGCCATCGCCGATGTCCCACAGCGCCGCTGAGCTCGTCTTCAGCACCGGCTGCGACACCAGCTTGATATCCTCCAGCAGGATCACGCCTTCGGGTCGGACGAGATCGCGGTAGGTGCCGTCGAGCCCGAGATACTGCCGCTTGCCGGCTTCGACGCGGTAGAACGGTTTGTCCCCGGCAACGCTGAGGATCGGCGGGATGGCGATGCCGTCGGCCGCCAGACGCTCGGCGAGCCAGGCGCCACCGAGTTTGTCGATCAGTTCGAAGGGCCCGAGCTTCCAGTTGTAGCCGAGCCGCATCGCGTCATCGATGGCGGTGATGTCGTCGGCGGCCGCCGGCACCAGGCTCGCGGCATAGGCGAGCACACGGCCGATGACGCCCCAGGCGTATTGGCCGGCCTTGCTGTCGGAGGCCATCAGCTTGCGCAGGTTTTTCTCTGCACCGGCAAGCTCGGGAAGGTCCGGCTTGAGCGGCGCGCGATAGTCGCCGGTGGCGAGGTCGATGGACTGCTTGTCCTTACGACCGGCGCTGCGATCGAGCCGGTAGAACCCGCCCTTGCCCTTGCGGCCGATATACCCTTCGGCGATCATCTTGGTAATCAGCGGCACGTCGCGCAGCGTCGCGTGGAACGCGTCGTCCGGCGCCAGCGTGGCGGCGAGGCTGGCGTTGATGTGCGGCATCAGGTCGAGGCCGACGAGATCGATCAGGCCGAACACGCCGGTCTTGGGAATGCCGAGCGGTTTGCCCATCACGGCGTCGGCTTCTTCCACCGTTAGGCCGAGATCCATCGCTTGGAGCACGCCGACCTGCAGCCAGTACACGCCGAGCCGGTTGGCGATGAAGCCGGGGCTGTCCTTGCAGGCCACGATGCTTTTGCCCAAAACCACGTCGCCGAACCGCGACACCGCCGCCACCATCGCCGGATCGCTCTTGGGACCGGCGACGATTTCCAGCAGCCGCATGTAGCGCGGTGGATTGAAGAAGTGCGTGATGAGGAAATCCCGGGCGAAAGCGTCCGGCATGCCCTCGACAAGATTTTTCAGCGGAATGGTGGACGTGTTCGAGGATACCGGCGTGCCTGGCCGGCGCACCGCATCGATCTTGCGATACAGCGCCTGCTTGATGTCGAGCCGCTCGACGACGACTTCGATGATGAGATCGCAGTCGGCGAGTTTTTCGAGGTCGTCCTCGATGTTGCCGACGGCAACCAGCTTGGCGGCGCGCTCCGACATGAAGGGCGCGGGATCGGTCTTCAGCATCTTCGCGACGGCGCCGGAGGCGACGACGTTGCGGTCCATGGCATCCTTCGGCACGATGTCGAGCAGCAGCACCGGGACGCCGCCGTTGGCGATCTGCGCCGCGATGCCGGCGCCCATCACACCGGAGCCGATGACCGCGACCTTTTTGATCTCGCTCATCATATCGCCTCCAGGATGGTGGCGATACCCTGGCCGCCGCCGATGCATTGCGTCGCCAGAGCGTAGCGGGCGCCGTGGCGCTTCAGCAGGCTCGCCGCCTTGCCGACGATGCGCGCGCCGGTCGCGCCGAGCGGGTGGCCGAGCGCGATCGCGCCGCCGTCGATGTTCAGCGTCTCGTCGCGGATGCCGAGCTCCTGGATGCAGGCCAGCGCCTGCGCGGCGAAGGCCTCGTTAAGCTCGACGACCTCGATGGCGTCCATCGTGATGCCGGCGCGGGCTAGCGCCTTGCGCGTCGCCGCGACGGGGCCGATGCCCATCACGTCGGGCGCGCAGCCGGCGACGGCGACGCTCTTCAGCCGCGCCAGCGGTTCGAGGCCGTGGCGATGCGCGTAACCTTCGCTGCACAGCAGGATCGCGGCGGCGCCGTCGGTCAGCGGCGAGGAGGTGCCGGCGGTCACCGAGCCCTCCTGGTCGAAGGCCGGCTTCAGCGCCGCGAGGCCTTCCGCCGTGGTGTCTGGCCGCACGCAGCCGTCGGTATCGACCATCCCGCCATTGGCCTTGATCGGCACGATCTCGGCGGCAAAGCTGCCGGCATCCTGGGCATCCTTGGCCCGCTTATGGCTGCGCACGGCCAGCGCCTCCTGGGCGGCGCGGGTAATCTGCCATTTGCGCGCGACGTTCTCCGCGGTGTCGCCCATGCCGATGTAGGCGCCGGGCATTTTGGCCGCCAGCGCCGGGTTGGGCATCGGATTATAGCCGCCCATCGGCACCCGCGTCATGCTCTCGACACCGGCGCAGATGAAGGCTTCGCCCGCGCCCATCGTGATCTGCCCGGCCGCGATATGCACCGCATGCATCGACGAGCCGCAGAAACGGTTGATCGTGGCGCCGCCGACGGTGATCGGCAGGTCCGCCTGCAGCGCGACGAGGCGCGCCATGTTGAGGCCTTGCTCGCCCTCGGGGAAGGCGCAGCCGAGGATCAGGTCCTCGATGTCCTCGGGATTGATCCCGGTGCGCGCGACCAGCGCCCGCACGACGTCGGCGATGAGATCGTCGGGACGGACGCGGGTCAGCGCGCCCTTCTTGGCGAGCGTGAAAGGGGATCGGGCATAGCCGGCGATGACGATGTTCTGCATGGTCGTGGTCCTGCTCGTCGCGGCGCGAGGCGCCATAGGGAATGACTAGATCGCGACGGGGTCGCGCTTGAGCGTCGGGCGGCTCTCCGGCTGCCGCTCCGCCTTGGCGAGCACCGCCAAAGCGTCCTGTTCCAATTCCTTCAGGCCGATCAGCGCCTGATCGAGCGCGACGCGCTGCTCCTCGAGCTGCTGGGTGCGGATCTCGATCTTCTTCAGCAGCGCCCGGGTCTGGGTGATGCGCTTGGGATCGGCGTCGTAGAGGTCGAGGTAGTCCTTGATCTCACGCAGGCTGAACCCCAGCCGCTTGCCGCGCAGGATCAAAATCATCCGCGCCCGTTCGCGGTTCGAGTAGATGCGGGCGTTGGCGACGCGGCGCGGCGTGATCAGCCCCTTGTCTTCGTAAAAGCGTAACGCGCGAGCGGTGATGTCGAGTTCCCGCGCGAGTTCGGTCACGGTGGCGAACCGGTCATCGTGGAGCACGGTCGGCGTTTCGGTTTCGGCAAAAGCGGCCATGGCAGATCCCTTGACGGCACCGGGCGATCGGGCGATTTCTTGGGCGTTGGCGGCGGATCTTTCGTCCGAGCCCGACGGTTTGATGAGACGGACCTGTTTGATGGGGAGAACCGTCATGCCGGCTGCTCCGCCCGCATGCGCTCTTCCTCGACCAGCTCCTTCTTCGACAGTTTGCCGACGAACGTCTTCGGCAACGAGGTCCGGATTTCGATCGCCTTCGGCTGTTCGATCTTCGAGACGTAACCGGTGAGAAAGGCCTTCAGGGCATCGGGCGTCACGTCGCCATGGCCGTCGCGCAGCACCACGAACGCCTTGGGCACCTGGCCGCGATAGGGGTCGGGCAGCCCGATCACCACCGCCTCGGCGACGCCGGGGTGCTGGTATAGCGCCTCCTCCAGGACGCGCGGATAGACGTTGAAGCCGCCGCAAAGGATCACGTCCTTGATACGGTCGACGATGAAGAGATAGCCGTCCGCATCGAGGTACCCGATGTCGCCGGTGCGCAGAAAACCGTCCTCCAGGACCGCGGCGGTGTCGCCGGGCTTGTTCCAGTAGCCCCGCATGACCTGCGGGCCCTTGACGACGATCTCGCCCTTCTCGCCGGCCGCGTCGACGCGTTCGCCGCTGACGAGATCGCGGATCTCGATCACGGTATCCTTCATCGGGATGCCGACGGAGCCTTCGCGCACGTCTCCGGTGACAAGGCTGCTGCAGACCACGGGCGAGGCCTCGGTGAGGCCGTAGCCTTCGATCACGCGGCATCCCGTCAGCGCCTCGAAGCGGTGCCGCGTTTCGATCGGCAGCGGCGCGCCGCCCGAAATGCAGAAGCGGATCGAAGACAGGTCGCAGCGGGCCTTCTCCGCCTCTTTGGCGATGGCCGCGTAGATCGTCGGCACCGCCGGGAACATCGTCGCCTTGCGGCGCACCAGCGTCTTCAGGCACTGCGTGAGAACGAAACGCGGCAGCAGAATGATTTCCGCGCCGATAGCGATGCCGACGTTCATCACCACCGTCATCGCGAAGACGTGGAAGAACGGGAGCACCGCCAGCAGCCGCTCTTCGCCCGGCCGCAGCAGGTCCGTGAAGCCGACGACCTGCTCGCAGTTGGCGACGACATTGGCGTGGGTGAGGATCGCCCCCTTCGGCGTGCCGGTGGTGCCGCCGGTATATTGCAGCACCGCGATGTCATCGGGCTCGATGATCACAGGCGTCGGCGCGGCGCCGCTCGTCATCAATGTCGCGTAATCGACATGCAGCCCGTCGCGCGGCAGGCGGACGATCTCGTTGCGCTTGATCAGGCGGTAGAGGGCCGCCTTGGTGAAGGGCAGGGCGCCGGCCAGCGGGCACAGCACGATTTTGCGCAAGCCCGCCGTGGCGGCGATCGACAAGAGCTTGTTGTGAATCTCGGCGATGTCGATCGTCACCATGACTGATGTGCCGGAATCGCGGATCTGGTGGTCGAGTTCGCGCGTCACGTAGAGCGGATTGTAGTTCACGACGATCGCGCCGGCTTTCAGCGCGGCAAAGTAGAAGATGATGGAATAGGGCGTGTTGGGCAGACAGAGGCCGACGCGGTCGCCTTTGACGACGCCGATCGCCTGGAGCCCGGCCGCCGCGCGATCGACCAGCACGCCGAGCTCGCCATAGGTCCAATGCCGGCCGAAAAAATCCACCGCCGGCCGGCGCGCATAATGGCGGACCGCATCGGTCAGGATGTCATGCGCCGCGCCTTGCAGCGTCGGCGTCATTGCGGGCTGGCTCATCCTCATCGCGCATGTCCGTTTCGTGACAGCACCCCGGTCCGCATTGGTTTTTGTACGCGGCGGGTTGACGTATAGGGTAACCTACATACGCCTCGCGCCGGCCTATGGGAATGGCCCCGGCCTCATCCGTTCGTCCAGGTGTCGTCGGGGTGCAAAACCGGCGCTATCACGCACGCGGCGCGGTCCGCAAAGGGGAGCTTCGCACATGACACTCGACGCGCATCTCAAGGGCCGCCTGCGGATCCCGGTGATCGGCGCGCCTTTGTTCATCCTCTCCGGCCCGGAGCTGGTGATCGCCCAGTGCAAGGCCGGCATTGTCGGTGCGTTTCCCGCGCTCAACGCCCGTCCGGCGGCGGTTCTGGACGCATGGCTGAGCCAGATCCGAGACGAACTCGCGGCGCACGACGCCGCGCATCCGGAGCGGCCCAGCGCGCCCTTTGCGGTCAACCAGATCGTGCACAAATCGAACGACCGCCTGGCGCACGACGTCGCGCTCTGCGTGCGCCACAAGGTGCCGATCGTCATCACTTCGCTCGGCGCCCGCGCCGACGTGAACGAGGCGGTGCATAGCTACGGCGGCACCGTGCTGCACGACGTCATCAACGTCGCCTTCGCGCGCAAGGCGATCGAGAAAGGCGCCGACGGCCTGATCGCGGTGGCGGCCGGCGCCGGCGGCCACGCCGGGCGGCTCTCGCCTTTCGCGTTGGTGCAGGAGATCCGCGCATGGTTTGATGGCCCTCTAGCGCTGTCGGGCGCCATCGCCACCGGCGCGTCGATCCTCGCGGCGCAGGCGGCGGGCGCGGACTTCGCCTACATCGGCTCGCCCTTCATCGCCACCGACGAGGCGCGGGCGAGCGTCGACTACAAGCAGGCGGTGGTCGACGCCAAGGCCGGCGACATCGTCTATTCCAGCCTGTTCACCGGCATCCATGGCAATTATTTGCGCCGCTCCATCGTCAACGCCGGCCTCGACCCCGACGCGCTGCCGGAGGCCGACGCGTCGACGATGAATTTTAGCGCTGCGGGCGCCAAAGCCTGGCGCGACATCTGGGGGGCGGGGCAGGGGATCGGCGTGGTGGATGCCGTGGTGCCGGCCGGGGTGCGGGTCGCACGGCTGGTGGCGGAGTACGAGGCCGCGGTCCGCGGGCTGGCGGGACAGACGGCTTTGTCATCCTGGGGCGCACCGCAGGTGCGAACCCGGGATCCATGAAACCGTCGATGCAGGACGGTCTGCATCGTGGTGTATTTCCGGTCGACACGGTGTGCATGGATCCCGGGTTCTCGCCGTCGGCGAGCCCCAGGATGACAGCGGCAAGGCTGCGACGCTTACCCCAGCGTGATCGGCAGCGGCGCGAAGCTCACTGCGCCGGGCCGCTTGCCGGTTTCGCTCAGCGCGTAATGCAGCGCTGCGTCGCGGGTGATAAAAATCCCGCCGCCGAGCCCGTGAGTCTCGACCGCAAGCCAGTGACCTTGCGCGTCCTGGCCGACAAGAAACTGATGCGCGTCCGCGCTTATGGGAACCACCGGAGATTCCGAGCCTTCAAGCATGTTCGAACCGCTGTGACCGACGCATCCTGTGCGTCACGGCGCTTGAGATAACGACGAGGGCGTAGGGGTTCGAGCGGGGGCGGAAGGACGGGGTATTAAAAGTGTGTGGGGGGCTGGAACGGCGTCGTCATTGCGAGCGGAGCGAAGCAACCCAGGAGCAACATATGGCATCGTAGACGCAGCCGCCCCTGGGTTGCTTCGCCTTCGGCTCGCAAAGACGGGGTTGCCTCAACCCCGGTTGGCGATCGCCACGCCGGCCGCCGCGACCGCCATGCCGACGAACTGGATCGGCGCCAGCGCCTCGCCGAACAGTACAAACGCCATCAGCGCGGTCACCGGCGGCACGAGGTAGAACAGCGAGGCGATTTTTGCCACCGCGCCCCCCTTGATCAGCCACAGCAGCAGCATGGTGGTCACCACCGACAGGCCCAGCACCGCCCAGGCGAGACCGGCCCACACGTTGATATTGTTGCCGACGTGGCCGTGTTCCGTCGCCAGCATCAGCGGCACCGTGACGAGCAGGCCGCCGACGAATTGCAGCGAGGCGCCGCTGCGCAGATCGGCGAGGCCGCCGATGCGTTTCTGCCAGATCGTGCCGAGCGTGATGCCGACCATGCCGAACGTGCAGGCGGCCACGGCGATCGGCGGCACGGCCGTGGTGCCCGAAAGGTTCGGCGCGATCACCAGCACGGCCCCGGCGAAGCCGATGGCGATGCCGATCCAGCGGGTGCGGCCGACGCGCTCGCCGAGCAGCGGCGTCGCGAGCATGCCGGTGAGCAGGGGTTGCAGTCCCGAGATCAGCGCGGCTAGCGCCGGCGGCAAACCGTTCTTGACCGACCAGAACACGCTGCCGACGTAGACGCCCTGCATCAGCGCCCCGGCGATCAATCCGTTGATCCAGCCGCGCGCCGTGCGCGGCCAGTGCGCGCCGCCGATCGTGGCGATGACGAAAAGCACCACCGCGCTCAGCGCGAAGCGGAGGGAGACAAAACTCTCCGGCTCGGCGTAGGGGCGCACCAGGCGCGCGACGATGAAGCCGCTGGCCCACAGCAGCACGAAAAGCCAGGGGATGAATTTCGCCGCACGGCTTTCGGTCAAGGTCGGCGTCCATGTCCTGGAATGAGAATGATCGAGAAGTAGGGCGCCACACCATCGTGCTTGTCGCGCAGCGGCAGCACGATCTCGTCCTGCATCGAGCCGCGCTCGACGTAGACGGCCTCGTCGAGCAGCCCGGCGGCGTCGATCGCGGCGCGCACTTTGGCAAAGTTGCTGCCGAGCTTCATGATCACGGCGGCGTCGCTGCCGGCGAGTTTGTCGCGCAACGCGTCGGCAGACAAAGTGCCGGGCAGGACGGTCAGCACGTCGTCGCCCCAGGTGATCGGCAGGCCCGCCGCGCTCCAGCAGCCGGACATGCCGCTGATGCCCGGCACGATCGTCACCGCGAACCGCGCGCGCAGGCGGATATAGAGGTGCATGAACGAGCCGTAGAACAGCGGATCGCCCTCGCAGAGCAGCGCTACGTCGCGGCCGGCGTCGAGATGCGCGGCGAGCGTCGCGGCCTGCTCCTCGTAGAAGGGCGCGAGGCAGGCGGCGTAATCGGCGTGGTGGACCGGGATTTCGGTGGTGACGGGGTAGACCATCGGCACCTCGGCGCAGCCCGCCGGCATGACGTGGTCGGCGATGGTGCGGGCGTGGCCGCGTTTGCCGCATTTGGCGAAATAGGCAACGACCGAAACCGCCTGCAGGCAGCGGACGGCCTTCAGCGTCATCAGCTCGGGATCGCCGGGCCCAAGCCCGATCCCGTAGAGGCGGCCGGTACTCACTCGGCAGCACTCGCCAGGGCGTTGACGGCGGCGGCCACCATGGCGCTGCCGCCGCGCCGCCCGCGCACGACGATGGAGGCGAGGTCGGGCCGGGCGATCAGCGCCTCTTTCGATTCTTCCGCGCCGACGAAGCCGACGGGAATGCCGACGACGAGGGCCGGGCGCGGCGCGCCGGCGTCGATCATCTCGAACAGCCGAAACAGAGCCGTCGGCGCGTTGCCGATCGCCACCACCGCGCCGTCGAGATGGTCGCGCCAGAGTTCCATCGCCGCCGCCGTGCGTGTCGTGCCGAGCTTTTGGGCCAGCGCCGGCACCTGCGGGTCACGCAGCGTGCAGATCACGGGGTTGGCGACCGGCAGGCGGGCGCGGGTCACCCCGTCCGCCACCATCGAGGCGTCGCAGAGGATCGGGGCGCCGGCGGCGAGTGCCGCGATACCCGCGGTTGCCGCGCCGGTTGAAAAATGGATGTGGTCGGCGATCTCGACCATGCCGCAGGCGTGGATAATGCGCACCGCGACCCGCTCCTCATCCGGCGTGAAACGGGAAAGCGCCGCCTCGGAGCGGATGATGGCGAAGGAGCGGCGGTAGATTTCCGCGCCGTCGCGGATGTAGTCGAAGGTCATGCGGCGGGTCTCATGGAGCCGGACTCGGCAGCGCCGGGATGCGGGCAACGGCGCCTTTCTTCAGGGCGTCGGGGCGCTGTTTCCACGGGATCAGCCCGTCCTTGGCCTCGGCATACATTTTTGCGCCGAGCAGGATCGTCTCGGCTGCGGTTTCGGCGGGCATATCGCCATAGACATAGGTCCACTTGCCCGGCGCGGCGAAGCTGACGGCGCAGGTCCGCTTGCAGACGCTGAGGCATTCGACCGGCACGATCGTGATGGCGGGATCGGCGGGCGCGGCGGTGATCGCGGCGAAGAGGCGCGCGCCGGCGCAGGGCGCGCCCTGGCCGACGACATGGTCGGCGTCCCGGCAGGTGGTGCAGACGTAGAGGGTCATCGGGGCAGGGGTGGGGGCCAGGTCTTGGATTGCCGTCGTCATTTCAAAACTCCCGCGCGTCAGGCGCAGGGGTGAGGAGCGCGCGCTGTCACACGAGAACAGCAGCCGAGGGCTCCTGGACACCCCGCCGGGAGCACGCGCAAGGGAGACGGCAGGTTTCCTGGCTCGTGGATCGTCGCCGGAACGCCGCCTTCCCAGACCGTCCGGCTCGCGCCGACGCGGCTCCAGTGGCAAAATGGCGCCCAAGCTTCCCACCTACAGTTGCGGGGGCAGCTGTGGCTCATGGCCCGCGAGGGCCCCACATTCCCTTTTGACCCCGAGGGGACCATCGAGAGGGGCTTGGTGTAGGGCGTCGGGGGTTTGGGTGTCAATGCGCTTGCCGGAAGGCCGCGCCCGGCTCACAAGGCGGCGTTCGCCCCGTGACCGAGAGCGCTGCCATCCCTTCGACGCATGATATGACGACCGCAATGCGCTTCGCTCACCATGGCGGGGCGCTCGATGCGGCGCGCGCGGCCTTTCCGGACGCGCCGGAGCCGTGGATCGACCTGTCGACCGGGATCAACCCGCAGGCCTATCCCGTGGGAGCGCTGCCGGTCGATGCGTGGACGCGCCTGCCGGAAGCGGCGGCGCTGGCGGGGCTCGAGGCTGCGGCGGTGAGGCGCTACGGCTGCCCGCCCGGCGTCGCGGTGGTGGCGGCGCCGGGCACGCAGGCGATCATCCAGCGTCTGCCGGCGCTGTTTGCCGGCCGCGACATCAGGATTCTGGGACGGACCTACGGCGAATATGCCCGGGTTTTTGCGGCCGCAGGGGCTGCGGTGCAGGTCGTCGCGGCGTTAGGCGACCTCGCCGGGGCCGACGTGGCGGTGGTGGTCAATCCAAACAATCCCGACGGGCGGCTCGTTGACCCTGCAGCGCTGGTGGCGTTGAGCACCGAGGTCGGCGCTTTGGTGGTCGACGAAGCTTTTGTGGATGCGCTGCCTCCGGGCCATAGCGTCGTGCCGCATCTGCCCGCGGCACGGATGCTGGGGCTCCGCTCGTTCGGAAAATTCTACGGCCTCGCCGGCCTAAGGCTTGGTTTCGCGGTGGCGCGGCTCGACCTCGCCGCGGTCCTGCGCGACACACTCGGGCCTTGGGCGGTCAGCGGGCCGGCGCTGGAGATCGGCGCGCGGGCGCTGGCCGATACGGCCTGGGTGCAAGCCAGTCGAACGCGACTTGTCGCGGAGGCGGCGCGGCTGGATGCGCTGCTCGCAGGCGCGGGCATGACTCTGATTGGCGGCACGCCGCTGTTTCGCTTGGCCGCCAGCGCGCAGGCGGCCAGCCTGTTCGATGCGCTCGCCCGGGCCGGCATTCTGACGCGGCCCTTCGCCGACAATCCCACCTGGCTGCGCTTCGGCCTTCCCGAATCAGAGGACGCCTGGGTGCGGCTGGACCGCGTCCTTGCCGCGTTCTCAGGCTGAACGGCCCGTCAGAGACGAGCCGCGCCGCCTCAGTACATATGCTGCCCGCCGTTGGCCGACAGCGTCGAGCCGGTGATGAACCCGGCATCGTCGGAGGCCAAAAACACCACGCAGCGCGCCACCTCGTCCGGCTCGCCGAGGCGGCCGACGGGGATGTGCGGCAGCACGTTCTTGGCGATGATCTCGGGCGGCACAGCCAGCACCATTTCGGTCGCGATATAGCCGGGGCAGACCACGTTGACGGTGATGCCCTTGTTGGCGTTTTCCTGCGCCAGCGCCTTGCTGAAGCCGATGTCGCCGGATTTCGCCGCGGCATAGTTCGTCTGGCCGAACTGGCCTTTCTGGCCGTTGATCGAGGAGATGTTGATGATGCGCCCGAAGCCGCGGTTGCGCATGCCTTCGATGACCGGCCGCGTCATGTTGAACAGCGAGTTCAGGTTGGTATTGATGACGTCATACCATTGCTCGGGCTTCATCTTGTGAAGCGCGGCGTCCTTGGTTATGCCGGCGTTGTTGACGAGAATCTCGACCGGGCCAAGGTCGGCCTCGACCTGCCTGAGCCCTTCGCTGCACGCCTCGAAACTCGAGACGTCCCACTTGTAGACGGCGATACCGGTCGCGTCCTTGAAGGCCGCCGCCACCGCGTCGTTGCCGGCATAGGTCGCCGCCACCGTGTAGCCCGCCGCCTTCAGCGCCTTGCTGATCGCCGCCCCGATGCCGCGCGACCCGCCACTCACCACCGCTACTCGAGACATTCCGTTCCCCCCAGACCAAGAATGACCGGGTTCTAGCGACCCGCTTTAACGCTATCGTGTCCGGCGCCGCGGCGCCGGCTTTTCATCCCTGGCGAAACGGCCTAACGCTCGACCGTCATCGCGATACCCATCCCGCCGCCGATGCACAGCGTGGCAAGACCCTTCTTCGAGTCGCGCTTCTGCATTTCGTGGAGCAGCGTCACCAGCACGCGGGCGCCCGACGCGCCGATCGGATGGCCGATGGCGATGGCGCCGCCGTTGACGTTCACGATCGACGGATCCCAGCCCATGTCCTTGTTGACCGAGAGCGACTGCGCGGCAAAAGCCTCGTTGGCCTCAATGAGGTCGAGGTCCTTGACCTTCCAGCCGGCCTTTTCCAGCGCCTTGCGCGAGGCCGGGATCGGGCCTGTCCCCATGATCGCCGGGTCGACGCCGGCGGTCGCCCAGGAGGCGATGCGGGCGATCGGCGTCAGGCCACGCTTCTTGGCCTCCTCCGCACTCATCAGCACGACAGCGGCGGCGCCGTCGTTGAGTCCGGACGCGTTGCCCGCGGTGATCGTGCCGTCCTTGGAGAAGGCCGGCTTCAGCTTGGTCATGCTCTCCAGCGTCGCGCCCTGGCGGATGTATTCGTCCTGGTCGACGATGGTGTCGCCCTTGCGGCCGGGGACGGTGAAGGCGATGATCTCGTCCTTGAATTTGCCCGCCTTCTGCGCCGCCTCGGCCTTGTTCTGCGAGGCCACGGCGAACTGGTCCTGGTCGTCGCGCGAGAGCTGCCATTTGGTCGCGATGTTTTCCGCGGTCGTGCCCATGTGGTAGCCGTGGAACGCATCCATCAGGCCGTCCTTGATCATCGTGTCGACGAATTTCAGGTCGCCCATCTTGGTCCCGGCGCGCAGGTACGCGGCGTGGGGTGCAAGCGACATGCTCTCGATGCCGCCGGCAATGATGATGCTGGCGTCGCCGTTGGCGATCTGCTGCTGGCCGAGCGCCACAGCGCGCAGGCCGGAGCCGCACAGCTGGTTGAGACCCCAAGCCGTTTTTTCCTGCGGCATGCCGGCCTTCATCGCGGCTTGGCGCGCCGGGTTCTGGCCTTGGCCGGCGCTCAGCACCTGGCCCAAGATCGCCTCGTCGACATCGCCGGCATCGATGTTGGCTTTTTCCAGAAGCGCCTTGATGACGGTTGCGCCGAGATCATGGGCCGGCGTGTTGGCAAAAGCGCCGTTAAAGGAGCCGACGGCGGTGCGTCCGGCAGCAACGATGACGATATCGCTCGACATAGGAATTTCGCTCCTGGCTTCGCCGCGCCCGTTGGGCGCCGTGGTTGCGGGCATCAGCCTCTTAGTTAAGGCATCTTCAGCACCTTACAACGCGGTGGGTCAAGCGAGCCGATCGGACCGGCGGGGGGATAGGTCGCAAGACGGATTGCGGCGCAGCAATTTGAGGTATTCGCATTGCCGCAAAACGCCTATCTTCGCCGCGGCCCCGTGGCGTTCGGTCTGGGAAGCAGGTTGATTGATATGACGAGCGACAAGTCACCGATCACGATCAAGAAGTACGCCAATCGCCGGCTCTACAACACCGGGACCAGCGCCTACGTCACGCTCGAAGATCTCGCGGTGATGGTGAAACGCGGCGAGGATTTCGTCGTGTTCGACGCCAAGACCGGCGAGGAGATCACCCGCTCGGTTCTCACCCAGATCATCTTCGAACAGGAAGGCAAGGGCGGCCAGAGCCTGCTGCCGATCGCGTTCCTGCGCCAGCTCATCCGCTTCTACGGCGACAGCATGCAGATGATGGTGCCGAGCTATCTCGAATTCTCGCTGGACAAGCTGACAGCCGAGCAGGGCGCGTTCCGCGATCAGTGCGCCGACGCCTTCGGCGTGGCGCCGCTGGCCAATGTGGCGAAGCCGATCATCGGCCAGATCGAGGAGCAGACGCGCAAGAACATGGCGATGTTCCGTCAGGCGCTGTCGATGTTCCCGGCCTTCACGCCGCCGGGCATGGCACCTGCGCCCGCAGCCCCGGCAAAGCCGCCCGTTGCGCCGGCCGCGCCGGAGCCTCAGGCGCCGCAGACCCGCGACGAGTTCGAGGCGCTGAAGCAGCAGCTCGACGAGCTTCACAAGCGGCTCGACGGGATGATCGCGCGAGACTGATCGAGAGACCGTCCAAGTCCTACCTCGAGGCTGCTGGTCATGGTCCCGCGGTCGAGATCAAACAGCGTTCGGCACCTTGCGCAGATGACTTTGGGCGCCGCGCGCCGGGCGTGATCCGACGGCGCCGCGCATATAATGGTTGAGGCGCCGTGGGATCGTGCGCAGCATGAAGTCGATGTCCTCCTTCGGCCGCGCCGGGCTCAGCAGAAAGCCCTGAATGTCGTGGCAGCCATGCTGCTTGAGAAGCGCCGCCTGCTCGATCGTCTCGACGCCCTCGGCGGTGACGGAAATCGACAGCTTCTGCGCCAGCGTGAGGATCGCGTCGATGACGGCGAGGCAGGCTGGCCGGCTGATGACGTCGCGGACGAACGACTGGTCGATCTTGATCTTGTCGACCGGAAACCGAATGAGATAGTTCAGCGACGAGAACCCCGTGCCGAAATCGTCGATGGCGATGCGCACACCGATCTTGCGGAGCTGGTTGAGATTGGCGATCGCCGCCGCCGAATTTTCGAGGAAGACGCCTTCGGTAATTTCGATTTCCAGGCGCCCCGCGGCGAGCGTGCTCCGCTCGAGCGCGATCAGGACGGTCTGCACGAAGTCTGCGCGGCGAAAGTGAACCGGCGAAATATTGACGGCGACGCGCGCCTTCGATTGCCAGCGGGCCGCTTCCATGCAGGCCTGGGTCAGCGCCCAGGTTCCGATCGGACTGATGAGGCCGATGGCTTCGGCGACGGGAATGAAGATGGTGGGGGCGACGATGCCGCGGATCTCATGCTGCCAGCGCAGCAAAGCCTCGAACGCCACGATCCGCCCATCGGCGAGGCACACCAAAGGCTGGTAGTGCAGCTCGAACTCGCCGCGCGCCAAAGCGAGCTTGAGATCGGTCTCGAGCTCGCGGCGCGCCATGATGGCGTGCTCGATCGCGACATCGAAGACATCGTAGCGGTCTTTGCCGTTGGCCTTCGCGCGATAGAGCGCGAGATCGGCTTTCGCGAGCAGTGCTTTCGGATCGGCGGCATCCTTGGGCGCCGACGCGATGCCGATGCTGACGCTGATTTCGATGAAATGACCATCGAAGTAATAGGGTGCGCCTAGACTCTCGACGAGGCTCTTGGCGAGCGCCGCCGCGTCGGCGGCGTCCGGGCCGCTGTGCAGGATGGCGAATTCGTCGCCGCCGAGCCGCGCGGCCGATGCGCCGGCTGGCAGGCGCGCCAGAAGCCGTGCCGCGACCTCTCGCAGCAGGCGGTCCCCCGTCTCGTGTCCAAACGTGTCGTTGACCGATTTGAAGCCGTCCAGGTCGAGGTACAGGAGGCCGAACGGCGTTCCCTTCATCGCCGCCGCCCGGCACGCCTGGGTGGCGAGGAATTGAAAGCGATTGCGGTTGCCGAGACCCGTCAGCGCGTCGTGGCTCGCCATGAAGGCGATGCGCGCGTCCGTGGCCTTGACTGCTGTCACGTCCGAAACGACGCCGCGAAACCCTTTGAACCGGTCGTCCTTGCCGTAGAGCGGCTTGCCGCTGAGCTTCCACCAAAAGGAGCGCGAAGGGCCGCGAACTTCGACGACATGATCGTGAAACTGCGTCCGCAACGCGATGAAATCGCGGAGCGCGCCGGCGTCCTCGATCGTCGATCCATGCCCTTGACCGAGAAAAAGCGCCTCGAACGGGGCTCCCAGCAACGCGTCGGCCGAGCACCCGGCCGCCTGCGCTGCACGGTCGGAAACCTGCAGCAGGCGACCCTGCGCATCGATTTCCCAAAGCCAGTCGCTGGTGTTTTCTTCGAATTCGCGGAGAAGCAGGGCGATCGTTTCGCTCTGCTCGGCGACCCGGGCGCGGTCGCGGATGCGTTGGGTCGACAGCCCGGTCAGGTCCTTGATCGTGAAACCGAGAAAGAGCGCGTAGATCGACAGCAGGAGGGCCATCATGGCGCCGACGAAATCGCCGATCATCGCCACGCCGATGAAGCTGCCGATCAGCATCGGGATTAGGAAGAGCAGGCAGACCGAGAGGATCGGGCCCATCAGATAGACATCGGCGATGACGCCCGTGGCGGTCGCGACCAAGACCATCCTGTGGTCGGCATCCGCAGCCGGGATCAACGCGATCGGCACAAAGCCCCAGATCGAGCCGAGCAGAAAGGCAAAGGCCGCGGCGATGCGATGGCCTAGCGTGACGGCCCTCTCGCTTCGGACTCGAGAACTGAAAAGGCGGACGGCGACGACAGCCAGGACAGCCATCACGGCGATCGCCACGGAAAGGGCGATGACGAAGGGCCGGCCCGTCGTGTTCCAGAAGAACAGAATAAGCGCGAGCGCCACGCCGATCGGCGTCCCCGCGGAATATCTCGCGAGGCGGAACGTCTCATCGAGCTGCGCGGAGCGCGTCTCGCGGACATAGCGGTTTGATGTGGCTGTAGTCCGAGCCAATCCGGAAAGAGAGAGATCGACGGCGGTTTCGATCTGTCTCCGGGATAGAATTCGCATTCATGGGTTCCGGAGACTTTGGGAAGGCTCTCCAATGCTGCCACGACGATCGGCAGCTTTGGAGCCTTCCTCCACCCGGGCACACGGACGTGAACAATCTATTGCTGCGACCGTCTATTACGTTCGATAGATATCAATTGGTACCTTTTAGGCTTCCGCAACGTCAGATCTGACGGACGCGGCGCCGTTGCCCCTTATCTCAGGGCCGGATCGCTTCGCCCGCCGCGACTTGAGCGGGCGCAGCTTTGGCGGGCGTCGCCATCGCCTGCGGCCGCGGTGTCGCGCCGTGGTCGGAGGCACCCTTCGGATCCGCTTTCTTCACCGATCCGGTCTTGCTGTCGGCGTCGCCCTCAGCCAGATCGCCACCCTTCGCATCGGGCGTCTTGACTTTCGAGGCCATGGTCGACTTCGCCGTCCTGGCCGCAGCGACCTTCACGACGGGCGAGACTTTCTTGCCCTTGGGCTCGACGAGCCAGTCCGTCGGACCCGCGGCGATCGCCTCGGGCCGGCTGACGTCCTCGAGGTTGGCCTTGGCGAATTCCGGGTTCTGCCCACCGTCGGAATACAGCGTACGCACCGCCGCCAAGCCGCCGGCCACGAGCTCGGCGACCTTGGCGTCGTCCTTGCCGGCCTTGGCCGCGACATCGGCATCGATGCCGCCGTCATGCTTCATCGCCGGGCAGGCGGCGACGGGATCGAAATGGCCGCCGGATGCCGGCACGGCGTTGAAGACGTAGTGCCGCGCACAGACGCCGACCTGGACATCCTGCTTGGTCACTTCGAAATGATCGGAGCCTTCCTTCAGCTGCTTCCAGAAAGCGATGTTCGGATCTTCCCGATACTTCGCCATGTTCTCGGGCGTCATATGGAAGGGATACGACTGCATCTGGATGGCCTGCTGGCCGCTGGCGAAGCCGTCGCGGGCGACCGCGTAGATTTCGTCGATCTGCTTGTCGGTCATCGAGAAACAGCCGGCCGACGAGCAGGCGCCGTGCACCATGATCGAGCCGCCGGTGCGGTTCCAGGCGCGGTCGTAGGCGTTGGGATAGCCGACGTTGAACGAGAGGTAGTACGCCGAGTTCGGGTTCATCTGCCCGGGGGTGATCTTGTAAAAACCCTCGGGGAGCTGGCGATCGCCTTCCTTGACCTTCGGGCCGAGCTGACCGGACCAGCGACACATCGGATAGGTGCGCAAAAGCGTGTACTGCCCGTCGGCCTTCATCTTCCAGATCTCGAATTCCGCTTCCTTCTTGTAGGTGCGGATGAGGACCGGGGATTCCTTGGTGACGCCCTTCTTTTCCATCAGCGCCAGCATGTCCGGCGACAGCGGATGCGAGGCGCGCACCGACCCTTCCATGCCGCTGCTCACGCCGCCTTCGTCACAGCCGGCGAGGAGCGCAGCGGATGAGGCGAGGACGGCGGCGAGGCCGATGCGACGAAAGATCAAAGAAAAGGTCAACCGAGTGGAACGCATACGGGGTCTACTCTGTTAAGGAGGGTTGCAAATTCCTCCTAATTTCGGCTTACCCCAACACGCGGGCCACCGCAAGATCGTGACAATCCACGCTCAGGCGTAAACGAAGCTTAAACAGTCGCTTGATGGCAGGGCGATGGCGGCGCAGGCCGCCTAGATCCTGCGGCCCATCGCCAGGAATTTTTCCGCCCGCGCCATCTTGATCGCCTCGCGATCGAAGCTTGCCAGGTCGCCGAGCGCCGCTCCGATGGCATCGCCGGTCGCCGAGAGAATGCGGTCGCGGTCGCGGTGCGCCCCGCCCGCCGGCTCGGGGATGATCGTGTCGATGATGCCGAAGCGCAACAGATCCTGCGCCGTGATCTTCATGTTGGTGGCGGCATCTTCCGCGCGGCCGGACTCGCGCCAGAGGATCGAGGCCGAGGCCTCGGGCGAGGCCACCGTGTAGATCGCGTGCTCCAGCATCAGCACCTTGTTGCAGCTGGCGATGGCGATGGCGCCGCCCGAGCCGCCTTCGCCGATGATCACCGCGATGTTCGGCACGCCGATGCCGAGGCAGACATCGATGGAATGGGCGATGGCCTGGGCCTGGCCGCGCTCCTCCGCGTCAACGCCGGGAAACGCGCCGGCGGTGTCGACGAGCGACAGGACCGGGACATCGAAGCGGTCGGCGAGCTCCATCAGCCGCGCCGCCTTGCGGTAGCCCTCTGGCCGGGCCATGCCGAAATTGTGCTTGATGCGGCTGTCGGTGTCGGAGCCTTTTTCCTGGCCGATGACGCAGATCGAGCGACCCTGAAACCGCCCGAAGCCGCCGACGATGGCCTGGTCCTCGCCGAAGGCGCGATCGCCGGCGAGCGGGGTGAAGTCCGTCACCAGGTGGGTGATATAGTCGTTGAAATGCGGGCGCTGCGGATGGCGCGCCACCTGCGTCTTCTGCCACGGCGTCAGGCCGGCGTAGAGATCGCTGAGCGCCTTCGTGGCCTTGGCCTCGAGACGGGTGAGCTCCTCGCCGATCGAGACGGATTCCCCGTTCAGCTCGAGGGCGCGCAACTCGTCGACCTTGGCTTCGAGGTCGGCGACGGGTTTTTCAAAGTCGAGATAAGTGCGCATGGGGCCGGGGGTTGTGGCGGAGGCGCGGACCCTTGCGATTTTGCCCGGGCAAGTCAAGGCGAGGCGCGGTGGTGGCTACGATTGAGGCGCGGCGCCCTCTCCACTGCCTATCGGCGGTCCACCTCCCCCTGCGCGGGTGAGGAAAGCCGGCGTCTCCTCCCCTGCGTCAGCGGGGAAGGGGGCCATGCGCAGCATGGGGGCGCGCGCCTGTCGATCGGACACGTCGCAGGCGTAAAACGTCGGGTCGCCCCGATCACGCCGAGCGCAGGGTCTTGCCGTGTCACGCCGCGGCGCGCATGTTGATCGCGTGGGCCCCGCATGCTGCAAGGCCGAAAATCGTGACGCGTGACGCCTGGTGACGCAAAAATGGCGGGTGTGACGTTCGCGGTTGTGTCCGTCCGGCAACAGGTCAGCGCTGCATGGTCGCGAGGGCCAGCGCCCAGATCGCCGCACAGAGCCCGGCGGCGAGGAGCAGGGCCAACGGCTTCCAGCGATCCGAGGCCCAGAGACGGAGGCTGGCCAAGGCGATGGCGGCCGTGACGACAAAGACGCCGACAAGCGCCGGCCGCAGGCCGACGGAGGCGCCGATCAGGATCGGCACGAAGGCGGCGACCAGGAGAAGCTTGAGAACAAGGGTGAGGCCGCGGGTCACGTTTCGGTTGGCCTCGATGAGAACGGAGGGTCCGTGCCGCCGGCCAAAGACGGCGCCGGCTTAAGCGTGCAGCGCCATAAAACCGGGCGCGCCCTGGCGCAAGTCCAGACGATCAGAGGAGGTGCCGATCCGCAACGATCTCGTGACCGACGCGTCGCTCGTCGGCCTGGCCGGGCTGGGCGTGGTCTTCCTCTATGCCATTGTCCGCTATGGCGTGATGTTTTACCGCGAGGCCAGGGGACCGCGAAACCTGTCGACGCTGGCCGGCGCCGCGGCGGTGATCGCCATCATCATCAGTATCGTCGTCGGGACGTTGACCCAACCGCTGGCCGTGTTGACGCCGCCGCCGGCCAAAAAGCCAGCGCCGGTCAAGGCGGATTAGCGTCGGGTGCTGTCCGGCGGCAGATGGCGGTTGTAGGCCTTTTCGCGTTCGTCGCGCTCTTTCATCATGACCTCGTAAGCCTGCTTGGCTTCGGGCGACATGGATACGTGCTTGCCTTTTGCCGCCTTGCGCTTGGGCGCGCGTTGGAACGTATCGGGTGGCTCGGCCATCGGCTGGATCCTCGCGCTGCAGGCGCTTCAGGCGTGTCCTAGCGCATAAAAAGCCGGAGCACGAGCGGCCAAGCTTCGCATGGTTGAAGAAAGCGCACTTATCGTGGCACCGCCCCGAACTCCGTCTTGACCCGCTCGGCCTCCGTGGCGATCGCCGCCCGATCCTCCGGGGTCATGCGCTCGAGCGTCTTGTAGGGCATGGCCATGCGGATGTTGCGGCCGAGCAAGGCCTGGTTGCGGGCGAGAAAATCCCAGTACAGCGCGTTGAACGGGCAGGCGTCGGGCCCGATTCGCTGCTTCACGTCGTAGCGGCACGGGCCGCAGTAATCGCTCATCCGGTTGATGTAGGCGCCGGAGGCCGCATAGGGCTTCGAGCCGATGATGCCGCCGTCGGCGAAGGTCGCCATCCCGTGGGTGTTGGGCAGTTCCACCCATTCGTAGGCGTCGGCATAGACGACCATGTACCAGTCGTTGATCTCGTCCGGGTGCACCCCGAGCAGCATGGCGAAATTGCCGGTCACCATCAGGCGCTGGATGTGGTGCGCGTAGGCGTGGGCCTGCGTCGTGGTCACCGCATCCTTGATGCAGGCCATGGCCGTCTCGCCGGACCAGTAGAACCATGGCAGCTTGCGGTTTGCCTCCAACGCGTTGAGCGCCTTGAACGCCGGCATTTTCAGCCAGTAGATCCCGCGCATGAACTCGCGCCAGCCCAGAATCTGGCGGATGAAGCCTTCGACGGCGTTGAGCGGCGCGCGGCCGGCGCGATATTCCGCCTCGGCGCGGCGGCAGATGGCGAGCGGATCGATGAGGCCGAGGTTCATTGCCGCGGAAATCACCGCATGCCACATCCACGGCTCGCCGCGGACCATCGCATCCTGGTATTCGCCGAAGCCCGGCAGGATGGTGGCGAGGAAATCCGCCACGACCCCCTCCGCCTCGGCCGGTGTCGTCGCATAGAAGAACCCGGCGCAGGATCCAAAATGCTCGGCGAACAGCCGCTCGACGTCGGCGATCGCGGCCAGCGTGATCGCGTTGGGCGGTACGAAGCGGTGCGGCGGCGGGGTGAGCCGCTTCGGCATCGCCTTGCGGTTTTCCTTGTCGAAGTTCCACGCCCCGCCCTCGGGCTTGCCGTCGGCGTCGAGCAGCAGGCCGTAACGCACCCGCATCACCCGGTAGAACAGCTCCATCCGCAACACGCTCTTGCCATGCGCCCAGGCGGCGAAGTCGCTGGCGTTGCAGAGGTAGCGATCATCCTCTCTGATCTGGAAGGGGACGTTGGAGGCCGCGGCGAAGGCCTCGAAAGCGTCCATTAGCCGGTATTCGCCGGGCGCCGTCACCACCACGCGGTCGAAGGGCGCTTCGGCCAGGGCGCGACGCACCTCGCCGATCAGCGATCCCGTGTTGTCGGCATCCTCGAGGCCGACGTAGCGCACGCCGACGCCCTGCGCGCGGAGCCGCTCGGCAAAGCCGCGCATGCCGGCGAACACCAGGGCGATCTTCTGCTTGTGGTGCCTGACGTAGTCGGTCTCGGCGCGGACCTCGGCGAAAAGCACCGTATCGGTCGCGGAATCGAGGTCGCGCAGCGAAGACAATCGGCCGTCGGAGATCTGATCGCCGAGAACGAGACGCAGGGTTTTGGGCACGTATCAGCCTTCGGTGGGCCGGCTGCGGTCGCAGCACGGACGCCAAACAGGCTTGCATCTATAGGATCACTTCCCCGCGAGTTCGCCGCGACCAATTGTGCCGGCCCGTCGGCTTATACGGGGGAAGGCCTCCGGGCGCTGCGGCCCGGTAACGCCGGCAGCCGTTCATTTCAGGAGGGTAGGGCATGTGTCCGGACCGTGCCGGGCGACCGCGCACGAAGAGGTGAAAGCAATCCGGCCATTGTGGCCTCAGAACCACGCCACCGCGCCAACCCGTCTCGCGCCTGTGCATCGTCACGGTTTGGCCGCTATGCCCCGTCTGAAAACAAACCTATGACGAATGTCTTAACACTGCGGCTCGAAGGCCGGACCGGCGCCAGGCCTTGCGAGGCCCAAGCGCCGGCATCAGCCGAACGTGAACACCGAACCACAATGGGCGGACGATCGATGCATAGCGTTCTCCCGACGCGATATTCCGGCCCAACGTCGAGGGGTGCCGCCGCGTCCCGCCTGCTTGCGCTCGCAACGGTCGCCGTGCTCCTCGCCGGCTGCGTGCCCGCCGCGGTGACGCCCAACGTCGCGCTCGATGTGCCATCAGCGTACCGCTATGCCGGGAAGACCGGCGGGCTCCAGGATCACGCCACCGATTGGTGGAGCGGCTTCCGCTCGGCCGAATTGACCCGGCTGATGGAAGAGACGGAGATCGCCAACTTCGACATCGCGGCGGCGATCGGCCGGGTCAAACAGGCCGATGCACAGGCAAGCCAATCCGGTGCCGCGCTGCTGCCCTCGATCAGCGCCAGCGACTCCTTCACCCGATCGGCGTCTTCGACATCGACCTCCAGTTCGTCCGCGAGCCTTGCGGCCAGCGGCCTCGGCTCGTCGTTCAGCAGCGGTCCGCGCAACGATCTCATCGCCTCGTTCTCGGCAAGCTATCAGCTGGATTTCTGGGGCAAGAACCGCGCGACCTTCGTCGCCGCGCAGGACAACGCCACCGCAAGCCGCTGGGATCGCCAGACGGTCACCCTTACGTCGCTCGCTTCGACGGCGACGACCTACTACACGATCCTCTCGGCGCGGGAGCGCATCGCCTTCGCCAAGCAGGACGTGGTGGACTCGAGCCGCATCCTCAAGCTCATCCAGGATCGGGTGAAGTTCGGCACCGCGACCTCCCTGCAGGAGGCGCAGCAGGCGGCGCTCGTTGCCAACCTCAAAGCCTCGATTCCGCCGTTGCAGGTCACCGTCGATCAGAACATCGCGGCGCTGGCGATCCTTCTCGGCCGGGCGCCGGAGCGTGTCGACGTCGCGGGCAAGAGCGTGCTCGATGCGCATGTCCCGGTGATCGCGCCGGGCATCCCGTCGGAGGTCCTGACCCAGCGACCCGACGTCCAAAACGCCGAGTTCCTGTTGTCGTCGGAACACGCCAGCCTGGTCGCGGCGCGCGCCGCCTTCTTCCCGACCATTACCTTGACGGCGCAAGGCGGGTTCGAGAGCCTGGCCCTGCGCACGCTGTTCTCGCCGGCCTCGACCTTCTACTCGGCCGCAGCCAGCCTGGCGCAGCCGATCTTCGACGGCGGCCTGCTGCAAGGTCAGTTCGACCAGGTGAAGGGGCGGCAGGACGAATTGCTGGCGGATTACAAGAAAACCGTCGTCACAGCCTTCTCCGATGTCGACAAAGCGCTGACCGCGCTGCGACTTCTTGCCCAACAAGAAGAATTGACCCGGGAATCTCTTGTCGCGTCGCGAAAAGCCTATGAATTGTCGGAAGATCAGTTGAAGAACGGCGTCCTCGATGTCGTAACTTTGCTGCAAACGGAGCAGACATTGTTCACGACCCAGGACACGCTCACGCAGGTGCGCCTGTCGCGGCTGACCGAAGCGGTCGCCCTCTATCAGGCGCTCGGCGGCGCTTATGCCGTCAAGGTCAAGAGCGGTTCATGATGGAAGAGTTCGGCATTACCGTGTTTCCCAGGTCTAAATCGGAGCGGCCAATATGAAACGTCTGTGGCGCATCATCGCCTGGACGGCCGTTCTCGCGGCCGTGGCCTTCCTCTTGTCGCCGATCATCACCGGCGGCAATTACACCAAGGATCAGCCCGGCGGTC
>NZ_LMUU01000216.1:0-9120 GCF_009765775.1 Beijerinckia sp. L45
CGGCCGCTGCGTTTCCGAGCGCCATGGCAGGGGCGGCAGCGAGAACCTCGGCATATGGCGCCGCGCGGGCGCCGACTCCGGGACCGATGCCCGCCAGTGCCGCCTCTGCCGCACCTTGGGCGATCCGGCCGGGTTCGGTCGTAGGCTTGTACTCGCCCGTCACCTTCAGGATCGGCGCGCTGATCGCGTCCGGCGCCGGCAGCGCGTTGCGCGGATCGGTGAAGGCTGGGATACCCTCGCTGGAGGCATGCTGCTGCTGCGCCTGCTTCGCCGCGGCGATCTTTGCCAAGGCGTTCTCGACGGGCTCGCCCGTGATCTTCGACTGCGCGCGGGCGACGAGGTAATCGGCGAAGTTGCTGAGACCCCCGACGAAGCCGACCGAGTCTCCCAAGGCCTTGACCGCGGCGGTACCGAGCCCCTTCAGCGCCCCGGTCGTGTAGCTGTCGTCCGGCGCATTCGACAGAATACCGTCACCGTTCGGCGTAGAGGCACCGATGCCAAGGTCCGCGTCGGACAATAGCTTCGGCTGGGACGACGCATCGTCGGCGGGGGCCGGACTAGCGGCACCTGGTGCCCCACCGCCGGATGACGGCACAACGGGCTGCTGGGGAGGTGGGGTCGGCGCGGGCCCGCGCGTGACCGTGATGGCGCGTTCGCCAGGCAGAAAGCTTGAGCTATCAACGCCGCCGCCGGTCGAGGTGGGATCTGCAGTCGGCGTGGCGGTCTGGATGCCGAGATCTGCGTCGGAGAGGAGTTCCATCAGTTTGTCGCCCAGCCGTTACCCATCCACCGATAGACGCCCTTGCCGGGCACAACGTAGCGCTGTCCCACGACACGTTGCGCGGGCTGCGAGGGGATCGGAACACCCATGACGCCGATGTCCTTGCGGGCTGAGTCGATGAAGGGCGAGATCGGGTTCGTCTTGGCCCAGCCGATCTGGAACTGAGCGTCGTTCGGGGCGCCCTTGTTCTTGTCGTACCAGCTCGCGAAATCCTGGAAGTTCTGGTTGTGATAGGCCTGGATGCCCTTCATCTGCGCGACCATCGCGGCGTTCGCCTCGGGCTGCAGATCGGGGTTCGGGTTCGAATTCACCGCGCTCTGCACCTCGGACACAAATTGCTTGTTGCCCTGCTCCTTCATGTTGCTGAGCACGTTGGCGTAGGCGTTTTTCGCGAATTCCTGCATCGCGGCAGGATTGATCGTTGCTGAGTTTGGTACCGAGATGCCGAACGATCGAAGCTTCGCGACCGCGTTGTTGAAGTCAGTCGAGTTCGCACCGGTCTGGAATGCTGACAGGAGGCTCGATATGGCGTCGAGCCGTTCTCCTGAGACCTGGCGCTCTTGGTAGGCGGATGTGCCGTCGGCGAGCTTGGTCGACAGGTTCTGCTGGCCCGACGTGATGTAGCCCGGCAGCGACTGGGTGATCGGGTTTCCGTCGGCGGCTGCCTGAAGCGCGTTGGCCTTCGTCGTCATCTTGATCGAGCCGTCAGGCTGGGCGACCGGGACAAGCGTATTCTGGTTCTCTACATCGGTTTTGGCGTTCGCCTGTGCGGAAGCGAGCTGTCCCGCGCCGCGGATGTTCTCTGGCGTGAAGCGAGCGCCGGCGCGGGCGTTTGCCGTCGTGATCGCCTTGTTCTGCTCATAGGCGACGGCCGTCGGGTCGCGAGCATTCTTCTGCTCGTTGGTGAATTGCAGTCCTTTGTCGATCGACGTGGCGAGTCCGTCTGCGATCTTGCCCCATTGCTCGCCCGCTGCCTTCGCATATGGGTTGTTGCCGGCGATCCCGGCCATGGTTCGAGCGTAGTTCACCCAATCACCGGCCGAGTGCCCTGCCGCTATCCACGCCGCCGGCACTTGGCCACCGTAGGTTGGATCGAGCGGCGGCGGGACCGCGCCGGACACAGGCGAGATCGGCGGAGGTGCGGAGAGCGTTCGAGGCATCGGCGCCGCCGAGGTGGGCGCACCGGGCCCGGCGACTTGGCCTGCGGCCACCGCCGGCAGCGTAGGATCAACCGGCGGTCCGCCCTGGCTCGGCACAGCCGCGGCTTGACCAGGAGCCCCTGGGGGCATCGCTGAGGCGCTTAATGGCGTTTGTGCGGGGGATGGAGCGCTCGGGTCGGCGCCCGGGGTCCCGGCGCCAGGAACATTCGAATTACCCGCATAGGCGTAAGGGTTCTGCGACGAGGGTGCTGCTTCGTCGTCTTGAGCGACTTGGGTCGGCGAGCCGCCAAGCGACGCGGGCTTGGATGGCGGCACCGGAAGATTGTCGGCCGAGACATCCGGTTGGGCAGGAGCAGCGACGGGACCACCTTGCGCAACTTGGGATGCACCGCGTCCGGGTTGTCCGCCAATGCCAGCGAATGCGGGAATGCCGGCCTTGGCCGCGCCGTGGAAGGCGCCCCAGCCGTTCTTGGCCGCATGGTCGAGGGCGAAGTCGACCTGCGCCTGCCATGTTGAAGGGTCGCGCGCGTCAAGCCCAGTCGCCTTCGTGAAGTCGTCTCCAAGGCCCGGGGCAGCATTCCCGCCAGGCGCGACATTGCCATAGTGCAGCTGGAACGGCCCTGCCGAAGATCCACCGTCGCCGAGGTTCGGATTGCCATTTGGATCGAAGCCGATGAGCCCTTCGCGGGCTGCGACAGCGAGGCCGACGTTCGGGTTCATATTGCGATTGATGAGCCCTTGTCGGATGTAGCTGACGACGTCGGGGTTGGCGCCTTTGGTTGAAGGCGCGGCAACAGGCTGCGGGGCGGCCGGCGCGGATCCGGGAGCGGCCGGCGTCAACCACTTCGACATGCTGCCCTGCATGTCCGCGGCGCTTTTCATCTGCTGCTGAGCGATACCCATGTTCATCAGGCTGGCGGCCGGTGTGTAGGCCCCGAGCTGCATGAGCTTGTTGGTCATCGCCAAATAGTCAGGGTTGCCATTCGCGTCGAGCGGGATGCCGCCCTTGAAGGCGTCGCCCTGCGCAACCTGCTGCTGCAGAAGCTCTTGATCAGGAGCCGCGCCACCGAAGAAATTCGGCAGGTTCGGCGAGAGGGCGAGGAAGTCGCTGGACATCAGAGGAACCCTCCCGTCGCGCTGCTGAGAGCGCCGCCAAGGCCTTTTGTGACTGCTGCTGTTTCCGGCGCGAACAACGTCTGCGCCGCCTTCGACAGAATGCCGCTGTTCGCGTTTGCTGCCGTGTCGTTGGCGACGCCGGCCGCGGTGGTCTGACCGGTGATCGCGTTCGTGCCGTTCCAAGCGTTGTTCGTAAGGCTGGTCCCGAGGCCGGTCTGGATGTTGGCGAGGGAGTTGCCGAGGTTCGACTGGATCGAGGCATTACCGGTCCCCTGAGCGGCATCAAGCGTCCCGAGGTTCGTTCCGGTCGACTGATCGAGTGTCGCTCCCGTCGTGCCGCCCGTAAGCTGAGCACCGCCGGCAGCCTGGTTGTTGCTTGAAATCCCCTGAGCGGCCTGAAGGCCCTGAGATCCCGCGTTCTGCAGGTTCGTGAGGTACTGTTGATACCCTTGGCTGGCGAGATTGTTGCCGAGCTGCGCAACGGCGCTGAGCGTGTTACCGGAAGCGTTCATGCCCCCGGCCGCCGCCGCCCGCTGGGCCGCGCCCGTGCTTTGATCTAACGCATATTGGTAACCTGGGGCTTGCTGGAATGCGGCCGTTGCAGCCGCATTGCCGGATGCACCGTTGAGTCCGAGCGCGTTGTCGAGAGCACCCGTCGCGGCGCCGCCGGTTGCGGTATAGGGCTGATATGCGGCGTTGCTGGATTGGTCGGTCGAGACCGCGTTGTTCACGCCGTTCTTGAGCGTGCCCTGCGCTTGCCCAGCGTACTGGGTCAGAGCCCCGGTGGCGTTGCCGTAACCCGTGTTGAGCGCGCTGGTCGCGTTCGCCGCGCCGGTCGTCTGATCGTTGCTGGCGTTTGTCGCCGAATTCGTCAGGTCGGCGTTGGTGCCGGCGACGGTCGAATTGATGAGCGCGTTGTTCGAGGCGGCCGCCGCGTCCTGACCGCTTGCGGTCTTCGTGCCGAGTAGGTCGTCTAAGATCCCCAAGACATGTCCTTCCGTCGCAAGGAAAGTGGCCGCTTCGGCAACACCGCGTACTTGCTTCAAGGTGACTAGCTTACAGCAACAACTTGATCTATGAAATAGTAATTGGCAATCAATCCCATGCGATTGCGGCTCAAATTACAATCTATACTGCATAGTATTCTTTTGTACTTAGCCGTATCGATCTGTCCCGTCTTGTAAGCATGTGGAGGAACGACTTGCCTCCTTTTGATGGGTGAAAAACTCAATGTCGGAAAAAGTGCCAGATACGGCGGACGCCTCAGAGGCGAAAGAGCCGGTCCTTTCGCATGTGGGCGGCTCGAAGTCGGACACGTTCAACCTGTCGATCGTTCAGGCTGCGGCGAACACGTTTTGGGTCACGAGCCAGGACGAGGTGCACAAGGCGGCGACCGTCGCGACGCAGGCGTTGAAAGGCATCACGCCGGCTGACGAGCTCGAAGGCATGCTCGCAGCTCAGATGATCGCGGCTCATCAGGCCTCGATGGAATGCTTTCGCCGGTCGATGATCGTGGAGCAGAGCCTTGAAGGCCGGGCGATGAACCTGAACCAGGCGAACAAGCTATCGCGCACCTATGCGACGCTTCTCGAGGCCCTGAATCGTCACCGCGGCAAGGGCGGTCAGCAGAAGGTCGTGGTCGAGCACGTGCACGTCAGCGAGGGCGGCCAAGCCATCATCGGGTCCGTTCGGACCGGGGGTGGGGCAGCGAAGAGAAATCAAAGGCAATCTTATGCAGAAGACCAGCTTACCCATGCACCTCAGCCCCCGATGTGGAGCGAAAACCAGGAGCGGGAAGCCGTGCCAGTCGCCGGGCATGAAGAACGGCCGATGCCGGATGCACGGCGGAACGAACCCCGGTGCTCCGAGGGGTAGAGACAACGGCGCCTACAAGCACGGGCTCTTCACCCGCGAGGCTATTGAGCGTCGGCGGCAACTTCGCGCCTTGATGCAGGAGGCGCGAAAGCTGGTCGAGATGGTCTGAGACTGTGATCGCGGGGATCTGCGTGTGTCGCGGTCGCCTTAAGGCGCTTTTTGTAATGACAACCGCCTCATAGAGACGGCGCACGCCAAGCGATAATCAAGCTACCGGCTAAGAAGCAGAGTAAAGAGGCCCAGCCAATGATATGGCTGCCAATGAACGTCCAGCGGATCTTCGATACAATACTGGCGGAGGTATCCTGAATTGTCGGGCGCTGAGCAACTAGTTCGCTATGCCACTTTGGGTTTTCCGTAATTAAAGACCGCTCAACCCGCGCCTCTAAAATTGCCAACTCGCTATGCGTCAACGCCAAGTGGGCATGCATTTGGTAATTATAGTAAGTGCCAAGAGAGCAGAACATTCCTAGCAGCAGTCCTGCAACGTAGAAGCACGCTGGGACGCCGAATATGCCCAACCTCTCATGCCACGTCGAACCATTCAAACCAAAGAAAGCAGAGATGGGCGCTATCGATACTAATCCTCCGGCATTCAACACGATCAAATTAGTTATAATAAGTTTTGAGAATTCCGTAGATAGCTTTTGGGCATCAGTGCTGCGTCGCTCGAAGAGCTCAGCGAGTTTTAATTCGTAGCCCTTCCAATCGAAGTGATCCTGCGCCCATTTCTCCAGGCTAGGTGGTTGCTCGCTCATCTAACGCAATCCGGTTACTGCCGCTGTGCAAAGGGATTAGTGACCAAGGCCCTTCAGGACTTGAGCGACAATCTCGTTGCGAACTGCGAGAGGATCGACAGCACTGGATAGGATCGTGCTGCAATGTGGGCAGGTTATCACGATCCCTTTGAAGGTGGATTTACCTGCGCCAAGCCCGGGCGTCAGATCTACCGGCGCATATCGCAGGGACGTGACGGCTTGCTCACACTTGGGGCACTTCTTCATTGTCGACCCTTCCACTTCCAGCCTGGCAAGCTGGCATGGCCAAGCTGCCGCTCCTAGTGACTTTCCGTAATGTCGACGAAAGAAAGCCAGCGGCCGCCAGGGCCTATCATGGTGCTTGAAGGGCCGCGACCCTCCCCCGAGGGTTTACAAGCCACCTGGCGTCAGTGCATCGGTCCGCGCGCCGAGGGCAGAACCTCCGGCTCGGTGACAGGCACCGCCACTGGCTCGGCCAAGAGAAGCGCGCTGTCGATGGCGTTTCTCAGATGCCTTAAAGCCGGCATATTACACCGCAGCTGGGCGACCATGACCCGATCGAGAACCACGTTCGATACATCCGTCGGCATGGTCAGGCGCCTCGCCTCAAGCGTAATTTCGGCCATGCCGTTCAGGTGCCCGACGGCGCCGGCCGCATCGAAGTAGACGAAGGGGCAGGTGTGACCAGGTGCATACGGCGGGAGCTGGGGCGGCACATGGGACTCGGTGGGCTCGATCGGGTCTGCAGCCTTCAGTTCTTTGTTGGGCTTGCTCATGACTGGTTCCGTGATGACAGGTCGGTGAAAGGAAATGAAAGGTTTTGGATCGACTACATGCTTTCTTCCGCGGCGCGGATCGCAGCGATGAACGCGGCGTTGAATCCGATGCGGTGGCGATCGGCGGCGGCGAGAAGGCGACGACAGTCCTGCAGCGCCGTCTCGTCCTTGAGGTCGTAGGTCCAGGTCTCGGCGCCGAGCGCGCCGGCATGGGTCTGGAAGGTCGCGCCCATGGCGATCATCGCGGTGACGATCTCGAGGCATTGGGTCTTCATCGTCACTTCGTGCATGGGGTGCTCCCTGTTTTAGCTGCGATCTTCGCTCGATCTGTCCTTGGCTATGCCGCGCGAGGTGCGATCGCGGCCGCAGCGGAACGCAGGGTCTCGGCCAGCTCGGCACGCATCCGAAGCAAGTCCTCCTCGTTCTGGATCTCCGGCGCCCGCACGTCGAAGCTCCGCACGATGTTGCCGAGGGTGATGACGGTATCGCGGAAGCCGGCGCTTGCCTTGCCGGCCCATGCAGCCTCGGCGGCGTCACGGCCGGCGTTGAGGCGGTCGCGAAGGCTGACGAAGATCGGCTGGGGTTCGTGCGTGACGATATCCTTGATGGTTTTCGTGGTCATGATGCTCTCGTCCTGTTTTGCCGAGATGCGTCGGCGCGCTGTAGAACTGGGAAAGGATTGGGGTGCCGGGCGCGGTCGCGGCGTCTTCATGGCGTCACCGCCTGTCGGTCGACGACCTTCATCCGATAGGTCTGTCCACGGCGCTGGACGGATCGAGCACCTTGCGCCAGGCCGAGCTGGCGGCGGATCTTGCCTACGGTTGTGGGCGAGCATCCGCAGGCGCGCGCGACATGACGATCGCTGCGGGTGGGGTCGGCGCGAAGCATGTCTGCGACGGTGTGGTCGGATGTGGACGGATGGTCCGAGGGGCTCGATATCGGTATGCCGATATCGCTCGATGCCTTGGACGGGTTGGACAGATCGGCTTCAGTCTTCGCCATGGCCTCAAGGTCGCGGAAGATCGCATCCTCGACTCTCTCCCACGTGCTTTCCAGACCGCGGTACATCGCGAAGCGTGCGTGAAGATCGGCAATAGTCGTCAGCCGTATCTCCCGCAACGCCAAGTCTCGGACCGCCTCCGCACGCACGCCCGCGGCCACGTCGAGCGCGATGTCGCCAAGCCCAAGACCGTCGGTGTCGAGGATGCAATCCATATCGTCGTTCCGCGTCTCCCAATACTCGTGCTCAGCCTTCGCTGCCGCAAATGTTGTTGGTAACGGGTAGGCTCTCAGGATCGCTTCAAGGATCTGCGGAGGCATCTTCTCGCGATTGAAACCGTAATCGGACCATCCGCCCAGATTACCTGTCCACCGCTCGTGAGGCCTTTCCTGCGCCACCCGCCAAGGCTTCACGGCTTCGAGGATCAGTCGTTCCCTTTCGCATGGGGCCAACACCGCTTTTTTAGAGCCGTATTTCGCGATGACGGCGGCCTGTCTTTCGGCGTGCCGACGTCGGCGTTCAGCATTAGCTCGTTCGCGCTCGGCTCGATCCGCCGCCTCCTTTGCCGCCACGTAGTCGTCATAGAAGTTCGAGTGGAGGGAAGACTTTGCTGTCGCCCGCTGAAGCGCCTCCATCGCCTCCTCGAACGACATGCCGCACGACTTCGCCACTTGCTCGGCGCGGGCTCGACACGACTGCCGTTCTCCGTCGAACTTGGTCGAGTTCATCAGCGCGATAATCTTCGCGAACTTCGGGTCTAGGGCGGTCGCGGTGGTCGTCATGGCATCACCGCCAGTGCTTCGGCCGATGAATGCGGGACCGGTGTGCGAGGCCCTGGAGTAAGGGAAATTCCCTCACTTGGTTTAGGTGGCACCGGCATGAGCAGAACGCGGCCCTCGTCGGCGAGCGCGAGCAAGGCGCCAGACGCGAAGTTGAAGCGGGTTGGTTTTTCGACCATGCGAAGCTCTATCGATTGCGAGCACCGCAAGGCCAGATCGAGCACGGCGACGACGCCAGCGTTAAAGGCGTCTATTTCGGATCGGGTCATTCTTGTCATTGCGCGATCACCTCCGCGTCGGTGTCGAATACGAATTCGGTCGTTCCGCGCTGTCCGAGATCAGAGAACCGGAATTTGCGCCCGTGCACGCGTGTGAGGCCGGACTCGTCGTCACGCTCGATCGCGATGCCGATGTCGGACTTGTTGGCCCAGTGCGCTGAACCGTCGGCGTCGTAGAGACTGATATCGGCCGCGTCCTTCGATCCGCCGTTCTTGGTCGGGTGGATCACGACGATCACCAACACGTCGAAGGTCTGGGCGAACCGCTTTAGGCGCTTGATCATCCGAGCGACGTACTGGGTTTCGGTCTCGTTATGCGGGCGGGCGTGCTCGAACTCGTTCCAAGGATCGATCACCAGAGCCTTGAGGCCGTGGCGGATCACCGCCTCTTCGGCCTTCTCGATCAGCCACTCAACGGTCTGTTCCGACTCGTCGGTCCGCGGGTCGATGTGGAAGAACACAAACTTCTCGTTGATCCATGCGTCGGCATCTCGGCGCTGCGGCAGGGTCCAGTTCCGGCGCCCCGTACCGATCTGATGGGTCCTCAGGATGTCGCGAACAAACGGCACCGGCAGCACCTCGAAAGAGGCGAGGCCG
>NZ_LMUU01000216.1:9291-12474 GCF_009765775.1 Beijerinckia sp. L45
GCATCAGGCCGCACATGCCGTTCGGCGCTGGCAGGTCGAGACGCCCCCATCCCGTTGAGATCGTCTTGGGACGTTCCTGGACCGGGAAGTCGGACAGCCGGAAGATGCCCTTGAGCGGGAAAGGGGCTGCGTCGGCGATCATCGCCATGACGGCCGCAGGTCCGTGCTGGATCAGCACCTCGTTGGCGTCGGGCTTCTTGCCGCCGAGATCCGGGTACCGCACGAACGAGCACCGCACCCGACCGAGCCTGCGAACGAGCTCGTCGCGAAGACGATCGCCCGGGCCATCGCCATCCGTGAACAGCACGATGTGCTTGATGTTCTTCAGCCGGTCCCAATTGTTGGCGATATATGCGAACTTCTCGTCGTTGTCGGGGTCGATGCCGTCGGCCGACTCTGGGACCGGCGCCAACCTCTTGCCGTTGCTGTCGCGATCGGCGGGAGCGCCGTCGGGCACCGACACGACAAACGGATGGCCAGCGGTCAGGACCGCCAAGCAATCCGGCTCGCCCTCGACGATGACCAGCGGGTCCGTGCCTTTCGATAGCGCCGGGTCGCTCAACACGTCGGCGTTGAAGAAGGTTTTCTTTCCCCCCTTGCGCTGCCAGAAGACCTTTGAGCCGTCGGTGCGCGGCTTGCCACGGTACTTCGTCGCGACCTCCGCACCGCCTTCGATGAAGGGAAACGCCAGGATCGGGCCGTCGGGATCAGCGACGACAACGACGTTATCGGAGCCATCCGCTTCGCGCCGAGCCGAGTAGAGCCCCATAGCTACGGCCACCTCCACGCTGATCTCGCGGCGCTCGAGCCATTGGCTTGCCGAGGTGCTGATCGTCATAGGATCGCCCCCCGGACCAGGAGCAGTGGTGACAGAAGAACACGATACCGTCGGTGTTGATCGTGATGCTTAGGCATGGGTCTTTCCGGTGTTTTCGAGAGGGGGAGCAGCGCGGACAGATCGTCTTGTGATTGCCTGTCGCCGTGTTCCGGCAGCGGATGCCGAGGTCGTCGAGGATTTCGTGAGTGGTTCGTCTCATGGCGCCCCCGTTACACGTCTGGGCGCCGGCGGGGCCGGTCAGGGCTTCCGCCGTATGCTGCGCGAGGGGGAAATTCTCGGTCGACGAAGGTCCGGAAGGCCGCTGGCCAGTCCTTGTATTCGAAGCCTTTAGCCAGTGCCGTGTTGTGGAATTTCGCGAAAAGCCGATCGCCGTCGAAGCCGGCCTTCGCCGCATACGCCGCCATCTCGGGGCTAAGGCTGAAGCCTTCTGGCCAGGGGGCGTTCTGGCGGGCCGTACGACCTCGCCGAGGTTTCGCCGAAGCCGGTTCTTTTGAGGGTGGGGAAGCGCTAGCGCCCCCCTCTTCTTTCTTTTTAGGCTTAGGCTTAGGCTTGCGACCAGCTAGGCGATCGCCTTGGGAGTCGCCTAGCTGGTCGCTTAGCGAACTAGCTAACTCACTGACACTACTGTTAGATTTAGAGAGTACCCTCTCGACGCGGTACAATGCCGTTAAATGGCCACTGTCCGACACAAAGTTGCCATCGTACTTTTCGAGAGCCCTGAGCGCTCGTTGCGCGACACCGAGCTGCTTCTCGATCCGGGCGAGCGCCGCATCGCCGCCCTGCCACCTTTTAGCGTTGCCAGAGGCGCCGGCGTGGCGGGTGCACAGGCGGGCGATCCAGGCCTCGAGCGCCTTTTCGGCGACGAGCTTGTGATACCAGCGCCCGTCGCTGCAGAGCGTCCACCCATGCAGGGCTTCATCCTTCACCGCCGCCCATGCTGCCGCGTCGCGGCCAATATCGGCGAGGCGGGCCAGCATCACGTCATCATCGGGAACTGATGCGGCCGGCACCTCGTGGAAGGATCTAAGCCATAGGCAGAATCCGGCTCGCCAGCCTTCGGCCGATACGGTCGCGTGGAACTCGGACGACAGCAGCTTGCTGATGTGCACCGGCATATACGGAAGTTCGCGGAGGTCGACGTCTCGCGGCACCAGCGGCGCCGGCAGTGACCGTTTGGAATTCCGCCCATTCTTGGCAACGAGTGCCAGGCGGGGTTTGCCGAGGCGGATGATGGGCGCCCTCATTGCGGCGCCCCCGCCGTGGCGGTCGGAGCTTTATCTTGTATATTATACAAGGTTTCTGGCGTCGGAGCCTTGGCAACTTCGTTTACGCTGTCAACGAGGTCTCGCGTCGTGCTGGCCGCGACCTTCACATGCGAGATCAGCTTTGTGATCGCATATTCCAGCCCGCGCAGGTCGTCGGCGCTGGCAAGAGAATGTGCCGCGTCGGCATAACAAGCCGCGGTGGCAAGGTTCTCTTGGATGAAGGCGAGGCTCTGTTCGCGGGGGTCCGTTGGGCTGAGGCTCATGCTGCGGCCCTCCGCAGGCGGAGAAGTATCGCATCAAGCCATTCTGCCTGGCGGTCCGTGGCGTAACCGCCATAACGACCGAGGCGCCGGGCAAGGTCGTGGACGAAGGCTCTCTCTTTGGTGCTCAGACGCATGCCGCCGAAGTCGGCGCACCACCTCGCCTTATCGTAATCGGTGTGGAGATTGTCGGTGCGCTGGCGATCCGTCCACGTGGTGCTGATGGACGGATACTTCGAGACGTTGGTGCCGCCCATCGCGCCGATCTCGTCGGCGAGTTCGACGAAGCTGCTGCCGGCGCCATCAAGGATGCGCCTGAGAGCCCGGGCGGTCGCCAGGGCCTCGTTGTCGTTGGGACTGCCGAGCATCGGGATCGTTTTCGCTACTCGATCGTATGGGATCATTAATGGACCCCCCGCATTGGCTCGATGGTGCTGACGAACATCGCGATCCGGCGCTGCGCCGCGTGGATGAAGGTGATCCACTCCTGCTCGAACTGCGGCCTGGTCTCGACCAGAACAACATGTTGTCGAAGCAAAACGGCGTTCGTTGCCGCTGTCGCGTATGGTTTGAGGTGGGCGCAGCTCGACACCACAACGGCAGACCGGCACTGCTTGAGAAAGCGCCGAAGCGATGGTCGATGGAACCCCGTCGGCCCCAAGGCGGTGTCTGTATCGTCGCCGATCAGGGTGATGGTCGGCCGATCCAAAGGAAGCCGGAAAGGACCGCTGTCGTGAGCTACGGTCGCAGATGCACACCCGTGATCTCGAACCGCCGTGTAAATCGGCACGAGATGGCTGGAGGCGGGATTACTACCAAG
>NZ_LMUU01000216.1:12554-58660 GCF_009765775.1 Beijerinckia sp. L45
GCTGTTCTTGATCGCGGACATCAACCAATCGCCCTGAGCCTCGTGCGGCACGCCCTTGGTGATGGCGTTCAGGGCGTCGATGCCGGCGCGGGTGTATTTCTCGTAGGTGTCGTTGCCGGTTCTGCCGACATCGACGGCGGCACCGATCAAGCCTTGCGCGACGAAGTGGGGGGCGGTCGTTACCGGCCCGGTCCATGTCGTGACAACGCGGAGGCAATGACCGTAGGCCTTCTGTGTTGCGCGCATGAAATGACGACGGTCGCCGCGGTCAAAGCCGCAAACGACCATCAGGTCGTCAAGGCTATGACGTGGGAGTTCAGGGCGGTCGTCGGCGCTGCCGAAGAACCTCAAGGGTTTGCCGTTGATCTCGGCGACGTGGGCGGGGATGACAGCGGCGCTCATTGATGAGCCTCGCTCGGCATGCTTCCGACACATGCAATGCCGCGGTCCGCGAGCGTCGCGATGCGGTTCGAGAATGCCAGTTCGCAGACGAGCTGCGCGGTCGAAGGTGGCAGGCGGAAGCGTCGACGGACCCACTCTTCAGGTCGCGCCGGAATCGGAGTTTGTGCGGTGTATGCTGTGATCATGACGTCTCCAGGTTTGGGAGACGCCGCGGCAGGGAATTGTTGATTTCCACCGTGAAACAAGTCATACAGCGAGTGTCGAAGTCGCTTGTGGTCTTGTTTCGCGCCGTCCATCGGGAATTCCCGTGGGCGGCGTTTCTACGAGTGGGTGGACAATTCCGGGTCGGCGTAGACGCTGATCCGATGGGCCATTTACGCAGCCTCTTTCGGTTCGATCCCAAGCATCTTGCGAAGCGCCGTCGCCGGCACGCGGATCGAGCCGCCGACTTTGATCGTCGGGATGTCACCCTTCTTAGCGGCTGCGTAGGTCGAGTTTCGCGAGATGCGAAGGGCCTGGCCCGTATGCGGCCAGAGCGGCAACGACTGTTCATTGCGAATGGCGGTTTCCAGCTCGGCTGGCGAGATGTGCGCGTTCATAGTGGCAGCCTCATTATCGTTATGCTAACTAACGAATAGCAACCTGCCATGCTCAATCCCTGCTTGTCAAACTTTTCGTTATAGTATCTAACGATATTCGACAGCATGAACGGGGACGCAATATGACGGTTCTTAAGAGGAAGGGCCGGCCGCCTAAGTCCGACAACGGGACGGTGGTCGTCGGCGCGATGCGGATCGACGCCGAGGTCTACGAGGCCCTGAGACTTGAGGCTGAAGAAAATGGGCGGTCGGTCACCGCTCAGGCGGAGCGGCGCCTTAAGCAACGCGAGCCGAACGGCACCGACATCGGTCGAGTGATCGACATGGCGATCGACGCTATCCAGCACCGCGCCGAAGGGAAGACGTGGGCCGATGATGCTGGCGTTAGGCTTCAGTGCCGGGCTGCCATTGATCAACTCGCTGACCTGATGCTGGGAGAGCTCCCGCAAGGCGCGGCCGCCGCATTCGATCAAGACCAGATTGACGGAGCGATGACCGGAGACGAGACGCTGAGGTCCGTCAAAGGAACGACTTTCGAGTTTGATTGATGGATCCCTCACGCCCTCGTCACCGCTCACCATCTTCATCCGCCATTGCGTTAGCGCTACAATGACATTATTATGGTGGTATTAAAAGGTATCATATAGGACTGCTAGGCTTAACAGAGGAAGTTCGATGGGCAGACGACAGGAGAGCGTGATGAGAGAGGATGCTAACCGTCCGCGCACACGTCCGACCTGGCTGCCGATTGGTTGCTGGCCGGCCGAGATGCGAGCCGAGACCGCGGCCGGTTATGTCGACGAACCCTCCGTGAACTCCTTCATGGTGAAGGTTGAGCGCGGCATCTATTGCCAGCCCGTGCGGATGACCGGATGCCTTCCGAAGTGGAATCGCGAGAAGCTGGACACTGACCTACGGCGCCGCCACAATCTCATGGCTGTCGGCGGCGAGGTCGTCGAAGACATCTCGGATCTGATCTGATGCCGAAGCGCAAACCCGCCGGCTGGCCCAGGTACATGGTGCCCAAGCGTTTAGCCTCAGGAAGCGTCGCCTATTACTGGTCGATGCCGACTTGGGCGAAAAAGAATGGATGCACGATCGGCTCGCTCGCCCTCGGCGGCGACTACGGCGTAGCCAAAGCTCGCTGCGATGAGATCATCAACCCCCAGTTCGACGCTTGGCGTTCTAAGGGGGCATTTCCGGCCAACCCCGTCTCGAACCACGGCACATTCGATTGGATGGTCGGCGTCTACAAGCGCAGCCCTCAATACAAGAAGCTGAAGCCGGGTACGCGTGCCGACTACGATCGCGCACTTCAGGACGTCTCTCAGCTGCCCCTGAAGGACGGAAAGCGGCGCATTGGCGAGATGAGCCTCAAGAGCATAACGCCAGGCGGTGCGGACAAGATCTACGATCGCTTGAAAATCAATGCCGACGGCGAAGCGAGAGAACGCTCGGCCAAGGCATCGATCGTGTGCTGCAAGCTCGCTTGGACCACGGCGTGGCGCAGCGAACCGAAGGCGATCCCGTCCATCAATCCCTTCAAGGGTGTGAAGATGGATTACGTAGCGGAGGCAACGCGGCCGGTAACGCATGACGAGCTGTTGCGCTTCGTTGCCGCCGCCGATACGGAAGGCGAGTCTTCGATCGGCACCGCGGCCATGCTGGCGTTCTACTGGCTTCAGCGTCAGACCGACATCCTCAACGGCCTGTCTTGGGGGCACTACAAGCCGGACGGGAAGCCGATCGCCAAGATCTGGCACCACAAGACGGGAGCCGAGGTCGACCTTCCCCTCTTCGACGACGCCGGGCTGCCACTCTGGCCCGAACTTATGGAGCGCCTGGACAGCCTCGAGCGCCGCGGGACGCTGATTGTCATGCGCGACAACGAGGACCGCACCAGGAAGACGTTTCTGCCCTGGAAAGAGGACTATTTCCGGCATCGAGTGGCCGACATTCGCGCCGCCGCCGGGATAGACTCCGACGTGAAGTTCATGGGGCTGCGTCACGGCGGCAATACCGAGGGCGCCGACGCCGATCTATCCGACGCCCAGCTCCGCGCCTTAAGCGGGCACAAGAGCGCGGCTATGGTCCATCTCTACGCGAAGGCGACCATGAAGCAGCGGCGCGAGGGCGCCAGGAAACGGCGTGATGCGCGGGCCGAAGGCCGTTCCAGCGAAAAGTAGGGGATCGGCCACGCTATTTGTTGCGAATATCGCAACTTGCGGACACTGCGCTCGTTGCGTTTATTGCGAATACGTATTAGTTTCTCTGGCCTGGGGAGATAGCTATGACCGTGCCAGCCTTTGCCGAGAAGCTCGGTGATCGTCTGCCGTCCGAGAGCGAAAGGGCGGCTGCAAATCAGCTACGAAAGGTACTGGCTGCGCACGCAGCCGGTGCCGTGCTGAGCGTGCTGGACGAAGAAACCAAGAAGCCTTCTGAGATTACGCTAACGCCGGCCTTGTCCAATTTGCTTACCGAGTTGCTGCGGCATGTCGGGCGAGGCGATGCAGTCACGCTTGTGCCAGTGAGCCAGATGCTCACGACCCAGCAGGCTGCCGACATTCTGAATATATCGCGTCCGTTCTTGATCACGCTTCTTGAGAAAAACGAGATTGCGCACGTTCTGGTGGGCCGGCATCGGAGGATCAAGGCCGAACATTTATTTGCGTTTAAGCGCGCTCGAGACACCAAACGAAGCAAGGCTCTAGACGATCTCGCAGAACTGGACGGGGAGCACCTCTAAGTCTTGTTCGCCAATCGGTTCACGGCTTTCGTAGACGCCTGCGCCCTTACTGGGGCGCTGAAGCGAAACCTCCTCCTGACGCTAGCGGAAGCGGAATTCTTTCGCCTCCGCTGGTCTGGGAAGGTTTTGGACGAAACCCAAGCCGCAATCGAAAAGATACTGGTGGGCAAAGGTGCGCCGGACGCCGTCGTCAGGGCTGGCCGTGCTCGGAGCAGCATGCAGGACGCTTTTGAAGAAGCGTTGGTCGACGACTTCGATACTTTCATGTGCCTCTGTGATGGGCTTCCTGATCCGAACGACGTCCACGTCGTTGCGGCCGCACTCAAGACTCAGGCCGCGATGATCGTCACCGACAATTTGAAGCATTTCCCCGAATCCCTCATGAGCCCACTCAACATAGAAGCGCGATCGCCAGACGCGTTTATCGCGGACACGATTGCACTCGACCCAGGACGAGCAGTGGCCGCGATCAGCCGAATGCGACTGCGATTGAAAAGACCTGAAAAAACGCCCGATATGCTGCTGCTCGATATGGAAGCGTCAGGACTGATCGAAACCGTGGACGCGCTGAGGGCGCACGTGAGGTCCCTTTAACCCGACTTCGAATAGAACAAAGAAAGCCCGTTTGTCGGAATGACCCGCTGACCTCCTGTCGGAATACGACAAAGGGCGACCCGGAGGCCGCCCTTAAGTCTTTGATCTTGCTGGAAGAAAATGGTGGGCGCGCACAGGCTCGAACTGTGGACCCGCTGATTAAGAGTCAGCTGCTCTACCAACTGAGCTACGCGCCCAGCAAGATCATCCGCCGCTCGCGAAGACGTCCGCGGCGAAGGCGTGCCACATAACAAGCGGGGCGGGCCGTGTCCACCCTTGGCAGGGAAAAAGTCCGGGAAATCGCTAGGACGGCTTAGCTTCCGCTGTGACGCGGGCGAACCATGCGTCACGCGGCAGCGGGCGTCGCTGGCGCCCGTCACGATCGCGGGCGACGCGTGTCGAGCCCGGTTCGGCGCCAATGCGGTGGCGCAGACCGACGGCCACCGGACCGCTTGCGGGGGCAAACAAGTCTGTTGCGCCGATCGGTCCGGGCGGCGGGTCTTGCCTTGGCCCGGCGCGGCGCTCATCCTGGCGTGTCGCGACGGGATCGCAGGGCGCTGCAGGCGGTGACGCGTGACGCAGAGTGACACGAAAATGTCGAGTTTCGCGCCGCGGTTTTGCAAACAAGCCACACACGACGTGGCTGGATCCGGTGGGAGCCGCAAGCTGTGGCGCCCCTTGCACCGCCTTCGGCGGTCCCCCTCCCCGGCGCTGCGCGCAGGGGAAGATAAGAACCCCAGCCAGACGTCAACTGGCGAGGGTATCGGGGCGGAGCTTGGCGCGCTTGACCATCAGCTTGTTCAAGGCGGCGATGTAGGCGCGGGCCGAGGCCACCAAGGTGTCTGGATCGGCGCCCCGCGCCGTGACCTGCTTCTCGCCCTCCACGAGGCGCACGGAGACCTCCGCCTGCGCGTCGGTGCCCCGCGTCACCGCGTGGACCTGATAGAGGTCCAGCACGGCGTTGTGCGGCACCAGCGTGACGATGGCGTTGAAGATCGCATCGACCGGGCCGTTGCCCTCCGCCTTGAAGGTTTTGAGCGCGCCGTCGACGTCGAGGGCGATCTCGGCCGACTGCGGGCCGGTGGTGCCGGCGATCACGGCAAGGCTCGCCAGCGTGATGCGCTCGTTCTTGTGGCCGATTTCATCGTCGACGAGAGCCTCGATGTCCTCGTCGTAGACGATCTTCTTCTTGTCGGCCAAATCCTTGAACCGGGTGAAGGCGTCCTGAAGCGCGTTGTCGCCGAGGACGTAGCCCATGTCCTTCAGCTTCTCCTTAAAAGCATGCCGGCCGGAGTGCTTGCCCATCACCAGCGACGTCTTGGCGACGCCGACGCTTTCCGGGGTCATGATCTCGTAGGTCGAGGCATTTTTGAGCATGCCGTCCTGGTGGATGCCGCTCTCATGCGCAAAGGCGTTCCGACCGACGATGGCCTTGTTGTACTGCACCGGAAACGAGGTCACGGCGGAGACGAGCTTCGAAGCGCGCGTCAGCATGGTCGCGTCGATGCCGCTGGAATAGTGCAGCGCGTCGGGGCGGGTCTTGATCGCCATCACCACCTCTTCCAAGGCGGCATTGCCGGCCCGCTCGCCGAGGCCGTTGATGGTGCATTCGATCTGTCGGGCGCCACCGGCGACGCCGGCGAGCGAGTTGGCCATCGCCAGGCCGAGGTCGTCGTGGCAATGCACCGAAAACACCGCCTTGTCGGCGTTGGGCACGCGCTCGCGCACGTTGCGGAACATCGCCTCGTATTCGGCAGGCACGGCGTAGCCGACGGTATCGGGCAGGTTGATGGTGGTGGCGCCGGCCTTGATCGCGGCCTCGACGCAGCGGCAGAGGTAGTCGAGCGGGGTGCGGGTGGCGTCCATCGCCGACCATTCGACATCGCCGACGAGGTTGCGGGCCTGGGTCACCGTGCGGGAAATAATCTCCAGCACCTGCTCCTGGCTCTTGTTCATCTGGTGCGCGAGGTGGATCGGCGAGGTCGAGACGAAGGTGTGGATGCGTGGGCTCACCGCGTGCCGCACCGCCTCGCCGCAGCGGGCGATATCGCCCTCGATGGCGCGGGCGAGGCCAGCGATGGTGGCGCGCTTGGTGGCCTTGGCGATGGCCGAGACGGCTTCGAAATCACCTTCGGACGCGATCGGGAAGCCGGCCTCGATGATGTCGACGCCCATCGCGTCGAGAAGCGCGGCAACTTCGAGCTTGTCCTCGAAGGTCATGGTGGCGCCGGGGCACTGCTCGCCGTCGCGCAAGGTGGTGTCGAAGATGACGATCGGCGACTTGGCGTCGGCAATCGGCGGTTGGGTTGCGGTGGTCATGGAAACGATCCTGAAAGCGGAAGGGGATTCTGGTTGCGAAACAATCCCCTGAGCGCCCAGGCGAAACGCCCGGCCGGCCCTCAGGGGCGGCTAAGAAGCCCGCGCGCAAGCAGGCCGCCGGAGAGCAGGAACTGCTCCAGGACCAGACGGGCGTCGGTGGACGCCAGGATTTCGCGATTCATCCGCATGATGCTCATCATACGCCAGCAGGCGGCCTCAGGACAAGCCGGCTTTCGGCCCTGGCCGACGGACTCAGCGCCGCCGCCGCCAGATGCCGCGCCGCGCCGCCTGCGCGCCTTGCTGCGCCGCCAAAAGATCGGCCGGCGCGTCGTCGGTCGCCGGACTGCCGCCATTCGTCAGGATCGTCGTGGCGAGATCGTCGCCATCGACGGTGCAGCGGTAGGTCGCGCCGGCCGCCGGCGTGCAGACGACCTCGCGGCGGCGGAGGTAGCGCGCGAGACTGCGCACCGGGCGGCCCGTCACCGGCGCAACGCCCTGCAGGCGGATCGGACGGCCATCGATATCGAAGCTGGCCGTGTCCGTCACATCGGCGTCGCCGGTGATGGCGCCGGTCTTGTCCCGGTCAGCGTCCTTGGTCTCCGCCGCGGCTTCGACGATCGGCGCGGGCGCCGTCTTGGACGCGGCCGCCGGCACCGCGACGACGCTCTTTTTCGCCGCCGCGGTTCGGCGCGCGCCCAGGATCTTTTCCGCATCGGCGACGAAATCGTGCCAGATCTTGGCCGGGACGTCGCCGCCGGTCACGCCGTTCATCGGGCTGTTGTCGTCGTTGCCGGTCCAGACGCCGACGGTGATGTCCGGCCCGCTGCCGATGAACCAGGCGTCGCGAAAATCCTGGGTCGTGCCGGTCTTGCCGCCTGTCGGCACCGCGAGCTGCGCGGCGCGCCCGGTGCCCTCGCGGACGACGTCGGACAGCAATTCGCGCATCGCGAGTTTCGCCGCGTCGGGCTCCGTGTCGCCGGCATATTGCTGCGGCCGGTTGAACAAAACCTTGTCGCCGCTGGCGATGCGGCGCACGAGGAACGGCTCGACGCTGTCCTGGTCGGATGCCACGGTGGCGTAGGCGCGGGTCATTTCCATCAGGCTGATGCCGGCTGTTCCCAACGCAAGGCTCGGAACATTGGGCAGATCGGACGTGACGCCGAGCTCGTGCGCGGTCTTGATGACGGTGGGGATCCCCACCTTCTGGCCGAGCTGCGCCGCGACGGTGTTGAGGGAATGAGCGAACGCGAGATGCAGCGGGATCGCGCCGCGATAGCCTTTTTCGAAATTGTGCGGCTGCCAGTCGCCGATCTCGACGGGCTGATCGACGACAGTCGTGTCCGGCGTCGCGCCCTGGCGCAGCGCGGTGAGATAGACGAACAGTTTGAACAGCGACCCAACTTGGCGCTTCGCCATCGTCGCGCGGTTGAAGCCGCTGTCGTCGTAGTCGCGGCCGCCGACCATCGCGAGGATGGCGCCGTCCGGTCCGAGCGCGACAAGCGCGGCCTGGCCGATGTTCTTGCGGACGCCTTCGCCTTCGAGATAGCGATCGATGACCCGCTCGGCGAGCTCCTGCATCGCCGGGACGATGGTCGTGCTCGCGGTAACGTCCACGGCGGCATTGCCGACAAGCGCCTTGATGTCGCCGGCCGCGACGTCGACGGCATAGCCGGATCCCGACGGCGTTTCCGGCAGCACCTTCAGGGTCGCGGGGTGCGCGCGGGCGGCATCCGCATCGGCCTGCGACGCCACGCCTGTTTCGACCATGGCGCGGAGCACGAGGGTGGCGCGGGTCTGCGCCGCTTCGAGATTGCGATGCGGCGCCAATTGGCTCGGGGCGCGGACGAGCCCCGCCATCATCGCGGCTTCCGGCAGGGTGAGATCGCGCGCACTCTTGCCGAAATAGCGCTGGGCCGCCGCGTCGACGCCATAAGCCCCGGCGCCGAAATAGGCGGCGTTGAGATAGCGGCCGAGGATCTCCTGCTTGCTCAGGTGGTGCTCGAGCCAGAGCGCGATCATCGCTTCCTGGACCTTGCGCTTCAAGGTGCGGTCCGGCGACAGCAGGGTCAGGCGGGCCAGCTGTTGGGTCAGCGTGCTCGCGCCCTCCTTGCCGCGCCCGCGGAGGACGTCACGAAAGATGGCGCGGGCCATGCCATGCGGATCGAGCGCGCCATGGCTGAAGAACCGGCGGTCTTCGATGGCGACGATCGCGGTCTTGAGAACCTGCGGGATCTCGTCGGCGGTCAGCTTCTCGCCGCGGGGCGTGCCGCGGGTGGCGAGTTCGCTGCCATCCGCGGCCTGGACGAGAACGCCGCTGCCTGTCGCATCGCCGGACACGCCGCCGTCCGTCGGGATCTCGAAGACGCAATCGGCGAGATAGCCGAAGACCAGGATTAGCAGGACTACGGCAGCCGTCGCGACATGGGCGCGACGCGGGACGAGACGGCGTGCGGCATTCAGCTCAACAGAAGAACCCGTGCGTGGATTGATTGGCGCCGGACGCAGGCGCCGCCACACCGAAACGATCGGAACAGGAAGCACGACAGGGCCGAGCGAGCGCCTGCGTTCCCAAAGCCGCCGCCCCGTCGCCGAGAGCCAGGCCGCCATGCGCTCCAGCCAGGCGGCATCGATCAACCGGTCGACGGCGGATTCGTGAGATTCCGGTTCGAGTTGATCAGGCAACCGGCGTATCCATCGACAGGGCTGGACGTTTATTGCCAAGCTTACGGCCATGGAACGGCGGTGCCGCCTGCATTGTTCCAAATGTGTTTTTTTGAAATGCCGGGACGATCGCGTGCGTGATCTGTGAACGTCGCAAAGCAAGCGATACTCAAATGGTTCGCACCGGTCTAAACTAGGCTGATCTTGGGAGACCATCCGTCATATGACCCGCATTCTTCTTCCCCTCGCCGTCCTCAGCCTCGCCGCCATGCTCGGCGGCTGCAACGAAACCAATGGCGGCGCCGGTCCCGTTGTCTCCGCGCCAATCGGGCCGACCGCCTACAAGCTGCCGCCCGGCGCCGGATGCACCGGGGAGATCAACAAGTACCAGGACGTGCTTAGGGCCGATCTGGCGAGCGGCAACGTCGCGCAGAGCGTCTACGACGCGATCCAGCGCGATCTGACGCGCGCGGCGTCGGCCTGCGAGGCCGGGCGCGAGGGTGAGGCACGCTCGATCATCGCGGCGACGAAAGCGAAGCACGGGTACAAGGCGTAGGGACTTGAGGCTCAGTCAGATCTGCAGAGCTAAGCCCAATGCTGGCTGAGAGCGCCTTACTTTTTTCGTGCACAACAAATGTCCACTTTACCGCCCTTCTATATGCGGCGATAAACTGCCGTATTCAGAAGGTTCGATATCGCTGTTTTAAGATGCTTCACAGGCAACTACTGATCAGCATTTATATTCAATCCATCATTAGCCAATCACTGGTTTAGCCCGCCGAATCAATCATTCCATATCTTCGATTAGTTATACGCTCGAACTGTATACGCTGATCAGCAGGGTCAAGAATTTTCTGCACACAACCTACAAAGTGCCTCTTGGCTACGACAAGTTCGCGCCTGATATTCATGTTGTTTTTAGCATTCAGATAATCAATTTTTCCCAAGCATACATAGGCTTTGACCAAACCGTCTAAAACCTCATGCCGATAGCCCTTAAATCCTTCGTCTTTATCTTTACCATGATCATCAATTTCAATATTTGGAAAAAACCATCTACCTTTATCTACCATTGTCGACAAAGATATCCTTAAACGGTGACGGCGATCGAAATATGATTCTCCGCCAATTTTAGATGGGTCCAAATCGCACAAATGAATAGATTCAGTCAAATTATCAGCTACCTGATCCGCCCACTTTCTGAAATTATCAAAATATTTAATGCGCAAGTCAAACAGATCTCGTTCATCTTTTCGACTCGACAGTATCGAACTCACGATTGCTGATGCGAGCGCGACCATTGCGCTTCCTAGACTTACTAAAACCGTCGGATTTTCTAGTTCTGCTAGCCAGTTCATCCGTACTCAGGCTTGGCCTGTCCCTTGAAAGATTGGTAACGGCAACACCTTTGATTGCAGATCAGAAGTTAAGCAAGACGGCCGAACAACTTAAACCAGATTTGATTGGCCAAATGGCGGGCTAGTGCCCCGCCATATACCCCGGTAGCCATTCCTCGTGCGCCGCGCGGATGGCGGCGAGCGGGACGGCAGGCTCGGCGCCCAGGATCAGAAAATCCCCGCCGGTGCTGCCGATGCGCAGGAACGGCACGCTGGCGGCACCGGCTTCGATCAGCAGCGTCGCGGCCTCGGCCTCCGACGCCACCACGACGTAGCGGCCCTGGTCCTCGCCGAACAGCCAGGCGTGGGTGGCCACATCGGCCGGCACGTCGATCGACGCACCGATCTTGCCGCTCACCGCCATCTCGGCGAGTGCGATGGCGAGCCCGCCGTCGGAAATATCGTGCACGGCGCTGACCCGTTTGCCGAGAATCAGCCCGCGGACGAAATCGCCGTTGGCGCGCTCGGCCGCGAGATCGACGGGCGGCGGGGCGCCCTCTTCCCGGCCGCAAATATCGCGGAGATAGACGGACTGGCCGAGCCAGCCGGCCGTCGCACCGATCAGTAAAATGGCCTCGTCGGCGCGCTTGAACGAAGGCGACATGCTGAGCGCAACGTCACTTATGACGCCGACACCGCCGATCGAGGGCGTCGGCAGGATGCCCTTGCCAGCACTCTCGTTGTAGAGCGAGACGTTGCCGGAAACGATCGGGAAGTCGAGCGCGCGGCAGGCCTCGCCGATGCCTTGGATGCAGCCGACCAGTTGCCCCATCACTTCGGGCTTTTCCGGGTTGCCGAAGTTCAAGTTGTCGGTCGCCGCGCGCGGCGTGGCGCCGGAGGCCGTGATATTGCGCCAGGCTTCGGCCACCGCCTGCTTGCCGCCTTCGACCGGGTCGGCCTCGCAATAGCGCTGCGTCACGTCCGTGGTCAGCGCCAGCCCCTTGGGGCCGTCACCGATGCGGATCACCGCGGCGTCGCCGCCGGGGCGCTGCACGCTGTTGCCGAGGATGAGATGATCGTACTGCTGCCATACCCAGCGCTTCGAGCAGAGGTCGGGCGAGGCCAGCAGCGTCAGCAGCGCCTCGACGTCGCCCATCGGCGCCTTGACCGACGCGGAATCGAGCACCGGCAGCTTCGGCGAGGCGATATGAGGCCTGTCATACAATGGCGCCTCGTCGCCAAGCTCCTTGATCGGCAGGTCCACCTTTACCTCACCGCCATGCTTGACGACGAAGCGCAGCGTATCGGTGGTCTTGCCGATCACCGCGAAGTCGAGCCCCCATTTGCGGAAGATCGCCTCGGCGACCGCGCGTTTGCTGGGATCGAGCACCATGAGCATGCGCTCCTGGCTTTCCGACAGCATCATCTCGTAGGCGGTCATGCCGGTCTCGCGGCAGGGCACGGTGTCGAGATCGAGCTCGATACCGAGGTCGCCCTTGGCCCCCATCTCGACCGCCGAGGAGGTGAGGCCAGCGGCGCCCATGTCCTGGATGGCGACGACGGCGCCGGTCTTCATCAGCTCGAGACAGGCCTCCAGCAGCAGCTTTTCCGCGAAGGGGTCGCCGACCTGGACGGTCGGGCGCTTCTCCTCGGCGTCGGCTTCGAAGGACGCGGAGGCCATGGTCGCGCCATGGATGCCGTCGCGGCCGGTTTTGGAGCCGAGATAGACGATCGGATTCCCCACGCCTGTGGCGGTGGCGTAAAAAATCTCGTCGGTGCGGGCGATGCCGACCGCCATCGCGTTGACCAGGATGTTGCCGTCGTAGCGGCTATGAAAGTTGGTCGAGCCGCCGACGGTGGGCACGCCAAAGCTGTTGCCGTAGCCGCCGATGCCGGCGACGACGCCGGCCACGAGATGACGCGTCTTGGGATGCTCCGGCGCGCCGAAGCGCAACAAATTCAAGCAGGCCACCGGCCGCGCGCCCATGGTGAAAACGTCGCGCAGAATGCCACCGACGCCGGTGCCTGCGCCCTGGTAGGGCTCGATATAGGAGGGATGGTTGTGGCTCTCCATTTTGAAGATGCAGGCATCGCCGTCGCCGATGTCGATCACGCCGGCGTTCTCGCCCGGCCCCTGGATCACCCACGGCGCCTTGGTCGGCAAGGTGCGCAGATGCAGGCGCGAGGACTTGTAGGAACAATGCTCGTTCCACATCGCGGAGAAGATGCCGAGTTCGGTGAAGCTCGGCACGCGCCCGATCAGCGCGAGAAGGCGCTCGTATTCGTCGGGCTTGAGGCCATGGCTGGCGACGAGGTCGGGCGTGATTTCGGGTTCGACAGTCACGGGGCTCTCTGGAACGAAGGGCGGGAGTCCGTGCTCTCTTAGCCAGCCGGGAGCACTTTGTCGCCCCCTCGTGGGCCGATCACCGGCCTGACGAGCGGCCGCTTTTGTGGCGCGTACCGCGATCGCGACGCGCCGCTGCATGGCAGCCGGGTGCGGCGACGATGCAGGCAACTTTGACCGGCATGTCCTGTTGGCCCGTCCAGTCACCTGCACCTGTCGTCAAAGGGAGTTTCCGATGGACACCTACGAGAAGAACGCACCGTCGCGCCGCGCAATTGTCGGAGGTGCCGGGATAGCGCTTGCCGCCTCGGCCGGACAGGCCGGCGCGCAGAGCCCACCGCCCGCCGCGGCCCCGCTGCAGGACCCGACGTCGAAATATCCGAAGCCGCCGTACAAAAAACAGTCCCAGCCCTGGCCCGGCCTCGCCAACAAGATGGATCCCAAACCCGATCACGGGGAGACCTCCTACAAGGGATCCGGCCGGCTCGCCGGCCGTCGCGCGCTGATCACCGGCGGCGATTCCGGCATGGGGCGGGCTGCCGCGATCGCCTTCGCCCGCGAAGGCGCGGATGTCGTGATCAACTATCTGCCGGCCGAGCAATCCGATGCCGATGAGGTCATCGCGCTCATGAAGGCCGCCGGGCGCAACGCCTTGGCGATACCCGGCGATCTTCGTGACGAGGCATTCTGCCAGAAACTCGTCGCCGATGCTGTGCAGGGCCTCGGCGGTCTCGACATCGTCGTCAGCAACGCCGGCCGACAGCAGGCGCACGACTCGATCCTCGACATCTCGACCGAGCAGTTCGACTGGACGATGAAGACAAATATCTACGCGCCGTTCTGGATCATCAAGGCGGCGCTGCCGCACCTGCAGCCGGGCTCCGCGATCATCGCCACGACATCGGAACAGGCTTACGACCCGACACCCGACCTCTACGACTACGCGCAGACCAAGGCGGCGACGATGAATTTCGTGAAATCGCTGGCCAAGCAGCTCGGCCCCAAAGGCATTCGCGTGAACGGCGTGGCGCCGGGCCCGATCTGGACGCCGCTGCAGGTCAGCGGCGGCGCGTCGATGCAGAAGCTGGAAAATTTTGGCTCGATGACACCCCTTGGACGCCCCGGCCAGCCGGCCGAACTCGCGGGCATCTATGTGCAGCTGGCGTCGAGCGAGGGCAGCTACGCCACCGGGCAGGTCTATGGCGCGGCGGGCGGAAGCGGGCAGCCGTAAACCGCAGGGGTTGCAGTCTTCGCGAGCCGGAGGCGAAGCAACCCAGAGCCGCAAACCTCAAGTTGTGCTGAGGCTCCTGGGTTGCTTCGCTTGGCTCGCAAAGACGTTTTAAACCAACCAAATCTCGACCATCTGCCAAACGAAAAGGCCGCTGCTCAGGAGCAGCGGCCTTTTTTTAGCAAATCAACGTCCGTTGCTTACGGGATCGAAACGACCGGCGTTCCGACCTTCACGCGGCTGTAGAGATCCACCACGTCTTCGTTGAGCATGCGGATGCAGCCGTAGGAGGCCGAAGTGCCGACAGAGGCGCGCATCTTGGCGGAGGTGCCGTGGATGGCGATTTCGGATAGCTTGAGGGTGAGCGCCGCGGCACCCATCGGGTTGTTGGCGGCGCCGCCAGCGATCACCGATGGGAGCTCGGGATGGTCGCGCGAGACGCTTTCCGGCGGCGACCATGCCGGCTCGACGAACTTGCCTTCGATGAAGGTCTGGCCGCGCCAAGCCTTGCCGGTCTTGCCGATCGCCACGGGATAGCGCAGCGCGGTGCCGTCGCCATTGGTGAGATACAGCTTCCGCTCGCTCTGCTTGATGATGATCATGCCAGCCGGATAAGTCGGCGGCACGGCGACGGTCTGGCTCGCGCTGGCCGGCGCGGCGGCGCATAGCGTGAGGGCGACAACGCATGACGTAAGGCTCAGACCAGCCACGCGGCTGATGCTCTTCACAATGTCCATGATATCCCCACCGGACGAAAATTTACGGCAGCGCGACGGCGACCGACCTGTGGGGGAACACTAGCAAAGCGAAGTCAAAGCGGGGTTAAAACCTTAGCGAAGGCGGCAAAAGCTTGGGCGTTGTTGCCGCGGAGTCGCACATTGGCCGCGCTGCGATCACGGCTTCGTCATTTTTGCGGGTGTTCCGCAACACTGCCGGTTTTTTTACATCCGGCAGCGTCGCACGTTTTGGCCGCTACGCGGATTTTTGCGTCGGTTTCTGCTCGCTCGGGCGATTCGAAATCAGGTCGTCGACGACCGACGGATCGGCCAAGGTCGAGGTATCGCCCAGCGCACCGATCTCGTTTTCGGCGATCTTGCGCAGGATGCGGCGCATGATCTTGCCCGACCGGGTCTTCGGCAAGCCCGGCGCGAACTGAATGATGTCGGGCGAGGCGATCGGCCCGATGTCGCGACGCACCCAGGCGACGAGTTCTTTGCGCAATTCCTCAGACGGGCTTTGCCCTTCCATCAGGGTGACATAGGCGTAGATGCCCTGCCCCTTGATGTCGTGCGGAAAGCCGACCACCGCCGCCTCCGACACTTTGCCATGGGCTGCAAGCGAACTCTCGACCTCGGCCGTGCCCATGCGGTGGCCGGAGACGTTGATGACGTCGTCGACGCGGCCGGTGATCCAGTAATAACCGTCGGCGTCGCGCCGGCAGCCGTCGCCGGTGAAATATTTTCCGGGATAGGTCGAGAAATAGGTCTGCACGAAACGCTCGTGGTCGCCGTACACGGTACGCATCTGGCCGGGCCAGGAGCGGGCGATGACCAGATTGCCCTCGCAGACGCCGTCTTGGACGGTGCCTTCGGCATCGACCACTTCCGGCAGCACGCCGAAGAACGGCGTCGTCGCCGAGCCTGGCTTGAGCGTCGTCACGCCCGGCAGCGGTGTGATCAGGTGGCCGCCGGTCTCGGTCTGCCACCATGTATCGACGATCGGGCAACGGCCCTCGCCGACGACGTTGTGGTACCACTCCCAGGCCTCCGGGTTGATCGGCTCGCCGACCGTGCCGAGAATGCGCAGGCTCGTGCGGCTGGTCCGCTTCACCGGCTCGTCGCCTGCCCCCATCAGCGAGCGGATGGCGGTCGGCGCGGTGTAGAAGATGTTGACCTTGTGCTTGTCGACGACGTCCCAGAAGCGCGAGATGGACGGATAGTTCGGCACGCCCTCGAACATCAGCGTCGTCGCGCCGTTGGCGAGCGGGCCGTAGACGATGTAGCTGTGCCCGGTCACCCAGCCGACGTCGGCGGTGCACCAATAGACGTCGCCGTCATGATAGTCGAAGACGTACTGGTGGGTAATCGCGGCGTAGACGAGATAACCGGCCGTGGTATGGACGACGCCCTTCGGCGCGCCGGTCGAGCCCGACGTGAAGAGAATGAACAGCGGATCCTCCGCATTCATCTCCGCCGGCGGGCAATCGGGCGAGGCAGCCGCGACGGCTTCCTCGTAAGCGACGTCGCGGCCTTCGGTCCAGGCGACCTTGCCGCCGGTCCGCTTGACGACGATCATCGTCTCGACGATCCCGCCGCTCTTTTCCGCCGCGGCATCGGCGTTGACCTTCAGCGGCACCTTCTTGCCGCCGCGCAGGCCCTCGTCCGCGGTGATGACGATCTTGGACTTGCAGCCGCTGATGCGCCCGGCCAGCGCATCCGGGGAAAAGCCGCCGAACACGATGGAATGGACGGCGCCGATCCGCGCGCAGGCGAGCATCGCGTAGGCCGCCTCGGGGATCATCGGCAGGTAAATGGTGACCGTGTCGCCCTTCTTGACGCCCTTGTCCTTGAGGACATTGGCGAAACGGCAGACGTGCTCGTGCAATTCCTTATAGGTGATGGACTTGGAGTTCTCGGGATCGTCGCCTTCCCAGATCAGGGCGACCTGATCGCCGCGCGTGGCGAGGTGCCGGTCGATGCAGTTCGCCGCCACGTTGGTAGTGCCGTCCTCGAACCACTTGATCGAGACATTTTCGGCATCGAATGAGCAGTTCATCACCTTGGTGAACGGCTTGACCCAGTCGATGCGCTTGCCGTGCTCGGCCCAGAACCCGTCGGGATCGGACAGCGAGCGGGCGTACATGTCCTTGTAGCCCGCCGCGTCGATCAGGGCATGCGCCGCGACATCGGCAGGAACAGGATAGGTTTTCTCGGACACGTCTTGCCTCCCTAACGCTTTTCACAGTGCCCCGCCGCCGACTGCGGGCGAGCGGACTATGCGCCAGACGTTAGGGGGCAAACAAGCGGCAGCAGCACCCTCTTTAGAACGTCCCAGTTGCGGCCGGAGGCCCGGCGTCGCGACGCCGGTTCGCTCAGCGGCATTCCTTCTGGGCGCGATCGAGCGCCTTCTTGAACCCCTCGAGGCCGTAAGTATCGGTGACCAGCGACCCCTTGAGCGGGGGCGCCTTGACGATAAGCACGCCGCCCTTCTTGAGCGTGTCGACGAAGCGGACGTCATCGGCCGGGTTCTTCATGAAGTATGCGTTCGAGACCGCAACGAGGTCGAAGTCGATCTTGCCGGCGCGGGCCTTCGCGGCGCTTCCCTCCTTGATCGGGAAGCCCATGATGATCGACACCTCGTTGTGGACCTTTTCGGCCGGCCGATCGGCGATGAAGACATAGGCCTGATCGCGCTTGCCGTCGGGGCTGCGCTGTTTCGGCTTGGCCAGGGCATAGCAGGTCTTGGCCTTGCCGGCGGCCAGGCTCGCGGTCCAATCGCCATAGGCTTCGAGGAGCTTGCCCCCCGCCTTGTCCTCCTTGGCTGCCGGCTTTTCCGCAGGCGCGGGCTTTTCATGTTTCTTGGCCATCGCGACCGTGGGCACGAGGCCGGCCGCGACGCAGGCGAGGATCAAGCCGACAGGGTAAAGACGTTTCATAACGGCGGTAAACTCCGACTCAAGCCGCAACAGGTATTCGAAAACCTTGATAAACTGTCCCGATAAAGCCGTCCTCGACCATTTCGGTCGAATATCGAGCCTCGATCGGCGCCAGCCACGGCGCGAGCCGCTGCATCAGGCAGGCTTGATCCTAGCCATTCGATCCAGGCGAATTCGGGACGGGAGGTTCGGGGCCCGCGAAAGCGGCGCCGCTCAGAGCCCGGCGGTCTTGGCCGCCGACAGGATTACGGCGGGCTTCGCCGGATCGCCGGCCTGAAGCAGGACGACATAGCCCTCGCCGTCGGCTTTCAGCTCCAGCATGTCGAAATGCGCGGGATGCCCGTCCCAATCGCCGATCTTATTCATCGCGCGAACGACATTGGTGTAGGTGACGCTGCGGCCGGAGTTTTCCCCGCGCCCGATCTCCACGGTGCGCGAGGCCATGACGCGCAACACGTAGACGCCGGCGCCTGTCGTCTGCCCCGCACCGACGTCGACGCGAAGATAACCGTCGCTTTCCTTGATCGTCATCGGCACGCTCATGGCGCCGCCGACACCGGGCAGCGTGCCCATGTCACGCTGGATCGCCGCCTTGTCGCTGCCGATATCAGCCTTGACGCCGTCGATGACGGCTTGCGGCGTGTAGACGCGGCCGTCCTTCGTAGATCGCGCATAGGCCTGCTGACGCGCCGTAAACAGCGGCGAGGCGAAAATGTCTTTCCAGCCGATGTAATCCCAGTAATCGACGGGAAACGACAGAGCCACGGTCTCGGGATTACGCGCCAAAACGGCAAGCAGACGGTCGGCCGGCGGACAGGACGAACAGCCCTGGCTGGTGAACAGCTCGATCACGTGCGTCATCTCGGCCGCACGCCCCGCGGCATAGGATGGCACGAGCAGCGCCGCCGCGACCATCGCGTGATACGCCGTTCTCAACGGGTGGCTGATCATCATCCTCAGGCTCCGAGGCCTCTTCGCGTCATCTGCTCGTTCAGTAAGAGACTCGTCCTATAGGCGATTCCAGTCACATAGCGGTGAAAGCCATCACGTTCCCGCGCAAGAGACGGTTGGGTTGCAGCGCTCAATCGAAGAAGCGTTTTCGGATCAACACGGTAGAGCCGCTGAGCAGAATTTCGGCGAAATCGCGCGCATCGGCGGGTTTTCGCCTTCGTAGCTCTGAAATCCCGTCGTCTTAGCCCACAGTCGCCTTGCAACGGTTCAGCTTGCTCGTCTAACTAGCCCGAGTTCTCGGAGCCCACGCCATGTTCGCCATTACGCCTCGTCTTCGATCGCTTGCCGCGGTCGCTCTCCTTGCGGTTGGCCTGTCCGGCTGCGGCTACAACACGATCCCGACGCTCGACGAAGAGGCCAAGGGCAAGTGGGCCGAGGTGCAGAACCAGTATCAGCGCCGCGCCGACCTGATCCCTAACCTCGTCTCGACCGTGCAGGGCTTCGCCAAGCAGGAGAAGGACGTGCTCACCGCCGTCATTGAAGCGCGGTCCAAGGCGACCTCGATCAACATCGACGCCTCGCAGATCACCGACCCGGAAAAGATCAAGCAGTTCCAGGCGGCGCAGTCGCAGCTGACCGGTGCGCTCGGCAAGCTGCTCGCGGTGACCGAAAACTATCCCGACCTGAAGTCGAACCAGAACTTCCTGGCGCTGCAGTCGCAGCTCGAGGGGACGGAAAACCGCATCGCGGTCGCGCGCCGCGATTATATCAATGCCTCGCAAGCCTATAACATCGAGCTGCGCACCTTCCCGGGCTCGCTTTGGGCGTCACTCTTCTACAAGGACGCCAAGCCGATTGCGCCGTTCACCGCGACGGCCGAAAACGCCGACAAGCCGCCGGCCGTGAAGTTCTAGAGCAGCAAGCCGAAAGGTCGGGCGCGATGCGGCTTCAGCTGACCATCCTGCGCAACTTGGCAGTGCGCTTGGCGCTCTGCGCCGGGCTTGTCGCTCTGGCGGCAGCGCCCGGCCGTGCGGAAATCGCGCCGGAGAAGCTGCCGCTGCTGACGGGCCGCGTCGTCGACGACGCGCATGTTCTGAAGCCAGAGGACCAGCAAGCCCTGTCGGCAAAGCTGAAGGATCTCGAAGACCAGTCCGGCATCCAGTTCGTCGTGGCGACGGTTGCGTCGCTGCAGGGCGAGGAGATCGAACCCTACGCCAACGCGCTGTTTCGCAAGTGGAAGCTCGGCCAGAAGGACAAGAACAACGGCGTCCTGTTCCTCATCGCGCCGACCGAGCACAAGTTGCGATTCGAGGTCGGGTACGGTCTCGAAGGCACGCTGACCGACGCGACGACCAAGCTGATCCTCCACAATGCCGTCGGCCCAAAACTCAAGGCCAATGATTTTGCTGGCGGAATCAATGCCGGCGTCAACGAGGCCATCGCGGTCCTGACAACGGACAAGGCGAGCTGGCAGAAACGCCCTGCCCTGCAGACGGCACCGGCGGACCAGCCGCTCAGCACGACGGCGGTCGTGCTGATCCTGATCGGCGGCCTGATCTTTCTGATCGTGCTCTATCGCTTCCGCGGCTCCATAAACTGGACCTCGCTGGCAGCCGGAACGATCATAGGCAACGCGGGCGGTGGTGGCGGGTCGTCGCCAGGCGGCGGCTCCAGCGACAATTTCTCCGGCGGTGGCGGCGACTCGGGCGGGGGCGGATCTTCGGACAGCTACTGAAGGTAGAGCCATTCCTCGACGGTAACGCCTAACTTTCTGATTGACCGCGGAAAGTCTGAGAAACGGCATGAGCCATCGTAAAGATCGAGCCGAGTCGGTCGATCGAGAGCGAGCCGCTACCGCCGCAGCGCCGTCAGCACCGACACGCTCGCCCGCCCATCCGGCTTCAGCCCGGCCTTGCCCTGAAAATCGGCGATCGCCTCGCGCGTCTTGTCGCCGATCACCCCATCGATCTTGCCCTGCAGGTCGTAGCCGCGCTGCACCAGGCGGGTCTGGACCTCGCGGCGATCGGCCCGCGACAGGCCGGGGTCGTCCGTCGGCCATGGGGTTTTCAAGCCGGGCTGCCCGCGCAGTCGATCCGACAGCAGCGAGATCGCCAGCGCGTAACTTTCCGCGGCATTGTAGCCGTAGATCGCATCGAAGTTGCGGGTGACGAGGAAGGCCGGCCCCTCGGGTCCGGCCGGCAGCAGCAGCCCGGCGGCGCCCTCGCCGAGCGGGCGCCCGTCGACCCGCCGGATGCCGCGCCCGGCCCAGGCCGTCATCGGCTGTTTTTTGGTGCGCCCGGACGGACCGTTGTAGCCTTCCGGCAGCTTGACCTCGAACCCCCAGGTCCCGCCGGTCTGCCAGCCGGCCTTCTTCAGATAATTGGCGGTCGAGGCCAGGGCGTCCGGCACCGAATTGATGAGGTCACGCCTACCATCGCCGTCGCCATCGACGGCGATGCGCAGGAAGGTTGAGGGCATGAACTGGGTGTGGCCGAAGGCCCCCGCCCAGGAGCCCTTGAACTGGGCCGGATCGATATCGCCAGCCTGCAGGATCTTGAGAGCCGCGACGAATTCGGTGCGGAAATAGGCCTGACGGCGGCCGTCGCAGGACAGCGTCGCCAGCGACTGGACGATCGGGCGATTGCCGAAAGCCTGGCCGAAATTCGACTCGACGCCCCAGACCGCGGCCACCGTCGCGGGGTCGACGCCGAAGCGGCTCTGCGCGGAGGCAAACGCCTGTCCCCATTTACGCATATTGGCCTGCCCATCGGCGACGCGCTCGTCGTCGACGAGGCCGGCGAGATAGTCCCAGATCGGCGTCTTGAACTCCGGCTGCGACGTCGAGAAGGTGATGACCTCGGGGTTCGGCTGCAGCCCTTGGGTCGCCTGATCGAACGTCTGCGTCGACACGCCGCCCGCCGCCGCGGTGACGCGGAGCCCGGCGAGGCAGGTCTGGAAATCGGCGCGCGCCGAATGAGCAGCGAAGAAGGCAATCAGGACGGCCCCGAGACCAAGCCATTTGCTCCCCCTCCCCCTTGCGGGAAGGGGAAGGGGTGGGGGTCGACGTGTTCCTTGGGCCACGAGGCGTCCCAAAAACGAAACCCTTGGACCAGTGAAACAGACGGATAAACCGCCACCCCTAACCCCTCCCCGCGAGGGGGAAGGGGGAGCGCCCGCGGCCGTCATGCTCAAACCCTTGCTCATCTCCGCATACCCTCAATTCAGTCGCCGCAGATGGCGGAACACGATGATGCGCGACACGAAGCCGGTGATGACCGCGATGGCTGCCGCAATGACGAGGATCGCCGCGTAGCCCTTGAGATGCAGGCTGAAGGTGCCAAACAACGCCTCGATCTGTTCGCCGCCGGGCGTTGCCCGCCACCAACCAATGACGTGGCCCGTGACAAAGAAGAACAGGATGGCGAGGCCACCCCCGATCGCCCCGCCGCGCAGGCCAAGGCGGAAGAAATGGCGCTGGAACTGGCCGGAAATAAAGCTGTCGGCGGCCCCGACGAAATGCAGGATCTCGATGATCTCGCGGTTGCCCGCCATCGCGCCAAGCGTGGCGAAAGCGACGGCCAACATCATCGCCGTCAAAACCAGCACGAACACCACCAGCCCGATCGCCACCGTCGCGTGGGCCATGCTGGCGAGCCGCGCCATCCACATGCGGTGATCGTCGAGGCTGACGCCCGGCACCTGCGCCTCGAGCGTTTTGCGCAGGGCACCGAGATCGAGCGATGACGCCGGATCGAGTTTTACCACGATCAGCCGCGGCACCGGCAGGTCGCCCAGATCGAGGCCGCTGCCGAGCCATGGCTGCAGCAGCTTTTCCGACTCGGTCTTGGAATAGGGCTCGACGGCGAGAATGCCGCTCGCCTTGCGCGCGATCACGGCGGCGGCGTTGGTCTCGGCTTCGAGATCGTGGCCCGGCGTCGGGCGAACCTGGATCGTCATCTCGTGGGAGACGTCGTCCTGCCAGTCGTGCGAGGCATCGGCGATGAGGATCGCCACGCCCGCGGTCAGCGCAGCAAGGAAGGTCATGATGGCCACCACCGTGACCAGCGCCCGCCCGGCGATCGAGGCGGCCGGCACCAGCGGCATGTCGCGCCGCAAGGCGCGACCGGCCGGCTCGCTCTTGGCGCTCGATGCGCCGCCCTTGGCGCCGCGTGCATCGCCCGTCACGACGACCATAAAACCCCTTCAGTCATAGATGTGCAGCCGGCTGTCGCCGAGCACGAGACGCCGCGCGCCGTCGAACTGGTCCATCAGCGCGAGGTCGTGCGTGGCGATGACCACGGATGTACCCGATTTATGCAGCTCCATGAAGAGCCGCAGCAGACGCCGCGCCAGCGTTGGATCGACGTTGCCGGTCGGCTCGTCGGCGAGCAGCAGCTCCGGGCGCACGATCAAGGCGCGAGCGATCGCCGCCCTCTGCTTCTCGCCGCCGGAGAGCACGGCGGGTAGCACATGCATGCGCTCGCCGAGGCCGACCCAGCCGAGCAGCTCGACCACCTCGGCGCGATAGGTCGCCTCCTCGCGGCCCTGCACCCGCAGCGGCAGCCCGACGTTTTCATAGGTGGTGAGGTGATCGAGCAGGCGGAAATCCTGAAACACCACGCCGATGCGGCGGCGCAGGCTGGTGATCGCGTCCTTGTCGAGGGTCGCGGCATCGCGACCGAACAGGCTGATCATGCCGCGCGTCGGCTTTAACGAGAACAGGATCAGCTTCAGCAGCGTCGTCTTGCCGGCGCCCGACGGACCGGTCAAAAACTGGAACGACTGCGGGGCGATGCGAAAATTGAGGTCCTTGAGGATTTCGTTGCCCATGCCGTAGCGCAGGCCGACATTCTCGAACGTGATCACGCTACCACCCGCTGCCGATCATCCGGCGACTCAGACCTTAGAGCGCTTTCCCCGCGATGGGAATCGCACGGGCTTCCGGCAGGCATGCTTAACGCCCCTTTAAACATAAATGCGCAGGGTGGGATCGACCACCGCGATCCTGCGCCGCCAGACCGACCGAGTTTCATGCAGATCGACTGCCCGACCTGTGCCCGATCCTATCACGTGGCCCTGCACGCGCTCGGCACCAGCGGACGCACGGTCGTATGCCCGGCTTGCGCCACGCGCTGGCATGTCGCGGCGCCGGATGACGATCGTCATCCCATCGCGGCGTCGTCGCGCGGCGTCATTCGGGCGCAGACTGACGATCGGCTCTCGCGCCTTGCGATCGCGAGACCGACCGCAAACCGTCGCAAGTCGGGCGCCCTGCGGCCCGTCGCCGTGAGCCTGGCTCTGGCTTGTCTGTCGATGCTGGTCATCGGCAAGCGAACCGCCATCGTGATGGCCGCGCCGCGCACCGCGGCCCTCTATGCGGCGGTCGGCCTGCCGGTCAACATTCGCGGTCTCGAAATCGGCGGCCTCAAGACCACGCGGCTGGACGATCCGACGCAACGCGTGGAGATTTCCGGTGACATCCGCAATCTTGTCGACGCGCGCACGCCGGTGCCACGCCTCACCTTCGATATTCGCGACATTCACGGCGCGACCCTCGCCACCTGGACGGACAACGCGCCGAAGCGGATGCTCGCCGACAACGAGAGCGTGGCCTTCACCACCCAGTCGCCGGTCCTGCCAGACGGCACCAAGGACGTCGTCGCCCGGTTCGACGCCAATGCGGACCACGACACGCTGTTGATCCACAAGGCCCGCTGAGATCCCGGACGCCGGTTGAACTCGGTCTTCCCATATCGCACAAGGGGCGCTTGATCCGCCGCCGGGCGGGGAAGGACCATCATGGCGAGCGACAAGACCGAGAGCAGCGAGAAGCCCACGTTTTTCGGCCGTCTGTTCGGCCGCAAGGACCGGCCGGGCGACACGCCGGAGGTCGCTGCCGAGGCCCCGTCTGTCGCGCCTCTGGAGCCGCCGAGCGCTCAGCCTGAGGCCGAGCCGGACCTGCCGACGGAAGCGTCGGTCAGCGATGCCGTGCTCGACGCGCTGGCGGCAGGCTCCGGCGGCGAATTTAACCTCGAGCCTCCGGACATCGCACCCGCCGGGCCACTGGCGCCCGCAGAAGCCGCGAACGAAAAACGCTCGTGGTGGACACGCCTCAAGGAGGGCCTGACCCGCTCGTCCTCGGCGCTCGGCACCGGCATCACCGACATCTTCACCAAGCGCAAGCTCGACGACGCGATGCTCGACGAACTCGAAGAGGTGCTGATCCGCTCCGATCTCGGCGTCGCCACGGCGACCCGCATCTCGCAGGCCGTCGGCAAGGGGCGTTACGATCGCCAGGTCTCGCCCGATGACGTCAAGACGATTTTGGCCACCGAGGTCGAGCGGGTACTGAGCCCGCTCGCCGTGCCGATCGCCATCGAGGCGGGCAAAAAACCCTTCGTGATCCTCGTGGTCGGGGTCAACGGCTCCGGCAAGACCACCACCATCGGCAAGTTGGCGGCCAAGTTCACCGGCGAGGGCAAGCGGGTGACGCTCGCCGCCGGCGACACGTTCCGCGCTGCCGCCATCGCCCAGTTGCGCATCTGGGGCGAGCGCTTCGGCTGCACCGTCATCGCCCGAGACCAGGGGTCGGACGCGGCAAGCCTCGCCTATGAGGCGATCGTCGAGGCGCGCACCGGCGACGCCGACATCCTGCTGATGGACACCGCCGGCCGTCTGCAGAACCGCACCGAACTGATGGCGGAGCTGGAAAAAATCATCCGCGTGATGAAGAAGGTCGATGCCAGTGCACCGCATGCCGTGCTGCTCGTGCTCGATGCCACCGTCGGCCAGAACGCGATGAACCAGGTCGAGATTTTTGGAAAGGTGGCCGGCGTCACAGGCCTGGTGATGACCAAGCTCGACGGCACGGCGCGCGGCGGCATTCTGGTCGCCATCGCGGACAAATTCAAACTGCCGATCCACTTCATCGGCGTCGGCGAGACCGCCGAGGATCTCGAGCCGTTTTCCGCGCGGGATTTTGCCGAGGCGATCGCCGGGGTCGAGCGGGCGGATGCCGCGTAGCACTTGAGCATCGGCCCTTTAAGTGGACTTACGGAAGCGATGATAAGCCGCCGCTTTCGTTTCAAGGACTTAGAGCATCGGGTCGCACACAAAAGTCTGCAACTTTTGCGTCCGATGCTCTGAGCCGAGCGCCGCCCCCGCGGTGCCCGGAAAATTTAACATTCTTATGCCCAAGCTTCTCCGCTAAAGACGGTCATGTACGCGGGGACCGTGGAGAGATGCGTGTGTCGGGACGCGAGCATTCGTTCGAGCTGCAGACGCCTGTGCTCCAGCCTGATTGCGTCCGGCCTCTGGAAGCCGACCGCAATTTCGCGGCCCTGATCGCCGATCAGGCTCGCATCATCCAGGAGCAGACAGCCTATATCGCGCGCTACAAGAAGATGTACGACCGATCGTCGGCCCTGGCGAAGATCGGGGTCTGGGAATGCGACCTCGCCACCGAGGCCCTGACCTGGACCGACGGCGTCTACGACATTTTCGAGCTTCCGCGGGGCTTGCACATTTCCCGGGCCCTGACGCTCGATCTCTATCACGAAGCGTCCAGAATCGCGATGAGCGCGCTGCGCCAGAAGGCGATCGAGGCGTGCGGGTCGTTCCAGCTCGATATCCGCATTCGCACCGCGAAGGGCAGCGACCGTTGGGTCCGGCTCAGCGCCGACATCGAATGCGAAGACGGCCGGGCCGTCCGTATCTTCGGTTTGAAACAGGACATCACGCAGGAAAAGGAAGCCACCGACCGCATGCGCGTCCTGGCCGAATCCGACTCGTTGACGGGGCTCGCCAACCGCAGCCTGTTCGAAGTCAAACTCGACCGGTCGTTGAATGCACAGCATCCATCTTCGCTGGCTGCGCTCGTCCTGGTCGATCTCGACGGTTTCAAACAGATCAACGATACCTATGGGCATGCCGCCGGCGACGAATGTTTGAGGCAGGTCAGCGCCCGGATCGCGCGCGCCTGCGGCCGCGACGACGTTGTGGCGCGCATCGGTGGTGACGAATTCGCGATCCTCGTCTCGGGCGCTCGGAACCGGGCGCGGGTCGAGGCCCGCGTCGCCCTTGTTCTCGCCGCCATCCGGCCGCCGATCCTCTGGCAGGCCCAGACATTCGTGATCGGCGCATCGTTCGGGATCGCGATCCCGAACGCGGTTCCCGGGACAAAAGCGTCAACGCTTTTCAACGAAGCGGATGTCGCGCTCTACGCCGCCAAGCATGGCGGCGGCCATAGCTTTCGGATCTTCGATACGGATATGGCTGCCGACGCCAGGGTGCGGCGCTCAGCCTTGACGCCAGCGATCGGCTAGACGCCAAACCGGCGAATTCCGCTTGTCCCCTCACCCCGGCCGCCCGTATCACAGGGCATGACCACGCCGTTCCGCAGCATCGTCGCCTGGGTCGCCTGGCCCGGCATTCTGGCCGCCTGCATCGTCGCGACGCAGGCGAGCTTCGCGCTGGGCCAGCCGATCGCCGGTTTCTACGTGACCTACCTCGCCTTCGCCGTCGGCCTCCTGCTGCTCGAGCGCTGGATGCCGCACGAGCAGGCTTGGACACAGAGCGACGGGCAACTCGGCGCGGACCTCACGCACACGCTGGTCAGCAACGGCGCGATCCAGGGTCTTCTGATGTTCAGCGGCATGATCGGCCTCTCCGCCGCCGGCACCGCGCTCGGCGAACCGAACTTTGGCCTCTGGCCCCGCCATTGGCCGCTGGCGCTGCAGATCGTGCTCGGCCTGATCGTCTCGGAATTCGCGATGTACTGGGCGCATCGCATCGCCCACGAGTGGACGCCGCTCTGGCATTTTCACGCCGTCCATCACAGCGTGGAAAAGCTCTGGATCGTCAATTCCGGACGCTTCCATTTCGTCGACGCGGTGAAGAGCGTGCTGCCCGGCATCGCCCTCCTCCTGGCGTTGGGCGCGCCTATGGACGTGCTGACCTGGCTCTCGGCACTTGGCGCCTTCATCGGCACTCTCACTCACTGCAACGTGGCGATGCGCTTCGGCGTGCTCTCGGCGGTCTTCAACACGCCGGAACTGCACCGCTGGCACCACAGCATGGACCTGCGCGAAGGCAACAAGAACTACGGCGAGAACATCATGCTATGGGACTGGGTCTTTGGGACCTGGTTCAATGCGAACCGCCGCCCGCCGGCGACGATCGGCATCCCGGAGGCTATGCCGGTGCGGTTCCGGGATCAGATCGTATGGCCGTTCCGGCGGGCTTTTCGGGAGGCCCATGGCATGAGTGCGACGGTGGTCGAGACGGCACCCGACCTGCGCGGTCCCCGTCTTTGCGAGCGCAGCGAAGCAATCTAGGAGCCGCAGAAGGCGCTCTCGAAGGAGCAGCGGCCCTGGATTGCTTCGCTGCGCTCGCAATGACGAAGCGGCCTCAACACGCCGAAACGTTCACCGCCAGCCCGCCCTGGGACGTCTCCTTATACTTGTCGTGCATGTCGGCGCCGGTCTGGCGCATCGTCTCGATGACCTGATCCAGGCTGACGTGATGCTGGCCGTCACCGCGCAACGCCAGCGACGCCGCGACGATCGCCTTGTTGGCGCCGAAGGCGTTGCGCTCGATACAGGGGATCTGGACCAACCCGCCGATCGGGTCGCAGGTCATGCCGAGGTGATGTTCCATCGCGATCTCCGCGGCATTCTCGATCTGCTCGGTGTCGCCGCCGAGCGCTGCCGTCAGCCCGGCCGCTGCCATCGAGGCGGCCGAACCGACTTCGCCCTGGCAGCCGACTTCGGCACCCGAAATCGAAGCGCGGCGCTTGATCAGCCCGCCGATCGCGGCGGCGCTGAGCAAAAACACCCGGCCGCGCTCGTCGGACCAGCCGGGACAAAAGTCCTTGAGATAGCGCAGCACGGCGGGGATGATGCCGGCGGCGCCGTTGGTCGGCGCGGTAACGACACGGCCGCCGGACGCGTTCTCCTCGTTGACCGCGATGGCGAACAGGCTGACCCATTCGATCGTGTCGGTGGGCGGGCGGCTGTTGCGCATCTGGTCGGCTTTCAGCGACTCGTAGAGCCGCTTGGCCCGCCGGCGCACTTTCAGTGCGCCGGGCAGCAGGCCGTCCTGGGTCAGGCCCCGCTCGATGCAGGCGAACATCGTGTCGCGGATGACGTCGAGGCTCGCCTCGATGTCATCCTTGGTGCGCCAGGCCAGTTCGTTGCCCATCTGCACTTCGGCGACGGTCAGGCCGCGGGCATTGCAGAGGGTGAGAAGTTCGTCGGCGCTGTCGTAGGCCAAAGGCGCAACGGGCTGCGCGAGTGCCAGCGCTTCGTCGGCCTCGACGACGAAGCCGCCGCCGACGGAATAATAGACACGCTCGTCGAGCACCGTGCCATCCGCCGCAAAGGCGCGAAAGCGCATCGCATTGGTGTGCAGCGGCATCACTTCGTCAAAATTGAAGATCAGATCGGCTTCGGGATCGAAGCGCACGCGCCGCGTCCCGGCGGTGATCGCGCGGACAACCCGCAAGCCGGCGACCAGCCCTGCCACGGCGTCGGGATCGATCGTCGCCGGCACTTCGCCGAGCAGGCCGAGGCTGATCGCGTCGTCCGTGCCGTGCCCACGGCCCGTCCAGGCCAGCGAGCCGAACAGCTCGCCGGTCACGCGGGCCGGAGTCGGTTCGAGCGTCATGAGGCGATCGCGAAACCGTCGCGCCGCGATCATCGGGCCCACGGTATGGGAACTGGAAGGGCCGATGCCGATCTTGAAGAGATCGAAGACGCTGATCATGCTGGGACCTGGGTATCAATGGCTGAAAATGGCCATTCGAGCGTTGCACCGCAACACGTGCGTCCTATGCGCAAAAAGCCTTGCCGGCGCCATACCCATCTGAAACAGAAAGCCCATGACCGAGACCATCGCCCCGACGCCAAACACCCTTCCCGCGCGCTCCATCGCGCCCTGGCTCAAGTTCACCCTCGAACTCGGGCCACTGCTCCTGTTCTTCTTCGCCAATTCGCGGCCAAAACTGTTCGCGCCGCTGGTGCACCCGTTCCTGCCGGCGAAACTGCTCGAGGGCGAAAGCGCGGGCCTGTTCACCGCCACCGCGGTCCTGATGGTGGCGGTCCTGGTGGCGCTGATCGTCAGCTATGCGATCACCCGGCGCCTGCCGATCATGCCGCTGGTGACCGCCATTCTGGTCGTGATCTTCGGCGGCCTGACCTTCTATTTCCAGGATCCGAGCTTCATCAAGATGAAGCCGACGATTCTCTACGCCTGCTTCGGCCTCGCCCTTCTCGGCGGCCTGGTGTTCAACAAGCCGCTGCTGCCGGTGGTGCTGGACAATACGATGAGCCTGACCGAGACCGGCTGGCGCATCCTGACGCTGCGCTGGGGCGTGTGTTTTCTGTTCCTCGCGGTGCTCAACGAGGTGATCTGGCGGACGATGTCGACGGATCACTGGGTGCTGTTCAAATTTCCCGGCACGATGATCCTGATCTTCATCTTCACCTTCTCGCAGGTGCCGCTGATCATGAAGCACGAGCTGCGCGGCGACGCCGCAGCAAAAGCCCCGGAGCATTTGTAGGGCTTCGCCAAGCGTTTGCATTGTAACGGCCGACAAAGCCCCCCTACAAAATGACTTCGAGCCCTTTGCGGCGGATGACGTTGAGAAGGACCAGAATCGCGCCTGTCGGTCGTCTAAGGCCGCGTTCGAGTTGCAAGATGTCGTCGGCAGTAAGATTGAGATAGCCGGCAAAGGCAGCCTGGCTGAGATGATCGCGCTCCCGTAGGGAGCGGATCTCGTCGCCTGACAGCGGACTGACGCGGAAGTCCCCCCCTCGTCAGTCAGTCGCGATGCCATATCGGCATGGGCTGCCTCATCAAGCAGACCGGTATCTCTCAAATCATCTGCGGTTTCGAGCAGCGCATCGGTCAGTCGACTGCGGCCGCTATCCTCAGGTCGCATCACGAGACCTCCTCAGGTCCGATCTCATGCAAAGTTCGAAGCTCGATTGCATGCCGAATGTCGCGTTCCGACGCATCGAGCCAGAGTTTACCAAGATCCCGCAGGCCATTCAATTCGCGCACTGTGATGTTGTCTCGTTCGTTCTTCGCGAAACCGAACAGAAAAACGGACCTGTCCCCGGAACGATACGCGACCAGGACGCGATAGCCGCCCGACTTGCCGGCGCCGGTCCGCGCAACGCGCTGCTTGAAGATCTCGCCACCCCGGTCGGCGTCGACAGCACCCCGGCCAATCGAGGCGATTGCCTCCACCAAGGCCCGGTCCGCGATCTGCTCCTGCCGGGCGAAGCGGTTGAACCACTTCGTCTTGAAAAGACGCACTGAAACGCCTCATGCGCGCGAGTCTTCGCACGATAGTCCAGAAGCGCGATCGTCTCAGCCCTTCGCTTTCTCGATGGCCGGCATCAATTGATCCCGCACGATCTCCTCGCTCAGCGGCCCGACGATCTTGGCGGTGATTGTCCCAGCGCCGTTCACCACATAGGTTTCCGGCACGCCGTAGACGCCGAAGTCGATGCCGGTGCGACCGCTCGTGTCGGCACCGATCGCTTTGTAAGGATTGCCGTCCTGGCCGAGGAAGCGGCGGGTGTTTTCCGCCTCGTCCTTGTAGGCGATGCCGACGAGGTTGACGCCCGCGCCTTGGAGCAGCAGCAGCGTCGCATGCTCCTGGTGGCAGGGCACGCACCACGAGGCGAAGACGTTGACCACAGTCACCTTGCCGGCCTTCAGCTCCGCGCTGGCGAGTCCCGGCACCGCCAGGCCAGGCACCGGGCCGAGCGCGAAGGTCGGCACCGGCTTGTCGATCAGCGCCGAGGGGATGCGCGATGCGTCGCCGGCGAAGAGACGCAGGAGAAATAAGGCCGCAAGCCCGAGAAACAGGACCAGCGGCAGGAACACGAACAATGACCGGCGCCGACGCCCCTCGACGGCCGGAACACCCTCGAAATCGCTCATCCGCGATCGCTCTCGCGGGCGCCGAACCGTTTCAGGCTTTTCTTCAGCGCGCGATGATCGGCCAGGATCGTCACGATCATCGTGACGATGACCACCGCGGCGACGACATAGGCGGCGACGATGAAGCTGGTATGGGGATCGTGTTCCATCTCAGTTCCGCGCCAGAGCGTCGGCGAAGCCGCCGGTCGTCGCGATCGGCGTTTCCGCGGCGCTGGCCTCAAGGATCGACAGCCGGCGCAGGCGGCGGCGTAAAATCTCGTTGCGCACAGCCATCAAATGCAGGGTCAGGAACAAGGTGGTGAAAGCAACGGCCATGATCAGCAGCGGCCACAGCAACGGCCGCGAGATCGCCGGGCCGCCCATGCGGAACACCGACGCCGCCTGATGCAGCGTGTTCCACCATTGCACGGAGAAATGGATGATCGGGATGTTGACCACGCCGACGAGCGTGAGGATCGCCGCGGCGCGCGCCGCACGGCCCTGGTCCTCAAAGGTCTGCCACACCGCGACGAGGCCGAGATAGAGCAGGAACAGCACCAAGACCGAGGTCAGCCGGGCGTCCCACACCCACCACGTTCCCCACATCGGCTTGCCCCAGAGCGAGCCGGTCGCGAGGCAGATGAAGGTGAAACCGGCGCCAAGCGGCGCGGCGGCCTTTTGGGCGGCATCGGCGACCGGATGACGCCAGACCAAAGTCCCCAGCGCCGAGGCCGTCATCACGATGTAGACGAACATCGACAGCCAGGCGGCCGGCACATGCAGGTACATGATCTTGACGGTCTCGCCCTGCTGGTAGTCGGCCGGCGCCAGGACCGCGAGGTACAGGCCGACCGCCAGCAGCCCCGCCGTGACGACGGCGAGCGGCGGAATGAGAAAGCCTGCGAGACGCAGGAAATTGGCGGGATTGGCGTAACGCAGCATGGAATGATTTTAGGGCGCGCGGCAGGGTATGGCAAATAGGCCTTGTGGCGGGACTTAGAGGAAGTCGTCGTCGCCGAAATCGAGAAACCCGCTGAGGACACGAACCACGTCAATTGTCCCTCCGTCGTCGTATCGATAGAACACGATGTACGAACCGGTCGGAAAACTTCTCACTCCGGCGCCAAGTTCGGGACGCGCTCGGCCTGCGAGCGCGTGGTCCGCAAGCATCGCGAAGACCTTATCGATCCGGTCCAATAGCCGGTCGGCGGCATCCGCATCATTGACCGCTACGAACCTCCAGATTTCGAGGAGGTCGTTCTGTGCGCTTGTTCTTACTTTCAGCTTGAGCGTCACGCCGACCCCTTATTCGGCACCGCCCAAACGCCGTCTCGCTTCGGCCTTGATCGCCGCCATATCGAAGGGCTCAGACGGACCACTCGCCAGCCCCTCTTCGATCAACGCTCGCAACGCCGCCAGCTTGGCGCCCCTGGCTTGCTCTCGCGCTTCCATGAGGCGCAAACTATCTCGAACCACCTCGCTCGCAGAGGCATAGCGTCCCGTCTCGACGAGGTTCTGGACGAAACCGTCGAAGTGATCGCCGAGCACATAGTTCGATGACATGTCGCTCTCTTCATTCCGGCTAATGGCGGGCAGCCTCGACGCTTTTTACCGCATCCTCCGGCAACAACAACCGCGCCGCTACCAGCGCATCGGCCGCCGCCTTGACCTTGGCCGCGTAGTCCGCGGACGAGGCATACAGCGCCGCCAGCGAAGGCCGGGCATCGCCGGCCGCCTTCTCCGCGTCGGTCTTCGCCAGCGCGATCATGCTGCCGTCGCGGTCGCAGAGTTCGCCGGTCGGGAATGGCGCGCCGTAAAAATTCCAGCCGGTACGGGTGGCGCGCGGCGCCTCGATCTCGGGCAGGCGGATACCGGGAACATCGTCACCGACCGCATCGACCTTCGGCACCAGCGGGCGATACTGCGGGCCGGCTTCGACCACCGGATCGACATACGTGGCGAAGCGGGCGACGGCGTTGACCTTGTGCGCCACCTCGAAACCGGGGATGGCCGGAAAGCCGGTCGACTCCGGCGGCACCAGGGTGCCATCGGCGAGACGCGGCACCCGGCTCGGCGGTGGCGCCTCGCCTTTCACCACCCAATCCTCGAGATCGACAAGCAGCGCGCGCAGCGCCGGCGCCGGGCTGAGCGTGTTGCGCGGATTGGCGCAAGGACCCTTGGCATCGGTGAGGCCGGGCCGGCCGTAGTGGAAGCCGGAGGAAATCAGATAGGCGCGCACCGTCGGCGGCAGCTCGATATCTTTTGTCCCCAGCGTGTCGGTCGTGAGCAGCGAGGCGCCCTTCTGCCAATATTCCGTCTCGGTGTTGGTCTCGATCAGCAGGGGATCGAAGCCGTCGTGGCGTAGCAGCGAACCGGTCTGCCCCGTCACCGGGTCATGCAGGGTTGCCGACGAGAAGGGGAAGGCATCCTCAGGGTAGAGATGGTCCTCGTGCTGCGTGTTGGTACGCGAGGGCTGGGCGAAGCGCGCGTTCAAAAACACGCCGCCGATCCCGGAGATATGCCCGAGCATGCCGTCGAAGACTTTTTTGCCGTCCTCGTCCTGGTTGAACCCCTGGTGGATCATGTCGCGCAAAAAGCGGCCGCTCTGCGAGATGCCGATTGCGACCGTGTGCTCTATGGCGCCAGCGAGCAGCGCCTTGCCGGCCAAGCCGTCGCCGCGCAGCGACGCCACGATGTCGCGGGTCGCGGCGAAGCCGATGCCCTGCACCTTTGGGCCGATCGCCTCGTAGGTCAGTTCGTAGAGCGCGCCGGGCGACGGCTTGGTGCCGAGCGGCAGCAACGCGATATGGCGATCGTCGCTATAGATCCAACTTGCATCGGGCACCGCCTCGGCGGGGTCCGTCTCATGGCGACGGACCGTCAGATGCGCCTTGTCCTTGTCCGGCGTCGCGACGTGGAATGCCAGGACGAACGGCGCCTCCATGGGCCCGCGCGTCCCGCTGACCAGTTCGTCACGCACGGTGGCGGTAATCGCGGGGCCATTGGCCTTGCCGTTCTGCGTCGCGATCGGCACGTCGATCGCCATGCCGCCGACCTGGCGCAGCGCCTCCGCCTCCCATCCCGTCCACACGATGGTGTCGCCCCGCTTCAGCAGCAGCGCGTCCCCGGCGTCGGCCAGGCTTTTTGGGTCGTTGACCGCCTGCGCCGCCTGGGCTGGCGCATCGAGAACCCAGTTGAACAGAAATTTACGCCCGCGGTTCAGCACCTCGTAGACGAGGGTGTGGCTGCCCTTGGCCGGATCCTTGGGCCGCAGCATGAAGAAATCGGTGGTGTAGGCGACCATGCCCTTGGCGTTACGCGGCGCCAGGGCGATGTCGGCGATGCCGGCATTACGCGGGTCGGCGGGGTCGAGTTCGCCATGGACTTTGCCGATGACCCGCTCGTAGGCGCCGGCCTCGCCGAAGCTGGCACCGGCAGCAAACGGCTCCGGCGGTGCGAGATCGAGGCTGGTGATCCGTGCCGACGCCGGCTGCAGCCCAAGCATCAGAGTCGTCAGGGTAGCAGCCGTTAGCGAACGCAAGACCATGGGGCACCTCATTGAAGCGAGGGAGCTACAGCGTGGTTCGAAGCCCGGCGTCAAGCCCTGCCTTTGTCAGCGGTATCAACGCGTCTCGATCGACCGTGGCAAATGCGGCGCCGCCTGACGCACACGCGTGATTGATCGAAAGCGACGACTCGGGCGCTTGAACGCGGGCCGTCTGTCGCGCCATGGTCCGCAGGCAATTCCTCCCGCGAAAGAGCACCGATGCCCTTCAAACATCCGACCTTCGCTTGCCTGGCCCTCGGCCTCGCTGTCGCCACTGCCGCGATCCCCGCCTTGGCGCAGGACGCGGGCCCCAAGCGCCTGCGCGGTACGATCGAAAGCGTCGACGGCGCAACATTGAAAATCAAGCCCGCCGCCGGCGACGCCGTCACCTTGCATCTCGCCGATGGCTTTAAGGTCGTGGCGGCTGCAAAAGGTTCGCTCGCCGACGTGAAGACCGGCTCTTATGTCGGCATCGCCAACCAGGTGAGTGCCGACGGTAAGCAGGATGCCGTCGAGGTCCACATTTTCCCCGAGGCGATGCGCGGCACCGGCGACGGCCAGCGCCCGTGGGATCTCGGCAAGTCCAGCAAGATGACCAATGGCGCGGTCGGCTCGAAAGTGGCCGGCGTCGACGGCCAGAACCTCGAGATCACTTACAAGGGCGGCACGAGCACGATCCAGGTCAAGCCGACAACGCAGATCATGCTGTTCGGCCCCGGCACGGCAAGCGACCTGATCGCCGGCGCCCACGTCTTCGTCCGTGAGGCGAAGCCCGCCGCCGATGGCGTCCTGCAGGCCGGCTACATTGTCGTCGGCAAGGATGGCCTTGCGCCTGCGATGTAAGGTCCTTCTCATTCATCGCTCGCGGCGCCGTTGTCGCGAGCGACGACAATGTCACCGCCGGCCGCAAGCACAGCTGCACGACAAACGGTTCTTCGGCGAAAGCCAACACAGAGAAACAATCATACTTCGCAAGCGACCAGCTACCTATCTTTAGACCTAAACTAATGCTAAACTGCAACTCTGTCTCGAGCCTGTAAAGCGGAGATACTGATGTGGAAATTTCTGCAAACACTGACACAAGACGTGATTTCTACGAAATCCGCAAAGATTGCAATTTTAGCTTTTGTAATATCAACACTCTGTTTTTCTGTAATTCTTATTGTGTTTGGGTACAGCTATTCAAAGGATTACGGAATTCAAGCCGCAGAGATACCTCTTTGGCTTAGAACAACACTTTCTTTTGGCTTTCTATTGTTTTTTGTACTATTGTGGTTTATTTTGTATATTCAGATCAGCCGTGAAGCTGATGATCTATATTCTGATATTAGGATGAACCTTAAGGGGAACTGGGCCGTAAAATACCAGGCGTCGAATGGCGTTCAAGCAGATCCATTTCTTCCCCCTCTTAGGGTAGACTGCGACATTCACATCAATCCAGAAAATAAGAAGCTTGAGATGGAGTTTAACGTTTCAGACAACCCCATTTATGCGCCAGGAAAACAGATTATCAATTCAGTGGCTCTATCTCACGATTCCGGAAGTCGATATTCTCTTTTTTACTACTACAATGAAAAGCGAAAAATTAACGGACAACTTTGGAGATACCTTATAGAGGATGATGATTTCTCAAAGGTAGAAGGTATAGAAATCGAGTTTTTTGGTATTCTTTACTTCGAACGCAGCCTGACCGAGAAACGTGTCATGCTTATGGAAGGCGAATGGTTCGATCTTAATGGCAAAGTGACGCAACTGTTTTCTCTTGTCGATTTAGTGAGGAAGAACGAAAATCAGCTGGCACAGAAGTTGTCTGCAGCTTACATTAACAATTCAAACTTTGCAGCGAAGATGGGTAAAATTCAATATGAAAGGCTCGGCTGAGCCTACTCGTTCATCGCCCGCAGCGCCGCCGCCGCGGCAAACGGGGCGCCGGCGATCGCGGCAAGGCTGAGCGCGCAAAGCACCAGGAACGGCGTCAGAAACGGGACCGGGTTGCCCTGCCCGGCATTGGCCGCCGCGACCCCAAAGATCAGCACGGGGACGCAGAGCGGCAGGATCAGGATCGCCATCAACAAGCCGCCTTTGCGCAGGCCGACGGTGAGCGCCGCGCCGATTGCGCCCAGCATCGTGAGAGCCGGCGTGCCGGCGGCGAGCGAGGCCGTGGTCTGCCACAGCGCCTGAGGGCTCATCCCCAGCATCAGCCCGAACAACGGTGTCGCGATCACCAGCGGCAGCCCGGTCAGCAGCCAGTGCGCCAGGCATTTGACCAGGACGATGGCCTCGCCCGGCGTCCGGCTCATCAGCAGCAGATCGAGCGAGCCGTCGTCGCGGTCGGACTGGAACAGACGGTCGAGGCCGAGCAGCGTCGCAAGCAGTCCGGCGATCCACAGGATGGCCGGGCCGATGCGCGACAGCACGTTGAGATCGGGCCCGATGGCGAAGGGCATCAGCGCGATCAGGATAAAGAAGAAAACCACCCCCATCGACGCGCCGCCGCCGAGGCGACGGCCGACGCGAAGGTCGCGCCGGAACAGCGCACCGAGGGCGTTCATGCGAGGCCGCCGAGATCGATGCTGCGGCAAGGCAGCCCCAGCGGCGCATGCGAGGCGGCGACGATCGCGCCGCCCTTCGCGACATGCGCCGCCATGATCGCGGTCAACGTCTGCTGCGCGCCGACATCGAGGGCGATGAGCGGCTCGTCGAGCAACCAGATCGGCCGCGGGGTCAGCAACAGGCGGGCCAGCGCGACGCGGCGTTTCTGCCCGGCTGAGAGGTAGGCGGCCGGGAGATCCAGCAGCCGCGCGATGCCGAAGGCGGTGAGAGCATCGCGCGGCGAGAGATCCTCCCTTGCGAAGCGGGAGAGGGGGACCGCCGGAGGCGGTGGAGGGGGCAAGTCTGCAGCAACCTCGGGCGGCGCCCCCTCCACCACGCTGCGCGTGGTCCCGCTCCCCCGCTCTGCGGGAGAGGATGGTCCCAGCATCGCGGCCCAGAAGGTCAGGTTTTCGCCGACCGTCAACGACGGCTTCAGCGCGTCTTCATAGCCAAGATAATGCACCGTCTCGACGCCGCGCACCTCGTCGCTTGCGTCCGCAAAAACGATGCGGCCGCTTTGCATTGGGAGCAGACCGGCGAGTGTCCGCAGCAAGGTGGATTTCCCTGCACCGTTGCGGCCTGTGACCAGCAGAACCTCACCCGTTCCAAGCGAAAATGTGAGGTCGGACAGCACGATGCGCCCGCCGCGTTCGACGGTCAGCGCATCAACGGCAAGGAGGGCGGAATCGATCAACGGCCTGGGCGTCTATCTTGCATTGCGGCAAAGGGGAGCGCATCGCTAGCGCGTCCAGTTTAGATTACCTATAAGCACGACATTCATTACGCGCTACGCCAGGAACGAAATCGATGGCTTCACTCGACAGCTTCAAATGCCGCAAAAAGCTCAACGTGGGTGACAACACCTACCACTACTTCTCGCTCGAAGAAGCCGAGAAGAACGGGCTTGCCGGCATCTCCAAGCTGCCGTTTTCGATGAAGGTCCTGCTCGAGAACCTGCTGCGCTACGAAGATGGCCGCACCGTCAAGAAGGAAGACATCGAGGCGATCGCCGCCTGGGTCAACAACCAGGGCAAAGAAGAGAAGGAAATCGCCTTCCGCCCAGCCCGCGTGCTGATGCAGGACTTTACCGGCGTTCCCGCCGTCGTCGATCTCGCCGCGATGCGCGACGCGATGACCAAGCTCGGCGGCGACCCGCAGAAGATCAACCCGCTCGTCCCGGTCGATCTCGTCATCGACCACTCCGTCATCGTCGACGCTTTCGGCACCGCCGGTGCCTTCAAGACCAACGTCGATCTCGAATACAGCCGCAACGGCGAACGCTACCGCTTCCTCAAGTGGGGCCAGAGCTCGTTCGACAACTTCCGCGTCGTCCCGCCCGGCACCGGCATCTGCCATCAGGTGAACCTCGAATATCTCGCCCAGACCGTCTGGACGCGGGAGGAAGAGCACACCAATTCCGAAGGCAAGACCAAGATGGTCGAGGTTGCCTATCCCGACTCGCTGGTCGGCACCGATTCGCACACGACCATGGTGAATGGTCTCGCCGTTCTCGGCTGGGGCGTCGGCGGCATCGAGGCCGAGGCCTGCATGCTCGGCCAGCCGCTTTCCATGCTGCTGCCCGAGGTCATCGGCTTCCGCCTGACCGGCGAGCTGAAGGCCGGCGTCACTGCGACCGATCTGGTGCTGACCGTTACCCAGATGCTGCGCAAGCTCGGCGTTGTCGGCAAGTTCGTCGAATTCTTCGGCGCCGGCCTCGCCGCGCTGACGCTCGCCGACCGCGCGACCATCGGCAACATGGCGCCGGAATATGGCGCGACCTGCGGCTTCTTCCCCGTCGACAAGGAGACGCTGGCCTATCTCACGACGTCGGCCCGCACCGCCGAGCGCGTCGAACTGGTCGAAGCCTATTCCAAGGCGCAGGGCCTCTACCGCAACAAGCACACCGAAGATCCAGTCTTCACCGACACGCTCGAACTCGACCTGTCGACCGTCGTGCCGTCGATGGCCGGCCCGAAGCGGCCTGAAGGCCGCGTCGCCCTGCCCGACGTCGGCGTCGGCTTCCGCGTCGCGCTCGGCGCAGAATACAAGAAGACAGAGAACCCGCAGCAGCGCTTCGCCGTCGAGGGCAAGGATTTCGATCTCGGCCACGGCGACGTCGTGATCGCCGCGATCACCTCCTGCACCAACACGTCGAACCCGAGCGTGCTGATCGGCGCCGGCCTGCTGGCGCGCAACGCCGCCGCCAAGGGCCTGACCGTCAAGCCGTGGGTGAAGACGTCGCTGGCGCCCGGCAGCCAGGTCGTCGCGGAATATCTCGAAAACTCCGGCCTGCAGGTCGATCTCGACAAGCTCGGGTTCAATCTCGTCGGCTTCGGCTGCACGACCTGCATCGGCAACTCCGGCCCGTTGCCGACGGAAATCTCCAAGACCATCAACGAGAACGGCATCGTCGCCGCCGCCGTCCTCTCCGGCAACCGCAACTTCGAGGGCCGCGTCTCGCCCGACGTGCAGGCGAACTATCTGGCGTCGCCGCCGCTGGTGGTGGCGCATGCGCTCGCCGGCACGGTCTCGATCGATCTCGACGCCGACCCGCTCGGCACCGACTCGAAGGGCAATCCGGTCTACCTCCGCGACATCTGGCCGTCGGGCAAGGAGATCGAGGAGTTCATCGAGAAATACGTCACGCGAAAAGTCTTCAAGTCACGTTATGCCGACGTCTTCCACGGCGACAAGCACTGGCGTGAAGTCGATGCGCCGGAAGGCGAGACCTACAAGTGGGACATGGGCTCGACCTACGTGCAGAACCCGCCCTACTTCGAGGGCATGACGATGACGCCGGTGCCGGTGCAGGACATCGTCAACGCACGCATTTTGGCGCTGTTCGGCGACAAGATCACCACGGACCACATCTCGCCCGCGGGCTCGATCAAGGCGTCGTCGCCGGCCGGCGACTACCTCTCCCAGCATCAGGTCGCGACCAAAGACTTCAACCAGTACGGCACCCGCCGCGGCAATCATGAAATCATGATGCGCGGCACCTTCGCCAACATCCGCATCAAGAATTTTATGATGCAGAAGGACGACGGCGTCGTGCCGGAAGGCGGGATGACCAAGCACTGGCCGGACGGTGAGGCGATGCCGATCTTCGACGCCTCGATGAAGTACCAGGCTGAGGGCACGCCGCTGGTCGTGTTCGCCGGCGCCGAATACGGCAACGGCTCGTCGCGGGACTGGGCGGCGAAGGGCACCAAACTGCTCGGCGTCCGTGCCGTGATTTCCGAAAGTTTTGAGCGCATCCATCGCTCGAACCTCGTCGGCATGGGCGTGCTGCCGCTGACCTTCGAGCCCGGCACGACCTGGAGCACGCTGCAGCTCAAGGGCAACGAGACGGTGACCATCTATGGGCTCGGCGAGACGCTGCGTCCGCGCCAGAAGATGGAAATGCTGGTCAACTACGACGACGGCCGCACCGTCACCGTGCCCCTACTCTGCCGCATCGCGACGCTGGACGAACTGGAGTATTTCAACAACGGCGGCATTTTGAGCTACGTGCTGCGGCAACTGGCGGCGGCGTAGCAATCAACCGTCATTCCGGGGCGCGCCGCTGGCGCGAACCCGGAACCGGGGTGCGCCTACCCTGCGGCGTTCCGTCTCCTAAATCGAAGAAAACCGGTTCCGGGTCCGGCTCCGCCGCCCCGGAATGACAGCGCCTAAAGCGTCGATTTCTCGCGCGAAATCACGCGGCGGCTGGCCTTGCGTTCGACGACGACGGTCCGGATGCCCTTGTCGCGCGACGGCGCGGTGACGATGCGCACGGCGCGACGGTCGGGCGCCATCTTCTGCATTTCGGCTTTAACATCGGCAAGCGGCGCGCCCATCAGACCCGCGGCGATCTCGATCTGCTCGTTGACGTCGTCGGAGAGGCCCTGCGCCGCGGCGATCGCCTCGGCAAGCGTCGGCGGATCATGGCGCACCTTGCGCGACCCATATTTCGTATTCCAGCTCGCGGACATGCCGATCTCCATGAGCGGCCAATCTACCACGCGCTTGCTGCGCCGCAACATAGGGGAGCAAACTATTTTGTGCGCCGGTTAATCGCGGTAGTGGAAATTAGCTCTGATTTTCAACCCAAGCAGGCGCGAGCAAAGTCCTGGAAAGCGCGGGCGCGGTGCGACAGCGCGCGAGACCCATCGGCCGGAATGCCGTGCTTCTCCTCGGACGAGATCTCGCCGAACGTGCGATCCATGCCGTTGGGCAGGAAAATGGGGTCGTAGCCGAAACCAAGCGCGCCGCGCGGTGGGAAGACGAGTGTGCCCTGGATCGTGCCTTCGAACGTCAAGGTTTTCTCCCCGAGCCGCGACAACGCCAGGGCCGAGACGAAATGGGCGGCGTAGGGCGGCTTGGCGCCGGCTTCTTCGAGCCGTCGGTGAATCCCATCCATCGCGGCGACAAAGCTGCCGGCTTCCTTGGCCCAGCGGGCAGAGACGATGCCGGGCTCGCCGCCAAGCGCGTCGACGCACAGCCCGGAATCGTCGGCGAACGCCGGCAACCCCGTGGCATCCGTTGCCGCTTCGGCTTTGATGACGGCGTTGGCAATGAAGGTTTTGCCGATCTCCTCGGGCTCGACGAGACCGAGATCGGACGCCGATACCGCTTCGATGCCGTAGGGCGCCAGCAACTCGCGCATCTCTACAAGCTTGCCTGCATTGTGGGTGGCGATCACCAGCTTGCCGTCGATCAACCGTGCCATCTTATACCAGCGCCTGCTTCTGGAATTCGACGAGCCGGGCGATGCCCCCCTTGGCGAGGCCCAGCATGGTGTTCAGTTCGGCCTCGGTAAACACCGCACCCTCGGCACTGGCCTGCACCTCGACGAGGGCGCCGGCCCCGCTGATCACGAAATTCGCGTCGGTCTGCGCCTCGGAATCCTCGGCATAGTCGAGGTCGAGCACCGCCTCGCCGCCGACGATGCCGCAGGAGACCGCTGCCACCTTGTCGCGCAGCGGGTTCTCCTTGACGATCGAGCGCGAGCGCATCCAATCGAAACAATCGTTCAAAGCGATCCAGGCGCCGGTGATCGCGGCGGTGCGGGTGCCGCCGTCAGCCTGGATCACGTCGCAATCAATGGTGATCTGCCGCTCGCCCATGCCCTGCAGATTGGTGACGGCGCGCAGGCTGCGGCCGATCAGGCGCTGGATCTCGTGCGTGCGCCCAGATTGTTTGCCCGAGGACGACTCGCGGCGGGACCGCGTGTGGGTCGCGCGTGGCAGCATCGCATATTCTGCGGTGATCCAGCCGCGCCCCTGACCGCGCAGCCACGGCGGCGGCTTGTCCTCGAGCGAGGCGGTGCAGAGCACATGAGTGCTGCCGAACTTGATGAGACAGGACCCTTCAGCGTAGCGCGCGACCTTCCGCTCGATCGAGATGGTTCGCAGTTCGTCGGCAGCGCGTTTGGACGGTCGCATGAAGGCTCCAGGGATCTCTGCGGCTGTCTAGGCGGCGCGCGTGCCGCGCGCAAGCCGTTGGGCGCGGGACGCTGTCATGGATCCATCGGTCGGCGGCGGTCGCCCAGCGCTGAACGCAACGTTATCCGCCGAATGGCGGAGGAGAATTCAATCGTTAAGATCGAACGTTGGCGAGGCTTTCACGTTTTGAGTTGATGATCATCGCATGGGAGCACACGCCATGACGCCTACCGGGGCAAACTTCGCATTGATCGGCCGCTCGTATCCGGGCGAGACGTTCGAACTTTTGTCCCAGGCGTCGTTGCCGGCGTCGGAGCGCCGGAAGGTGGCGCGGATGTCCCATCGCGCCCGTGAGCCGGAATGGTCGAAGCGATCGCGCCAGGAAGTCTCCCGCGTGTAACTTTATTCGCCGACGACCGGTGTAAAAGCCTCGGCCGATTTGGACGACGGGCCGTGTAGCGGTCGCTCTTCCATTGCGACCATCGTGCCGAACGCCGCTAAGCTTCCAAGCGCGACGAAGCCGAACACGATCTGGAAGCTTCCGGTAAGCACCGCGTGGTCGACCGCGATGATGTGGCCGACCACGTCATGGGTGCCGGCCCCGATGATGATCGCCCCAAAGATCGCGACGAACACGGCCCCGCCAAGCTGACGGCACAAGTTGGCCGTCGCGAGCGCCGTGCCGAGTTGATACGGCATGACCGCGTTCTGGATCGACAGCGTCGCGATCGGCAGCAGCGTCCCGAGCGCGATGCTGATGACGCTGAGGATCAGGCTCAGGGCCCATACCGGCAGACGACCGGCGCCCGTCATCAGCACCAACGCAGCGCAGATGGCGATGGGGAGAAGGGCAAGCGGCAGCCGCTTGTAATGCTTGAATTTCGCCATCACGCGGCCGGCCGTCAGGGATCCGCCCACCGTTCCCAGCATCAACGGCAACAGGGCGATGCCGGATTCGCTGGCGCTCAGGCCGCGCAGGGTCTCGAACAGGATCGGCGCATAGATCGCCAAGCCGAGGAACAGCCCGACGCTCAAGCTCGCGGCCAGCGTCGCCGTCAGCACGACCTTGTTGCCGAGCACTTCCAGCGGGATCAACGGTTCGGGAACCCGCTTCAGACGATAGAAGAACGCCGCCATAAGCGCCGCGAAGGCCGCGAACGTGCCGAGGATTTCCGGGCTCGACCAAGGGAAGCGCGAGCCGCCCCAGCTCAGGGCCAGTAACAGGCTCGACGTCGACGCGACCAGCAGGACCGCGCCGACGATGTCGAGCTTGTGTGGCCGCTCGTGGCGCGGCAGGCGCTTCAGCGGCCCGTTGGTCATGAAGAACGCCGCAACGCCGAGCGGGATGTTGATCCAGAAAATCATCGACCAGTGCAGATGCTGAGCGAAGAAGCCGCCGAGGATCGGCCCCGCAAGGCTGGCCGTGGTGAAGGCCGTGGCGAAATAGGCCTGGTAGGAGGCGCGCTCGCGCGGGCTCAGAATGTCGCCGGCGATGGTCTGCGACAGTGCCAGCAAACCGCCGCCGCCGACGCCCTGGACGAAGCGTGCCAAGATGAGAATGAGCATGTTGGGCGCCAGCGCGCAGAGGATCGAGCCGACGAGGAAGGTCGAGATCGAGACCAGCAGCATCGGGCGCCGCCCATGGATGTCGCTGAGCTTGCCGTAGAGCGGTGTCGCGCTGGTGGCGGCCAGCAGATAGGCGGTGACCACCCAGGGCAGATGCGCGACATCGCCGAGATCGCGGCCGATCGTCGGCATCGCGGTGGCGACGATGGTCTGGTCGAGCGCGGCGAGCAGCATCGACATCATCAATCCGAAGATGATGCGGCGGATTTCGGCTTTGGACAAAGCTGGAGCGGGGCGACCTGTGACCGGAGATGCGATGGACGACATGGCGACGTTCTCCGCCGCGGAAGCGATCCTTGCAAGCGCCATCTGACGGACCGACCTATGCCGCGGCGCCATGTCCGAACAAAGCCGGCGCGCTAAAAGCGCTCCGCGTGCGAGGCGACCACGTCGAGGATCACCGCGCCATAGGTCTCGACCTTTGTCGGGCCGATCCCGTGGATGCGGGTCAGGTCGTCCGCGTCGCGCGGCCGGGCGCGCGCAATGTCACGCAAACTGCGGTCCGAGAGCACGACGTAGGCCGGCACCTTGCGCTCGCGCGCCAGATCCAGCCGCTTGGCCTTGAGCGCGGCGAAAAGGCTGGCTTCGGCTGACGTCATCTCGTCGTCGCCCGCCGAACTGCTGTAGGCCGTTCCGCGCATAGAACCGTCGCCGTCGATCGAGCGCAGCACGTCGCGCGTGCGCCGCCCCTTCACCGGCGTATCGCCCGACAAAAGTTCGAGAGGCATCGCGCCGCTCAGCACCTTGCGGCCCTCGTCGGTGACGTGCCACCGGCCGCCATCGTCGTCGTCCTGGGCGATCAGGCCGGCGGCCTGGATCTGACGGAAGATGCTACGCCATTCCGGGGCGCCGAACTCGGTGCCGACGCCGAAGGTCGGCAGCGCGTCGTGCCCGTGGCGCGTGATCGCCTCCGTGGTCTTGCCGATCAGCAGGTTGGCAAGGTGACCGGGAAAGAACCGGCCCGAGGTGCGGATCAGCGCCGACATCGCCTTCTGCGCCGCGACGACGCCGTTGAAGCGCGGGTGCGTGCCGTCGCAGAGATCACAAAAGCCGCACGGCACACCCTTTTCGCCGAAGGCGGCGAGCAGCGTCTGCCGCCGACAGCGCGGCGTTTCGCAGAGCGCGAGCAACGCATTGAGGCGGGTG
>NZ_LMUU01000216.1:58755-89458 GCF_009765775.1 Beijerinckia sp. L45
CTGGTAATAGCCCTCGATGCTGCCGGGCAGATCGGCATGGCAGACGTAGCGCACGTCCGGCTTGTCGATTCCCATGCCGAAGGCGATCGTCGCCACCACCACGACGCCCGGCCGGTGCAGAAACGCATCCTGGTTGGCGTTGCGGATGCTGGAATCGAGACCGGCATGATAGGGCAGCGCGTGGACGCCCTCGGTCGACAGCTTTTCCGCCAGCCGTTCGACGCCCTTGCGCGACGAGCAATAGACGATGCCGGCCTCGCCCTTGTGGCGGCGGACGAAGTTCACGATCTGTCGCGTCGCATCGTCCTTGCGCACGAAGGCGAGATGCAGGTTCGGCCGGTCGAAGGAGCGCACGAAGATCCGCGGCTCGGCGCTGAAGAGTTTCGCCACGATCTCGTCGCGGGTGCCGGGATCGGCGCTGGCGGTGACCGCGATGATCGGCGGATTGCCGAGCGAGGCGGCCGCCGAGCGCAGGTCCATGTATTCCGGCCGAAAGTCATGGCCCCATTGCGAGACGCAATGCGCCTCGTCGATGGCGAGCCGGTCGACGCCGGCCTCGCGCAGCCGGTCGAGCGTCCAGGTTTTGAGCAGCCGCTCCGGCGAAACGTAGAGCAGCCGCATCGTCCGCGATTTGAGCGCCGCTTCGACGATGGCATTGTCGGCGTTGGAGTTGCCCGAGTGCAGGGCGCCGGCGACGATGCCGCGATCGGTGAGCTGACGCACCTGATCGCGCATCAAGGCGATCAGCGGCGAGACGACCACCGTCAGCTTGCCGCGCACGACGGCCGGCAGCTGGTAGCACAGCGATTTGCCGGCGCCCGTCGGCATGACGGCCAGCACATCCTCGCCGGCCAGCAGCGCCTCCACCACTTCGGGCTGGCCGGGACGCAGCGCGGCGAAGCCGAACACGCGCTCCAGTACGATCAGCGCATCGCGCATCGCATCCGAGACGTCTGGCTTTTGCGCCGGCAGGCCCATGCCTAGAAGGCTCCTTCGAGCGCGGGCGTCGCGGCCCGGCGCAGGGCCGCAATGGCGTCCGGTAGCGCCGCCATCGTCTTCGCGACGAGGTTGGCACCGGCCGCCTCGAGCATCGCGCCGTGGCCGGTGCCGGCGTGGCTCCCGCCGGCAAAGCCGATGACCGCCATGCCCGCACGCACGCCGGCCTCGACGCCAGCGACCGAATCCTCGATCACGATGCAGTGTTGCGGGGCAAAGCCCATCGTCGCGGCGGCCAGGAGAAACAGGTCCGGCGCCGGCTTTCCGTTGGCGACCTGGGCGGCGCTGAAGACGTGGTCGCCGAAGAAGGAGGCCAACCCGGTCAGCTTCAAGGAATGCGCGATGCGCGCCGGATCCGAGGATGATGCGACACAACGCGGGCCCTCGATCGAGCGCAGGACGTCGGCGACGCCAAGGATCGGCTGCAGTTCGACCTCGATCCGCGCCAGCATACGCGCTCGCGTCCGCGCGCCCTCGCCATCGGGCAGGGCGCGACCGATCAGGCGTTCGATCTCGCTCACGATGTCGGCATTATGCTTGCCCATGAAGGCATGCATGCAGCTTGGAACGTCCATCGGGACGCCCTGCTCGCCCATCATCTCGGAGAGCACTTCCAGAGCGATCAGCTCGGAATCGACGAGCGTCCCGTCGCAGTCGAATATCAGCAGCATCGGCGATTCGGATCCAACGGGAAGGGCATGGGGGATTGTCTGTCACACGGGCGAGGCGCAGTCTCGCGCATAACCGCAGCAGTCGATCATAGCCGCTCCGATAGCGGCATGGAACAACAGGAGGCGTCATGCGCACAGCCTTTGCTCTCCGGCGCTTGAAGGTCGCTGTGCTGGTTCTCCTGGGCATCGCTGCGGCAGGCCCTGCAGCCGCAGCGCCGAGCGAGCGGGCGCAAGGCAAGCTGCTGTTCGACCGGGACTGCGCGAGCTGCCATCAGATAGGGCCTGGGGCGATGAGTCTCGGCAACGGCCCGTCGCTCAACGGCATCATCGGCATGCCCGCGGCCGACGAACCGGGCTTCAGCTACTCCGACGCGAATCAGAGGTGCGGCGTGATCTGGTCGTCGAAGACCTTCGACGCCTTCATCGCCAATCCGCAGGGCGCGATGCACGGCACGTCCATGGCCTATGCCGGGCTGAAGCTGCAGGCCGATCGGGAAGCGCTCTTCGCCTACGTCAGCGGGTTCGACGCGCACGGCGCAACCCGATAGCTTACGCGGTGAGCGATCGCATGCCCGCCTCGTCGGGCGTCGGGGCCACATGCACTTCGAGGCATCCGGCTTCGCGAAGCGGCGCAGCCACATCGGACGACAGGCAAAGATGCGGTGTCTTTGTCTGATCGACGCTGGCCCGGGCGGCGAGCATCAGAAAAATCTCGGCGCTGCGGCGGGAGTAATGCAGCACGCCGTCAATCACGCCGTTGCGCAGTGCCGCCACCACCTCGGGCTTCAGCGACTCGACGGCGACCGCCTCGTAGGTCTCGATGACCATCAGCCGGTGCAGGGTGGCGGCAAGGCCCGCCTCGATGTCGGGCTTTCGATCCACGCCGGCGAGATACAGCAGGCGCATCGCCGGCTGACCTTGGAGGATGGCGACGAGCCCGGCTCCGTCCGGGGCGACAATCACCGGCCCTGCAAAGCCATGCCGCCGCGCCGCGGCCTCGGTGCGCGCACCCACCAGGTAGAGCGGCAACGGTAACAGATCGGGGCTTTCATCCGCTATCGCCGAGAACGCCCGCGAGCTCGTCGCCACGAGGCCCTCCGGCTGATTGTGCGTCCACGGCTCGCCTGTGGGCTCGAACACGAGGACCGGGCTGACGAACACCGTATGTCCGGCCGCCTCCAGCTTCGTCCGCGTGCGCGCCGCATCCTCGGCGGCGCGGGTTAGCAGCAGGCGCATGGGGTCCCGCAGCGATTTTTAAGAACCGGGGCCCGTCCCCTTCCCCCTTGTGGGGAAGGGCTAGGGATGGGCGTTCTCTCCTTCTGCTTCGGCATGGAAGAACACCGCGAACCCCCACTCGCAACCTCTCCCCACAAGGGGGAGAGGGGCAGGTCGCGGCGCTTGCGAAGGAGGGGACCCATCCCTCAGCTCTCGAAAAACCCGGCCGGCAGGCGGGCGCGGATCGCCTCGCCGGCCGTCCGACCCAGCACTTCCGCTTCCCAGGCCGAGCCGTCCATCGTCTCCTCGAACTCTTCCGAGCCGTCCGGCCGCAGCACGAGGCCGCGCAGACGAACGCGATCGCCGTCCACGACGGCATGGGCACCGATCGGCGTTCGGCAGGAGCCGTCGAGTGCGGTCAAAAACGCGCGTTCGGCGGCAAGCGACACGCCGGTCGGCGCGCAGAGAATCGGGCCGAGCATGGCGGCAACGCCGGCATCGTCGAGACGCGCGGTGATGGCGATGGCGCCCTGCCCGGCCGCCGGCAGAAATTCGTCGATAGGCAGCAGCGCCGTCGCGCGATCGGCGAGGCCGAGGCGGTTGAGGCCGGCGAGCGCTAGCAGCGTGCCGGCGCATTCACCTTCGCTCAGCTTGCGCAGACGCGTCTGCACGTTGCCACGCAGCAACGTGATCTCGATATCGGGGCGGATACGCTTCAGCATCGCGCCGCGCCGCAGCGAGGCCGTGCCGACCTTGGCCCCCTGCGGCAGGTCGCGCGGCGTGGCGGCGACCGGCGAGATCCACGCATCCCGCACGTCTTCGCGCGGCAGGTAGCCGGCGATGGTGATGGCATCCGGCAAAAAGGTCGGCAGGTCCTTAGCGGAATGCACGGCGATATCGATGCCGCCCATCATCAGCGCGGTGTCGAGTTCTTTCGTGAACAGGCCCTTGCCGCCGGCCTCGCTAAGTGGGCGATCGAGAATGGCATCGCCGCTGGTCTTGATGATGTGGATCTCGACCGCCTCGTCGGACAGCCCATGGGCCGCCAGCAGCCGGTCGCGCGTCTGGTTGGCCTGCGCAAGTGCCAGCGGGCTGCCGCGCGTGCCGATACGAAGCGGGGATGTCAGCGACATGCAGCGAACTCTCAATTGACCCTGACGATACGAAAACCGCAGCCTTTCTACAGGCTTGAAGCGCGATGCGCCAAAAACTTTGCTATGGTCGAAAGTCCAGGCTGGTCTGAGTGGAGTGATTGATGCGTGTTTTGGGGATCGAGACGACCTGCGACGAGACCGGCGCAGCCGTCGTTCGCCTGAAGCCGGAAGGCGGCGGCGAGATCCTCTCCAACGAGATCATGAGCCAGATCAAGCAGCACGCGGCCTACGGCGGCGTCGTGCCGGAGATCGCCGCGCGCGCCCATGTCGAGGTCGTGGATCGGCTGATCGAACGCGCCATCGCCAAGGCCGGGATGAAGATCAGGGACATAGATGCCGTCGCGGCGGCGGCCGGCCCCGGGCTGATTGGCGGCGTCATCGTCGGCCTGACCGCCGGCAAGGCGATCGCGCTGGCGTTGCGCAAGCCGTTCATCGCGATCAATCATCTCGAGGCGCACGCGCTGACGCCGCGCATGACCGACAACGCCGCCTTTCCCTATCTTCTGCTGCTGGTCTCCGGCGGGCATACCCAATTGGTGGCGGTCAAAGGCGTCGGCGATTACGTGCGTCTCGGCGCGACGCTCGACGACGCCGTCGGCGAGGCCTTCGACAAGATCGCGAAAATGCTGGGGCTGCCCTACCCCGGCGGCCCGCTGATCGAGCAGCGCGCGATCGACGGCAATCCCGAGCGCTTCGCCTTCCCCCGCCCGATGTTGGGCCGGCCAAAGCCGGACTTTTCGCTTTCCGGCCTGAAGACCGCGGTGCGCCTCGAGTCGGAAAAAATCGCGCCGCTGACGGCGACCGACATCAACGACCTTTGCGCCTCGTTCCAGGCGGCGGTGGTCGACACCATCATCGACCGGCTGCGCTTCGCGTTGCGGCTGTTCCAGGAGCGGATCGGCCCCTGCGAGACAGTCGTCGCCGCCGGGGGCGTGGCGGCGAATCAGGCGATCGGCCGGGCGCTGGCCCGGTTCTGCGGCGAGGCCGGCTTAAAACTCATCGTGCCGCCGCCGATCCTCTGCACCGACAACGGGGCGATGATCGCCTGGGCCGGCATCGAGCGCTTCCAGCTCGGCCTCGTCGACGACATGACGTTTGCCGCGCGGCCGCGCTGGCCGCTCGACGCCAACGCCGAGGCGGCGCACCACGGCAAGGCTTGAGCGTGGCGGATTCTCGCCGCATCGCGGTGCTCGGCGGCGGCGCCTGGGGCACGGCATTGGCCAATCTCGCCGCCCGCGCCGGCGCCGACGTGACGCTGTGGGCGCGCGAGCCCGGTCATGTCGCGGAGATGGCGGCGACCGGCGTCAACGCCCGCCGCCTGCCCGGCGTGCCGCTGCATGCGGCGATCACGCCGACCGGTGACCTCGCTACCCTCGAAGGCGCTGATATCGTCCTGCTGGCCGTGCCGGCGCAATCGCTGCGGCGGATGGCGGAGCAGGCCCGCCCCTTCGTCGCAGAAGACGTGCCGGTGGTGGTCTGCGCCAAAGGCATCGAGCGATCGACCGGCCTGTTCATGAGCGACGTGATCGCCGCCGTGCTGCCCAACCACCCGCCGGCGATCCTGTCGGGACCGAGCTTTGCCGAGGATGTCGCGCGCGGCATGCCGACGGCCGTTACGCTGGCTGCGCGGGACGCGGATGGCGCCGAGGCGCTGGCTGCGGCCTTCGCCGCGCCGTGGTTCCGGCTCTACCATTCCGCCGATATTCGCGGCGTCGAGATCGGCGGCGCGGTGAAGAACGTGCTGGCCATCGCCAGCGGCATCGCCGCGGGTCGCGGCCTCGGCCAGAGCGCCGGCGCGGCGCTGATTGCCCGCGGCTTCGCCGAGATGACGCGTTTCGGCATGGCCTATGGCGCCGACCCCGGCACCTTGATGGGCCTCGCCGGATTGGGCGACCTCGTGCTGACGTGTTCGTCGACGCAATCGCGCAACTATTCTTTCGGCGTCGCGCTCGGCCAGGGCATGAGCGTGGCCGACGCCACGGCGCAGGCCGGAACGGTCGAGGGCGCGCAGACCTGCCCGATCCTCGTCGATCTCGCTGCGCGCAAAGGCGTCGACATGCCGATCGCGCAAGCGGTCGACGCGGTGTTGAGCGAGCGATCAAGCGTCGAAACCGTCATAACCGCGCTGCTGGCCCGCCCGGCCAAGGCCGAAGCCAAACTTTGAGGAGAGACCACGACGTGGCGCACTGGCTGATCAAGAGCGAACCGCACAAATGGTCGTGGGACGACCAGGTCAAGGCGGGGAAGGCCGGCACGCATTGGAACGGCGTGCGCAACCACGTCGCCAAGCAGAATCTCATGGCGATGACGCTCGGCGAGCAGGCGTTCTTCTACCATTCCAACGAGGGCAAGGAGATCGTCGGCATCGTCGAGGTCTCGAAGCTGTACTATCCCGATCCGAGCGACGAGAGCGGCAAGTTCGGCATGTGCGATTTTCGTGCGGTCAAACCGCTCAAGACGCCGGTCGGCCTGGCGACGGTGAAAGCCGATCCGCGCTTCGCCAAGATGATGCTGGTGGCGAACTCGCGGCTGTCGGTGCAGCCGGTGACGGACGAGGAATGGGCGCTGGTCTGCGCGATCGGCGGATTGTAACCGCCGTCATTCCGGGATTCCGCCGCATGCAGAGACCTGGAACCCGTGCGCTTCGGTGATGGGTCGGAAAACACCGGTTCCGGGTCCGCGCTGCGCGCGTCCCGGCATGATGGCGGTCAGTTCGGCAGCCAGCCCAGCGCCACGCTCAGCAGCAGCACGACCCCCAGCACCACCCGGTAGACCACGAACGGCCAGGCGGAAAAGCGCTCGAGAATACGCATCAGGCCCCAGATCGCGGCGAAGGCCGAGAGCGAGGCGATCACCAGCCCGACGAACAGGATCGACCAGCCGGTCGCGTCGAGATGCGCCTTGTGCAACTCCCAGATTTCCTTGAGGCCGGCCGCGGCAATCGCGGGAATGCCGAGGAGAAAGGAGAAGCGCGCCGCCTCGTCACGCTGCAGGTCGCGGAACAAGGCCGCCGTGAGCGTCGAGCCGGAGCGCGACACGCCGGGGATCAGCGCGCCGATCTGCGCGGTGCCGACGATCATCGCATCCTTCAACGTCACGTGGTCGATGGTGCGGACCGGCTTGCCGTACCATTCGGCCATGGCCAGCAGCGCGCCCATCACCACGCAGGACAGGCCGATGACGGTCAGCGTGCGCAGCGGCGAGTTGCAGGTGTTGAGCAGCGGCGCCAGCAGCACGCCGGCGATGAGGATCGGGATCGTGGCCAGGATGATCCATAGCGCGAAGCGAAAGTTCCAGTCGGCGAAGTCGCGGCGCCTGATCGCGGCGAGCGTGCCGATGCTCAGGCCGCGGACATCGGCCCAGAAATAACTGACGACGGCGGCGAGCGCGGCGAGCTGCATCGCGGCGGAAAACGCCGAACCCGGATCCTGCCAACCGAGCAACGCCGGCACGATGCGCATATGCGCGGTCGACGAGATCGGCAGCAGCTCGGTGATGCCCTGGACCACGCCGAGGAACGCAACCTTCGCGTAGCCGAGGCTGACGAAGCCCGTATCCAGACCGGCGGTGCAGGCATTCGCCATCGTTTTGCTCAACCCCAGGCAGGCCGACGAATCGGCAGATCGTACCGTTTTTCCAGGTTCGTCGTCGCAGATCAACGCAGGCCGCGTCGGCCTGTGGACAGCGACCTCGCGCTCAAATGAAAACGCCGGCCCTGAGGCCGGCGCTTCCCACTGTCGGACGAGACAGTTTACGTTCCGTTATGCAGCGCGCGCTGCTCCTTGTTGTAGCGGTGGCGCTGATACATGCCCGCGGCGCAACCAAGCAGCGCGCCCCTGACGGCGTGATGACCGGCGACATGACCGGCAACGGCGCCCGCTGCGCCATACTTCAAGCAGCCGCCCGGCGCGGCCTGCGCGAGCGGCGCGGCAAGCGTGACACCGGCGATGCTGCCGCAGAGAGCGAGAGTGAGCAGGACCTTGTTCATCGAAAACCCCGTGAGCGCGTGATGCGCAGACCCTGATAACGCAATTTTACTGCTAAGGTTCAGGCAAAGGCCTTTTACTTTCGTTCTAAGCCGTGAGCTCCGCGACGATGGCATCGCCCATCTCGCTCGTCGAAATATGCGTCGCCGCATCGCCCTTGATGTCGGCGGTGCGCAGACCCTTGGCCAGCACGCCGGCGATCGCCGCCTCGATCCGGTCGGCGAGATCGGCGCGATCGAAGGTGTAGCGCATGGCCATCGCGAGCGAGCCGATCATCGCGATCGGGTTGGCGAGACCGCGGCCCGCGATGTCAGGCGCCGAGCCGTGGACCGGCTCGTAAAGCGCCTTGCGGCGGCCGGTTCGCGGATCGACGTCGCCGAGCGAGGCCGAGGGCAGCATGCCAATCGAGCCGGTGAGCATGGCGGCGACATCCGACAGCATGTCGCCGAACAAGTTGTCGGTGACGATGACGTCAAACTGTTTTGGCCGGCGCACCAGCTGCATGCCGAGGGAGTCCGCGAGATGATGTTCCAGCGCGACGTCGGGGTAGTCGCGCTTGCCCAGCGCGGTGATAACCTCGTTCCACAGCACGCCGGACAGCATGACGTTGCGCTTTTCCGAAGAGACGAGTCGATGGTCGCGCTGCCGCGCGAGTTCGAAGGCGACCCGGCCGATCCGCTCGATCTCGTAGGTGTCGTAGACCTGGGTATCGATGCCGCGCTTCTGGCCGTTGCCGAGGTCGATGATCTGTTTCGGCTCGCCGAAATAGACGCCGCCGGTCAGCTCGCGGACGATGACGAGGTCGAGGCCGTCGATCAGCTCGCGCTTCAGCGACGAGGCGTCGGCCAGTGCGGGATAGCAGATCGCCGGACGCAGGTTGGCGTAAAGCTGCATATCCTTGCGCAGCCGCAGCAGGCCGTTCTCCGGACGGACCTCGTAGGGCACGCCGTCCCACTTCGGGCCGCCGACCGCGGCGAGCAGCACGGCGTCGGCCGCCTGCGCCTTGGCCATGTCGGCGTCGCTGATCGGCACGCCATGCGCGTCGTAGGCCGAGCCGCCGACGAGGCCGTGGTCGAGATCGAACCGCGCGGAGCCGTCGGCTTCGAACACGCCGATGACCTTCTCGACCTCGACCATGACCTCGGGGCCGATCCCGTCGCCGGGCAGAAGGAAGAGCGAGTAGCTTGTCATGGTCGCGGCCCCAAAGTTGGCAGTGGCGCGCCTTGAAGCATGGGAGGCCGGATTTGGCTAGCCGCGGGATGCCGCTGGCGGCGTTGATCCGGCGCCGTCTTTGCGTTTCGCCTCGCCTCGTGGATAAGAAAGCTCGCCTGCCGCCGAGGCCCTACCGAAAGACCGAGTCTGATGAGCCGAGCCGACGCCGCCGCCGCAGCGACTGCCTACTTCGACGATGGCGCTTTTCTCGCCGCCTTGCAGGATAAAGTCGCGCGCCGCACCGAGAGCCAGGCGCCGGACCAGAACGCCGCGCTGGACGCCTATCTCCGCGATGGCCTCGGCGCCGACATCGCACGTCTCGGGTTCACGTCGCGCATCCTGCCCAATCCCGACGGCAGGAACGGGCCGTTTCTCCTGGCAGAGCGGCTCGAAGACCCCGCGCTGCCGACGGTCCTGATCTACGGCCACGGCGACACCGTGCGCAGCGATGCCCGCCAGTGGCGCGCGGGTCTCGACCCCTGGGCGGTGACCGTCGAGGGCGATCGCTGGTATGGCCGCGGCACGGCGGACAACAAGGGCCAGCACGTCATCAATCTGGCGGCGCTCGAGCAGGTCCTGGGCGCACGAGACGGAAAACTCGGCTTCAACGCCAAGCTGATCATCGAGATGGGCGAGGAGATGGGATCGCCAGGCCTGCGGGCGATCTGCGCCACGCATGCCGAGGCGCTGGCGGCCGATCTGCTGATCGCCTCCGACGGCCCGCGGCTCACCGCCGAGCGCCCTACCTTGTTCCTGGGATCGCGCGGCGCCTTCAATTTCGAGCTCGACGTCGATATCAGGCCGAACGCCTATCACTCCGGCAACTGGGGCGGGCTGTTACGCAATCCCGGCACCGTGCTGGCAAGCGCCATCGCCTGCCTCGTCAACGCTCAGGGCCGGATCCTCGTGGACGGTCTGCTGCCGCCGCCGATCCCGCCCGCCGTCAAGGCCGCGCTCGCCGACGTGCATGTCGGCGGTGGCGAAACGGACCCGGACATCGATACCGACTGGGGCGAGCCCGGCCTCAGCCCGGAGGAGCGGCTGTTCGCCTGGAACACCATCGAGGTGCTGGCCTTCAAGACCGGCGATCCCGAGACCCCGATCAACGCCGTCCCCGGCAACGCCAAGGCGACGATGCAGCTGCGCTTCGTCGTCGGCACCGACTGGCAGAACCTGGTGCCGATCGTGCGCACGCATCTCGACGCGCACGGGTTCCCGATGGTCGCAGTGCGCCCGAGCCGGATGGAGGCCTTCGTCGCCACCCGCCTCGATCTCGAAGACCCCTGGGTCGATTGGGCGATGACGTCGCTCGCCGCCAGCACGGGCAAAAAACCGGCGCTGCTGCCGAATTTCGGCGGTTCGCTTCCCAACGACGCCTTTTCCGACATCCTGGGCCTGCCGACGCTGTGGATCCCGCACTCCTATCCCGCCTGCGCGCAGCATGCGCCGGACGAGCACCTGCTCGGCTCCGTCGCCCGCGAAGGCTTGGCGATGATGGCCGGCCTGTTCTGGGACCTCGGCGAACAAGGTCCGGCGATCCTGGCGCAGCGCGCGCGCAGCATCGCAACCGTGACGCTCGCCTGATGGGCACCGCAAAGGATTGCCCGTCATGACAGCGGTGACAGAGGCGGCCGGCCCGGATGCCCTTCACGGCAGTGTGGCGCGCAAAAACATCGGAACGATGATTTTCGCGACCTCCATCGGCAACGCGCTCGAATGGTTCGACATCACCGTCTACGGCTATTTCGCGCTGTACATTTCCAAGGCCTTCTTCCCCGCGAGCGATCCGGCGACGTCGATGCTTCTGGCGCTCGGGACCTTCGGCATCTCCTATCTCAGCCGACCGATCGGCGGCATCGTGCTCGGCGCCTATGCCGACAAGCATGGGCGCAAGGCGTCGCTGATGATCTCCATCGTGCTGATGACGCTCGGCACGCTGTCGATCGCCGTCATGCCCGGCTACGCCACCATCGGCCTCTTCGCCCCCGCCGGCATTCTGATCGCCCGCCTGCTGCAGGGGTTTTCCGCCGGCGGCGAATTCGGCAGTTCGACGGCGTTTCTGGTGGAACATGCGCCGGAGCGGCGCGGCTTGACCGCCACCTGGCAGTTCGCCAGCCAGGGGTTCAGCACCCTCGTTGCGGCCTCCTTCGGCATGGGGCTTGGGCTGCTGATGACGCCCGCGGACCTCCAGGACTGGGGCTGGCGTCTGCCGTTCCTTTTCGGCGTCCTCATCGGGCCTGTCGGCCTCTACATCCGCAACCGCATCGAGGACGCCACGGCGCCACCCGCCCTCATCGCCGGCAAGTCGCCGACCCAGGCGGTGTTTTTGGAACAGAAGGGGCGCGTCGGCCTCGCCATCGGCGTCCTCGCGATCTCGACGGCGGTAAACTACCTGCTGGTCTACATGCCGACCTATGTGGTCAAGACGCTCAACATGCCGGCGACCGTCGGCTTCACCGCGGCCTTCGCCGGCGGCCTGGTGCTCAGCATCGTCGTGCCTTTGGCCGGATGGATGTCGGATTTCGTCGGGCGCACCCGGATGATGGTCGTGGTCACGCTGATGCTGATCCTGTCGATCTACCCATCGTTCCTGTTCCTCACCAACAAGCCGACGGCGACGACGATCGTCCTCGCGGTGTTCTGGCTCGCGACGCTGAAGGCGCTCTACTACGGGCCGCTGGCGGCCTGCATGGCGGATCTGTTCCCGGCCTACAGCCGCGCGACGGGCCTGGGGCTGAGCTACAATATCGGGGTGACGCTGTTCGGCGGCATGGGGCCGGTGATCATGGCCTCGCTCGGCACAATCATTGGTGGCTTGGCGCCGGCCTACTATCTCACCTGCGTGGCCTTCATCAGCCTGGCGTCACTGTTGATGATCTGGCGACGGATCGGGCTGACGTAATGGCCCAAAGCCTCAGATCTTCGCCTTTTCGAACGGCACGAATTTCGTCGGCAGGATCGCCGCGGCGCCGTCGATCTTGCGCATGAACGGGATCGGCGCCAGCGACGGCGTATAGGCGACCAGCATCACCGGCTTTTTGGGCGGCGTTGGCATGCCCCCAGTCCCAAACGGCACGAACGTGTCGTCCGCGGGAGCCACGGTGGACGCGTCCGGCGTGACCAGCTCGGCCTTCGCCACCTCGATCGAGGCCGGCCGGGTCGGCGGCAGCGGGATCTGCGTCAGCAGCAGTTCGCTCGGCACCGGCTTCTTCTCCGGCGGCGGAGCGCCCTGCGTCCGTGGCAGGGTGGGCGCGGGCGTGTTGAACACCGACATCATGCCTTCCAGCTTGCCGGTCAGCGAGGACAGGCCGGGGCCGCCCGAGGTCATCGTCTCGGGCAGCGGCTTCAGGGTCGCCGCAGCGACCATGATGCGCGGGCCCTGCGGCGTGTTGCAATCGCGGATGCCGAGGCCGATCAGCTCCGACCCGCGCAGCACGTGATAATCATGGGTCAGCGTGCCGAGCCGGGCGCGGACCGCCGGCGGATAGGTGCCGAACAGCTGATCCGAGACGCCGTAGTTCGTGGCGTGGTTGCGCGGATCGTAAGCCTGATGAAATTTGAGAATCGAATCGGGATAGACGCAGACGTTCGGCAGGCTGAGTGCCATCGTGCAGGCGGAGCGGCACTCGTGCAGCCGCACCTCGCGATTCGTCTGCCGGTAGATTTCCGTCTGCGCGGCATACTCGTTGACGTAGCCGCCGACGTCCTTGACCACGACGACGGGCGACGGGTTGGGCGGCGGTTGCAGATAACTCAACGATTCATTCCGGGTGCGCGCCTGTAACGGCCAAGCCGCATCTAATGAAAACGTGGTAAACGCATTCTTAAGAGGCGGCGTGGCACCGTCGTCGTGGATGGTCGACGCTGCACCGCCGGTATGGCGTGACTTGGGCAGCGACGCATGCGACAGGGCAACAATGGCCAGTCAACTCTACAAAGCAGCTAACCCGGGCTTCGCGGTCTACGTCCACTGGCCGTTCTGCCTGTCGAAATGTCCCTATTGCGACTTCAACAGCCACGTGCGCTCGGCGCCGGTCGACGAGGCGCGCTATGTCGCCGCCTTCCGCACCGAACTGGCGCATCGCGCCAAGCTGACCAAGGGCCGGACCGTCTCCTCGATCTTCTTCGGCGGCGGTACGCCCTCGCTGATGAAGCCCGGCACCGTCGCCGCGATTCTCGACGCCATCGCCGCCAACTGGACCGTCGACCCGAACGTCGAGGTGACGCTCGAAGCCAATCCGACCAGCGTCGAAGCCAACCGCTTCACCGGCTACAGGGCAGCAGGCGTCAACCGCGTGTCGCTCGGCGTGCAGGCGATGAACGACGCCGACCTGAAGGCGCTCGGTCGCCTCCACACCGCCGCCGAAGCCCTGACCGCGGTAAAAATCGCCGGCTCGATCTTCGAGCGCTACTCCTTCGACCTGATGTACGCCCGGCCGAATCAGACGGTGGCCGCCTGGAAGGCCGAGCTCGAGTCCGGCATCGAGCGCGCACGGGACCACATGTCCCTCTACCAGCTCACCATCGAGCCCGACACGATGTTCGAGCGCCTGCGCAACGCCGGCAAGCTCATCGTGCCGAACAGCGACCAGGCCCGCGACCTCTGGGACGTGACGCAGGACACGATGAACAAGGCCGGACTGCCGGCCTACGAGATCTCCAACCACGCCGCCGTCGGTGCGGAGAGCCGGCACAATCTCATTTATTGGCGCTACGGCGAATATGTCGGTGTCGGCCCCGGCGCCCATGGCCGCATCACCACGCCGAAGGGCCGCCGCGCGCATTCGACCGAGCGCCATCCGGAGATGTGGCTGACGATCGTCGAGACCGATGGCCACGGCCTGGTGGAAGACGAACTGCTGACCACCGAGGAACAGGGCGACGAGTTCCTGCTGATGGGGCTTCGGCTTTCCGAAGGCATCGAGCCGACGCAGTTCGAGGCGCTCTCAGGCCGCATGCTCGACCGCAGCCGCGTGTCGTCGCTGATGGAAGAAGGCATGGTCGAGCTGACGCAACTCGGCCGGCTGCGCGTCAGCGCCGCGGGGTTCCCGGTGCTGGATGCCGTTGTGGCGGATCTGGCGGCCTAGCAGGGCACGGCTTAGCCGCGAGCCCTCGCCGGTCCATCGTCCTCGGTCCCGCGCCGTGCATGGCGAAATGCGTTTCTGAGTTCGGCGATCAAAAGATCCGGCTGCTCCCAACCGGGGTAGTGCCCACCGATCTTCATCTCATTCCATGAGATAAGGTTGTGAAAGCGTCGCTCGGCCCATCGCCGCGCGATCGGGTACGGTTCGCCAGGAAACAGGGTGCAGGCAGTGGGAACAGTCACAAACTGAGCATTTTCCTCCGCCGCATTCCGCGCTCGCGATCGTACGGCTTCCCAGTACCAGCGCGCTGTCGAGGCGCCTGTCCCTGTAAACCAATACAGGGCGATATTGTCCAGTTGCTGCGCGAGGCTGACTCCGCCGCCAGCCTCGGGTCGCATGTCCGAGAAGGCGACGAGCTTCTCGCCGAGCCACGCGGCGAGCCCGGCAGGAGAGTCGAGCAAGGCGTAACCGAGCGTCTGCGGGCGCGTGGCCTGAATCATCACGAAGCCTAAACCTTCCGTTAGGAACTGGCCGCGCTTTTCGACAATGCGCTTCTCCGCGTCGTCAGCTGAAGTGCTGTCTTCCGGCAGGGGCGACGCGAACGGCATCGTCAGATGTAGTCCGGCGACCCTATCGGGGACTTGGCGGGCTAGCTCGATGCTGATGGAGGCGCCCCAGTCACCGCCATGCGCGCCAAAACGCTCATAGCCCAGCAAGGACATGAGTTCGGCCCAGGCGCGCGCGGTGCGGCCGGGGTTCCAGCCACTTTCGCGGGGCCGGTCGCTGAACCCGTACCCCGGAAGCGATGGGACAACGACGTGAAACGCGTCTTCCGCCGAACCGCCATGCGCGACCGGATCGGTAAGCGGTCCGAGGATCTTCTCGAACTCGAGCACAGAACCCGGCCAACCATGGGTCAGAACAAGAGGAATTGCGGTGGGCTCGGGCGAGCGGAGGTGCCAAAATGCGATGTCGAGACCGTCGAGGCGGGTGCGGTAATGGGGAGTCGCGTTCCACCGTGCCTCCAATCCACGCCAATCGTGGTGTCTCCAGGCCTCCAGCAGGGCCTTAAGGCTGTCCAGTTCGATGCCCTGCGTAGCGTCGGACACCGTCTGAGGCTCGGGAAGCCGTGTATGTTCAAGTCGCGTCCGAAGGTCGATCAGGTCGCGCTCAGGAACATTTATGGGAAAAGGGAAGATCTCAGGCATGCGGGTAACCTATCGTAGCTCTTGCGCCGCGAAACCCCTTCTTTTTCAGTTCGCTATCACGCTGTCGTGCATTCGAATACCGCCTTTGAATGAGATCGCCCATGCCCTACGGTGACTCTGATCTCATGTGTTCGGAAGAAAGACCGAGAGCTTATTGCTCAAGATTCCTGCTTCAACGGCCATCGGTTAGCCAATCCACCCCCACACCCGAAACCACACGTAATCCAGCGGTGCCAACACCAGCATGGTCACGACAGCCAGGACGAGACACAGCTTGGTGCCGTCCCGTGGGGACACGCCGCCCATGCCCATCGCCACGACGATCGGCGCGGCCTGGTACGGCAGGAACGGCGTGGCATAGCCGATCACCTGGATCATCAGCACGGTCATCAACGACAAGCCGGAGCTTTCCGCCATGCGCCCCGCCAGCGGCGTGAACAGGGCAGGCACGCCGTTGGCCGTTAGCGCGAAATTCATCAGCGAGGTCAGGCCGATGAGCGCCGCAAAATCCTGCGCCGGCCGGGCCGGGTCGAGCGGGGTCACCGCCAGAAGAGCGTGCCCCAGCACGTCGCTCAGCCCGGTCTGGGTGACTACCGCCGCCAGCCCCAGAATGCCAGCGATGTAGAGACAGGTGCGGATGTTCACGCCGCTGGCGAATTCGTCGCCGGTGACGAAGCCGATCCGCGGCAGCAGACACAGGCAGGCGGCCGCCAACGACACCCAGGCCGGCGCGATGCCGTGAAAACTGTCGGTCATCCACAGCGCCAGGGTGACCAGAAGCAAACAGCCGAGCCGGCGCTCGTCGGCGCTCCACGGTGGCGGCGCGGTCGATGGCGCGACGACTGACGGACACGCCGGAAACAGCCAGGCGACACACGCCGTCAGAGCCACGCCCTTGGCGAGGCCGAGCACCGGCGCATGCAGCAGAAGATACGGCAGATAGGCGAGGTGCAGGCCAAAGGCCCGTTCCGCGGCGCCGGCCATGACAAGGTTCGGCACGTTGGACGGCAGAATGCTGGCGGAGAGTTGAAAGGTGCCGAAGCCGACGGCCAGGGCCAGGCCGATCCGCCCGCGATCCTCTGGTGCCAGCCCGACGCGATCGGCGAGCGCCATGACGATCGGCATCAGCAACGCGATGCGGCCCATGTTGGAGGGCATCACGAAGGCGAGCGCATAGGTCAGCAGCACCACGCCGCCGACCACCTGCGGCCACGACCGCGTCATCCGCGATGCGATGAGGTTGGCGATGCGATCGGCTAGTCCGACCTTGCGGATGGCAATGCCGAGCACGAAACCGCTGAGGATGAGCCAGAAGGCGGGCGACGCAAAGCCGGCGAACACGGTCTCGGCTGACGCCAAGCGCAGTACCATCGCCGCGGCGAAGAACAGCAGCGCGACGAGATATTCCGGCAGAAGCGCCGTGGCCCAGAGCAGGATGGTCGCGGCTGTTACGGCGGCGGGCAACAGCAATCCGCTCGACACACTCCCGCTCATCAATCTATCCTTCGGCTTCAGCGAACGCTTGCACGAGCAGCCAGGCCACAGAAATTCGCCGCTTTGGGAGCTAGGCTTCGCCGTTTCCGAAGGATCGCCATGCGGCATCTCGAACTAGACGACCTTAACCTGTTTCGCCACATCGCCGAGGCGGGCAGCATCACGGCGGGCGCGGCGCGCGCCAACCTTGCGCTCGCCGCCGCAAGCACCCGCGTCAAAGGCATGGAAACCCGCCTCGGCGCCGTGCTTTTCACGCGAAGCCGCCAGGGCGTGACCGCGACCGCGGCCGGGCATGCCCTGCTCGTTCATGCGCGTACGTTGCTCAGCCAGGCCGATCGGATGCACGAGGACCTCGGCTCCTACGCCGGCGGCGCGGCCGGCCACGTCCGCATGCTCTCCAACACCAACGCGCTCGTCGAGTTCTTACCGGAGGTCTTGGGGCGTTTTCTCGCCGCCTATCCCGGGACCACGGTCGACTTGCAGGAACGCGTCAGCGACGAGATCGTCGGCCTCGTGGCTGAAGGCGCGGCCGACCTCGGCATCGTCGCCGGGACGGTCGACACCGGCACGCTGGAAACCTGCGCTTTCCGTGAGGATCGCTTCGTGCTGGTCGTGGCGCCTGGCCATGCCCTCGCGACGCGTTCAGAGATCGCCTTCGCCGACGTGCTCGATCAGGACATCGTCGGCCTCGACTGGGGCAGCGCGCTGACCCGCTTTCTCGCCGCCCGGGCCGCCCGCGAAGGGCGCCGCCTGACGTTGCGGGTACAACTGCGCGGATTCGACGGCGTCTGCCGTCTGGTCGAAGCCGCGGTCGGCATCGGCATCGTGCCGCAGACGACCGCCAGACGGGCAGCGAAGACGATGGCGATCGTCCAGGTGCCGCTCACCGATATCTGGGCGCGCCGGGATCTGCGGATCTGTCTGCGGTCGCGCGCAGCCTTGTCGCTGTCTGCGGGGCGGCTTCTCGAGGCGCTCGAGCAGACGGAGTGCTAGCCGAGCGCTTACGTCGCCGAGCCGCCATTGAAGTTCCGCGGCGCCGGGCTGACCGGGGCGGCGCTGCCACCGTTGATCTGCAGCACCGCCAGACCGCGATCGTTCAGGCCGTCGCCGCGGAAGCGGAACACGCCGTCGGCGCCGTTGAAGCCGGACTTGTTGAGCAGCACGGTTTCGGAAAAGCGCTGGCTGCCCTGCATCTTGGCGAGCGCCGCCGCAAGCGACACGGCGTCATAGGACAAAGTCGCGATCCGCGTCGGATCGGCATTGTATTTGGCGCGGTAGCGAGCGGCGAAGGAATTGAAGCCGCCGTTCTCCGGCGCGGCGAACCAGGCGCCCTGCAGCGCCGGCAGGTTCAGCACCCGCGCGTCGTTCCATAGGCCGGTGCCCATGATCTGCACCCGCTTGCCGTCGAGGCCGGCGGCGAGCAGCGCCTCCGACATCGCGGGCATCGCGTCGGCCTGTTCCGGAATGAACAGGGAATCGATCTGGTCGCCCAGGGCCGCCACCTTCTTGACCGAGACCTGCAGCGTCTGCGGCGAATAATGTTCGATCGATTGCACACGCATGTGCTTCTTCGCGGCTTCCTGCTCGAATTCGGCATCGGCGACGCGGCCGTAGTCGTTGTCGGGAATCAGCGCGGCGATGGATTTCTTGCCCTTGGCGGCGGCGTAATCGACGATGCGGTCGACATAGCTTTCGATCAGGAAGGACAACAGGTAGGACCCGCGCGAGGCGGTCGACGTGTCGGTCGAAAACGCGATCATCGGCTTGCCGGCGCCACGCGCCACTTTGCCCGCTTCGCGGACGTCTGGGGCGAAGAGCGGCCCGATGAACAGTTCGGCCCCGTCGCCGAGCGCCGCCTGCGCCGCATTGCGGGCGCCGTCGGGATCGGAATGGTCGTCCTTCACAAGAATCGTCAGATCGGTGCTGCCGGACTCGGACAAGGCGAGATTGGCCGCGTTGCGCATGGACTGGCCGACGAGGCTCGGCTGGCCGTTGGCCGAGGTCAGCGGCAGGATCAAAGCCACTTTGACGGCGCCCGTGCCGATGGTGTCGCCGGCAGCCGCCGCGCCGGGAAGCGGCTGCGAATCGACCTTGCCGACCGGCGCATTGGCGGAGACGTCGCTGTCGCTGCTCAGCTTGCCGACATTGCTGACGGTGCCGCCGCCGCAGGCTGCGAGGAGACAGGTCGAACCGGCGAGAAGCGCCAGGCGCACGGCCGGGGAAACCAGGGACCGGCGCATCGCCGAAGATCGAATTGCCCGCACCTGCCTATTGCCTCGCTATCAGCCGTCGCTCCGCACCGCGGTTACGGCACTCCCTCGCGTCGTTTCATCGGCCAACGCTGTCGGAGGCGAATGGTCGCGTCGATCGCACGTGCTTAACAATACGCCTACAACAGCCAATTCCTGCAGCAAAAAAATGGCGTCCTGCGATTTGCGCTTGCCGTTCAACAGGAAACGACCGCTTTCGCCTGATTGTCGGAGGCGTTTTTTCTTCCATGGCCTCCGTGGCCTGAGCCGATGCCTCGTTCAAAGACGACTTCGCAACGGATCGTTCTCGGCGCTTGCAGACCGCCGCCAAAGCTGATGCGGTACCCCTCTCAAGTCCACAGGAAACGTCCCTCGCCCATGTCGCAGCCCCAGAAATCGCCCGCGGCAAGCGCCTTCACCGCCTTCGGCCTGCGGGCGGAGGCCGAAGCGATCAGCGCCGGCCTTCACGTCGTGGCGACGCCGATCGGCAACCTCGGTGATATTTCCTTCCGCGCCCTGGCGACGCTCGCCGCCGCCGATCTGGTGCTGGCCGAGGACACGCGGGTGACGAAAACGCTGCTGGCGCACTACGGCATCACCACGCCGCTGTTTCCCTATCACGAGCACAATGCCGATCAGGTGCGGCCGCAGCTTCTCGCCAAGCTCGAAGCCGGTGCAGCGCTGGCGCTCGTCTCGGATGCCGGCACGCCGCTGATTTCCGACCCCGGCTTCCGGCTGGTGGGCGAGGCGGTGCAGCGCGGCATCGACGTCAAGTCGCTGCCCGGCGCCTCCGCCGTGCTGGCGGCGCTGGTCGTCGCCGGCCTGCCGACCAACCGCTTCTTCTTCGAGGGATTTTTGCCGCCCAAAAGCGGCGCGCGCCGCCAGCGCATCGCCGAACTCGCGACGATCCCCGGGACTCTGGTGTTCTTCGAATCGCCGCGCCGCGTGGCGGCGACACTCGAGGATCTTGCCGCGGTGCTCGGCAATCGCGACGCCGCGATGGCGCGCGAGCTGACCAAAATGTTCGAGACGGTGCGCCGCGGCACGCTGCCCGTCCTTGCCGCGGAATTCGCGAGCGAGGATGCGCCGCGCGGCGAGATCGTGCTGCTGGTTGGCCCGCCCGGCGAGGACATCCCGTCGCTCGACGGCGACGCGCTCGACGCCAAGATCCGCACGGCGCTGGCGACGTTGTCGGTCAAGGACGCAGCGTCGGTGGTTTCCGCCGACACCGGACAGCCACGCCGAAAAGTCTATGCCCGGGCGGTGGCGCTGGCGGCGGAAGGCCATGCGGCGCTCCCGCGCTGATCGCCAGCGCGCCCACCGCGCCGGACACGGCGCCGAGTGGGCGGCGATTCTCTATCTCCGCTGCAAAGGCTATCGCATCATCGCCCGCCGCTATACGATCAAAGGCGGCGAGATCGACATCGTGGCGCGGCGGGGCGACGCGCTGGCCTTCGTGGAGGTGAAGCTGCGGTCCTCGCTCGACAGCGCCCGCATCGCGATCGAACCGGCCAAGCGTCGACGCATGGCGCGCGCCGCCCGCGCCTTTCTCGCCAACCAGGCCTACGCCACCCGCCTGACGCTGCGCGCCGACGCGATATATCTCGCGCCGTGGCGCTGGCCGCTGCACATCCCGGCGGCGTTCGAATTGGATATCGATTAGGCGCGTCTAGCAAATTGACTTCCCTCCCGTCTTCCTCCTATAAGACCCAGCAATCTGACGGTGTCGGACGCGCCTTCCCTCAAGGCCCCGGCCCGACTTGCGTTTTTCAATAGCGATATCGGCCTCGACCAGATTTGTGGCGAAGCATGCCGCGTCGGCCGAGATGGAGTAAGAGACGTGAAGCGGACTTATCAGCCCTCCAAGATCGTGCGCAAGCGCCGCCATGGCTTTCGCGCCCGCATGGAAACCGTCGGTGGCCGTCGCATCATCGCGGCCCGTCGCGCGCGCGGCCGCAAGCGCCTGTCGGCCTGAGCTTTCGTCATGACGGCGGCCGGTCGAAGGCTGCCTCTTCCAAGAGAGGGTTGCGCGATGCGGGACCCTGACGCGAGCGGCGAAGCCTCCGGGACGTCGCCGGCTCACCCGTCCAGGCAAGACCAAGACGTTGCGATCGGCCGGCTGAAACGCCGTGCCGATTTTCTGCGCGCGGCCAAGGGTCGCCGCTGGCATGGCAAGGCGTTCAGCCTCCAGGCCGGTCCCGTCGAGGACAGCGAGGCCCAGGGCGAGAGTCAGATCGCCCGCGTCGGCTTTACCGTGACCAAGAAGGTCGGCGGGTCCGTCGTCCGCAATCGCGCCCGACGCCGGCTTCGCGAGGCGCTGCGACTGAGCGACGGTCTTCCGGTCCGGTCCGGCCATGACTATGTGGTAATCGCCCGTCTCGAAGCGATCCGCTTGCCCTTTTCGACACTGCAGACCGATCTTACCCGCGCAATCCGAAGCGTACACGCCGAGGCGCGCCCTCACGACGCATCGAAGCGGCTCAACCAGGCGCTCCCGCCGGGTGGGTCGAAGAGGACCAGGCCAGGCCGATGAAATCCGACAACAGAAATTATTATTTTGCGATCGCTCTCTCGGTGCTCGTCGTCATCGCGTGGAATTATTTCTACGCCGGACCGCAGATGGCGAAGATGCGGGCGCAGCAGGCGCAGACCGCGGCGGTGACCGACACCAAGAACGGCACGACGCCTGGCGCGCCGGGTGCGATCCCGCAGCCCTCGGTCAACGCGCCCCCACAGGGCGGCGTCGCGCCGCAGACGCCGCAGACCACCAAGGACCGCAAGGACGCGCTCGCCGACAGCCCCCGCGTGACGATCGCGACGCCGAAGCTGATCGGCTCCATCGCGCTGAAGGGCGCGCGCGTCGACGACATCGTGCTGAAGGATTATCGCGAGACGCCTGACCCCGCGAGCGCGAACATCGAGTTGCTCTCTCCCGCCAACGCTCCGGCACCTTATTATGCCGAGTCCGGCTACGTCGCCCAGCCCGGCGTCAAGATCGCGCTGCCGACGGCCGACACGCTGTGGACCTCGAGCGGCGGCGCGCTGACCCCGTCGACGCCGGTCACGCTGACCTACGACAACGGCCAGGGCCTGGTGTTCCACCGCACCATCGCCGTCGACGACGAATACATGCTGACGCTCAGCGACACCATCGACAACAAGACCGCGGCGCCCGTCGCGCTTTACCCTTACGCGCTGATCCTGCGCCAGGGCCTGCCCAAGACCTCGGGCTATTCCGTGCTGCACGAAGGCTATGTCGGCGTCATCGGCGATTCCGGCGTGCAGGAGCTGACCTACGCCTCGATCGAGAAGGAGCCCAAGGCGACGAAGAGCCTGAAGGGCGCCGGTGGCTGGATCGGCTTCACCGACAAATATTGGGCGACCGCGCTGGTCCCCGACCAGAAGCAGACGTTCGACGGCAGCTTTTCCGCCCGCGGCACCGACCAGAAGGTGTTTCAGACCGACACGCTCGGCGAGGCCCTGACGATTCCGGCCAACGGCAGCGCCGGCACCGCGTCGCGACTGTTCGCCGGCGCGAAGGTCACGGCAGTGCTCGATGCCTACAAGAAAAACCTCGGCATCGAGAAATTCGACCTGCTGATCGACTGGGGCTGGTTCTACTTCATCACCAAGCCGATGTTCTTCCTGCTCGACGGCATCTACAAGATCGTCGGCAATTTCGGCATTGCGATCATCGCCATCACCTTCCTGGTGAAGGCCGTGTTCTATCCGCTCGCCAACCGCTCCTACACGTCGATGGCGAAGATGAAGAACGCCCAGCCGCAGCTGGCTGCCCTGAAGGAGCGCTATCCCGACGACAAGGCCAAGCAGCAGTCGGAAATGATGCAGATCTACAAGCGGGAAAAGATCAATCCCGTCGCCGGCTGCCTGCCGATGCTGATCCAGATCCCGGTCTTCTTCTCGCTCTACAAGGTGCTGTTCGTCACCATCGAGATGCGTCAGGCGCCGTTCTTCGGCTGGATCCACGATCTGTCGCAGCCCGATCCGACCAACGTCTTCAACCTGTTCGGCCTGCTGCCGTACAATCCGACGGCGCTGCCGCTGATCGGGCACTTCCTGGCGATCGGCATCTGGCCGCTGATCATGGGCTTCTCGATGTTCCTTCAGATGAAGATGAACCCCGAGCCGGCCGATCCCGTGCAGAAGGCGATGTTCGCCTGGATGCCGGTCATCTTCACCTTCATGCTCGGCACCTTTCCGTCGGGCCTGGTGATCTACTGGACCGTCAACAACACGCTGACCGTGATCCAGCAGTCGATCATCATGAAGCGCGCCGGCACCAAGCTGGAGCTGTGGGACAACATCACCGGCCTGTTCCGCAAGAAGGCGACGACTTGACCGAACTGTCAGCCGCGGAGCCGGCAGCCCCCGACTTCGCGGAGATCGGGCGCAAGCTGTTCGCCGCCGAATGCGAGTTCATCTGGGGGGCGTCGAAGCCCGACGCCCTGCCGCCGGTCGGGCCGCCGGAGATCGCCTTCGCCGGACGCTCCAACGTCGGCAAGTCCTCGCTGCTCAACGCCTTGACCAACCGCAAGACCCTGGCGCGGACGTCGCACACGCCGGGCCGCACCCAGCAGCTCAATTTCTTCGCGCTCGGCCCGAGCGTCGAGGAGAGCAAGCTGCGGTTGGTGGACATGCCGGGCTATGGCTTCGCCAGCGCCTCCAAGGCGAAGATCTCGTCGTGGAACAGCCTGATGAACGACTTTTTGCGCGGGCGGGCGCCGCTGGCGCGCGTCTTCGTGCTGATCGACGGACGCCACGGCCTGAAGCCGGTCGACTACGAGATGTTCGACACGCTGGATCGCGCCGCGATGTCCTATCAGATCGTGCTGACCAAGAAGGACGAAGTGAAAGTCTCCGAGCGCGCGAAGCGGATCGAAGACACGGTGATCGAGCTACGCAAGCGCGTGGCCGCCTTTCCCGAGGTGATCTTTACCTCGTCGGAGACGGGTGAAGGCGTGCCGGAGCTGCGGGAGGCGGTGGCGCTTTTGCTGCATCAACGCGGGGCTTAAAATAAAGCGGTCAAGCGTTCCTAAAGCCATGTCCCGTGGACCGCCATGCCTGCAAGGAATGTCATAGCCAGCACAAAGTAGAAGTTACCCACCGAGAATAAGATTGTGAAGGTTCGGCCGCGTCTCATGCTGAGTACGGCTACAGCAACGCCCGCCAAAAAGACGTAAATTCCATACTTGAGCGGCCAGTCTACCCAGGTTGGGTTTCGTGCGACCTGCGTCCTGGTATCGAGCCAGAAATAGCTGCCCCAAAGGCCTATAAAGATCCACACTGCTGGAAACAGAAGTAACCACAGGAACCGCTTTCTGTCGAAAAGCGCACCGGCCGGGTAAGTGTAGTACAATAAGATCAAAGAAGCATCGCCGGCAGAAAGAAGAATAAGACCCCAAGCCCTCCGACATCAACGGATTGCCATAGAAACCACTCAAAGCCACGAAACGTTCGAAAAACAGGCTGCACGATCACGACCTCCGCCGCTTGCTTCTAAAGGACGAAAGGATGCCGAACAGCGGCAAGACTTGGATCAGAACGCTTCCCTGAAATCAATTCCGGCTAGTGGCTCGTCCCGCCTTGATGCGCTCCAGCACCTCGTCGGCGGCCACACCCGTAGTGGGATCAGCCAAATATTCGGCATGGCCGTCCAAGACATCATTGCGCAGCCACCGCTCGACGCTTGCGTCCCGGTCCAGCAGCGCCAGCAAACCATCTTCGATCACCTCGCTCGCGGATTGGTAGGCCCCCGACCTGATCTTCGCTTCGACCGTTTCCGCCATGCCGTTCGGAAGCGTGATGCTGAGATGCTGTCTGGCTGTCATCGTTCGACCCTGCGCCCAAACCTTCCGCATTGAACCCCTTGCCTGCACCCGCTACAAGCCCTGCGACGTGACCAACCGGGACTTTCGATGAGCGGCATGACCTCCGACCCGCACGAGCAGGCCGCGATCCTCATCCAGGCGCTGCCGCACATGCTGCGCTACGACGATGCGATCATCGTCGTAAAGTATGGCGGCCATGCCATGGGCGACGAGGACAAGGCCCGCCAGTTCGCCCGCGACATGGTGCTGCTCGAACAGTCCGGCATCAATCCTGTGGTGGTCCACGGCGGCGGCCCGCAGATCGGCGCGATGCTCGCCAAGCTCGGCATCAAGTCGAGCTTTGCCGGTGGCCTGCGCATCACCGACAAGGCGACGGTTGAAATCGTCGAAATGGTTCTGGCCGGCTCGATCAACAAGCAGATCGTCGGCATGATCAATGCCGAGGGCGGCAAGGCGATCGGCCTCTGCGGCAAGGACGGCAACATGGTCACCGCGCGGAAAGCCGGCGCGGTCCACTCCGGCGAACCCGGTCATGACGAAGACATCGACCTCGGCTTCGTCGGCGAGCCCGCCCATGTCGACACGATGGTGCTGAACCAGGTGCTCGGCCGCGAGCTGATCCCGGTGCTCGCCCCCGTCGCCGCCGGCGTCGATGGCGAAACCTACAACGTCAACGCCGACACCTTTGCCGGCGCCATCGCCGGCGCGCTCGGCGCCAAACGCCTGCTGTTTCTGACCGACGTGCCGGGCGTGCTCGACAAGAACAAGAACCTCATCAAGCAGCTCAGCGTCGCCGACATCCACGCGCTGATCGCCGACGGCACGATCACCGGCGGGATGATCCCGAAGGTGCAGACATGCATCTATGCGATCGAACAGGGGGTGGAAGGCGTCGTCATCCTGGACGGCAAGCAGCCTCACGCCGTGCTTGTGGAACTGCTCACCGACTTCGGCGCGGGCACGCTGATCACCCGGTGATGATTTTGGGCCTTTCCACCGGTTTGCGAGGCGGCCGGTCCCCCTCCCCCTTGCGGGGAGGGGTCAGGGGTGGGGGTCCGTCCATCTGCGTTGCTGATGCAGTTTTGGCACTTCCAAAAATCGTCGATCGAAGAACACCGGGACCCCCACCCCTACCCCTCCCCACAAGGGGGAGGGGAGGCAGACGGCGGGTTTGCGGGCCAACACCAGGCTTGGTGCCGTTGCGATGACCGCCGTCCTTGCCCCCAAAGCCGTGACACGCCACGCCTTCGCCCATATCGAAACCTGGGTGTTCGATCTCGACAACACGCTCTATCCCGCCGGCACCGACCTCTGGCCGAAGATCGATGCGCGGATCACGCTGTTTTTGGCCCACCTCTACGGGCTCGACGGCATTTCCGCGCGCGAGCTGCAGAAATTCTATTATGAGCGCTACGGCACCACGCTCCGCGGCCTGATGGTCGATCACGCGATCGAGCCGGATGCGTTTCTCAGCTTCGTGCACGATATCGACCGCACCTCGATCCTGCCCAACCCGGTCCTCGCCGCGGCGATCGCCGCCCTGCCCGGGAGGCGGCTGATCCTGACCAACGGATCGCGCCATCACGCGCTGTCGACCGCCAGCGCGCTCGGGCTCGACGGCCTGTTCGAGGATATCTTCGACATCGTGGCCGGCGATCTCCTGCCCAAGCCCGAGGCCGAAACCTACCATCGCTTCCTCGCCCGCCATGCCGTCGATCCGACCCGCGCCGTGATGTTCGAGGACATCGCCCGCAACCTGCTGGTGCCGAAAGCGCTCGGCATGACCACCGTCCTGGTGGTGCCAAAACCCGGCGCGATGGACGACCGCGAGGCCTTCGAGATCGTCAGCGAAATCACGCCCGAGCACGTGGATTTCGTGACCAGCGACCTCGAAGGGTTTCTGCAGGCGATCGCGCCGGTCTGATCAGGCCTCGCCGGAATCGAACAGCGTCTTGAGGCGGCCGCTGGTGTCGCCGGCGAAGGTCTGCATCCCGGCATGGCCGAGCCGACTCTTGAGATCGAGCCAGATGGTGCCGCCGATCGCCCGCCAGCGCCGACAGAAGGCGTAATCCTCGCTGAGATAGCGGCCGGTCTCACTGTCGATCACGGGATCGAAGAGGGCATAGAGATTGTCGCTCGCCACCATCCGGTCGGCCGGCGTGTCGACCTTGGTGAAATGCGTCTCCGGATAGGCTTTGACCATTCGCTCGAACACCCCGCGCTTGATCAGTTGAAAGCCGGTGCCGGCATAACGCGCGGTGGCAAACCCTTTTTCGACGCGCAGCTCGGGAGCCTCGCAGAGCGACCCGACATAGGACAAGCCCGCCGCCTCCAGCGGTTCGCCGCCCACCACGCGACTCGGGACCGCGCCCCAGTCGATCTGCTTCAGCGGATAGAAGGCGGCGCAAAAATCCTTGTCGGCGATGAGCAGCCGCAGCACTTGTGTCGGGGCGAAGGTGATGTCGGCATCGACGAAGAGCAGGTGCGTCGCGCCCGGTGTGTCGAGAAAACGCGCCACCACGGTGCTTCGCGCCCTGGTGATGAGGGCATCGCCGCCGAGGAGTACGACATCGAGATCGAAGCCGCCTTTGTTGGCCTCCCGCAACAACGCCAGCAGGGACAGCGTGTAGGCCTGGCCGACGAGTCCGCCGAAACAGGGCGTGCCGACGACGATGTGGGGTTTGGACATCGGATTCTCGATTGCGCCGGGCCTTGGCCGCTTGGCCTCGACGGGCGATCTAAGCCTTGCATCGCACCCGGTGTAAACGTCGGGCGGAGGCTTGTGCACCGCGACGCGCAAAGCATCGGGGATGGCGGCGCATATCCTCATCCGCGACAGCCGAAGAGGGGCGTATGCGGCGCATGGTGAAGGGGCGCTCGGCTTGGACACTTGTTTGGGATCAACCATGCTCACCGATGACGGCGCCCTCTCCGTCCTGCCGGGCGCTTGCATGTCGGATTGCGAAGATCGGACCGGGCGCCGGGTCTTGATTCGGGCCGGGGCTGCGCTCATGCTGAATTCGTGCGCTCGACAGGCGAAAGGCCAGGATCGTGACGCGTGACGCATCGTGACGCGAAAATGGTGTTGTTCGCGCCGCGATTTTTGCATTTTTGCAACAGGGCCTCGCGGCCCCCTCCACCGTCTTCGGCGGTCCCGCTCCCCCCGTCGAGGGGCAGGATCGCTTCGTCCCCGTTGACAGCCACGCTTGCACCCACCAAACCTCGCGCGCTCAAAAGTTCAGGATTTTTTCGCCCCATGCCGTACACCGCCCTCGCCGCCACGATCGAAGATGCGTTTCGCGATCGCGCCGCCATCACCGCCGCGACCACCGGCGTGGTCCGCGATGCCGTCGACGAGGCGCTGGGCCTGCTCGACACGGGCACGCTGCGCGTCGCGGAGCGGCTCGGCGGCGACGGTCCCGAGGCCTGGCACGTCAACCAGTGGCTCAAGAAGGCCGTCCTGCTCTCCTTCCGACTGAACGACATGGCGCCGATTTCCGGCGGTCCCGGCGGGTCGACGTGGTGGGACAAGGTGCCGTCAAAATTCGACGGCTGGGGCGCGGCGGAGCATGCGGCGGCCGGCTTCCGCTCGGTGCCGAGCTGCATCGTGCGGCGCTCGGCCTATATCGCGCCGGGCGTCGTGCTGATGCCGAGCTTCGTCAACCTCGGCGCCTATGTGGATAGCGGCACCATGGTCGACACCTGGTCGACCGTCGGCTCCTGCGCGCAGATCGGCAAGAACGTGCATCTCTCCGGCGGCGTCGGCATCGGCGGCGTGCTGGAGCCGTTGCAGGCCAACCCCACCATCATTGAGGACGACTGCTTTATCGGCGCGCGCTCCGAGGTGGTCGAGGGCGTCGTCGTCGGCCGCGGCGCGGTGGTGTCGATGGGCGTGTTCATTTCCGCCTCGACCAAGATCATCGACCGCGCGACAGGCCAGGTCCACGTCGGCTACGTCCCGCCCTACTCCGTGGTCGTCTCCGGCAACCTGCCGGGCAAGCCGCTGCCCAACGGCACGCCAGGCCCGTCGCTCTATTGCGCGGTGATCGTCAAGACCGTCGACGCCAAGACGCGCGAAAAGACGGCGATCAACGAACTGCTGAGGGACTGATGGGCACGCGACGCGAGCGGGCGCATTTTCTCTTCCAGGCCGAGGACGGCGCCATCGACGCCCCGACCTGGCGCCGCCACGCCGGCTGGATGGCGGCGGCGCTCGTCGGCACCACCGTGATCTGGCGGCTGCTCGCGCCCTACGCGCACCACGACCTCGCCACATCGGCCTTCCTCGCGCCGATGACGATTCTGGCCTTCGTCTACCTGCTCGTCTTTTCATTCTTCGTGCTGCTGCTGGCGATCTCCTTCTACTTCCTCTCGGCCAAGCGGCTGCGCGACCGCGGCGAGCCGACGGCGCTTGCCGGCCTGCTGCCGTTCCTCGCCCTGGTGTCTGGCTCGCTGCACTTCATCCAGCCGCAGGTGCCGGACGTCATCGCGATCTGGTACGTCATCGGGGTGGATATCCTGCTGGCGGCCGTAGGCGTTTGGATGATCGTCGATCTCGGGTTTCGCGACGGTCGACCGACGCTGCATTAGATTGCCTTGATCATCTTATCGGCGGGAAACATCGATGCGCATCATCTGGGTTGTTGTCGGGGCGCTCATCGGGCTGATCGTCGGGGCGGCCGTCGGCTTCGGCGTCGCGCTCGCCGCGATGTCGGCCGGACCGCAGCGGAGCGACGGCACCTACGGCATGCGCGAGATGCTGGTGTGCCTACCGGCGGGCATTCTATTCGGCTTGGCAGCGGGTCTCTGGTGGGGATTGACGACCACCCTCGCCGCCGGCTGAGGCGGCGGCCAAACAAGACGGATCCGCTGGGATTCGAGAGGCTTGTCTAAAAACTATGCACATTCAATTAAATAGTTTACTTTTTTATAGCGCAGTTCGCAGCCGGGTGCCGACGGAGGACATTGCATGATCCTCGACATGAGGTCGATGTATGTTGCCGGCTCGCTGACCTGCCTGATCCTCGGCCTCGTCCAGCTCCTCGCCTTCGCCTCGGGTCGTTTCGACCGATGGCAGGCGTGGTGGGGGGCGAGCAATGTCCTGATCGGGATCGGCACGCTTGGGATCGCCTGCCGCGGCACGATCCCCGATATTCTGTCCATCAAAATCGCCAACATTTCGACCTTGATGGGCTACGTCGTTCTGGCACTCGGCATCCGCAGCTTTGGCGGTCGCCGCTCCCGATGGAGCGTCGTCCTCGGCCTTATCGCCTGCGGAACGCTGCCGCCGCTCGTCCTTTGGAATGACGCGGGTGATTTCCGGTCGCGCGTTGTCTTCTTCTCGCTGGTCGCCGCCAGCTGCGACGCGATCATCTGGCGCGAAGGGCTTCGGATTGCCCGCCAGGAGCGCCTGGCCTCCGCCTGGATTCTGGTCGGCCTTTTTTCCGTCACTACGGTCGTTTTCGCCATTCGCGCCGGCAGGGCGATGACGGGGACTTTCGTCGGCGACAACCTGTCCTCGCCGGGGCCGGGTGCCGTCCAATGGTGCATCGCCGTGGCCATTGCCTTCATCACGTTACGCGGCA
>NZ_LMUU01000216.1:89530-120791 GCF_009765775.1 Beijerinckia sp. L45
ATGTCCCGCGCCGAGAACGATCCCCTGACGAGTGTCAGAAACCGCATAGGGCTGCGCACCTGGATCGAGCGGTTCGCGCCGGCGCGCGGCGGCCCACAGGGCAAGGGCATTGCGCTGCTGCTGATCGACATCGATCATTTCAAGCTGCTCAACGATACCGACGGCCACGCCGCAGGCGATCGCGTTCTCGTGCTCCTCGCCGGCGTCGCGACCCGGCAGGTTCGTGAGCGCGACATCGTCATGCGCCACGGCGGCGACGAATTTATCGTGGTTCTCGCCAATACGCCGAACGACGAGGCCGTGCGCATCGCGGAGCGGATCCGCCGCGCCTTCGCCGACGGTCTCAACCGCCTCGACGATATCATCAGCCGGCCGACTTTGAGCATCGGTGTCGCCGTGGGCGATCTCGCGTCGGAGGCCTTCGAGCCGATCCTGAGAAAGGCCGACGCCGCCTTGTACCGCTCCAAGCGCCTGGGCCGCGATCGTGTCGGGACCTTGGCGGATGAAACGGTGCTGGAGATCGAGAGCGGACTTGGTCGTGTGACCACGCCGGAGCTCGCGGCGCCGGAATTGCCCGCGATCGCCCAGGTCGCCGCCGACGACAACAGTATTGCTTTCGATATCCGTTGACGCACCAAGCTGTCCTTTGCATACTGCTCGAATATTTGAGCGGAGTGCTCCAATGATTTTCATAAATACAGCTTTCTCGGCAACGGGTCGGTTCACGCGACTGTCGTATTGGAAGAATACCCTGGGTCTCGGATGTCTGTATTTGATATTCTTCGGTATTTTCTATGTCCTCATGGCGCAGGGCAAAGATGGCAGCGAAACCCTTACAGCCCTGCAAGTTTTCATCATCGCCGTCATGATCGTCGGCTCGATCCTGTACCTCTGGATCAACACCTGCATTGCCATCAAACGCCTGCATGACAGGAACAAATCGGGATGGTGGTTTCTGCTAGCGTTCGTGCCGTATGTCGGCGGCCTGTGGCTGCTGATCGAGTGCGGCATGTTGCGTGGGACGGCCGGGCCCAATCGCTTCGGTCCGGATCCGCTCGGACGGCAGGCTTCGACGCCGTCCATGCTCGCGGCGTCCTAAAGCGTCTTCAGCACGCGACGAGGCTTGGCCCGCGGGTCGACCGGGAGCAATCCGCGGCCCGGCGCATCACCCGTAGACCACCGACCGCACCGCGCGGAGATCGTCCACGAACCGCGCATATTCGCGCGCCTTGGCGTCGGCGTCCGGCAGCCGCAACAGGTAGGACGGGTGCACGGTCAGGAATACCGGCGCGCCGTCCGGCATCGTCATCGGCGTGCCGCGCTCGGCGTTGACGCGCACGGCACGACCCAGCAGTCCCTGCCCGGCCGAGGCGCCAAGCGCGACGATCAGCTTCGGCTTCAAAAAAGATCGTTCGAGGTCCAACCACCAGCGGCAGGCCTGGATCTCGCCCGTGTCCGGCTTCTTGTGCAGCCGAAATTTGCCGCGCGGCTCGTATTTGAAATGCTTCACCGCATTGGTGACGTAGACCCGTGATCGGTCGACCCCGGCTTCGCCCAGCGCGCGATTGAACATCTCGCCCGCTGGTCCGACAAAGGGATGACCGGCAAGATCCTCCTTGTCGCCGGGTTGTTCGCCGACGAACATGATCTCGGCATCCTCGGGCCCCTCGCCGAAGACGACTTGCGTCGCCGGGCCATAGAGATCGCAGCGCCTGCAGGATTTTGCCGCCGCGCGGGCCTCTTGAAGTGTCTCCGGTTTCGTCATCGGCTCGACGACGGCGTCGGGCGTTTGCTTGGCGACGGCCGCTGCCAGCTTCGATCGTTTCGTCGGTTCGGCCAAAATCATGTCCTCCATGCGCGAGCCGGCATCACGGATCAGCCCTTCGATCATCCGGGCTTCCGGCAGGTTCTTCCAATATTTTTTGGGCATTTCCTTCTGCATCGCGTCGATCTTCAGCCGCGCCGGGTTGAAGATCGAAGCGTAGTAGGTCCGCCAATGCTCTTCGAGCCTGTCCTCGTCGGGCACATCCGCCTTGGCGGCGCCGGGGCCGAAGCGCAGGGTTTCCTTGTCCCAGAACGCCGAGCCGTCGGGCGTCAGGATCGACCAGCGCATGCCGGTGAAGCGGCGCATGAAGAACGGCCCCGTCGCCTCGACGATGTAATGATCCGGTTCGAACCAGGCGATGAACGCCGCCTCGCCGTCGGGCGCCTCGATCTCCTTGAAGCGCACGAAGGCGTGCATTTTGTGGATGTCGCGATGAATGCTTTTCGTCATCGTGTGGGCGAGATGCACGTCGGGATCGCTGGCGTCGGCAAGCAGATGCGGTTCGCTTCGGAGACGCCACAGCAGGCGATACATCAGCGGAAAGCGCGCGGGATCGCGATGCAGAATCAACTCCTTCGCCAGATCGACGAAGGCGCGGGAGACGGTGAAGGCGGGCTGGTCGACGGCCGGCAGCGGCGCATCGGCGATCTCGTCCGTTGCGAAAAGATCATCCGCCGCTTCGTCGCCAACGCGCCAGACGATCTGGTCGGGCAGCACGGCGGCGAGGACCGCAGAGCGCGCCGCTGTACGCCAGCCGTCGAAGTCGAGTTGATGGGCGAGGGTGACGCGTTTCATCGAATTGTTCCCCGGGCGCACCACATGAACGCCGCGCGAAACATCACCATTTTTGCGTCACGATGCGTCACTGCGTCACGATCTCAACCTGCCGGCTTCACCGATCCGGGGCCGCATAACGCGGCACAAGCAATTTGGTGCGGTAGTGAGCCTGCGGCGAAACTGCGCAAACGCACATAAACACCGACGACCGGCTGATATCCTGGGACGCGCGAAGCGCGGACCCGGGATCCATGAACCAGCGTCCCGGCCGCTGAGATCACGGCGACGCAGCATGTCCTGCGCCGCATTTTATACATCGCGGGCTCTCGCCTTCGGCGAGCCCAGGATAACCTCCGATGGCGCGTAGAGCCCACCTTATGCGACAATCGCGAGATCGAGCGGAAAGCAGCAACCGATATTGATCGCTTACAAAAGACCAAATAGGTTTCGTTTCGACGCGCTACGAACGGCTTAAAAGATGCGCGCTCGGATCGGAGTGTCATGCAGCCTCGCCTGTGCCGCTTCCTCCGAACCCTCGTCGCCGCAGCCGGTTTCGCCGCCGCCCTCACCCTAGGCCCTGCAAACGCCGCGCAGATCCCCGACCGCATGAAACCCATGCAGGTCCATATCGTCCGCGACGCCGGGCCCGGCTGCGCGCCGAACTGCCTGGAGTGGATTGCCGCCGACGGCAAGATCACGCCCGAAAGCCGCATCGGGTTCGAGCGTGTTTTTCGGTCGCTCGGCTCGCGACGCCTGCCGGTCTTCATCGATTCGATCGGCGGCTCGGTGTCGGACGCCATGGCCATCGGGCGAATGATCCGGGCACGACATCTCGACGTCGCCGTCACCCAGACGCTGCCGGATATCTGCGCGGGCGCATCATGCTCCGCGCACCCCGAGCCCGATACAGGCAGAGCCCAGGTGATCGGATCCATCTGCGCCTCCGCCTGCCCGTTGATCCTCGCAGCCGGCAGCAAACGGGTCGCCGCTCTCGGCACCCATGTCGGCGTGCATCAGATCATCAACAACGGCACCCGAATCTGGAAACAGAAGATCTTTCGCGACCTCACCCGGACCGTCGGCGGCGTGAAGATCCTGATCGATCGGACCGTCGTCGCCGAGCGCCTGGTGAAGACGGAGCATTTCACCGCCGCGCCGTCGAAAGCCGTCTATGATCGCGTCGGATCGTATCTGGCCGCGATGGGCGTCAAGCCCGCGATCATGTCGCTGATGCTCGCGACGCCGCCGTCGGCCATGCTTTGGATGAGCCGCGATGAAATGCAGACTACCGCGCTCGTCACCGACGAAGGCGACGGCAACGCCCTTGCGGATGTGAAGCCTGTTGCGCCGCGGCGCGACGTCGCGCATCTCGCCACGAGCGCCCCGGAAGAGGCCCTATTCGTCGATCCGGCGGGCGATGCCCCCAAGCAGAAGATCACGCAAGGGCGCGTGACCTGGACGCTGGATCGCCAGCCCGGCGCGACAGACGACACGCTCGTGCTCGGCGCCCACATCGAGATCCCACAGGCACAGACCAGCCTCGATCTTCGCATCGCGCCAGACCCTGGCTCGGACGGCGCCCTGCGCATCGAGATGACCTTCTGGACGCCTAATCACAGCTTGCGGAAGATCATGCGCGTGTCGCCGCTGCAGGCCCGCTCGGAAACGCCGCTGCAGGTGACGCCTCTGGACGGCACGGTCTCTTCGAGCATGGCGGGCGCCTTCACGATGGCGCTCGCACGCGACACCGCGGGAACGCCTGCGACGACACTGCTCATGAGCCGCCGATGGCTCGTCGTGCCCATCCTCACCGAGGCGCTGCAAATCGTCGACGTGCGCGTCGAGCACGGGATATCCGCGACGCCATTGATGGCGCGGGCGATCGCGTCGTGGACGCACAAGCCGAAAATAGCGACGGCACCGGTCGGCACAGTGGCGAAAGGCGATGGAGCGAAGCCGTAGCCGGCGGGGCGGCATTGCCCACAGCGGCGATTGTTGCACCGGACGCGCCAACCGCTTCCAAACGGTAGGGCGCTAGACGGTGTGATCGTCGTCTTCAAACGGCTCTGGACCGATCGCTGACGCCGATCAGTCTGCGCTACGCAAACGCCGCAGAAGAGAAACGTCTTTGACCAAGACGTCCATCAGCAAGCATGTTGTGCAATCATTCATCTCGGTCGGGGGAAACCTGGCGGCCAGAACGCCTTGCTCTCGATCTGTTCCAGCGAGAATGGCGGCTCCTCGGGAAAGTGCTCGAGGTCAATCTGTGTTTCGAAGGCCGCATCCGACCGGGCAGAGACGTACGCTTTCGCAAATAGCTCGGACCGTTTTGGCCTCATACCCGGGTTTTCGTCCAGAAGATCTATAACGTTCCCACGCTCGCGGTTGATCGTATTCTCCCTGCTAGGCGTAGCCTTCTCCGGCTGCTTCATCAGCTTCAGGAGGTGCATCGCGATCAGCTTGTAGGATGATCGTAGCGCCGAGATTTGAGACCTGCCCAGGGACTCGATCTCCTCCGCCAAATTTGCGACGTCGACAAGGTCGAGCCGCCCTTCCTTCAACAAGGCAGCCTGCCGCTCCGTCCAGGTTACGAAGTCTTGCTCGTAAAGCGTGTCTGGATCTTTGGCATCTAAAGTGTCCATCGCCGCTCCTCTTCGTGGGCGTGCTTTGGTACCATGTATGCGCTCGGTCCGGATCTCTATGAGACGACCCGTCATCTGCAGATCCGCGCGCTCCCGGTGTTTTCGCGATGCGATCTCAATCCGGCTCGCCGCCAAGGACGAGGCTGTCGGCAACCCGTGGGGGGGCCCACGCTGTCTCCATAATGAAGCGGGCGCCGCGAGGCTCAGCCTACCCAAACAGCTCCAGCTGCCGCACCGGCGCCACCGTCGCCTTCAGCCCTGCACTTTCCGTCAGCCCGCCGGGATGCCAGTCGGCGCAGGTGATGAACGGCATGACCTTCTTTACGGAATGACAAAGCCGCGCCAGATCCTCGAGCCGCAGGCTGCGCCAGCGTCGCGACCCCAGGATCTTGCCGATCGCTTTGGCGCCGAGGCCGGGCACGCGGAGCAGACGCTCGCGGTCCGCCGTGTTGACGTCGACCGGATACCATTGCCGGTTCTGCAGCGCCCAGGCGGTTTTTGGGTCGACATGCAGATCGAGCATGCCGCCCTCGTGCACCCCGACGATTTCCTCGACGCCAAATCCATAGAACCGCAGCAGCCAGTCGGCCTGATACAGCCGATGCTCGCGCATCAACGGCGGCTTGATCAGCGGCAGGATCTTGCTCGAATCCGGGATCGGGCTGAACGCGGAATAATACACGCGGGTGAGCTTGTAGCTGGAATACATGGTCGAACTCGCGCGCAGAATGCTGGTGTCGTCGGCGGCATCGGCACCGATGATCATCTGCGTGCTCTGCCCCGCCGGCGCGAAACGCGGCGCCTTACGGTTCTCCTTGCGCTCGGCCTTGGCGTCCTCGATGCGGATCCGCATCCCGCCCATGGCCTGACGAATGCGCCCGGCATCTTTCTCCGGCGCCAGCCGCTTCAAGCTTTCCTCCTGCGGGAGCTCGACGTTGATCGACAGACGGTCGGCGTAGCGGCCGGCCTCCAGCAGCAGCGCCGGATCGGCATCGGGAATGGTCTTGAGGTGGATATAGCCGGAGAATTTTTGCTCCAGCCGCAGTTTTCGCGCGACGGCGACGACCTGTTCCATCGTGTAATCCGGCGATTGGATGATGCCGGAGGAGAGAAACAGCCCCTCGATATAATTGCGCTTGTAGAAGCCCATGGTGAGGTCGACCACCTCGTCCACCGTGAAGCGCGCCCGCGGGACGTTGCTCGACACCCGGTTGACACAATAGTGGCAGTCGAACCGGCAGTAGTTCGTCAGCAGAATTTTCAGCAGCGAGATGCAGCGCCCGTCCGGCGCATAGGCGTGGCAGATCCCCATGCCCTCGGTCGAGCCGATGCCTTTGGTCTTCAGCGACGACTTCTTGTCCGTGCCGCTCGACGCGCAGGAGGCATCGTATTTGGCGGCATCGGCGAGGACGGCGAGCTTTTGGAGCGTGGTCTGCATGAAGGATCCGGGTGAACCGTTCCTTATTTGTTCGAGCGGCCGGAGAAGGCAAGGGGCCGTCTCGCCTTTCGCCTGAGACAAAAAGCTGCTGCACCCCATTGCGCCTATGCGCCATTGACGTATATTCCGGCGATGGTCGATCGCTTGCGAACCGTAGCGGAGCTTCCTCAATTCGTGAGGGACGTCGCTGCTGCAGGCGTATCCGAAGGTGAAGTCAAGGCGATCATCGACTCGATCGCCGCCGACCCGTTTCAAGGCGACGAGGTGCGGGGGTCGGGCGGCGTTCGCAAGATACGCTTCGCCGGGCGTGGTAAGGGGAAAAGCGGCGGGTATCGCGTCATGGCCGCTTACATTGGCGAGGATGCACCGGTGTATCTGCTCGCTCTCTTAAGCAAAGGCGAGCGTGGCACGTTCACCGTCTCGGAAATCGAGGCCATTCAGAAGGCCATAACCCTGCTCAAGGAGACATGGCGGACACGAAGGACGACACGATGAAGGCAAAACCGTTCGATCGGATCATGGCCGGACTTCAGGAAGCGCTCGCGCACGCCGGTGGTGGCGATGTCTCCGGCATCCGCATTCACGTGCCGGTCATGGTCGATGTCGCGGCGATCCGTCGGCGCACCGGTCTGTCGCAGACAGCTTTCGCCGGGCGCATCGGCGTGGCCGTTTCGACGCTCCGGAATTGGGAGCAAGGGCGCCGCACGCCGGACGGCCCCGCGCGGGTTTTGCTTGCGATGCTGGACCGCAACCCCCGCGTCGTGGAAGAGACACTGGGCGAAGCCGCCTGACGATGCTTTGAGGCCTGCCCAATGACCGATCCCGACACCGGCGCCCCACCGGATTCGAAGCTCACGCGCAGCAAGCTGCGCTGGGCGCAGGAGCACAAATTTCTCACCGGCCGCGAAGGTCGGCCCGAGTCCGAGCGCCTGCCGCCCGGGCAGCATCTGGTGCGCGACTGGCCGGTACTCGACCTCGGCGTCCAGCCCAACATTTTGAAAGAGCGCTGGACGCTCGACGTCACGGGCGCGGTCGATACGTCGATTCATTGGGATTGGGCGACGTTTCAGGCGCAGCCGCAGAGTAGCTTCGTCTCAGACATGCACTGCGTGACGACGTGGTCGCGGTACGACAACCGCTGGGACGGCGTCGCCACGCGCACCCTGCTGGACGTCGTGCAGCCCCGCGCGGACGCCCATTTCGTGGTGCTGCACGCGGACGACGGCTACACGACCAACCTGCCGCTCGCCGACTTCGCCGCGGCCGATGCCCTGCTGGTCCATGGCTGGGAGGGCAAGCCGCTGACCCGGGAGCACGGCGGCCCGGTGCGCCTGATCGTGCCGCATCTCTATCTCTGGAAAAGCGCCAAGTGGCTGCGCGCCATCGAGTTCAAGACGGCCGACGAGCCCGGCTTCTGGGAGACGCGCGGCTACCATGATCGCGGCGACCCGTGGACGGAGCAGCGCTATTCCGATGACTGAGGCGCGAGCACAGCGGTTGGGGGCTGCGCTTTTGATTCTGACATCATGTACCGTGCCGGTAAGCCAGCCCCTTGCCCAGACCTATGGCTCAGGCTTGAACCTAGGCTGCTATATCAATCGACCCGGTGAGAAGGAACGTTCCGCAGCTTGGCGGGACGGCTGGGTCACCGGATTTGTAGAGATATGTTTTGAAGCGACCGGATGGCTGAAACTAACAACCGTTGGCTTAGATCGATGGTCCGAAGCTCGGCATTGGTCAACGTCCGGACCGAACAAGGTGATGCTCGATCAGGACGCCTGCTTGGTGACCACGAAGAAGAATGGCGACCTTCTCCTAGCGGCTTGTCCGGAGGCGGGATTGTGGGAAATCGAATGTTCGAAGATGCGGCTTGTATCGACCTGTGCGCCTGGATTCTAAACCATGGACGTTGAAATAGAGAAGCACGCCGACGCCCTCGCCGTCTGCCAAAGCCTGCTGCGCTGCCCCTCCGTCACACCCGCCGACGCCGGCGCGCTCGACACGTTGCAGCGCCTGCTGGACGGCGCCGGCTTCGCCACCCACCGCGTGCACTTCGCCGAGCCCGGCACGCCGGACATCGACAATCTCTATGCCCGCATCGGCACCGGCGCGCCGTACCTGCTGTTCGCCGGCCATACCGACGTCGTGCCGCCGGGCGCGGTATCGGCGTGGCGGCACGACCCGTTCGGGGGCGAGGTCGCCGACGGCATGGTGTGGGGGCGCGGCGCGGCGGACATGAAGGGCGGCATCGCCGCCTTTGCCGCCGCGGCGCTCGATTACATCGCCAAAAATGGTGCGCCGAAAGGCTCGATCGGCTTTCTCATCACCGGCGACGAGGAGGGCCCGGCGATCAACGGCACGACCAAGCTGCTCGACTGGGCGCATGACAAAGGCGAGCGCTTCGATCATTGCATCGTCGGCGAACCGACGAGCCGCGCGAGCCTGGGCGACATGATCAAGATCGGCCGCCGCGGCTCCCTCAACGGACGCCTCACCGTGCACGGTCGCCAGGGCCACGTCGCCTATCCCCACAAGGCCGACAACCCGATCCCCGCCCTGCTCACGATCCTGCAGGCGCTGCTGGCACCGGCGCTTGATGCCGGCACCGCGCATTTCGACCCGACCAACTTGGAAGTCACCAGCATCGATGTCGGCAATGCGGCGACCAACATCATCCCCGCAGGGGCCGTGGCGGCGTTCAACATCCGTTTCAACGACACGTGGAGCGCGGAAACCTTGGCGGCCGAACTCAGCCGCCGTGCGGCGGCCGTCGCCGGCGAAGTTCGCTACACGCTGGCGTTTCTGCCGTGCAACGCCCCGTCGTTCCTGACGCCGACCTCGCCCTTCACCGACCTCGCGGCCGATGCCATCGCGGCCGAAACCGGGCACAGGCCCGAACTCTCCACCTCCGGCGGTACATCGGACGCGCGCTTCATCCGAAAATTCTGCCCGGTGATCGAACTGGGCCTCGTCGGCGACACGATGCACATGGTCGACGAGCGCGTGCCTGTCGCAGATCTGGAGCAGCTGACAGCGGTGTATGGGCGGATTTTGGCGGCGTATTTCGGGTGACGCCGCGTGCTCCTTCTCCCACTTGTGGGAGAAGGAGGCCCTTGCGTCAGCAAGGGTCGGATGAGGGCGACGACGTGAAGACCAGTGACAAGACCGCGGGCCGTCTGCACCGCCCTCATCCGTCGCCGCTTCGCGTCGACACCTTCTCCCGCAGGCGGGAGAAGGCGAGATCACGCCGCCTTCTGCGCCTGCCCCACGGACTCCCGCAGGCCCGCGACGATCTCGAACGACCGCCGTCGCGCCGCCTGGTCGAAAATCTGCGCGGTGATCATCAATTCATCCGCGCCGGTCTCGGCCAGAAGAGACTCCAGCCCCGTCTTCACCGTCTCCGGCGATCCGACGATGGCATAGCGCAGCGCGTGGTCGACGCCGGCGCGCTGGCCGGGCGGCGCGATCGTGTCGAGGTCGGCGACGGGCGGCTGCAGCAGCCCCGGATTGCCACGGCGCAGCGCGATAAACGCCTGCTGCAGCGAGGTGAACAGATACTGCGCCTCGGCGTCGGTCTCCGCGGCGACGATGGTCACGCCGACCATCGCATAAGGCTTGGTGAGCTGGTCCGACGGCTTGAAGGTGGTGCGATAGAGCCGCAGCGCCTCGTGCAGCGAGTCCGGCGCGAAATGCGCGGCGAAGGCGAAGGGCAGGCCGAGCATCGCGGCGAGCTGCGCCGAAAACGTGCTGGAACCGAGCAGCCAGAGCGGCACCTTCAGCCCCGCGCCCGGCACAGCCATGATTCCCTGATTCGGCACGGGATCAGCGAAGAAGAACTCGAGCTCCTGAACGTCCTGCGGAAAGCGATCCGCCGTGTCCGGCCCGCGGCGCAGAGCGCGCAGCGTGTTCTGGTCGCCGCCGGGTGCCCGGCCTAGGCCGAGATCGATGCGGCCGGGATACAGGGTTTCCAGCGTGCCGAACTGTTCGGCGATCTGCAGCGGCGCATGGTTCGGCAGCATGATGCCGCCGGAGCCGACGCGGATCGTCTTCGTCTGCCCGGCGACGTGGCCGATCAGGACGGACGTCGCCGCGCTGGCGATGCCGACCATGTTGTGGTGCTCGGCGAGCCAGAAGCGCTTGTAACCCAGCGCCTCGGCGTGCTGCGCCAAGGCGACGGTGTGCTGCATCGCGTCGCGCGGCGTTTCCCCGGCGAGGACGGGCGAGAGATCGAGGACGGAAAAGGGGATCGGGTGCGTGGACATGGATGTCACGTGGGGATGGCCCCGGCGTTTGGCTATGGTTTGGGTCTGACGATTTTGTGCGGCGCACCGCGCGCCGCGACGTCAGCCAGGCGTGTCCTCATAATCCACGCCCACCAGATAGAGACCCGCGGCCGGCGCCACGGTTCCACAAAACTTGCGGTCTCGCGCGTCGAGCGCGGCGCGCAAATCCTGCGGCGTCCAGCGGCCGGAGCCGACCTGTTCGAGCGAGCCGACCATCGAGCGGACCTGGCGATGGAGGAACGAGCGCGCGGCGACACGCACCAGAATCGTCTCGCCCTCGCGCGAAACGTCGAGCTGCTCCAGGGTTCGAATCGGGCTGTCCGCCTGGCACTCGCTGTCGCGGAACGTCGAAAAATCGTGGGTGCCGAGCAGCAGCTGCGCGCCGGCCTGCATCGCGCCCGCGTCGAGCTTGCGCTTGATCAGCCACTCGCGGTCGGCTTCGAGCGTCAGCGGCGCGCGGCGGTTGCGCAGCTTGTAAACATAGTGCCGGCGCACCGCGGAAAACCGGGCATCGAACGTGTCGTCCACCGCCTCGACCAGGATAATCGCGACGGCGTGCGGCCGCATATGGGCGTTGAGCCCATCGCGCAGCACGTCGCAACGCCAGACGCGCGAAAGATCGGCATGGGCCACCTGCGCCGTCGCGTGAACGCCGGCATCGGTGCGCCCGGCGCCGCGGATCACGACAATCTCGCCGGACATGGCGAACAGCGCGCGCTCGATCACCTCCTGCACCGCCAGCCCATTGGCCTGGCGCTGCCAGCCGACGAAGCGCGTACCGTCGTATTCGAGCGTGAGTTTGTAGCGCGGCATCAGGTTTTTGCCCGGCGACGCCGCGCGTTCCCTTCCCCCTTGCGGGGAAGGGCGAGGGATGGAAGTCGCGATGTTCGTAGCGAAATCGGATGAACATGCCGACCCCCACTCCCGACCTCTCTCCGCAAGGGGGAGAGGGGCAGATCCTTGATCAGCATCGCAGCACAGTACCCGCCTCGAGCGGCGTCCCGCGCAAAAAGGCAGACGCCTCCATCGGCGCCTTGCCGGCGCGCTGGATCTGCAGCAGTTGCACGGCCCCCGTGCCACAAGCCACCGTCAAGACATCGTCGAGCAGCGTCCCGGGCTCACCCGACCCGTCACCAAGCCGGGCGCGCAAAACTTTGACGCGCTCCGGCCCCTTGCCGAAATCCGCTTCGAAAAAGGCGCCGGGGAACGGCGCCAGGCCGCGGATTTTATTGTGGACTTCGGCGGCCGGCGCGGACCAGTCGAGCCGCGCCTCCGCCTTGTCGATCTTTTGCGCATAGACGACGCCCGCCTCGGCCTGCGGCGTGAACACCAAGGTGCCGGCCTCGGCCATCGCCACTGCCTGCACCATTAGCCGCGCGCCCAGCGCGGCAAGCTGGTCGTGCATGGCACCGGCGGTCGCGTCCGGCGGGATCGGAACCGTCTCGCTTAAAGCCACCGGCCCGGTGTCGAGGCCCTCGTCCATCCGCATGATCGCCGCTGCCGTCTCCATGTCGCCGGCCATGATCGGCCGCTGGATCGGCGCCGCGCCGCGCCAGCGCGGCAGCAGCGAGGGATGCAGGTTGAGGCAGCCCTGCGGAACCGCACCAAGGATCGACGGCGGCAGAAGCATGCCGTAGCCGACGACGATGCCCATCGTTGCCCCGGTGCCGGCGAAAACGGCTTCCGCCTCCGGTCCGCGCAACGTTTTCGGCGTGACCACCGGAAGGCCCTGGCTTTCGGCAAAGACCTGGATCGGCGAAGGCGTCAGGTCGAGGCCGCGGCGTCCTGCGGGTTTGGGCGCGCGCGTGTAGACGGCGGCGATGTCGTGGCCGGCTTCCACCAGGGCGGCGAGCGTCGGCACCGCGAAGGCCGGCGTGCCCATGAAGATCAGGCGCAAAGGGGTCCCTTAGGCGCGCGAGGCTGGACGCGGGTCCTCGCCATCGCGCTTGGCCGCCTTCTCGAATTTTCGCATCACCCGCGCCCGCTTAAGCCGCGAGATGTGGTCGATGAACAGCACGCCATCGAGGTGATCGATCTCGTGCTGGAGGCAGGTGGCGAGAATCCCTTCCGCCTCGATCTGTTGCGGCGCGCCGTCCCGATCGAGGTAGGCGACCCGGATCACCGCGGGGCGCTCGACCTCTTCGTAATAGTCCGGGATCGACAGGCAGCCTTCCTCGTAGGTCGACAGCTCTTCGGACTGCCACACCAGCTTGGGATTGATGAAGACCATCGGCTCGGACGTCGCCTCCTCGTCCCGGCGCTTGGCCACGTCGAGCACGACCACCCGCTTCAGCACGCCGATCTGCGGCGCGGCGAGGCCGATGCCTGGCGCGTCATACATTGTCTCGAACATATCATCGACGAGGGTGCGGATCTCGGCGTCGACGGCCGGAACGGCAACGGCAACTTGGCGCAGCTTGGAGTCGGGGATGATGAGGATCGGACGGATGGCCATGGGACGCTTCGGGTTGGGACGGGACTGCTACATTCGAGCCCTGCAGATAGGCACAGGCGGCCGCGCGGTCAATTTTTCGCTAGATGCCACTTTTATGACAGATCTCTTACGGAAAAGCCGCGCCTCGGTCGAAAAGCCACTCGACAATCCCCTACCGATCGGTATGGAATTGAACGAATACCCCGGGTGGGTGCTTATCGCGATGTAGGACGGTAACACGAGGCATTTGGACGGTTATGGGTAGGCCCAGAGAATTCTGCACGGAATACGCGCTTTCCAGAGCCCTGGAATTGTTCTGGCGCCGCGGTTTCGAAGGAACGTCTCTGACGGACCTGACGGATGCCATGGGCATCACCCGGCCCAGCCTTTATGCCGCCTACGGCAACAAGGAAGACCTGTTCCGCAAGGCGCTCGATTTGTATGACGAGACGTATCTCGGCTTCACCCGCGAGGCGCTGAACGAGCCGACCGCCCGCGCCGTCGTGGAACGCCTGCTGAAAGGTTACGCCGATACCGCGACCGATGTTGAACATCCGCCGGGATGTCTGGGCACCAACGGGGCGTTGTCCTGCTCGGCCGCTGCCGAACCGGTGCGCCAGGAGATTCTGAAACGTCGGTCCACGTTCGAATTGGCTTTGCGTAAGCGTCTCGAGCAAGCCAGAGCGGACGGGGATCTGCCGGACAATGCGGACCCGGCCGATCTCGGACGCTTTATCATGACCATCACGCAAGGGATGGCCGTCCAGGCGTCGTCTGGTGCAACGCGGCAATCGCTGCAACGTGTTGCTGCAATGGCGCTTGCGGCCTGGCCGCTGCAGGCCTAACCTCCATCTGCTGATATGCCAATACCTTGACTGATCAAGGTCATCGCGATATGTACCGATCGGTACGTAAAGGGACTTGACCTGACGGCCTTAGCCGGTATCATACCGTTCGATCTAGAATAGTTCCGGCATTGCGTTCATCGCGCCGGCCTCCCCGCCTTCGGAGTCATGAGCAATGTCCGGTGATTTTTCCCCGCCGATCGATGCCGACGGCACTGTCGCAAGCGACCGTACCGCCGCCACCGCGCCGCGCAGCAAGCGCCTCGGCCGCGCCACCCTTGGACTTGTCGTCGTCATCGGCGTCGTTCTCGCCGGCCGCAGCTACTTGAACAATCAGCCGGCGCCAGTCGTCGCCGCCGCGCCCCCGCCGCCTGAAGTCACCGTCAGCGCGCCCTTGCGCTACAAAGTGGGAAGCTGGACCAGCTTCACCGGGCAATTTTCGGCCGTCGACCGTGTCGAGCTACGTGCGCAGGTGAGCGGCTACCTCACCGAGATCCACTTTACCGACGGCCAGCTCGTGAAGAAGGGCGACCTGCTCTTCGTCATCGATCCACGGCCTTACGAGATCGCACTGCAGCAGGCGCGGGCCGGCCTGCAGACGGCCGAGGCCGCCCTCGATCTGGCCAACCAGCAGCTGGCCCGCACGACCGAACTGAAGCGGAGCGATTACGCGTCAGGCGAGGCGCTCGACCAGCGCGTGCAACAGCAGAAGGGCGCGCTCGCCACGATCGAGCAGGCCAAGGCCAGCGTCCGATCCGCGGAACTGAACCTCGAATTCACCCGCATTACCGCCCCGCAGTCCGGCCGCATCAGCGCCCACCGCGTGTCGCTGGGCAATCTGATCGGTGGCGGCCAGAGCGGCGGCGCGACGACGCTGCTCACCACCATCGTCTCGCTCGACCCGATCCATCTCGACTTCGACATGAGCGAGACCGATTACCTCGCCTATCAGCGGTATCTTCAGTCGCAGCATGCCGGCAAGGACGTCGACCGCACCATCGAGGCCAGCCTCAGCGACGAGGACACCTGGAAGCATAAGGGTGTGCTCGACTTCGTTGACAACGAACTCGATCGCAGCAGCGGCACCATCCACGCGCGCGCCAGCCTGCCGAACAAGGATCTGCTGATCGCGCCCGGCCAGTTCGCGCGGCTCCGCCTGCCGATGTCGGGCAATACCGACCAGCTCCTGGTTCCCGACCTGGCGGTCAGCTCCGACCAGTCGCGCAAGGTGGTGATGACCGTCGCGCCCGACGGCACCGTGGTGCCGAAACTCGTGGAAGTCGGCATTCTCGACGGCGATCTGCGGGTGATCAAGAGCGGCCTCGGTCCCAACGATCGCGTGATCATCAACGGCCTGATGCGCTCGCGCCCTGGCAGCAAAGTCACGCCGAAGCCAGGCACGATCGCGCCGCCGCCCGCCGAAGGCTGACGCAATCCCGGACGCCTCGGTGAGGCGTCCGTCCCAAGCCCATCAAAATTATATGATCACTCTCATCTTACGGATGATCCCGTCCGGCTGACGAGCGCTCTCAAGGAAACCGCGCGATGCGCCTGTCCCATTTCTTCATCGACCGGCCGATTTTCGCGACCGTCCTAGCGATGTTCATCACGATCATCGGCACCGTCGCCTACTTCACGCTGCCGGTCTCGCAATATCCCGAGATTGCGCCGCCGACGATCCAGATCACGGCTAGCTATCCCGGCGCCTCGGCCGAAGTGATCAGCGAGACGGTGGCGACGCCGCTGGAACAGCAGATCAACGGCGTCGAGAACATGCTCTATTTCTCGAGTCAGGCGACGGGCGACGGCAATCTCGTCACCACCGTCACGTTCCGTCTCGGCACCAATCTCGACGTCGCCCAGGTTCTCACGCAGAACCGCGTGGCCATCGCCCTGCCCCGCCTGCCCGAGCAGGTGCAGCGGCTCGGCGTGACCGTTCAGAAGAATTCGCCGAGCCTGCTGATGGTCATCCATCTGCTGTCGCCGGACGGTTCGCGCGACCAGCTCTACATGTCGAATTACGCGACGCTGCACATCAAGGACATGCTGTCGCGTCTCGAAGGCGTCGGCAATGCCATGGTCTTCGGCGGCCAGGATTACGCGATGCGCATCTGGCTCGATCCGGACAAGGTCGCCGGCCGCAACCTGACCGCCGGCGAAGTCGTCGCCGCCTTGCAGGCGCAGAACGTCCAGGTTTCGGCCGGCGTCCTCAACCAGCCGCCGATGACCATGCCCGGGGCCTTCCAGCTCAACGTGCAGACGCTCGGACGCCTCACCGATCCCAAGCAATTCGAGGACGTGATCGTCAAGACCGATGCCGCTGGCCGCGTTACGCGCGTGCATGACATCGGCCGCGTTGAACTGGGAAGCCAGACCTACGGCGCCAACGGCTACCTCGGCCTGTTTAAGGCCGTACCGATCCTCATCTACCAGCAGCCGGGCACCAACGCGCTCGATACGGCACAGCGTATCCACGATACGATGGAAGGTCTCTCGAAGTCGTTTCCCGCCGGCCTGAAGTTCGACATCGTCTACGACACGACGATCGTCATCGCGCAATCCGTCCACGAGGTTCTGACGACCATTCTCGAGGCCGTCGGGCTGGTCGTGGTCGTGGTCATCGTGTTCCTGCAGACATGGCGCGCCTCGATCATCCCGATCATCGCGATTCCCGTCTCGCTCGTCGGCACCTTCACCATTCTCTCGGCCCTCGGCTTCTCGCTGAACAACCTGTCGCTGTTCGGCCTGGTGCTGGCCGTCGGTATCGTCGTGGATGACGCGATCGTCGTGGTGGAGAACGTCGAGCGCAATCTTCGCGCCGGCATGATGCCGCGCGAAGCCGCGCACCGCACGATGGACGAGGTCGGGGGCGCCCTGATCGCCATCGCCCTGACGCTCTGCGCGGTGTTCATCCCGACCGCGTTCATCTCCGGCATCTCCGGCCAGTTCTTCAAGCAGTTCGCGGTCACCATCTCGGCTTCGACGGTGATCTCCTGCCTGATCTCGCTGACTCTGAGCCCGGCGCTCTGCGCGCTTTTGTTCAAGCCCCATGTCGACCATCATCAAGTGAAGCATTCGCTTCTGGCGCGTCCCGTGGTCGCCTTCTTCGATGCCTTCAACCGCATCTTCGAATGGCTGTCCGACAAATATGGCCAACTCACTGCCCGTCTGCTGCGGATGCTGGCGGCAGTCCTCGTCGTCTACGCCTGCCTGATCGGCCTGACCGGCTACCAGTTCAACCGGGCGCCCACCGGCTTCATTCCGGACCAGGATCTCGGCTATCTCATCACCGTCCTCGCGCTGCCGCCGGGCTCGTCGCTGGCGCGGACGGACGAGGTCGTCCGCAAGGCGACCGAGGCGATCCTCGCGACGCCCGGCGTGAAGAATGCCGTCGCCTTCGCAGGTTTCGACGGCGCGACCTTTACCAACGCCTCGAACGCCGGCGCCATCTTCTCGCCGCTGCTACCCTTCGAGGAGCGCGCGAAGGACGGCCAGAACATCGCCTACATCCTCGGCGAAATGACGAAGCGCCTCTCCGGCATCCAGGACGCCTTCATCATCACCATCCCGCCGCCGCCCGTCGCCGGCATCGGCACGGCGGGCGGCTTCAAGATGATGCTGCAGGACCAGAAGGGCCTTGGCCCCGTGGCGCTCAGCAAGGCCGCCCAGGAATTGGTGGCCGCCGCCAGCAAGGTGCCCGGCATGGCGCAGATGTTCTCGCCGTTCAGCACGGGGACACCCAGCGTCTATGCCGACATCGACCGCGAACGCGCGGAAAAGCTCGGGGTGTCCCCGGACAAGGTGTTCGAGGCGATGCAGGTCTATCTCGGCTCGGCCTACATCAACGACTTCAACTTCCTTGGCCGCACCTACCAGGTGACGGCCCAGGCGGACGGTCGCTTCCGTGCGAACAAGGATGACATCGCGCGGCTGAAGACGCGCAATGCGGCCGGGGCCATGGTGCCGATCGGCTCGGTCGCGCGGCTGCGGGAAACGACGGACCCGTATCGCGTCCCGCGCTACGATCTGTTCCCCGCCGCCGAGGTTCAGGGCGGCGTCGCACCGGGCTATCCATCTAGCTACGGCCTTGCCGTGATGGAACGCCTGGCTGCCGAGCATCTTCCGGATGGCATCGGCTACGAGTGGACCGATCTCGCCTACCAGCAGGAACAGGCGGGCACGAGCACCATCCTGATCTTCGGCGCGGCCGTCCTCTTCGTGTTCCTCGTGCTCGCCGCGCAATACGAGAGCTGGAGCCTGCCGCTGGCGGTGGTTCTGATCGTGCCGATGTGTCTGTTGGCGGCTGTCACCGGTCTGTTGTTCCGAACCCTGAACGTCGACATCCTGGCGCAGATCGGCTTCGTCGTGCTCGTCGGCCTGGCTGCGAAAAACGCCATCCTCATCGTCGAGTTCGCCAAGCAGGCGGAAGAGGACGGCGCCACCACGCGGGAGGCGGCCGTCATGGCGGCGCGGACGCGATTCCGGCCGATCCTGATGACGTCCTTCGCCTTCATCCTCGGCGTCATTCCGCTGGTGACGGCCACGGGTGCCGGTTCGGAAATGCGCCAGTCGCTGGGCACGACGGTGTTCTCTGGCATGCTCGGCGTGACGCTGTTCGGCCTGATCTTCACGCCGAGCTTCTACGTCGTCGTGCAGTCGATCGCGCATTCCCGCCGCAAGATCGGCACGGCGCCGCACGGCGCGTCGATCGAGCCTGCGGAATGAGACCGCAGGGCCCCGGCTTGACCCACCGCGTTCCAGAGGAGTTCATGATGGATCGGAGCATGACCCCCTCGCGCATGAAGGATGCGTCGCGGCAGGCGCCGCAGCACGATGCGATCGTCGTGCGATCCGCGACCGTCCCGGGCGCGACGGGGCATGCCGCCCACGACCCGATGACCCAGCCCCACCTCGTCATCAAGCGCGGTCATCTCGGACGCTATCGCTTTACGCTGTTGACCGATAACGGCCGCGTCAGCGGCGAGGTGAAGGTCGAAAACAGCGGCGTCTCGCGCGCCGAGCAGGATGCCCTGGCGCGCGCCGAGGTTCTGCAACTCGCCGCCACGCTGGTCACCAGCACCGAAGGCCACGGCGGGTATTCCTGAAGCGCTTTCCGCCTTGGTGGAATCACCAAAGCGATAAGAAATCGCTCTCTTCTCAGGAAGTAAGAGCATTTTCTCGACCACGAAAGTCTGCAACTTTTGTGGAAAATGCTCGAACCGCCTCGTCTTTGCGCGCGCAGCGGGGTAATCCAGGGGCCGCCGGATTCGATCATCGGGACCAACTCCCTTGGGTTTGCTTCGCTCCGCTCGGCAAAGACGTCCTAAGGGTGCTGCGCCATAATGCTCGCCACGCTGTCCGCCAGTTCGGCCTGGTGAAACGGCTTGGTCAGGCGCGGGAGGTCCGCCGCGATCCCCTCGGCTTCGGCATAGCCTGAGACGATCAACACCGGCGTTCCCGGCCGACGCGCCCGCACCGCATGGGCCAGTTCGTTGCCGGTCATGCCGGGCATCAGGTGGTCGGTGATCAGCATATCGATGTGCAACCCGCCGTCGATCGCTTTCAGCGCCTCCTCGGCGCAATTCGCCTCGCGGACGGTGATGCCGAGTTCCGCCAGCATTTCCGCCGTACTCATGCGCACGACATCTTCGTCATCGACGAGAAGCGCCGTTCCGGCGGCACGCGGCGACGAGGCCGAATGTGTCGCGTAAGGCATCGTCTGAGGCAGGCTGACGCTCACCGGCAGCCAGAGTTCGGCATTGGTGCCGAGCCCCGGTTTGCTTGCAAGGGTCAGCGCGCCGCCGAGTTGCGACACGAGGCCATGCACCATGGATAGCCCAAGCCCCGTGCCCTGCCCCACGCCCTTGGTCGAGAAGAACGGTTCGATCGCCCGCGACAACGTCACCGCGTCCATGCCGACGCCCGTGTCGGATACGGAGATCCGAACATAGCGCCCCGCCCCCAGCGCGGACCGATGGCCGGCGGCGATCGCTTCGTCCGTGGCGGTGATCCGCAGACGGCCGCCGCCATCCATCGCGTCCCGCGCATTCACACAAATGTTGAGGATCGCCATCTCCAGCTGGTGCGGGTCGGCGACGGCGGCCGGCAGGCTGTCGCCGACCCGCACCGTCACCCGGATCTGCGGCCCTGCGGTGCTCGCGATCAGCCCGGCCATGTTGGTCACGAGGCTCGCGATGTCGACCGCGACCGGCTGAAGCGGCTGCCGCCGCGCGAAGGCCAGCAGGCGCTGGACAAGCGTCCTGGCGCGGTCGGCCGATTGCAGCGCGCCGTCGATCAGCCGCTTCTCCCGATCGCCGCCGAGGCCGGTGCGTTTCAGCATGTCGAGGCCGCCGACGATCGGCGTCAGCAGATTGTTGAAATCATGCGCGACGCCGCCCGTCAGCTTGCCGATCGCCTCGAGCTTTCGCGACCGGCACAGCGCTTCCTCGGCATCGCGGCGCTCCGTGATGTCGACCGCCTCAGGCGCGATCGCGATGACCCTCCCGCCGGCATCGCGTATGGGTCGAAGGGAGAAGTCGTAGAACCGCAGTCCGGCCGGTACCGACAGCGAGACTTCCAGGTTGATGGTCTGGCCCTCGGCAGCCGCCGCAATGCCCGCGCGGATCACGTCCGGCATGCCCGGCGTATCCGCGAACCACGGCGTGTCCCAGAATGGTTTGCCGAGGACGTCGCCGAGCGCGGCCTCGATCGCACCGAGCGCCGTCGCATTGATATCCAGGACGGCCCCATCGGGCGCGAGCAGCCCCTGCAGCTGGTAGCTTGTCTCGAAAAGCGCGCGCAGGAACGTTTCCTTGACCTGCAGTTCCGCCGTCCGCTCCTCGACGCGCTGCTCCAGCGTGGCGTTGATGTTGCGCAATTGCGCCTCGCTTTCGCGCAACGCCACTTCGTTCAATTCGCGTTCCGTCACATCCGTGCCGTGAACGAAGATGCCCGTGACGTGGCCTTGGTCGTCGGTGATGGGCTGGTAGATGAAGTCGAGGAAGCGCTCGACCTTCGGGCCGTCGGACTCAGATTCCACGATATATCGCGAGGCTTTCGAAACGAAGGCCTTGCCGCTGGCGAAGACGCCATCTAGCAGAGCCACGTAGCCCTGTTCGACGGAGGTCGGAAGCGCCTCGAGGACGGTTTTCCCGATGCAGTCGCGATCTCCGACTACCTTGTAGAAGGTCGCGTTGACCAATTCGAAGCGATATTCCGGCCCCCGCAAGATCGCGATGAAGCTTGGGGCCTGATCGAACATCTCCGCCAGCCGTGCGTGTTCGCGTTTTCCGCGCGCGACCGCCGCGACGACCTCGGTCGTCTCGGTGCAGGCGCAGAACAGGCCCACGACCACACCTTCGTCGTCGCGAACGGGCGTGAAGGAAAACGCGAAATGGGCTTCTTGTACCGTTTCGTGGCGGTCGAGCATGAGCGTGATGTCGTGCATGTGCACCGGCTCGCCGGCAAACACGCGATCGCAGAGCGGAGCCAATGTCTCGCGGATCTCGGGCCAGACATCGAGAAACGGTTGCCCTAGCGCCGCAGGATGCTTACGGCCGAGCATCGGCAGGTAGCCGTCGTTGTAAAGCAGCGTCCGGTCCGCGCCCCAGACGACGACCATCGGCTGTTGCGAGGCAAGCATGACGCCGACAAGAGTTTTCAGGCTCCGCGCCCACGCCAGCGGCTCGCCCAAGGGTGAAAGCGCCCAGTCGAACGCGCGGATCGCCTCGCCCATGCGCCCGCCACCCGCCAGGAAGGTGAGCGACGACGGCATATGCCGATTTGCGGCAAAGCTTTCCATGGCAACCAATCCGCTTGATCATCCGAAGTCGAAGAAGCACGCGCCGCAATAAAAGCGCCTCAAGACTACGAACAAACAAAAATGGATGCCGATGCAACAAGATGAATCAATGGCTCCATTCTGCCGTTTTGCTTAGAGCCATTCCAGACATTTGGCCGCCGCGCACCGGAAATGTCGATGTCGGCTCACCCAATCCTTGACAGGTCGGCCGGCGGACCGATGTCACACGCCTGTCATGCATACGCATCTAGGTCGCGCGCGGAGACCGCATCATGTTCGACCATCTCGCGACCGGCTCGACTCCCACGCTGATCATGCTGGGCCTTTGCTTCGTTCTCGTGCTCGCCTTCGAGTTTTCCAACGGCTTTCACGATACCGCCAACGCCGTCGCCACGGTGATCTACACGCATTCGCTGAAGCCGGTGCAGGCGGTGGTCTGGTCGGCGCTCTGCAATTTCTGCGGCGTGCTGCTCGGCGGCATTGCGGTCGCCTATGCGCTGGTCGAGATCCTGCCGCCCGAGGTCTTGTCGCCGCCCAACGGCGGCCAGGCCGTCGGCATGCTCATCGCCCTGTTCGGCACGGCGCTCGGCTGGAACGTGCTGACCTGGCTGTTCGGCATCCCGAACTCGTCGTCGCACGCCCTGATCGGCGCCCTCATCGGCATCGCGCTCGGCAGCTCTGTCCGCAACCGCCACCTTGGCCAGGGCGTCGAGTGGAAGGCCATCATCGACGTGCTCGAGGGCCTTTTATTCTCGCCGTTGCTCGGCTTCGTTCTCGCCTTGCTGCTGTTCCAGATCCTCAAACATCTGTTGCACGACAAGAACCTGTTCGAGCCGCCGAAGGAAAGCCAGCCGCCGGTTTGGTGGATGCGCGGCATCCTCATCCTCACGTGTACCGGCGTCTCCTTCGCCCACGGCACCAACGACGGGCAGAAGAGCATCGGCCTGATCATGCTGACCGTGATCGGCCTGCTGCCGGCGACTTTCGGCCTGAACATCGAGACGCCGGCCGACGCGCTGCATAAGCTCGGTCAGGACATGCAGGTCGCCGGCAGCCTGATCCAACGCTACGGCGACGACCAGAAGACGCTGGGCGTCGAGGCGGCGTCGAGCCTCCAGACGCGCCTGGCGCCGCTGCAGTCGATCGAGGCGGTGGCCCCGCCCGAGCGCATCGCGCTGCGCAACGACGTGTATCGCGTGCTCGCCGAGCTCGAGACCATCGGCAACGACGGCAAAGTGCCCGAGCCCGATCGGGCAAGTGCGAAGGCGCTGCACAAGACCACCGGCACCATCGTCGCCTACGCCCCGTGGTGGGTGCGGATTCTCAGCGCCCTGGCGCTCGGCCTCGGCACGATGATCGGCTACAAGCGCATCGTGAAGACGCTCGGCGAAAAGCTCGGCAAGCAGCATCTGGTGCCGGCCCAGGGCGCGGCGGCCGAACTCGTCGCCGCGGTGCTCATCGGCGGCGCCGGCGTCACCGGCCTGCCGGTCTCGACCACCCATGTCGTGACCTCGGGCATCGCCGGCACGATGGTCGGCTCCGGCGCCGGGCTGGAGCCGAAAATGATCTGGCAGATCGTCTGGGCTTGGCTGCTGACGCTGCCGGTGACGATCGTGATTTCGGGTGGGTTGTTCATGCTGCTGGCGTGAGGCCGGCTATCCCCGGCTTTTCGTTCCGCCTTCGTTCCCATCGCACCGCGAATCGAATAGCATCGCGCGCATGGATACGCCCCTCTTCATCTTCTCCGGCCAGCCGGTCACGCCGCTGCATCTGCTGCTCGCCGCGGCCGGCGCGATGCTGCTGCTCGTCGTCATCCTCATCATCGGCCTCGCCCGCTCGGCGCGGCTGCGGCGCGAGGAGCGGGAGGACGCGGAGGAACGCCAGCAGGACCTCGACGCCAAGATGGCGGCGCTCGCCCGCTCCTCCGCCGAGCTGACCGGCCGGATGCAGACGGTGGCCGAAGTCTTCGGCACGCGGCAGGCCGACCTCGCCCGGCTCGTCTCGGAGCGCCTCGACGCCGTCGGCCATCGCGTCGGCCAGGGCCTCGAGTCCTCATCCAAGACCACGACCGAAAACCTGACCAAGCTCAACGAGCGCCTCGCCGTCATCGACGCCGCGCAGAACCGTCTGACGGATCTGACGCAGGAGGTGATCGGCCTGAAGGACATTCTCGCCAACAAGCAGGCGCGCGGCGCCTTCGGCCAGGGTCGGATGGAGGCGATCATCCGCGATGCGCTGCCGGCCTCGGCCTACGAGTTCCAGCACACGCTGTCGAACCGGATGCGGCCGGACTGCTGCATCCGCCTGCCCGGCGACCACCGGATGATGGTGATCGACGCGAAATTCCCTCTGGAGTCGTTCACCGCGCTGAAGGCCGCGGCGGGCGACGAGACGGCGCTGAAGCTGGCGATGGCGCGGGTGCGCGGCGACATCGGCAAGCACATCAAGGACATTGCCGAACGCTATTTTCTGCCCGGCGAGACGCAGGACATCGCGATGATGTTCGTGCCCTCGGAATCCCTCTACGCCGAGATCAACGAGACCTTCGAGGACGTCGTCGCCAAGGCGCACAAGGCCCGCCTCATCATCGTCTCACCCTCGCTCCTGATGATGGCGGTGCAGGTCATGCAGGCCATCGTCCGCGACGCCCGGGTGCGCGAGCAGGCCCATGCGATCCAGAACGAGGTGCGCCTCCTCATCGGCGACGTCGGCCGCCTCCACGAGCGCATCGGCAAGCTCGGCAACCATTTCCGCCAGGTCGGCGACGACGTGGCGAATTCGCTGGTTTCCGCCGACAAGGTGCTGAAGCGCGGCGAACGGATCGACGCGATGGATTTTACGGAGAGAGAGGCAGCAGTGCTGCCGGCGGCGTTCGGTAAGGCGGCGGAATAGCCGGGGGCGCAATGCTTTAGCTTTTAGCTTATAACAGCGTTATGGGTCTTGCGGCATTATGACAAAGCGTAGCTCTCCGCTGTATAGCGACCCAATAAATGAATTTTTAAATTCTGTAGATTCTCTAGATAATGCAATCCAAGCTTCCATCGTTTTTTCCGAAACGCATCTTGGCATTCACGTAGATGGCATGACACTGAGGGCTTATCATATGCATGCTCGCGCATGCGTTATTGCGATAAGCCTTTTAAAAATATGCCATTACACTGAAGACCAACTTCATTCACAAAATTTCACATTAGATCATGCGGCTATTTCGGCCCTTTCAAGAACTATTGTCGAAACATGCCTGCTAGTTTCTTATTGCGCAGAACCTAATATAGCTCAGGAAGAAACTGAATTGCGCTTCCTTTTATTTAGAGTGCATGATACCCACGCGCGATACATGCTATTTAAAGAAATGCGCGCAATGCCATTCGGTCAGCAGGCATCGATAGGTCAACAATGTCACGATTTTCGCAGAGGACTAGACGAATTAAGAACGCAACTTGATCAAAATAATATATTTATTAATTTGTCGCCAGAACGCCAAAAGCGGATAAAAGCCGGGCAGGATATGTATGTTCGCGGAATACGCGACGTAGCTAGAAGATTTGGAAAACTAGATACATTTAATTACTTTTATGTATATATGTCCGCATTTTCTCACTGCTCTCCCCTGAGTTTTATGCGAGTCACGCTGAACAATATAAGCAACGAGAGACCTTCTGGAAATCAATTAAATATTGCAACGCAAGCCCTCTTCGTCAGCGCCGACTTTTTGCAATCGACTAACCAAATGATGCAAAATACTTTCGACGCCATACAAGGCGAGCCACCTCCATAAATGTGTGCATTCGAAGCTGACCCTTCGGGCACTTTTGTCGCCTCGGCCTGACAGGTACAGCTCTGCGTGATGTGCGTCCTCAGGACCACCATGATTCTGGACCGGAGTTTATGCTTTCCGCGGCGGGCGGTGTGTTCTCGATGGCGTCCCGTACACTCGTGAATGTCGCATCGCTCATGAGTTCAACTCCGCGATCAGATCGAATTCCGCGTATGATCGCAGAAACCGTCTTTACGGGCAGGAGGCGAGGCGATCCAGGGGCCGCTACGTCCGTCCGCCCTGGACTGCTTCGTTGCGCTCGCAAAGACGCCGTCAAACAAGATTCAAAAATCCGTCCGGCTGCGCAACGCCGCCGCCAGCGTGCCCTCGTCCAAATAGTCCAGCTCGCCGCCGACCGGCACGCCGTGCGCCAGCCGCGTCGTCTTGATCGAGAGATGCGACAGCAGGTCGGTCACGTAATGCGCGGTGGTCTGCCCGTCGACCGTAGCGTTGACGGCCAGAATGACCTCCTTCACGCCGTCGTCGACGCAGCGCGCCACCAGCGTGTCGAGGTTCAATTCCTTCGGGCCAACGCCGTCGAGCGGCGACAGCGTGCCGCCGAGCACGTGGTACTTCGCCTTCACCGCAGCGGCGCGCTCCAGCGCCCAGAGGTCGCCGACGGTCTCGACCACCACCAGGACGTCGGTGTCGCGGCGCGGGTCGCGGCAGATGGTGCAGGGGTCGATGGTGTCGACGCTCCCACACGCCGAGCACACGACGATTCTTTCGCGCGCGACCACAAGCGCTTCGGACAAAGGCCCAAGCAGCTCCTCGCGCTTGCGCAAAAGGTGCAGCGCCGCGCGCCGCGCCGAGCGCGGGCCGAGGCCGGGCAGACGCGCCAGCAATTGGATAAGCCGTTCGATTTCCGGCCCCGCGACGCGCTCGGCCACTAGCGGGTTTCCATCAGAACGGCAGCTTCATCCCGGGCGGCAGCGGCAGGCCGGCGGTGACGTCGCGCATCTTCTCTTCCGTCAGCCGCTCCGCCTTTTTGCGGGCGTCTTCATGCGCGGTGACGATAAGGTCTTCCAGAATCTCGCCCTCGTCGGCCTTGAGCAGCGACGGGTCGATCACGAGGCTCTTCATCTGGCCCTTGGCGGTGAGCGTGATGCGCACCAGCCCGGCGCCCGATTGCCCCTCGACTTCGAGGCGCTCGAGTTCGGCCTGGGCATCCTGCATCTTGCTCTGCATCGCCTGCGCCGATTTCATCAGGCCCATCAGGTCTTTCATTGCATTCACCTTCTGCGTGTTCGCGCCTCTCCCCCTTGCGGGGAGAGGTTGGGAGTGGGGGTCGCGGTGTTCCTTATAGTCAGAAGCAGAGTGACGGACCCCCATCCCTAACCCTTCCCCGCAAGGGGGAAGGGGATCCAAGCTGCATCGTCGTTACAAATCGTCGTCGCTATATAACGTGTCGTCGAAGCCGATGTCGTCGCCGCCGTCGTCGAGCGGCTCGGCATGCACGGCGAGGCCGGCGTCCGCGGCCTCAGGCACCGCGGTCGGGTCGCGCACCTCGACGATTTTGGCGCCGGGAAACTGCGCCATGATGCTCTGCACCAGCGGGTCGGAGTGCGAGGTGACGACCGTCGCCTTGGCCCGCTCGTCGGCCTGCTGCTTGAGACTTGGCGCGCCGGGATCGCGCGACAGCGTGATCATCCAGCGCGTGCCGGTCCATTCCTGCAGCTTGCGCATCAAGGTCTGCGTCAGCCCCGGCGAGGCGCCGGGCGCCAGCGAAAACTCGATCGAGCCTTCGTCGAAGCGCACGAGGTGAACGTCGCGTTCCAGCGCGCCCTTCAGCTGGATGTCGCGCTTTTCAGCGCAGAGCGCGACGACGTCCTCGAAGCGCAGCAGCCGGACGGCCGGTGCGGCCGCGGGCGACGCTACTGCCATCGCAACGGCCGCATTTGGGGACGGCTGGGAGGCGGCCATGACCTGACGCGGTTCGGATTGCACCACAGCTAGCGCAGCGCGAGCGCCGCCCCCACCGCCGCGTGGCGCGCTGCCGCTGCCGGATGCCCCGGCGATGGCCCTCTGTCCGTTGCCCAGGCGGCGTAATACCTCGTCGGGCGGCGGCAGATCGGCGGCGTAGGCGAGCCGCACCAGCACCATGTCGGCGGCGGCGAGAGGGCGCGGCGAATCCTTGACCTCGCCGAGCCCCTTCAGCAGCAACTGCCAGGCCCGCGTCAGCACCGCCATGCTCAGCGTTTTCGCAAAGATCTTGCCGCGCACCCGCTCGTCCGGCGTCGCCGCGGGATCGTCGGCAGCTTCCGGCACCAATTTCAGGCGGGTGACGAAATGCACGAAATCGGCGAGGTCGACCAGGATCTGGCCGGGTTCGCCGCCGGACTCGTGCAGGTCCTTCAAGGTCCGTAGCGCAGCCGCCATGTCGCCGCGCATGACCTCCTCGAACAGGTCGATGATGCGGGTGCGATCGGCAAGGCCGAGCATCATGCGCAGGCTCATCGCGTCGAGCGTCCCGCCGGCGCCGGCGCCCAGCGCAATGGCCTGATCGAGCAGCGACAGCGCATCGCGCACCGACCCTTCCGCGGCGCGGGCGATCACCGCCAGCGCCTCTTCCTCGACCGGCACGTTTTCCCGGGCGCAGATGCGGGCGAGATGCGCCACCATGACCGGCGCCTCGACGCGGCGCAGATCGAAGCGCTGGCAGCGCGAGCGTACCGTCACCGGCACCTTGTCGATTTCGGTGGTCGCAAACAGGAACTTGACGTGTTCCGGCGGCTCTTCGAGCGTCTTCAGCAGGCCGTTGAAGGCCTGTTTCGACAGCATGTGCACTTCGTCGATGATGTAGACTTTGGTCCGCGCCATCACCGGGCGATAGCGCGCGCTCTCGATGATCTCGCGGACGTCGTCGATGCCGGTGTGCGAGGCCGCATCCATCTCGATCACGTCGACATGGCGGGATTCGATGATAGCCTGGCAGTGGCTGCCGATCTCCGGCATGTGGATCGTCGGCTTGGCCACCGCGGCGCGATTGTCGCCGAGCGGCAGTTCGTAGTTGAAGGCGCGGGCCAAAATACGGGCGGTCGTGGTCTTGCCGACGCCGCGCACGCCGGTCAGCATATAGGCTTGGTGAATGCGATCGAGGTCGAAGGCGTTCGACAGCGTCTTGACCATGGCCTCCTGGCCGATCAGGTCTTCGAACGAGCTCGGCCGGTATTTGCGGGCCAGGACCAAGTAGGGCGTGGCCGGCGCCTCGCGCGCCTCGTCGGCGAACAGCTTGCCGAGACCTTCGGACGGGCCTTCCGGCTGCAAAGTGTCGCTCATCGACCGATCCCGCGCTTCTGCGACGCCGGATCAACACCGTCCGTCGCGCGCGCTGACGAGAGGGAAAAGTGGGAGGCTGGACAGAAACCCGCCCTGTCTCGTTAGGGCTGCTTCCTTCCGGACCTGACCCGATTGGCGAGTGGAACGTCCACCGCCAACCTCCCGACCTCGATATGGACCAAGATCACGCTTTTCGCAATGGGAGGCTTGCCAGGAGAGGCGGAAGTTGAGAGGGACAGGCTTCGGACATGCCGGGAGGCTGAGGCTATGCCGCAAGACACCGAGATCCAGCCACCCCTGTGGGTGATGCCGGCCGACCTCGCGACGATCGTTGCGGAGGACGGCGAATGGGAAGACCCGAGCTGGGACCCGCTGCTGCTGACCGTGGTCGGCAGCACCCGGTTCGAGGGCAGATTGATCCCGCTGGCCTGGCAGCTCTCGCTCTGGCCGGCCGACGTGTTCTGCAAAAATCTCAATGCGGCGATGCGCGCCAAGGGCGAACTGCCCGACGGCCACGCCTGGTCCGGCGTGATCCAGGCGGAACTCGCGACCGCCGCACCAGACCTGGCTGCCACGCTGCACGACGATTCCGACGCCTCCACCTGCGTGCTTTGGGTCGAGACCGAAGCCGACGGCAAGGCCTTGATCGAGGTGGCCTGGCGGTTTCTGCACGGGTTGAAGGCCGCGCACGATACGGTGTGAGCGGGGTCAGGATGGAAAATGATGAGGCGCGCAGCGATCGTCGTTGATCGGAATGCAATATTTGGATATCCTAAATTAGCATTTGGATATCCAAATCATGCCCCTCTTCATCAAGGACGACTCAACCGCGGCGCTTGTTGGCGAACTCGCGACGTTGCGCGGTATTTCCAAGCAAGACGCGGTCAAGCTTGCTGTCCAGGCTGAACTGAACCGCATCGCCGAAACGACCCCGCTACGTGAGCGATTTGCCGCGCTTCGTGCTGCCTATCCGCTTCCCCCACCCACTGGGTTGGTTGCAGACAAAGCGTTTTTTGATGAGCTCTCGGGGGAGCCGGAATGATCTTCGCCGACGCTTCGGCGCTCATCGCGATCATCACAGGAGAGCCCGAAGCCGATACTCTGGCAGACGTCCTTCAGTCTGATCCGCTGCGGCGATGCTCGGCCTTATCAGTTTGGGAAACGGTGACCGGCTTGAACTTTTCCTACGGATCGCCGCTGGCTGATGCCCGCGAACAAGTTCAGCGCTTCCTGGATGCAGGGACGTTCGGGTTCGTCCCTATCGGTGAAACCGAGTACGCACTTGCGCTCGACGCCCGGGCCCGGTTTGGCAAAGGACGACATCCAGCTGGACTTAATATGGGCGATTGCTTCGCTTATGCCTGCGCCAAGGCCAACCGGGCCAAATTGCTCTACAAAGGCTCCGACTTCGCCAAGACCGATTTGGCTTGACCAGCACCACACATCAGAAAGCACCCCTTGCTCGACCGTTCCCAATGCACCGGCTTCGCCCTCAACACGCTCGACCGCATGTCGGCGCAGCGCGAGGACACGGCCTTCGTCGCCAACCTGCTCGCCGCCACGACGAGCCGCAGCATCGTGCTGTCCGGCGAAATCCCGGCGCTGAAGCGCGTCGACGACAATCACGACGCCCTCTTCACTTTCAAGGAGGCCAAGGCGCTCGGCAACGCCAGCCAGGTGGTCTTCCTCGGCTGCCACGGCGACCGCGCGCTGTTCGCCACCCTGATCGAGGCCTCGTCGCATGAAAACGCGCAAGAGCGCGACGATCTCTCCTTCATCGATCTGCGCACCATCGCCACCCAGGGCCTGGTGACGCCGGACATCGTCGGCGCGCTGAGTCAGGCGAAAAGCCTGCTCTACTGGCACAAGCACAACAGCTACTGCTCGAACTGCGGCGCCGCGACGAAAGCCTCGCCCGGCGGCTCGCGGCGTGAATGCGACAACTGCAACCGCCATCATTTCCCGCGCCTCGAGCCGGTGGCGATCATGCTGGTGACCCATGGCGACATGTGCCTGCTCGGACGCCAGACCAAGTTTCCGCCGGGCATGTACTCCTGCCTCGCCGGCTTCGCCGAGATCGGCGAAACGCTGGAAGACACGGTGCGGCGCGAGACCATGGA
>NZ_LMUU01000022.1 GCF_009765775.1 Beijerinckia sp. L45
TCGCCATCAAGAACTCGCCGGCCTTGCCGCGCGCCTTGGCAATGCGGTCGGGGAAGGCGAGGGCAAGCAGGCGGCCGCACGCCTCGATATTTTGGGCCGCGCCGCCGCCCCGGCCGCCTGCCTGGTGGGCAAAGGTCTTCGCCAGCGCGCGGGCATCGGTGGCGCGGGGCGTGCGATCGCGGCGGAACCGGGTGATCTGATCGCGCAGGTCCGCACCATCACCGCCCAGCCCGCGCTCGACGATCACCGTGGCGATTTCCGCCGCGAGCTCGGCCTCGCCGTCTGCTGCGGCGAGTACCACCATGCGGGCGAGCCGCGGCGGCAGCGCCAACGCGCGGATTTTGCGGCCCGCCTCAGTCAGGCCGCCATCACCGTCGAGCGCCGCGATGGCGCCAAGCATCGCCCGCGCCTCGGTGAGCGCCGGGGCCGGCGGCGGGTCGAGCCAGAGCAGGTCACGCTCCGGGCGGCGCGCCCCCCAGGAGGCGCAGTCGAGCAGCAGGCCGGCGAGATCGGCGGAGAGAATGGCCGGCTTAGCAAACGCTTCGAGCGCGCCGGTGCCGGCCTCCTCCCACA
>NZ_LMUU01000217.1:0-2267 GCF_009765775.1 Beijerinckia sp. L45
TCGTCGACCACGTCATTCCCGCGCAAAAGCCGTGGTCCGGTCTGATCAAGGCGGGCCAGACGCTCCGCATCGTCGACCTCGAAGGCTGCCAGGCGGTCGACACTTTGTTCTACAGTGCCGCCGACATGACCGAGCGCTACAGCGCACAGGACACGCTGCGCGAGCAGGGCTCGGCCTACCTGGGCGTTGGCACCCGTTTGATCTCGAACGAGGGCAACGTGCTCGCGACGGTCACGGCCGACACCTGCGGTCGCCACGATACCTGCGCCGGAGCATGCTCCTGCGAATCCAATACGGTCCGCTTCGGGCAGGCCACGAAGTATATGCAGGCGTGTCGCGAAAACTTCGTTCTCGAGATCTCGCGCTACGGGCTGAGCAAGCGCGACGTCGTGCCGAACATCAACTTCTTCATGAACGTGCCGATCGAACCGTCGGGCGACCTCATCATCGTCGATGGTATTTCGTCGCCCGGCGACCATGTCGAGATCACCGCGGCGATGGACATCATCTGCGTCATTTCAAACTGCCCGCAGGTCAACAATCCCTGCAACGGATTCAATCCGACTCCGATCCGCGTGCTGATCTGGGACGCGGCCTGATCTTATGTTCAAGAAAGTCCTGATCGCCAACCGTGGCGAGATCGCGGGCCGTATCGTCCGCAGCTTGCGCCGCATGGGGATCGCATCCGTCGCCGTCTATTCCGATGCCGATCGCTTTACCCGGCCGGTGCTGGACGCGGACGAAGCCGTCCGTCTTGGCCCGGCGCCGGCGACGCAAAGCTATCTCGACGTCGAGGCGGTGCTAGCCGCCTGTCGCGCGACCGGCGCCGAGGCCGTGCATCCCGGGTATGGCTTCCTGTCGGAAAATGTCGGCTTCGCCGAACGGCTCGCGGCGGAGGGCATCACCTTCATCGGGCCGCGCCCAGAGCACCTTCGCGCGTTCGGCCTCAAACATACGGCGCGGGATCTCGCCAAGGCCAGCGGCGTGCCTCTGCTTCCCGGCACGGATCTGCTTGCCGACGCCGAGGCGGCGCTCGCGGCGGCCGAGACCATCGGCTATCCCGTCATGCTGAAAAGCACGGCGGGTGGCGGCGGCATCGGCATGAGCCTCTGTGCGTCGCCGGACGCGTTGCGCGACAGCTTTCAAGCCGTCGAACGCACCGCTCAAGCCAGCTTCGGCGACGCCCGCGTCTATCTCGAGCGCTTCGTCGCCGATGCCCGGCATGTCGAAGTGCAGATTTTTGGCGACGGCAGGGGCCGCGTCATTGCGCTCGGCGAGCGGGACTGTTCGCTGCAGCGCCGCAACCAGAAGGTCATCGAGGAGACGCCGGCACCGGGCCTCTCCGGCGCCACCCGCATGCGGCTGCATGGGGCCGCGGTGCGGCTCGGCGAAAGCGTCGCCTACGCTTCGGCGGGGACCGTCGAATTCATCTACGATCCCGTGCGAGAGGATTTCTCCTTCCTCGAGGTCAACACGCGGTTGCAGGTCGAGCATCCCGTCACGGAGGCGGTGTTCGGCGTCGATCTGGTGGCATGGATGATCCGGCAGGCGGCCGGCGAGGACGTCATCGGCACGGCAGGCCCGCTGATCCCGAAGGGCGCCGCGATTGAGGCCCGGCTTTATGCCGAGATCCCGCACGCCAACTTTCAGCCGAGCGCCGGATTGTTGACCGAAGTGATCCTCCCGAAAGAGGCTCGCGTCGACACCTGGGTCGAAACCGGCACCGAGGTGACACCCTATTATGATCCGATGCTTGCGAAGATCATCGTCACGGGCGCTGATCGCGCTGGCGCTATAACCGCCCTGCAGCGGGCGCTGGCAGCAACCTCCGTGGGGGGCATCGAGACCAACCTTGCCTATCTCCAGGCCATCGCCAAGTCCGATCTCTTCGCCTCCGGCACGGTCGCAACGACGGCGTTGCGCGACTTTGCCTATGCCCCGCGCAGCATCGAGGTGCTGGCGCCCGGCGCGCAGTCGACCCTGCAGGAACTGCCCGGCCGGCTTGGACTGTGGCATGTCGGCGTGCCGCCGAGTGGCCCGATGGATGCGCGCTCGTTCCGCCACGCCAACGGTCTCGTCGGCAATGCCGGCGAGACGGCGGCGCTGGAGCTGACGGTGGCTGGTCCGAGCCTGCGCTTCTACGTCGATGCGACGGTGGCGCTGAGCGGCGCGCTGATGCCGGCGACGCTCGACGGCGCTTCCGTCGCACACGCGGCCGCCATCACGGTTCGTGCTGGCCAGGTGCTGGCGATCGGCGCGATTCAGGG
>NZ_LMUU01000217.1:2342-10439 GCF_009765775.1 Beijerinckia sp. L45
GAGCGTACCTTGCGGTGCGCGGCGGTTTTGCGGCGCCCGTCGTGCTGGGGTCGCGCGCGACCTTCGCGCTCGGCGCCTTCGGCGGTCACGCCACCGGCGTGCTGAAAGCCGGCGACGTGTTGCATTTTGCCGACCTGCCGGGGCCGGAGGCGCTCGACGATGCCGCGCCGGCGCCACTGACGCACGACTGGGCGATCGGCGTCGTTTACGGCCCGCATGGCGCCCCGGACTTCTTTCAGGACGCCGATATCGCCGACCTGTTCTCCGCGTCTTACGAGGTTCATTTCAATTCGGCCCGGAGCGGCGTGCGCCTCGTGGGGCCGACACCGCGCTGGGCGCGGCGGGACGGCGGCGAGGCGGGGCTGCACCCCTCCAATCTTCACGACAACGCCTATGCCGTCGGCTCCATCGATTTTACCGGCGACATGCCGATCCTGCTGGGACCGGACGGCCCGAGCCTCGGCGGCTTCGTCTGTCCCGCCGTGATCGCGCGCGACGAGCAATGGAAGATGGGCCAGCTGAAGCCTGGCGATCAGGTCCGGTTCGTCCCGGTGGCGCGCCCGGACGACCCCGCTGCCGGACCGACGCTCGCGAGCGCCCGGGCTGGCGCGCCGGCGATTCGGCGCCCGGTGCCCGATCCCGGCTCCGCCATCGTCGGGCGCGACGAGGCCGGACCGGTGGCCGTGGTTTATCGGCGACAAGGCGACGACAATCTCCTCGTCGAATACGGGGCGATGACGCTCGACATCGCGCTGCGGCTCCGCGTCCACCTTCTCGCCGAGGCGGTTTCCGCCGCCCGCCTTCCCGGTCTTATCGATCTGACACCGGGCATTCGCTCGCTGCAGATCCATTACGACGGCGCGAGGTTGCCTCGGGCGCGCCTGCTGGGGCTCCTTCGGGAGATCGAACAAACCTTGCCGCCAGCCGAGGCGGTGACCGTGCCGAGCCGCATCGTGTATCTCCCGCTGTCGTGGAACGACCCGCAGGCGGCGCTCGCGATGCGCAAGTATCAGGAACTGGTGCGTCCCGACGCGCCGTGGTGCCCCTCCAACATCGAGTTCATCCGGCGCATCAACGGACTGGAGGACGAGGCGGCGGTGCAGCGCATCATCTTCGAGGCCAGCTATCTCGTGCTGGGCCTCGGCGACGTCTACCTCGGCGCGCCGGTGGCGACTCCCGTCGATCCCCGGCATCGTCTGGTCACCACCAAGTACAATCCGGCGCGAACCTGGACGCCGGAAAATGCCGTCGGCATCGGGGGCGCTTACATGTGCATTTACGGGATGGAGGGGCCGGGCGGCTACCAGCTCTTCGGCCGCACGATTCAGATGTGGAACACCTGGCGGACGACGCCGGTATTTCAGCCGGGGACGCCTTGGCTGCTGCGCCCGTTCGATCGCATCCGCTTCTTTCCCGTCGCCCCCGAAGAGCTCGCGGAGGCCCGTGCCGCGTTTCCGCACGGCGCCTATCCCGTACGGATCGAGGAGGGGCGCTTCGATTATGCCGAGCACGCGGCAACGCTTGCTGCCACCGCGCCGGAGATCACGGCCGCGAAGCTCCGACAGCAGACGGCCTACGAAGCCGAACGCGCCCGTTGGAAGGCCGATGGGCACGATACGTTCGTCGTCGACGAGGGGGACCCGGCGGCCGAGGACGGCGTCATCCCCGCAGGCTGCGTCGCGGTCGCGACGACGGTGCCGGGCAGCGTGTGGAAGATCCTGGTGGCGGAAGGGGAAAGCATAGCCGCCGGCCAGACTGTCGCCATCCTGGAATCCATGAAGATGGAGGTCGCGGTCAGTGCGCTGACGTCCGGCCGGGTGCGCGAGATCCGCGTGGCGCCAGGGCGCGTCCTGCGCGGCGGCGACATCGTCGCGGTCGTGGAAGAAACCTGATCGCCGTCTAGGCTTTCACTTCCGCGGCGACGAGCATGCGCCGGAGCTCTTCGGCGACACGGCTCTGGGTCGGGTCGAGCGGGGCCGTCCGCCGCGCGACAAGCCGCAGTTCCTGGTGCTGAAGACCGGCATCGCGCAGCGGCAAGAACACCAGCTCGCCGCGCCGCGTCTCGACCTCCGTCTCGATCTCGCTGAGAAAGGCGATGGTCTCGCCCAGCGTGACCGAGCGCTTCAGCAGCTCCACCGAATTGGTCTCGGCGATCGTTTCCAGCCCGATCATCGAGCGTTCGAATGCCTCGGCGAGGAAGGCGCCGATGGTGATCGAGCGATCCGGGATGACCATGGGATAGCCGAGGCAATCGGCGAGCGCGACGCTTGCGCCCGCGCGCTGCAGGGCGAGGGGATGACCCGGTGCCATCACCGCGCCGATGCGCGAGACCGTGCGCGCCAGCACCCGTAGTTTCGGGTCGGACGGCAGCTGGTAGCCGAGTCCGAGGTCGGCCTCGGCATTGATCATCGCGCTCACCAGGCCGTCGAGCGGCATCGCGCGGATGATCAGTTTTACGTAGGGATGGTTGACCCGCATCCAGCTGACGAGTGGCGGCATCAAAGTGTTCGCGAGACCGCCCATCGTCGCGATGCGCACCAAGCCCCGGCGCTGACCCTGCAGGTCGATGAAGCGCGAGCGCAGCACCGCGTGGTCGCTCAGGGTTTTTCGAATGTGGACGATCAGCAGTTCGCCTGCCACGGTGAGCCGCATCCGCCGCGGCAGTCGCTCGAACAGTTGCACGCCGAACTCGACCTCCAGCGCCAGGATCTGGCGGTTGATCGAGGAGGCGGCGATGCCGAGCCGGTCGGCGGCCCGGCGGATCGAGCCCGCGCGTGCCACTTCGTCGAGATAGAGGAGCATCCGCGAATGCAACAAGGAGGCCTCGAGACCGATACGTAAAAGAGAGCAGACTACGCTCTTTTTGCCGCTTCCAAAATGGCACTCATTTCGCTTCTATCGCCCTGTTCAAGGGGAGACGGATGGTTATGACAGCGACGACACGGCGGCAAACCCTCATCGGCGGCGCGTCTTTGGCGGCCGGCGCGGTCCTGATGCGCCCGCGTGCGGCACGTGCCGCGACGACCAAGATCCGCTTTCTGACAAGCTGGTTCGCGCAAGCCGAGCACGGCGGCTTCTATCAGGCGTTGGCGACCGGCCTCTACGCCAAGGAAGGCCTCGATGTCACGATCGACATGGGCGGCCCGCAGATCAACGGGCTGCAGCTCCTGACCGCCGGCAACGCCGACATCATCATGGGCTACGATATCCAGGTGATGAAGGCGATCGAGAAGAAATTGCCGGTGGTGACCGTCGCCGCCTCGTTCCAGCACGATCTGCAGGGCGTGATGACGCACGAGGACGTCTGCAGCATCGCCGATCTGAAGGCCCACAAGATCTTCATCGCCAGCACCTCGCACACGACGTTCTGGCCTTGGCTGCGTGAGCGCTTCGGGTTCACCGACGAACAGGTCGCCGCCTATACGTTCAACCTGCAGCCGTTCCTGCTCGACCCACAGGCCGCGGTGCAGGCCTATCCGTCCTCCGAGCCGTTCGAGGCGAAGGCCCAGGGCGGCAAGGTCAAGTTTTTCCTCTTTGCCGACGAAGGCTATCCGCCCTACGGTTCGACGATGGTGACGACGCAGAGCCTGGTGCAGACCAATCCCGAGGCGGTGAAGGCTTTCGTCCGCGCCTCGCTGCTCGGCTGGCGCGACTATCTCAAGGATCCGGCGCCGGGCAACGCCCTGATCAAGGCGGCCAACCCGAAGATCACCGACGCGCGCATCGCCTATGCCGTCGACTGGATGAAGGCGCATGACGTGGTGGGATCCGGCGACGCCAAGACCAAGGGCATCGGCGTGATCACGGCGGAGCGCTGGAAGCAAACCTACGACTTCATGGTGAACGGCAAGATCCTCTCGCCCGACACCGCATGGACCAAGGCCTTTACGACGCAATTCGTCGACGGGCTGAACATACTGCCTGCCTGATTGATGGATCTCCGCTTGCCTCTCGCGTCCCCGACCGCAGCACCTGCCGGCGCGGTGCCGGTCGTCGAGCTGCTGTCGGCGGACAAGCTGTTCGCGGATGGAAATCGGGGGGTCGCGCCGATCAGCCTGACGATCGCGCCGGGCGAGTTCGTTAGCCTGATCGGGCCGTCGGGATGCGGGAAGAGCACGCTGCTCAAGCTGATCGCCCATCTCTACGAGCCGAGCGAAGGCCGCATCCTGTGGTGGCGCGGGGCGTTCGACAAGGTCGGCCGGGCCGGGCGGCGTCTCGCTTTCGTGTTCCAGGAGCCGACGCTGATGCCCTGGGCGAACGTGGCGACCAACGTGCGTCTGCCGCTCGATCTCGCCGGCGTCCCGCGTGGCGAGGCGGTCGCCCGCGTCGGGACGGCCCTGGCGCAGGTCGAACTCGGCGACCGAGCGGGCGCGATGCCGCGTCAGCTCTCCGGTGGCATGCGGATGCGGGTCTCCATTGCCCGTGCGCTCGTGACCGACCCGGATCTCCTCTTGATGGACGAACCGTTCGGGGCGCTGGACGAATTCAGCCGCAACCGCCTCGACGAAGATCTGCTGGCGCTCTCCCACGAACGCAGGCTGACGACGGTCTTCGTCACGCACTCGGTCTATGAGGCGGTTTTCCTCTCGACGCGGGTCATCGTGATGGCGGCGCAGCCCGGCCGCATCTTCGCGGAGTACACGATCGACGAGCCGCAGCCGCGCGGCGAAAGCTTTCGCCTCAGCGACCGGTTCGCGGTGCGCTGTCGCGAACTCTCGGGGCTGCTCCACGCGGCCTCGGTCGCCAGCCGCTCGGTGCCGGCATGACGCCGCTGATCGAACGGGCCTGGGTCCGCAACGCGCTCGCGCCGCTCCTCGTCGGAATTTTCGTGCTCATCGTCTGGCAGGCCTTCTGCGTGCTGCGCCACATCCCGCCGTTTCTGTTCCCAGCGCCGACCGACATTGCCGCCAGCCTCGTCGAGAACCTGCCGACGTTGCTGTGGGCGCTTCTCAGCACGATGAAGGTGACGCTGCTGGCCTTCGCGCTGGCGGCCATTATCGGCACGTTGACGGCGTTCCTCTTCGTGCAGAGCCGGGTGATCGAGGTCAGCCTGTTTCCCTATGCGATCATGCTCCAGGTCACGCCCATCGTCGCGGTGGCGCCGCTGATCATCATCCTGGTCAAGGACACGTTCTGGTCGCTGACTTTGTGCGCGACGGTGATCGCGATCTTCCCGATCATCTCCAACACCACGATCGGCCTCCGCAGCGTCGACCCCGGCCTGCTCAGCTATTTCAAGATGAACAAGGCGTCGCGCTGGCAAGTGCTGTGGCGGCTGCGCATTCCCAGCGCCCTGCCGTTCTTTCTCGCCGGCCTGCGCATTTCCAGCGGGCTTGCGCTGATCGGCGCGGTGGTCGCGGAATTCGTCGCCGGCACCGGCGGCCGCAGTGCCGGCCTCGCCTACGAGATCCTGCAATCGAGCTTTCAGCTCGATATACCCAGGATGTTCGCGGCGCTCGTGCTGATCACGGTGACCGGCGTGCTTCTGTCGGCCTGCATGGCCCTGCTGAGCAATTTGCTGCTCGGCTGGCACGATAGCGCGATGGAGGACGGGCGATGAACGCCCGGCCAAGTTAACCCGGAATACAAATCTTCGCGCAGTCATGGTGGCCGGGCGCGACAATCGTTGGAGCAACAACGATGTTGACCACACAGCAAAATCTCTTCCGCAAATTCTGGCATGCCGTCATGCCGGTTCACGAGCTCGCCGACGGGCCAAAGCCCTTCAAGCTGATGGGCATCGAAATCGTCCTGTTTCTCGATGAGACCGGCGAGCCGAAGGCGCTGCGCGATCGCTGCTGCCATCGCACCGCGCGCCTCTCCAAAGGCTGGTGCGAGAAGGGCAACATCGTCTGCGGCTATCACGGCTGGACCTATGACGGCAGCGGCGCTCTCGTCCGCGTGCCGCAGTACGACGCCGATCAGCCGCTGCCGAACGTCAAGGTCGACGCCTACTTCTGCATGGCCCGCTACGGCTATGTCTGGGTCTCGATCGAGGAACCGATCGAGGATCTCTTCGACATTCCGGAGGATCGCGACCCCGCCTTCCGCCGCATCTTCCAGTTTTACGATACCTGGAAGACCGCGCCGATGCGGATGATGGAGAACTCCTTCGACAACGCGCATTTCGCCTTCGTGCATGCGGGCACGTTCGGTAATGCGGCGCAGCCGAAACCGAAAAGCTACGACGTGATCGAGACGGACTACGGGTTCTACGCCGCGTCCACCGTCGACATCGTCAATCCGCCGGAAGCGCACGAGGTCACGGGCGACCGCAATCCGTTCACCCAGCGCAAGATGGAGAACCATTGGTATCTGCCGTTCTGCCGGCGGATGGACATGGAATATCCGAGCGGCGTCCGCCACATCATCATCAACTCGGCGACGCCGATCGACGACGAGCACATCCAGCTGATGCAGCTCCTCTACCGCAACGACCGCGAAGAGGATTGTTCGACGGCAAAGCTCATCGCGTGGGATCTGAAGATCACCAACGAGGATAAGGATGTTCTCGAAAGCACCGATCCCGATGCCACGCTCGACCTCTCGACGAAGATCGAGAGCCACATGGCGTCCGACCGGCCGGGCATCATCATGCGCAAGCGCCTGCTCGATCTGCTGCGGCAGAACGGCGAGGACGAGATCCGTCGCACGCCCGAGCCCGTCCGGGCGCCGGGCAAGTCTGGCCTCATGCTGCGCGGACCCGGCGCGACCGGCACGATCCAGGTCGTCATCGACAAGGTGACCCGCGAGGCCGAACGCGTCGTGTCGCTCGAACTCGTCGCCGAGAAGGGTGAATTGCCGCCGTTCGAAGCGGGCGCGCATATCGACATGCATGTGGCGACCGGGATCGTCCGGCAATATTCGCTTTGCAGCGATCCTGGCGATCGCAGTCGCTACACGATCGCCGTGCTGCTCGAGGCGGCGTCGCGCGGTGGCTCGCAGACCATCCACGACGCTTTCCACGTCGGGCGCCGCGTCCGCATCACGCGGCCGCGCAATCACTTTGCCCTGGCGGAGGCGCCGCGCCACGTTCTGATCGCCGGCGGCATCGGGGTCACGCCGCTGCTCGCGATGGCGCACACGCTGCAGGGGCAGGGCGCCGACTTCTCGTTTCATTATTGCGCGCACAACCGGCAGACCGCACCGTTTCTCGATGCGCTCGAACGGGGTCCGCTGGGCAATCGGCTGCACGTTCATCTCGGCGCCGAAGCGGCCACACCGCGCTTCGATGCGGTCGCCGTTCTGGCGGCGGAGCCGGCCGCCCACGTCTACGTCTGCGGGCCGTCGCGGCTGCAGGACGGCGTGATCGCCGCAGCTGAGTCGCTGCAGTGGGATACGTCGCGCATCCACCGCGAACATTTCACCGCCGATGTTGACCGCAAAGGTGATCCGTTCACCGTCGTTGCGGCGCGAAGCGGCCTGACGGTCGAAATCCCGGCCGATCGCAGCATCGCACAGGTACTTGCCAAGAATGGGATCGAGGTCGCCGTGTCCTGCGAGCAGGGCGTCTGTGGCACCTGCGTGACCCGTGTGCTCGAAGGCGAGGTCGACCATCGCGACCTCTTCCTGTCGGAAGCCGACAAGGCCGGCAACAGCGCGATCACCGTCTGCTGTTCGCGGGCCGGGAAGGGTGCGACCCTTGTTCTGGACGTGTAGGGGGCCATGGGCCGGCCTGCCGCTGATGCCACAATCCACGGGTGGCGGCGCTGCAGCATTCGTGCTCCAACCCGAATCGGACGGTTCGGAGCAATTGAGTGCTGTTAACAGCATCGGTGCGGTCGGGATCGGGCGGGGCTGCGCAACGCCGTGGAGTCGATAAGTGGCTGATATCGAGGACAAGCTCGGCCCGGCCGAGGAGGCGCGCGCGCTCAAGGATCAGATCCTTGCAATGGTTGGGCGCTATGCCGAATTGGCGCACAAGACGCGCGACTTCGCGCCGGGAACATCGTTCATTCCGGTATCGGGCAAGGTTTTCGGCGCGCCGGAGCTGCAGTCGCTCGTCGAATCATCGCTGGACTTCTGGCTGACGACCGGGCGGTTCAACGAAGCCTTCGAAGGCCGGATGCGGACGTTCTTGGGGCGTAAATACGTGCT
>NZ_LMUU01000218.1:0-7026 GCF_009765775.1 Beijerinckia sp. L45
CCGAGCGCGATGTTCGTTTCGAGCTGGGCCAGCTGCAGAGCCGTAAAGCCCGTGGTGAAGGGAGCCATCATCGCGCTTTCTTCAAGAGACTGGCCCAGCTCGAGGCAGCAGGCGCCGGCGCCGCCTTCGGGGCCTTTGCAACGGGAACGCCGCCTATCGTGCCGAAGCGGGCGAACTCGGCCTGCTCGCGTGGCGTCCGCGGCTGCGTAGGGCCAGCGGCAGACGTCTGTGCGACCGCGGCCTGACGGGCGTGTTCGGCCTGCTGCCGTGGTGATTGAGGGATGCCGGTCGCCACGAGATCGCCCTCGCTGTCGATCGGGCCTTCCCGCGTCGCCTCGTAAAAGTCCCAGCGCCGGTCGGGCATGCTGCGGAGACCAAGCCGGTTGGCCGCCGTTTCCGCCTGCAGGTGCGTGTCGAGACCTTCGTTGCGCTGCCCGGGCTCGACGAGCCAACGGAACACCTCGACCCCGAAGCGTTTGACGCTGCTACGACGCTCGGCGGTGAGCTGCCGGTAATATTCGTCCTCGAGGCCCTGCGGGAAGAAGACGTGGCCCGGCTCTTCCGGATCCTTCTTCAGCAGATTGCGGTAGAGCGCCATCTTCAGCACCGAGGTGCCGAAATTGTAGAACCGCTTCGAGTACTTCAACGGTTTGCCCGCCGCGTTGCGCTCCTTGCGCACCTGTTCCAGCACCGGCGACGTGTCGCGGTTGGCGCCGCGCACCATGATCACGCGCGAGGACGGGTGACGGCTTGCCCAGCCCCAGACATCCTCGGTCCAGGCATTGCCGTCGATCGCCGTGAGATCCGGCTTGATCGGCCGGCCGGCACTGTTCGGGTAGCTCTGCTCGATCAGTCCGTCGAGCAGATCCCGCGTGGCGGGTTCGCTTATATGGCCGGGCGTGACGCCGTATTCGATGACCCAGCGTCGATTGCCGCGGCCGAAGGCGACGACCTGCCATTCCACACGATCGACCTGGCAGTCGATCCCAAGCGTGAGCAGCAGTGCGCCCTTCGGCAGGGTTCCGCGAACGTAAGTCGAGCCCTCGCCGCGATCGCGCAACGCTTCCCAGGGGGGCGCCTCGCTCGTCGCTTCGAAGGCCTGACCGACCGTGTCGTTGAGGAAAACCCTCTCCGACTCGGGATCGCCCTTGGCCTTGAACCACTCGAAAGCGATCTGGGCCCAGGACTGAAGGTTGCTGTAGGCCGACCAGATGTAGAAGGACCGATGGATCCGCTTCATCTTGGGGTTGGCGGCGCGCCATTCGCCGCGCTTCAGCATCCAGGCGCGCTGGTGCTCCTCAATCGGCTGTTCGCAAGCGACGCAGGTGAAGAACGCACGCTCCGGAATGTCCGGGTCGAGGTTCGACAGCATGTTGTCCCAGTCGAGCGTCTGCATGTGGCCGCAGCCAGCATGCGGGCACGGGACGAACAGACGCTCCTGCGATCCGGCCTTATAGCTTTTCGTGATCCGACAGCCGGGCATGACCAACGGCGTCGAGATCTTGAAGATCTTGGCGAAGGTGATCGCGCGCGACCTAGAATCAGCCTGGGCCTCCGGGTCGCCGGCGGGATTGATCTCCCACTTAGACAGATCGTCCTGGACCTGGCGGCCCACGGTGACCTGCGACAGCGACGCCGGCGAATTGGCGCCAGAGATCAGGATGGCGCCGCGGCCGTCGGCGCGCTCCTTGTAGAGCACAGAGTTGCCGCCCTCGCGGCTCTTCTCGGGAAAGAGCGCTCGAAGCGAAGGCGTCCCACGCAACATCGGCGTGAGCTTCATCTTCGACCAACGCTCGGCGTTGTTGTCCGTCGGGTGGACGTACATCAGGTCGCCGGCGTCCATTTCCATGGAGCCGCCGGTGAAGATGTTGGCGAGCGCGGTACCGCCGAGCTGCGCCGACTTAGCGAGCGTCACGATGCGGCAAGGATCCGCCGGCGACAGCGCGTGAAGGACCTCGGTCCAGTATGAGAAGCGGTCGGGGTTATACGGGCCCGGTTCTGGACTTTCGCGCTTCGTGAAGACGATGTTGCGCACGGCCCAGGCGAGGTAGTCGATCTTCGCCGGCGGCTTCAAACACGCCGCGATGGCCTCTTGTGCCAGACGCGCGGCATTTGCCAGGACCGCCATGGGTGCGTTCTCTAGGCTGCGTCGGGAAGCGTCTCGGGAATGGCACCCGCCGCTGCCTCGGCGATCAAAGCAGCCTTTTCGCGGAACTTCCGGAACTGCTCGTTCAGGTGATGGGTGACGTCGCGCGTCTCGAGCTTGAACTCCGCGGCAAGCGCTGTGGCGATCTCCGGCAGCGCACCCTCGAAGATCCGGACCATCTGGCCGGCGATCTTGCCCATTTCGGATCGAGACGACGCCGTGTCCGTGTACAGGCCCTGCGCCGCGGCCTCCTCGATCGCCGCCATGCGGTTCGCCCGCTCGGAGGCCTCGAGCTTGGCGAGCTTCAGCTTGCGGTCGACGTCGTCCGTCGCGCCGTCGCCGAGGTCCTCCTCGCGATCCTCGTGAACGCGGCGCGCCGGCGCCTCGAGTTTGGTCGCAAGGCCATTGCCGAGCGCCTGGCCGACGTCGCGGCGGAGATTGACCTGGCGCTGACCGATCTCGACGTTGATCCGAGCCGATCGACCTTCGCCGACAAGGGCGGCGCCGTTGAGCTTGCCCTCGTCGATCCACTGGGTGACCCGGCCCGGCGAAACGCCGCAGATCTTGGCGAACTCGCTCTTCGAAACCGCGGTTGGCGCCGTCATGGCAGCCCCGATCATCCAGGTCTCTTTAGGTCCGCTTTTTAGACCCTAAAAAGCGAAAATCAGAGAAAAACTCATCAAAAACAACGTTCGGCGGGGCCTGATCCGCTCTTTAGGCCAGACGCTTTTTAGGCTTTCAAAAGAGGGTCAGACTACCCCTCCCCCGGGGTGCTTATCTCCGCAGCGGGCGCCGGCTGCGGAAGGACCCTGAAAATCTGAGGGAGTCGCAGAGGCCCTGCCGAGCTCGCTGAGCGCCGTCGCAGGTCATGGTCCGATGATCCTCATCAACTCGTGCACGAGCCTGTCGGGCAGGTCGCGCGTGGCTACCGTGTCGAACGCCGCGGCGGTCGCGCCGCTCACCATCTCAACCGGAATGAACAGGCCGGATCTCTGCTTAGCGATCGGCGCTCGTCCCGATCCCGTACGCTTCATCACCTGGCCGTTGAGCTTGCTTATGGCTACTCTGTTCGGGAAGCGGCCGCCCTTCATGAAGGTGCCCGCGTAGATCTGCCGCCGTCCCCACGGGGCCGCGCTCACGCCAGAACGAGTTTCGCGCGCACCGAAGTACTTCAAGCCGATATCGCCACCGGCGCTGCGGATTGTGTACGTCATCGTCGACGCCGAGGCCTTCGACACCTTCAGCGCCTTGACGATGACCTTGCGCTTGAGCCCGGTCTGCACCGTCAGCGCCTGGGTCATCGCCGTCTTAGCTTTGTCGCCGGTGTGGTTGATCGCGCGAGCGAGCGCCGCCGGCGCGTTCTTGCCGGCGGCTCCGATCAGGTTGCCGAGCTTCTCGAGCTGGGCGGGATCAAGCTTTACCTCGAGCATCGGCGGCATGGCGCTTCTGCTCCACGTGAAAGGCTTTGATTTGCTGGGTGATCGTCCGAGTCTGGGTCGGTCTAATTTTAGCCAAAACACGCCGGCCGATCGCCGCTGCAACTAGGCGACGTGCAGCACACCCTTTGCAAGTCATGTGAATATCTGAGAAATGTGAGATGATCGGTCCTGAAAGGTCGTGTTAGCGATGATCACGATGCCGTTTTTTAGCATCGGAAATTCCGAATCCGATTATGGCGAGCACCATGACCAGCATGAAAAGAGTAAAACCTATGAACAGCCAGGGGGGTAGCATACTCGGACTCTCTGTCGACGACCTATTGGGTCTGACGAACGTGGCTTATCTGGTCTCGGTAGCGGCGGCTTTATTTTTCAGCGTAGCCTTATGGCGATTATCTACAATTTCCGGTGCCAATAAGGACCTTGCTCTGAAGGAATATCAAGCTAGCGCACAGAAAGAGGTTACCGCTGCCCAAGCACTGGGTTCTCAGGCTCAAGCCGAGTCGTCGAAAGCAAACGCAAGAGTAGCAGCCCTAGAGAAGGAGACGGCTCTTTCAAAGGAACGAAGTTTGCAACTCGAGGCTCAAATTGAGGCCGAGCGATCCGGCCGTATGGAGCTCCGGCAAGATGTGTCGAGGTTGAAGCCGAGAGACATCAGTCCTGCGCAGCAAACAAAACTATTAGACGCGTTCAACTTGCTAGGACGGGGCGATACAGTGATTGACCTCACCTACGATTTGGCTTGCTCCGATTGCCACCAAGTTTCAACCGTACTTAATGATGTTTTAAACAGAGTTGCAGGCTGGAAATGTATTATCGGGATGATAGGCGGTCCTCCGAATATCTATCGTTCGCATACTGGTGTTAAAATTATGAGCAACGATCGGCAATTTGCGTCGGCACTTTCAGAGGCGCTTGAGGCCGGCGGCATTGCCAGCGAGACCGGTCCTGAGCCGGCTTCAGACAGCAACATGCAGGTTACTGCCCATATCTTCATCACCAATCAGGTTCGATGACTTGCAATTTGAGGGCTTCGAAATCGGATTCGGCGTCCCTTTTACATCTCTTGCGTCAGGCTCCACTCTATTGTCGGCGCATACCACTCACCGGCAACTTTGAAGCAGAGATTTAGGCCGTCGCAACCTTCAAGGCCTACGCCTTCGGAAAGCACTTTGAGCAAAACCTCGCTCAACTGAGCAAAATCGAGTGTGCCGCGAAAAACCGTCTCGTTGGTCTGGATCGTGTCGAACGCGACCTTCATCCGGTCTGATCCTTCTTCAAAGTCCCTGAGCGCCAGAACTCCTCGGAGCCTGGGATCCGGTATTCGATCCAAATGCCGTCGCCGAGATCCGCGCGCAGACGTTTGAGATCAACGAGACCGATGTCGGCAAGCTGACGCGTGACGAAGGCCTGCTGGCCCTGAGCGCAGAACAGGCCACGTCGATCGAGCTCGGCCTCGATTTCCTTCAGCCGATCCTTGGCGCGGTTTTTGGCAAAGGTGTATCCACGATGCTCGTCGGCCAGCTGGCCTGCGGTCATCTCAGTGACCTGCAGCTTTTTCGGCCTGAGCTCGGACGCGGGTTTCGGCTTCGTCATCGATCGCGCTTTCTGGCTTTCTGACGCTACGACCGCGTGGCGCCGTCGCCGCGGATCGGCGCGCCCCAGGTTCGATCGGCGGCCTCCACCAAAGCCGCGCGCTGGGAGCGCAGTTGGCGAAAACCCTCGAGGTGAGCGACCGGCGCCGTCTTTTCGGCGCGGATCGCGCGGTCGAATACGACGATCTCGCGCGCCAGGTGCGGCAGGCGCTGGTATTGATCGGGCGTCAGCATCGCTCAGCCTTTCACGATTGCCTTGTGCTTGCCGCGCTTAAGGACGTGCGTCTCGGCACCCTGCCAGCGAAACAAGTACTCGACGGCGCCCTTGTATTTCGGATTGTCGAGGATGTAGCCGACCTGGCTCGGCCGCCATCGGCCGCCGCGCTGCGTCTTCACCTTCTCGGCCTGCAACCGATCGGCGATCGCCTGCAACGTCGCGCCGTCTTTGCGCAACTCAAAGACCCGCCGCACCGTCGCGGCCTGGTCCTCATCGATGAGGAGACCGCCTTCGCGATCGCGGGAATATCCCAACGGCGCGGCGCCGCCGGCGAAACCGCCCTTGGTAGCTTTCTCGCGGCGCCCGCCATGCGTACGCTCGGTAATGGCTTGTCGTTCTTGCTCGGCCATGCCGGCAAGCACCGCGAAAACTGTCCGGCCCATCGGGGTGGCCGTGTCGATCGGCTCGCTGACGGAGCGGATCACGATGCCGAAGCGCTCGGACAGATCGTTTACCGCCGTAACGGCGTAGACGATCTGGCGCGCCAGGCGATCAAACTTGTAGACGAGCAGCACCGAGAAAGCTTGACGCTCGGCGAGCTCGAGCAGCTTGCCGAAGCCCGGGCGCTCGGCCGGCTTGGTCGCGCCGGACACACCAGGATCCGTAATCACGTCGACGAGCTGGTAGCCCTGCGATTCCGCGAAGGCGCGAACCGCGCGTTCCTGGTTGCCGAGCCCGTGGCCGTGCTGAACCTGTTCTTCCGTCGAAACGCGAAGGTAGGCCGCAGCCTTTGTGGCGATCTCCGCCTTGGCCTCGTTGGCCTCGCCGCTCCGCTTTTTGAGCCGAGCGACGCGCTTCGAGGCAAGCATGCGCTAGAGTCGAAACCGGCTAGCGTAAAGCTCGGCAGGGGAGCGTTCACGTGGCGGCGGTGCCGGCGTTTGGGTCACCGTCGTGACAAAGCCCTTTTCTCGATCGACGAGAAGAAGGTCTGTGGTCTTGCCAACAGTCTGTCGTTTCCGCAGCACGATGTGCTCGATACCGTTGATCGAAACGATCTGCATTTCGGCGCTCGCTAATGCTTTGATTTGTCTTAACAATCGCCGAAACTTCGACTGGATTTCCGAAGTCTCAGGAGAGTTCGGAAATCGCCGGATTTGATCAAGGCAGGCAGGCTTTCAGCGCGCCGCCTGGTCGTCCCGGACGCAGACAATTTTCATGTACTGCTTGCTCGGATCCGGGACCAACGTGGTCGGCGCCAGCATGGCCTGACCCATGAAGCCACACTGCTGCGGCGTGTTCACGCGCGCCGTGGTGATGACGTCCATGGCCGAATGGATGTCGCAGGCCGATGGGTCCGTCGAGAACGCGCAGATCAGGACGAGGACCTTCAGCATTGGCTGGCCTCTTTAGGCTCGGGAAAAAAGCGACGGCCGCCGCGGCCATTACATCCGTGGCTGCGCGGCGGCGTCTAACCGATCAGAGACCGGAATGGGGTCGGGACGGCCGCGGCGGTGGCGGCACATCCCAGGGATGAGGCGGGTCGAAAGGATCGCCGGCCATCGCTGCTACGCGGCCATCGCGATCGATGCGGGATCGCGCAGCATGTAGCCGCGGCCCCAGACGGTCTCG
>NZ_LMUU01000218.1:7169-10637 GCF_009765775.1 Beijerinckia sp. L45
GGTCAGCACCACGCCCTTGCGCAGCGCCAGCAGCTCGATGATCGCGTACTCCTTACCGGTCAGGTGCAGAGGCATATCGCCGACGCGGACGGCCTTGGCGTCGAGCGAGACGACCAGGTCGCCGATCGTCACGGTGGACTCGGCGTGCCCATGCGAGCGGCGCACGACGGCGCCGATCCGCGCCACGAGTTCGTCCTTGTGGAACGGCTTGGCCAGGTGGTCGTCGGCGCCGGCGTGCAACAGGCGGACCTTGTCGTCGACGCTGACGATGCCCGAGACGATCATCACCGGCGTCGTCACCTTCGCCAGGCGCAGCCGCCGCAGCAGCTCGGCGCCGGACATTTCAAGCCCCATTGGTTCGACCAGGATGACGTCGAAGTCATAATGCTTGGCGAGATCCAGGCCTTCCGCGGCCTCGTCGGTCCGGTAGGGAACGATGCCGTCGACGCGCAGCATGAGGTCGACAGCTTCGGCGACCACCTGGTCGCGTTCGATGTGAAGGACGCGCAAGCGCTCACTCCCAGAGTTGATGAGTGGGGTACGCAGGTACGCGGTGAAGAACGCGAGGTCAGCCGGCCTTACGGCGCGTCTCGACGATGATCTGACGCTGGCCGATAATCCGGAGGCCTGGGCGGATCGCGCCAGGCTGGCCGGGCACGCGCGGCACGGTGCGGAATTTGCGCGCTAAAGCGGTCATCTCGCCGGCGAGCTCACTCTTGGCCTCGGCGAAGGCGTGCGGATTTGTGCGTGAGACGCCGGGAAGCTGCGTGACCTTGGAAGCGAACTGCTCCAGGAGCTCGGCAGTCTCGAATGGCGTCACGGGCGGACGATCGTTTCGATCATGCAGACCCTCAGACACAAAAACGCCCGGTCACCATAGAGGCTCCGGGCACAGCTTTCGAACACTGGTGATTATCCAGGTTTTGCCCGTCGGGTCAAGTCATAGTGTTCGTTAGTCTCGGGCGGCGCCATCGACGGTCCGGGCCTGCAAGGCACGCATGCGGCCGATCTCGAGCTCGATGGCTTCCATCTGATCCTGCTGCTCGCGCTTGGGCCGGGTGATCGTCCGCAGATCAGCCAGTTCGGCCTCGAGGCGCTCCAGGGTTGCGCCGGCGGCGATCGACGCCATCTGCCGCTTCGCCGCTCCAGGAGCGGCACCGGCATGCTTGTCGACCGGTGCCGGCGTCGCTTTGCCTTTGCCGATCCAGGATTCCGCCAGGTCCTCGAGCGCTTCGCGGAAGCGCTTCGCGATATAGGTCGTTCCACGATCGCCGCCGCCCTTGCCCTGCAGCGCAGAGCATTCGGCGTAGCTGAGGCGCTCGCCCAGAACCCGTCGCATCAACCGGGTGTCGATCATCCCGATCCGCCCGCGGATCTTTTCCATGAGCTCCTGGATCTTTGCGGCACTATCGATCGAGCGGATCACATTGAGCTCGCGCGCCAGCGAGGGATCCATCCGGCTCGCCCCGCACCAGTTGGTGCCCGAGATGTTGCCGAGACGCTCGAAGATCGCCTGGACGAGCCGGCCGGTCCGGTAGGCGTTCTCGCCGATGTGGCCGTGGCTGCGTTCCCACTCCAGGATGTCGACCCGGCTGTTGACCGAGGCGTAGAGGCGCTCGGTGCCGTTGCCCATCGGATCGACGACGGCGGCGAGCACAACGTCGTCTTTATCGCGTGACTTCGCCGGGACCTGGCCGACGCCGGCGCCGGGTAAACGCGTGTTGTGTGTCCGGCCGTCATAACGACCAACGGGTTTTGCGCGCTTTACGACGCGGCGATCGGGGCGGATCGCGATCGAGGAACGACGGGAATTTGTCTCGAAATTGTTAATGGGCTCGACGGTCGTCGCCATGGTGTATGGGCCTCACGCATCGACGGGTACCGGTGCGGCCGCGATGTCGCGGAAAATTCCGGCGGCATCTTTATGGTTGTCAAGTTGGTTGTCTGCGACCGATTGCAGGGCTCTGGCGATCGCTTTCGCGCCGCGCCGGCGGCCGTCCTCGGCCGTGGGTCGCGGCCAGCCCATTGCCCGGCACAAGGCACCGAAAGAATCCCGCGTCGCGCGACAGCGGGCCCAGGCCCAGAGGTATTTGCGCGCGTCGGGATCCCGGTCGAGGATCCGGGACCAGTTCAGGACCTGGGTCAGGGTGTTCTGGTTGTCGCTCGCGGTGTTGATGCGGCGGCCGTGGCCGTAGACCGGGCACGCCGGCATGGCTCGGAAGGCGGCGATAAGGCGGGTTTCCACCCGATCGCGTGTCCACCCAATTCCTGGCAATCCCTGGTCCACCGCGGGGTCATAACAGGAACGTGAGCGGCATACTATTGGCCGGTATCGAGCGCGGCGTTGGGCACCAAAACCGCCGTGTCGTTGATCGTCGCATCACGCCATGCCTTGCACGTTCCATGGGCCCACGGATCGAAATCGCCAGCCGCCGATCGAGGCGGGGGGGCCAGCGGATAGACAGGCCGTGGCCACTCGACCTGCACTTGAAGCACGACTTTGCCAGTCCAACGGCTCACGCGGTAGCGCTTCGATCCCGTTAATCGAGCCACGTCAGTCCTCGGTCGCTGATGCATCGTCTTCGTCCTGGCCTTCGTCGTCACGGCCGAACTGGTCTCGAACGTTGACGTCGAGTGCCTCCAGCCGCGCCAGTGTCGGCCGCTCGTACGGTTTGTTCGCCTGCATCGCGGTGTCCTTGGTGCAGGGTGCGAACGAGAACAGCGCCGACCCGGCGTAATAGAGCGTCTTCCATCCGTTCATGGCAGGATCGCCGTCGACCGGAATATCGATCCGCATCAGTTTGCTGCCGAACCGCTCTTCTTCGCGCACGCGGCCGACATGCCGGCGGTGGCCGAACACCTCGACGATCGCCCATTCCCAGCCGTCTTCAACGGACGCTACGGTTCCCGCCTCACCCGGTTCCGTCATGGCGATGCCCCTCCGTCTCGAGTGATCGCTACGGCACGCTCCCACTCGTCCTTTCTAAAGACCCCGTAGGAACCCCGGGCGTCGTTATGGAGGAACGCTTTGCGCGAGCGGTTGAGGGAGACGAGAACGGCATCGAGAATCCCGGCATGGGCCGGATCGTCCCGATAGACGCGCATCGTCGGGGCATCCTGGACGGTCCCGGCCGGCGACGGAAGCGTCGCCGCCGCCTTCCTCAGCTCGGCATGCTTCCGGGCGTCATCGATGACATGCCGGTTCGCGCAATTCTCGACATGCTTCTGGCGCCGCGCAAAACCCTCGAGCTTCGGCAGGATGTCCTCGAAGAAGTCGATGCCCTCTGCCATCGCCGCGCGGAACACCGGCAATCGACCTAAGGCCTCGGGCTTCGAGACCTTGCCTTTGCAGACTCGCACGATCGCGTCGATCAAGGCCGCGTCCTCGATCCGCTTCGTTTCCGCCGGCGGAGCCTCCGGCTTGTCCGGCGCCTCGGATGGCAAACTCGATGGCAAAACGTCGGATCC
>NZ_LMUU01000218.1:10762-35214 GCF_009765775.1 Beijerinckia sp. L45
GCTTGCTCGCTAGCAAGCTCTTGAATCTTCTTAACATCAGAAGAGTCTAAGCTAGCTAGCTTGCTGCGCGCCTCCGAGGCGCCAGACATGGCAACCGATGGCAAAGCGGCAGCAAAGCCGGATGGCAAAACGGTCTCGTTTGCCATGCCGTTTGCTATCCCGTTTGCCATGGTATCGGCGCCGACGTTTGCCATGGCCTCGGTGCTGGCCGATGGCAAACGATCCGCATCATGGGTGCCGCCGACGACCTGGAGACGACCACGGTTTTCCCAGCGCTTGCGAGCCCCGTCCTGCCCTGCCCTGCGGCGTGCCTCGCTGAGCGCCGGATCGACGCGGCGGGCATCGCCGAAGTTTTGGATGGCGCGCGGTTCCGGCGTCAGGTCGAGCCGGGTGTTGCGCTCTTCCTCGAGATCGAGATCGCGCCAACGGCCGGCGTCGTCCCGATCGAACAGCGGCTGCAGCACCGGCATCATCTTTTCGAAGCTGCGCGCGCCGATGCCGCCGATCGCCGCCAGGCGCTTCAGCGCGACCGGCAGCTCGCCGAACATCCAGAGATGGGTGCGGAGATTGAACCAGACGCCGAGCTCGCGCGGCGTCAGGCTGAGCCGCGCGCGCATCGCCGTGTCCGTGTCGAGCGGAATGTCGCGAAGGTCGCGCGGACTCGGCCGCAGGTAAGGCGCAGGCGAATTCATGGCGCGGCACCTCCGCGCGGGGCGCCAGGCGCGGTCGAAGCAATCGAGAACAGGACCGTGGTGGCTGTCAAAGAACGGACTCGTGCAAGGGTTTGGTACGCACTGGAACGCGGTGAACTTTCATCGGCGCAGGGCCGGATCTCGAAGCGCGGCGACGTCGCGGGCGCAGTCCTCGAGCATCGCTGCCGTCTGGAACATGCGCGACGCGGCACCGGCGTCGCCGTTGTCTTTGGCCGTCTTCTCGGCCTTAGCGAAGATGCGGCCGGCGTGGCGCCCGAAGGCGGCGACCGTGGCGTCGACGAGCGCGAGATCGTTGGCCTCGTAGAGCGCCTCGAGCCGAGGGTTTGTTGCGACGTCCGTCATGCGCCCACCTCGATGCCAATCGCGCGGTACCGCCGGCGGATCGCCTGAAGAGCCAGGCTCGATTCTCGTTCGGCGCCGGTGGTCGTTGCCGTCAGCGAGATCGCCATGCTTTGCGTGTCGTGGCGCCAGCGCAGCCGGATCGCGGTGCCATGGTCGATCTCGACCGCGTCGGCCCCACACAGAGCCAGGTACGCCATCGCGGCGCGCACATGCGGCAGGCGCCGCGCGTTTCGAAGTTTGACACCACGACTCATGCTGCTGTCCTCGTGTCGGCCCGGAGCTCGGGCGTCAGGCGTGTTTGGACCAGGGTGAAGCACTTCTCCTCGCGCGCGCTATCGAGGGCTAGGTAGGCGCGGTAGGGGCCGTCGCGGAACGACAGCCATCCGTCTAGGTCGCTCGGGTGGAGCACACCGGCGCCGATCAGCTCGTGTCGATCGAGGCTGTGCAGGATGCAGAGGAAGTTGCGGCAGAGTCGCAGGTCGCGGGCGAGAGCGTCGGTCATGTCGCCTCCGCTTCGCTGTCTTCGCTCGCCAGGTCCTCGGCTTCGTTGCCCCACGCATCCCACCCGGGGCGCGCCGCGCCGCGACGGTTCAGCTCGATCTTGGGCAACGTCGGGAAGTAGGATTCCAGGATCTCGCAGACGAGCTCGGGCTTTTGCGAATGCACCTGGCTCGCCGGCACATCGAAAACGCTGCGTGCCTGAGTGCCCGGCGTCGGCGCCGGCATATTGCCACGCGTCGCGATCAGCAGGATCTCGTGGTCGACGCGGAACCAGTAGCCCATGCCGATTCCGGCGCCGGGCTTGTACTTTGTCCAGGACCCTGACGAGACGTAGCGCCCCGCCCGCTTGTCGATCGTCAGGAATCCCGTCTCCGGATCCCGTTCGAACCGCGCGAAGCCATGGGCGTCGAGCACGACGAAGGCCTCCGCCAACATCGGGACGAGCGCCCACATGGCATAGAGACAGTCCGGCGCGGCGATCGACGCGATGTCGCGCGCGCACAAAGCGGTCAGCGAGCTGGTCGGATAATGGTTGGCCGCTGCTCGATCGAGGCCGGCCTCCGACCAGGTCTCATGCTTCCACTCGTGGTCGGCAAGAATGACGCCGTAGCGCTTCTGCGGCAGGTCGTATTGCCTGGCGCCGAGCTCCGCCTCGCGCGCGGCGCGCCGCTCCGCCTTTTCGGCCTCCTGCAGCAGGTTGACCGTGACCCGAGCATTATCGTGCTCGATGCGCTTGCGCCGATCTGCGAGCAGCTCCTCGAACTTCTCCTCCGGAACGGCCGCATAGCGGCGAGCACGATCGGCGAGGTTTTTGTCGATTCCGGCCTCGGCAAGCGTCGGCTTAGCGCGGGTTTCGTCGGAACCCGCGGCACGTTCGGCGGCGCCGCGTGAAAGGCCAACGGTCCCACGCTGGTCCGCCATCAACGCGCCGATGCGCCGCTCCGCGCGGAATCGGATCTCGGACGCGTCGACCTCGAGCTGCTTGTTCTTCGACTGGCGGGCGTAGTGGCGCAGCGCGTCGACGCGGTTGCGGACGTCCTTGACCTCGTCGACAGCCTTGGCCGCCGCGATCGCGCGGCACGCCTCGTCGTAACGAAACAGGCTTGGCTGGAAGGAGACGAGCGGCGCGTTCATTCAGCTCACCATCCTTTCCACCTCGGTGCGATGGGGGAGACAGGACCAGCGGCCCTCGCGTCCGGTCCGGACCGAGACCCCGAATCCGAATGACGCCGGACCACCGCAGACGCGGCAGATGTGCGCGATCAAGGCGGCCGGCGGCGCGGCTTTCGCTTTCGTCGTTTGCGGCGCGAACCCCGTCATGACGCCACCGCCGGCAGCTCGAGGTCCGCGTGCAGCAGATCGACGATCTCGGACTCGCGGCGCTGAAACAGCGCGGCGAGCTCGATCGTGTCGAAGCCTTTGGCGAACAGGATCTTCGCGGCCCTAGACAGCATGCGGTCGTCGGCGACATCGACGACGGCCGCTTTGAACCAGCGCAGCGGCGCGACGGCGCCGTCGGCGTCCGGACGGATCCGCGCGGCCCGGCCGGAAAACTCCGGCAGCAGGCGGCCGTCCGGATCGAATACCAGGGACAGGCCGTCGGCGAAGGCATAGACGCTGTCGATGATCGCGGGCTCGGGCATCAGACCTCTCCTTCGCCGGCGACTGGATTGGTGTCCTGTATCTTCGCCAGCTGGATCTTGTTGATCTGCGCCGCGATGTCGGCGCTGGCTTCTTCGCGCCATCGGTCGCCATGCTGCAGCGCGAGCAGCAGGAACCGATGCAACACGAAAGCTTGCTCGGCCTCGACCTTCGGCTTGATGTCGAAGCCGGCGTCGCGAAACATGCGCCCGAGCTGGGCCGTCTGCATGATCGTCAGACCGAGGACGTCGGCGATCGCCGGCGTCATCGTCGTGGGCAGGACGAAATTTCCTGGGGCCGCATCGCTCATCGCCGTGCCCTCTTGCCCTGCTCGCGCGTGCCGGTGTGCGGCGGCGGTGTGTTGAGAAAGGTCCACACGGACACGCCGGGCGGCCAGGGTAGCGCGTTGAGGGGCAGCCAGAATTCAGGCGCGTGTTCCTCGTCGCGCGCGATCGTGACGTGGCGGCCCTCGCATTCCGACACGTCGCAGCCGAGCTGCAGCGCGACCTCCTGGGCCGTCTTCCAGCGCATCAGCAGGATGCCGTTGTGGGACAGCCAGGCCCAAAAGGTCTCGCCGGCGACCTGCGGCGGGGGCGCGGCCTTGCTGACGCGCCACGCCATCATGACAGCGGCTCGACGGTGTTGGCGGCGCGGTGCGCCAATGTAGCGTCGGCCGCTGCCTGCAGCATCTCATAGGCTGCCTGCTCGGACACGTAGACGGAGACAAAGTCGCGGACGCCGTCGACCATGCCGGCCGCGTAGGCCTCGGCGCCTTCGATCGGCATCGCCTCGTCGGTCATCATTCCGGCGAGCTCGGAAGAGGCGCGCGATCGGCCGAGAAAGCGGGCGCGTTTGAGGTCGTCGGGTTTCAGCATGACGGCGCCTCAAGCGCCGCGTGTGGTTTGGGCGGCACCGTGATGCCGGCGGCGCGCGCTTCCGCGATCAGCTGTTCCAGCGCGTCGATCGAAGCCTGCGCCTTCTCCACCACGCTTGGATCGACGCCACGAGCGCTCGCCTCCGCCAGGAGCAATTCATGTCCGAGATTCCCGATCTCTTTTTGAGCGAATGCGATGAAGGCGAGGTCGATCCGTCGCTTCATTCCGCCATAGAGGTCCTTCAGCTTCCCCTTGCGGATGTTTTCCAGCTGCGACGGCGTCAGCGATGTCGCCCGCGCAACAGCGTCACGCGCATCGGGGATGGGGACCTGAAGCCGTTCGGCTTCGATCGCTTCCATCCAGCGGACGCGCCGTCTATGACCTTCGTAGGGAGTGATGACCAGGCTCATCTTGGGTCCATTTGACCTGAAATTGGGTCGCATCTGCCCGGGGCTCCATGGTTGTTAAGACCATGGACGCCGGGACAGGTGGAGGACGGTGGAAGAACGAGAGCGACAGCACGGACGCGAACGCTTTGGTCGGCAGGGCGCGATCGTGCGGGAAACGAAAAGACCGGGCAGCCGCTTAAGCGGCCACCCGGCAAGTCTAGGGAGGAAAAGGCCTGGGTGGGCCTCTCCGCGCCGTACGGACCCCGGCGGGGAGCTTGGATCACGGTGCCAGCGGGCGCCGCGAAATGGTCTGGGGCCGCGCCCCTCACGCGTCGTGCCTCGTCAAAACGACGGCGAGGCGGATCGCCTGGTCGAAGTCGAGCTCGTAGACGGACAGAAGCGAACCCGCTTCGCCGAGCTGCAGCGCGCAGCGGCCGTCGGCATGGCGCAGAACGCCGACCTGGGGCGACACGCGATGCCAGATCGTCGGGCCTTGGATGACGCCTTCTGCCCCGATCTCAACGCCTTCCGGACCGGTTGGCTGATTCCCCGCGTCCGCATCCGCGCTCGATGTCATCCACAGCCGCACACCGCGGCGCAGGCTCCGGCCGATATCGGCGAGAATCACAAGCGAAGCGCATGCACCTGCAACGATGAGGACAGCGGCCAGGATTCTCATTCTACCGGCTCCGAATCAGCCGGTGATTCAACCGGCGGCCGGTCGATCGTGTCGGGCCAGTCGACGCCCTCGGGCCAATGGTTGGAGAACCACTTGATCGCCTGCTCGAGGCGACGGATGCCGATATCCCCCTTGCCGGCGCGGAGATCGCGCAGACGATTGCCGCCCTTCAGGACGCGGTCTGAGACCGTTCCCTCGGCCAGCCCGGTGGCGTCGGCATATGCGTCGGCAAGGACGAAGAGGTCGTGGAAAGCGCTCATAACGGACATATGCGGAAAGTTTTCCGCAATTGTCAACGGAACACGTTCCGCATGCGTAAAGAGGTTTGGGCGGACTAAATTCCGTTCATGACCAGCCTACGCGACAGAATTCGAAGCTGCCTTGCAGCGAGCGGCAAATCGATGCGGGAAGCATCCGAGGCCGGCGGCCTGCATGGCGACACGCTCGGCAAGGTTTTGAGCAAAGAGAACCAGTCCCCGACGCTGGACACGATCGAGAAGCTGGCCCGAGGCCTCAACACGACGCCGGCGTGGCTCGCGTTTGGCATCACGCTGGATGACGGGCGAGCTAAGGATCCGAATGTTCTGTGCGTCGATCGCCAGCTGCTGCGCCAAGCTGTCGAATTTGTTCTGGTGAAAGAAGGATCGAGCGAAGAGCAGGCGGCGTTGGTCGCCGATATTTTTCCCGAAGCGCTTTCAGGGCGAGCAGTCGACGCTGTTGATGGCGACCCGTTCCTATCGTTTCAAGTGCACCTTCAGTTCGAAGGGCAGCGATCCGCTCATCAAGGGCGGCAATAAACAATTCGGCGACATCCATTTCCATCTCTTTGTTTTTATTAAGTTACGCAATGTTGTCGCGGGCAATCTGGAAAAGCAGCTTATTCGGGCGCTCCTCACGTAACGGAACTTTAGATTGATAAAAATCGATCGAACGCGCAACGGCACGAAAGGGGCAGTGTGTCACCAAACTGCTAAAGTGAATTTCGTGGTTAACTCGTATTGGGGGAAAATTAAATTGAGAACCAAGCACCATCATTTGTTATTATTTGCGTTGCTTGCTGCGTCGACGCCTCTCCGCGCCGATGAAGTATGCCGCAGCATCAAGGACAGTGTCGCGCGACTTGCTTGCTACGACGGCCTGGACGCAAAGGCCTCAGCGGCAACAAAGGCGACGCCCTCAGCCGGCGCCGATGGATCGGCGAGCAGCAAGGTCGATGCAGGTGAGACCAATGCGCCAACGAAGGAAGTGGTCGCAGCCAAACCTAGTGATCCCGTCAAGCGCATCGATGCTGACGACCTGGCGATCGCGCCGAACAAATATGTCGGCAAGTATGTCGAGTTGACCAAGGCTCAGTGCTACTACGCCGACAAGGACGAATACCGCTGTCTCGGGAACTCGTCCTCGGTAATCCTGATGCTTGTCGGCGCCGCGATCACACCCGCTATCGAAAAGCAGCGGCTGGAAGACGACTGCGGCGAGATCAAGAGAATGGCGACGCCAACCTGTCGACGCACCATTCGGATCCGGCCTGAGAACTTCGACCACGACACAGTTTCGATGCGGGACCGGACCGTCGTGTCGTCCCAGACTTTCGAGGTTTTGATGCCAGAGTCTCGTCGCCGATAGGTCATTAGGAATATTTTCCGTACTCCGGGTTGACGCGGAATATTTTCCGCATATCCTTCACGGGCTTTCGTCCGTGAGGATATCCGATGTTCGTCTCGTCACACGCTCTCGACGCCCAACTCTTCGATTTCGGTACCGCCGCGCCGATCACGCCTGACGCGCTGCCGCGGGCCGCCGCCGGCGACGACGATTTCGCCTCGCCTTACCTGCGGCGGGAGGCCCGTTTCATCGCGCTCGCCCGCGCGCTCCGGTATCTCTCCACGGGCGCGCTGCAGAACACCGCCGCGCGCGCCGGCGCCTACCTCGCCGCCGGCTTCGCCGACTGCACCTTCGACGAGGACGCCGAGGCCCAGCGCCGCCAGCTGACCTATTGGCACCACATCAGGCCGTCGATCGTAGGTTCGTCCGCTCCGCTCGGCGCCGTCCTCCGTCTGGACTTTGCGCCCGTCGATCAGGTGCTGGCGTGAACGGCCGCGACGCGTTTCGCGCGATCGACGCCAGCCGCTTTGCGAACGTCGAGAAGCCGTCGTCCTTCGGGCCCGCGGCCCAGCTGCAGTGGCTTGAGATCGCGAGCCTGGTCGTCGACGATCGGTATCAGCGCCAGGTCGTCGACGCCGGCATGCGCACGATCCGCTCCATCATCACACAGTTCGACTGGCGCAAGTTCGCGCCCGTCGTGGTGAGCCCGATAGAGGGCGGCCTCTTCGCGATCGTCGACGGCCAGCACCGCACGACGGCCGCGGCGGCCTGTGGCCACGAGAAGGTGCCGTGCGCCGTCATCCTCGCTGACTGGACCGTCCAGGCCTCCATCTTTAGCGCGATCAACGGCACCATCACAAAGGTCAGTCGGAGCCAGCAGTTCAAGGCCGAGCTCGCGGCGCAGGATCCGGCCGCGCTGCGCGTTGCCGCCGTCGCCAAAGCCGCAGGCGTTCGGGTGCTGTTCAGCCACAAGGCGGCGTCCGCCATGAAGCCGGGCGATACGTTGGCGCTCGAAGCCATCCGTCGCGCGATCGACAAGCATGGTGACGTGCCGACGATCGTAGGCCTTCGCGCAATCGTCGCATCCGCAGGCGATCTTTGCGGGTACCTTCGCGGCCCGGTCATCCGCGCCGTCGTCGAGGTCGTCGCCGACCATCCGGAGTGGCGCACACATGCCGGGCTGGACGAGGCCTTTCGCGCGCTCGACCTCGAGCAGGCCTGGCGGAATGCCTGCGTCGCCGCTGCGCAGCACAAGGGCCTCGCGTCCGGCGACGCGCTGCAGGCTGAGATTATCACGCATCTCTACGCGCAGCTGAAGCCGGATGCCTCGGCGCGCGACACACATCGGGCGGTGGCGGCGTGAGCGGCCGGGAGCGTCAAATCCAAATCGCGTTTCGGCCGCTCAACGTCACAGATCGCTGGGACAGCGCGGCGATCGCCGCAGCCCTCACGCCGGAGCAGCGGCTGGACCTGAGCGTCGCCGCGCTGGATCTCGTCGCCGCTTGGTCCTGTACTGAAGTCGACCATCTGCGAACGGACGGCGTCATCAGCCCGATTTCCCGCGCCGGTCACGAAGCCGCGAACCAAGCCACCGAGCAGCTGCTCGACGCGTTCGTAGCCATGGTCCCGCGCGATGACATGTTGGCGCCGAACGGCCAGCCGCGCATCCCGCAAAACCTTGGTCTGGTCTGCGAGCGGTGCGGCTGCACCGAGAACGACGCCTGCGAAGACGGCTGCAGCTGGGTCACCGACTGCGTCTGCCGCAGCTGCGCCGCGCCATGGGAGGTCACGCCCAATGGCTGAGGTCGGAACCTACCGCGATCGGCGCGGCAACGATCCTGAAAAAGGGGCCGCGCTTCAGATCAGCACGCGCCAGGGCGAGGTTCTGCTCGACCTCGGCGCCATGCGCGGCGCCGGCAGCGCAATGTCGCCCGGCACCTGGGCAGCCCTTTCGCCGGAAGAGGCGCGCGAGGTCGCCGCGGATCTGTGCCGGGCGGCCTTTCATGCCGAGCGACGGCAGAGGGCTATGGCAGCTGAGGCCGTGGCCAGTCGTGTCACGACGATGGCGGGGGTCGGCGATGTCTGAGGTCCAGCTCCGCCATCCCGTCTCACCGCCGCAAAGGCCCTGGTCCCTCTTCGAGATCACGGTCCGCGGCCGCGACCCCTTCACGCTCAGCGCCCCGACGCGAAGCAAGGCGCGGGCGGAGGCTTGGCGCCGTTACGCCGACGCCTGGAATATTCCCTTCCGTGACTTCCTCCTTCTCGTTTCGGTCCGCCGCGCCGGCGCCTTAGCTGACGACGGCTACGACTACGTCCGCCGCACCTACGGCGTCGAGGTCGCGATCGGCGACCGCATCGCGCTGACCAATGAAGGCGCGAGTTCAGGCAAGACCGGCACTGTTGTCTATCCCGGCGCGTCGACGCGGTACCTCAGCGTCGTGTTCGACGGCACCGATTTCCCGGCCAACGTCTATCCGAAGAGCTTCGAGCGTGTGGAGGCGGCCCGTGGCTGACCGCCCCATAATCTTCAGCGCGGCCATGATCCGCGCCCTGCTCGCCGGCCGGAAGACGCAGACGCGGCGGATCCTCCGCTACCAGCCTGAGTATACACCGACGCGGCTGTGGCACGTCAGGGATGCGCACGGGGGCTGCTTCTACAACACGATCGCCGAGGTTGAGCGCGAAGCAGTCGCCTACATTCCCTATGCGGTCGGCGATCGGCTCTATGTCCGCGAAGCTTGGGCGCCGCTCGATGCCCTGACGCACAACGACCCGGGCAGCACAGCGCTGATCAATCGCGGGTTTTATCGCGCCGACGAAAGCACCGTCGACGGCGAGATCTCGCGTTGGCGCCCATCCATCCACATGCCGCGCTGGGCGTCGCGCCTGACCCTCGACGTGACCGACGTCCGCGTTCAGCGGCTGCAGGACATCAGCGAAGAGGACGCGAAAGCCGAGGGCTGCAAGACGATCCGCGATCACTGCCACGTCTTCGAGGGCACCGCCTACGACCGTTCGGGCCTCTGTCACAGCAGCGCTGTCACCGCATTCGGCTGTTTCTGGGATGAGCTTCACGGGCCGGATGCCTGGTCGGCCAACCCATGGGTCGCCGCGATCACCTTCACGGTCCGCGCCGGGAACATAGACGTTCTTCAGGAAAGGGCGGCCGCGTGAGCCGGTACGAGCTCGACGGCCGCAAGCCGGGCTTCCGCGTCGTCGTCGGCTGGGACCAGCCGATGCTGACGTATTTCGTCCACGTCTTCGACCCGGCGTCGAAGCGCGAAGGTCCGACCGTCTGGCTCGGTGGGACGCCAAGCGAACTCTATGAACTCGACGATTTAAAGCGCGCGATCAGGCCGCATGCGGATCTGACGCTGCAACTTTTTGCCCAACTTTACCGCGATCGCGATGAAGGTCGATAGAACGGAGGTTTGCATGCATACTGTTCTTTTATTGCCGCGCATCTTACCGCCGGCCGAGCCAACAGCGTCGCTCGACGTGCTGCGCGATCGCTTCACGATGCTAACGGAGCTCGGTCACACGCTTGCGGATGAAGACACCTTCACCTGCGACGAGCTGGTGATCGCGGCCCTGTCGACGATCGACGCCGGCACCGTCGCCACTTCGATCGCCGAGCGTCGCAGCCTTCTTGTGCGCGGCGCGGCGCTGCTCATCACCGAGATCGAACGGATCGATCGCGCGGCCGCCAACACCCTCACTGGCATCACGGAGATGGGTCATGCTTGATCGCGTCTCGTCTCCTCCAATCCGGACGTGCGGAGTTGGCTTTCGTTGGCCTGACGCAGAGACCGACCTGGTCATGGCGTACCGGGCCGACGGTGTGCCCCCGAAACACATCGCGCGCCTGCTCCCGATCAGGGCCGCCGAGCTCGGACTCGTCGTTCCAAAAAGGACGCCGGCGGCGATCCAAGGCAAGATCAACAAGGTCGAAGGCAAACGACCGCGGGCGGAGAAGCTCATCGAACAGGTGTCTTTCCGAGTCACGGAAGGCGTCATGGCACGGTTCGAAGCGCGTCGGCCCGCCGGCGTCAGCAGGGTGGTGTTCTACCGCCGTTGCTTCGAGCGCGGGTTGATCGCGATCGAGAAGACCTCGGCCCGGGGCGCCACCCCGTGAGCGCAGCGCGTCCGTGCCCCCAGTTCGATTGCTGCGAGTGCGGCCGCGACATCGTGGTCCTATCCGGTGACCGCGTGCCGGAGCCAGCGCTGTGCTGCAGCTTCCTGTTCATCCCCGGCTGGTTCCGCGATCCAGACCTACGCAAGGTCGTCGATCCGACGCACGACGGCGTCGATCGGTGCGCGCCACAGGCGGCGCGCTTATGAGCGCCACCGATCAAACCCTCAAGGCCTGCGCGGACGCCGTGCGGATAAAGCTCGAGCCAATTGCGCCCGACCTCGTCCTGGTCCGCCTGCCGACTTGCTTCTGGGCGTATCGGGAGTTGCGCACGCGCTTCCGTCGGGCTCGACCCGCAGCTGAAGTCTACACGATGCTTCTGCGCGGAACGACGGCGTTGCCGCGTCTCGCGAAGTGGGTCGCTGACGCCGAGCCCCGCGTCATCGCGGAAGTTGTCGCCAAGGAGCAGAAGCGCCGCGACGCCGAATGGGAGGACGCATGACCCGCAAGCCCTATCCTGTCCCGGACGCCGTCTTCAGCCAGCATAGCGCCTGGCTCGCCACGTCGGGCGCGGGCAAGACGACGGCCGTGAAAGGCGGCGTCGAGCGCATGATGGATCGCGACGAACGTGTCGTGATGATCGATCCGACCGGTGTCTGGTGGGGCTTGCGCTTCCTGGCCGACGGCAAGCGGGCCTCGCCTTACAAGGTCGTCATCTTCGGCCGAGAGCACGCGGATCTGCCGCTCGAGGAAGGCAGCGGAGAGGCGATCGCTACGGCGCTCGCGACGTCGTCGACCTCGGCAATCCTGTCGCTCAAGGGGATGCGCGTTGGCGAGCGCACGCGGTTCATCACCGACTTCTTCGAAGCGCTCGTTAACACCAACAGCGGCGCACTCAACCTTGTCGTCGACGAGATCCATTTGTTCGCCCCGCAATCGGGCGGCACTGGCCTGACGCCGGCGATGCTGCACGCCACGAACAATATGGTCTCGCTCGGCCGGTCGGCCGGCCTACAGATCGCCATGATCTCGCAGCGTCCGGCAAAGGTGCATAAGGACTCGCTGACCCAGGCCAAGGCGCTCGTCGCCCTGCAGCTATCGCACCCGCTCGATCAGCGCCCCGTTCGGGACTGGCTGTCGACGACGGTCAGTGACAAGGCCAAATCGACTGCGATCATGCAATCACTTGCTGGCCTTCCGATCGGCGCTGGATGGGTATCGGCGCCGCAGCTCGGGATCCTAGAGCCCGTCCAGTTTCCGATGATCAAGACGTTCGACTCCAGTCGTGCCGGCGTCGCGCAGATTCCCCTGAAGCCGCTAGACGTCGCAGCGCTGCGCGCGGTGCTGTCCACTTCCGTTTCGCGGTCAGGAAGCCGATCGGCAAAAGGAAGTGAGCCGCCGGCGCAGGAGCGTGCGGCGAGTGCGGCCGAGATCGCCGCAGCGGAGCAGCGCGGGTATGATAAGGGCTATGCTTCTGCGGCCAGGACGACGGCAGCGGAAGCCCGCATTTTCATCGAAGAGGTCCGCCACAAGTGCAGACACTTCGAGGAACGGATCGAAGACTCCTGGTTCTACCGGGACGAAGGATCGAGCGAGGGCCATTTCCCCTCGCCTACGGTTTCGACGCCTCCGGCCGTCGAAAGATCCAAACGCCCCAAAGTGCCTGTTGAAACCACGCCGGCTGGCGATCTCTCCGGGCCACTGCAGAAGGTGTTGGACGCTCTTGGCTGGTGGCGCGCCGCTGGCTTTAAGCGGGTGCCTCGGGCCCGCGCCTGCCTGCTTGCGGGTTACAGCCCGAAGGCCAGCACTTTCGGCGTCTACATCAGCGATCTGGTGAAACGTGGCCTTGTCGTCACCGGTACCGGCACGATCGGTCTGACCGATACCGGCTTGCGTCAAGCCGAATTGCCAAGACACGCCGGCTGGTCTGACCTGCAGGCGAGCATTCGCAGCATTCTCAAACCGCAGGAAGCGCGCGTCTTCGACGTCGTCCGCGCGGCCGCGCCTGAGTCGGTTCGCCGCGACGCGATCGCGATCGAGCTCGGCCTCTCGCAGACCGCTTCGACGATCGGCGTCTACATCGGCGCCATCATCAGGCTGGGATTGATCGAGCCGGCCGGTACCGGCGCCGTTCGTGCCGCGCCCTGGCTCTTTGGTATGGAGCGCGAAGATGCCCGTTGAAGAGCGAAACAGCATCGGACCCTTCGCCTGCACAAGCTGCCTCGCCTTTGCGCCAGGCTCCGATCGTGCGGTGGCGGGCAAGGCCATGGGCCAGTGCCGCCGCCAGTCGCCAGCGCCGGGCCCGGCAAACTCGCGCCCTTACGTCGATGCGCAATGGCCGTCCGTTCGTCCGGACGACTGGTGCTGCGAATACATCGATGCGGCGACGGCCGAGACGCTGAAATACCAGAATCGCGGGGCTGCTGCATGACGAACGACGCAAAGCTGCGGTTGGAAGTCGTGCGCCCGGCCTGCCACTGCATTGAGGAGATCGATGCTGCCTATGGCGAGTCGCACAAAACGGCGGTGCTGACCACACTCATCGGCGCCACCGCCATCGTCGCAACGCGCAAGCGCGACGAGCACAAGCGCGGCAAACCTATATCCGCGCTCGCCAGCTTCTGCCCTTTCTGTGGCGTCAAATACGCTGCCGAGGACGAGCGGTCCGTCGATCCCGGCGAACGCGTGGTGCGTGTATGACCGAAGCCGTCGGCCTCAAGCGTTCCCCCCATCCAGACCTCGTCCGGATCGTCAGGGCGCTTGCGATCGCTGACGCGAGGCGTGATCATGCGGCGTGGCATCGAGACGCAAAGAGACCAATTGATGAAAAGCCTGATCAAACGACGCGACGAGCTAGAGGCAAAGGGCAGGGCTGAGGCGGCAGAGCGTCAAAAGCAACATCAGAAGTTGGTGGAGCAGACGAACGACTTGTTTGAAATGCTTCAAGCTCAGTGTGGAGAATTCGCCCAAGGTCTCGTGATCAGCCTAGCTACAGACAAGCAGGTCCAGATTGCCACATCGAAGCGATCACAGATGAAGATCACTTCGGTCGCCCCGAGCAAATATGGCTTCGAGTTTGACGGACCTGCGGCGTCTGAACTTGGCTGGTACGACTTAGCCTTGTCGAAGGAGCAGGATGTGATGCTCGACACAGTCATTGAATTCTGTACGAACTGGTGATGCGCGCTGCGATCTACGCTCGGTTCTCGACCGATCTGCAGAACGAGCGGTCCGTCGAGGATCAGATCGCCCTTTGCCAGGACTACGCCGCGCGAGAGCACATGCGGGTCGTCAAGGTCTACTTCGACAAAGCGAAGTCGGGCGCCTCGATCATCGGCCGGGACGGGCTCCTGTCACTAATCGCCGACGCCAAGACAGCAGCGTTCGACGCCGTCCTCGTCGAGCACACTGATCGGCTATCGCGCGATATGGAGGACCTCTCCGGGCTGCACAAGCGATTTGGTTTCGCTGGGATCGAGATCCGGGCCATCCACAGCGGCGGCGCCGTCGACACCGCCATGATCGGCCTTTTCGGTCTAGTCGGCCAAATGCAACGCGAGGACGGCGCCAAGAAGGTCCGCCGCGGCATGGCCGGTGTGGTGCGAGGCGGCCGCCACGCGGGCGGCCGAGCTTACGGCTATCGCCCGATTCCGGGCCGTAAGGGCGAGCTGGAGATCGTGCCACAAGAGCAGGAGATCGTGCAGCGCATCTTCACCTCCTATGCGGCAGGATCACCGCCGCGGGTCATCGCCGGAGAGCTGAACGCCGAAAACATAGCGCCGCCGCGCGGCGAGCGATGGAACGCTTCGACCATTAACGGCAATGCAGCGCGCGGCAACGGCATCATTTTCAACGAGATCTACACCGGCAAGATTGTCTGGAATAAGGTTCGGATGGTGAAGGACCCCGACACGGGGCGCCGGATCTCTCGCGTCAACGAGGCAGCTGTCCGGCAGACGGTGGAGGCGCCGCACCTGCGCATCGTCGACCAGGCGCTGTGGGACGAAGTCCAGACGATCAAGGCAGGCAAGGCGAAGATGACATCGGCGATGAAGCGACGCCCGGCTCACCTGCTCTCCGGCCTGCTCCGTTGCGGTTCGTGCGGTGCCGGCATGTCCGTCCACGATCGTGACGCCGTCGGCCGCGCCAGGATTCGGTGCTCTGCGGTCAGTGAGAGCGGGACCTGCGCGGCGACCCGGCGCCTGCCCCTCGCCCGGATCGAGGCCGCCGTGCTCGACGGCATGCGCGAACAGCTCAGGGACCCGGCGCTGATCGAAGAGTATGTTCGGACCTACAACGAGGAGCGGCTGCGCCTCGCGAATACGACCGGGCGTGACCGGGCACGATTGCAATCCCGGCTTGAGACTGCCCAGCGAGAGCTCGATCGCGCCGTACAGAACCTGATCAAGGGAAGGCTCAGCGAAGACGAAGCGGACCAAGTCCTCCCGACGCTCAGAGGCACCCGTGATGTCTTGCGGGAAGAGCTGGCCACGATCGAGGCGCCGCCGAAGATCATCGCGCTGCATCCGGTCACGATGACGTCCTACCTCAGAACGATCGACAAGCTTTCCGAGTCACTGGCTGCTCACGCCGGCGCCGAGGATGATCGAGGCACGCTCACGGCCGATCTTCGAGCGCTCGTCGACCATGTGGTTGTCACAGCGCCTGTCGGCGTGAAGGACATCATGGTCGAGGTCAAAGGCCGATTGGCCGCCCTGATTGGCGGCACTCCGTATCCCGAAAAAGTGGGGGTACGCTTGGTAGCGGAGGAGGGACTCGAACCCCCGACACGGGGATTATGATTCCCCTGCTCTAGCCGGCTGAGCTACTCCGCCACACGCGGAAGCCTGGGCCGCCGCGGGGCTGAGGTTTATGCCGGGCGTCGTCGGCCTGTCAAGGATCACCGGCAAAGCCGCTGCCCGATTGCGGGCTCGACGCATGGGCGCCGATCGTGGCAGCGTCCGCGCCGAACCGTGTCGCTGAGCCAGCACCTGCGCCGCGCCCGGGGCTTGGCCGCCCGTGACCCGACCGCACACGGCGCGACCGGCCAGGCTGAAGGCGCACCGGCGCCTCATCGTCTCGGCCGCTGCCGGCGGCGGGCGGATCCGACGTACCGCAAGGCCGACCAGGAGCTTCGCCGTGGGGGCGTCCGGATCGGCCGGCTCGAGCCGTTCGTCATAAAAGCCCGAAGCTCGACACCCCAAGACCATAAATGCATTGGCATGCCTTGATCAGGATCAATGCCGGCTGACGCGGGGGCGTCGCAAAAGGCATGAGCGTCGCTTGGGGACGCGTGGAAACGAGGCTCGCATCAATGTCCCGCACGATGGCTCCAGCGGCGTCCCACCTCACTATCGTCCCGATGCCGGGTTCAAGCGGACGGCAAGATGGCGCTTCGCCCGACGCCCGCGCGCGCATCCGCAGTGCCCGCGCTGCCGCCTTGCTGTCCGACGGGGCTGCCCCATCCGGAGCCCTCAGGTTTCTGAAACCGGAATCGCGCCTGCGCGACTGCATCGCGCAGGCCTGCCCTCTCGCATCGGCCTACGCCGAGACCTTGGCACTCGGGGGCTGGTAAGCAGGTCGCGTGCGGCCGGATGCGCATGGCTTCAGCCACGACCCTTCGGCGAGGATCGCCACCCGTCATTCATATCGTTGTTGCACTGACGTGTGATGACGCCGGGGCCGCGCGCCGTCGCCAGCGGGGGGCGGTAATTGTCACCGTGCTATGCGCGCTTCGGCGCTCTGGTCGAGCGGTCTCTCGAGACTGCCGGCTGCTCGACCGAAACGCCACCGCCCATGACACGGCAGGCACAAGCCGCTTGATCGAGGGCATTTGCCGCCATAGACTTTAAATCCTTGATATCAGTCGTTTTTCCGTTCCGCCGGGGAGGTCTCCATGAACGAAGTGTCTGTCGCCGCCGAGGGCCTCATCGTCAAGACGACGGCGCTGACCGGGATGCGGCTGCTGACCGACCCCATCCTCAACAAGGGTACGGCGTTCACCGAGGCCGAGCGGGACGCCTTCGAGCTCCACGGTCTGCTGCCGCCGACCATCGGCACGCTCGACGAGCAGGTCTCGCGGCGCCTGCAGGTGCTGCGCGCCTTCGAGACCGACATCGAGCGCTACGCCTTCCTCCGCGACCTGCAGGACACCAACGAAACGCTGTTCTTCGCCCTGCTGGTGCAAAACATCGAGGAACTGCTGCCGATCGTCTACACGCCCACGGTCGGTGCCGGATGCCAGCAGTTCAGCCGGTTGTTCCGCAAGCCGCGCGGCCTGTTTCTGAGCTACTCGCATCGGGATCGCATCGAGCAGATTCTCGCCAATCCGCGGTTCGACGACGTGGCGGTGATCGTCGTGACCGACGGCGAGCGCATCCTGGGCCTCGGCGACCAGGGGGCGGGGGGCATGGGCATCCCGATCGGCAAGCTGGCGCTCTACACCGGCTGCGGCGGCATCCATCCGACGACCACGCTGCCGATCATCCTCGATGTCGGCACCGACAACCCGGAATGCCTGGCCGATCCGCTTTATGTCGGCTGGCGCCACGAGCGGGTTCGCGGACAGGATTATGACGATTTCATCGAACGCTTCGTCGCCGCGGTCGTCAAGCGCTGGCCCCACGTGCTGCTGCAGTGGGAGGATTTTGCAAAAAACAACGCGACGCGCCTGCTCGAGCGCTACCGCGACCGGCTCTGCACCTTCAACGACGACGTCCAGGGCACCGCCGCGGTGGCGACGGGCACCCTGCTGGCCGCGATCACCGTCACCGGCGTTCCGCTAACGCAGCAGCGGATTGCCGTCATGGGGGCGGGATCCGCGGGATGTGGCATCGCCAGCCTCATCCTCCAGGCGATGATCGAGGCCGGTCTGCCGCAGGACGAAGCGGCGAAGCGCTTCTTCATGGTCGACCGCGACGGCCTGCTGGTCGAGGGGATGGATAGCCTCGCGCCGTTCCAGCTGCCGTTCCTGCAGCCCAAAAACGTGGCCGACGGCTGGTCGGTCGATCACCCCGATCGTATCGCCCTGCTCGATGTCGTGAAAAACGCCAAGCCGACGGTTCTGATCGGCGTGTCCGGGCAGGCCGGCGCCTTTTCCGAGCCGATCGTGCGCGCCATGGCCGAGATCAATGCGCGGCCGATCCTGTTCCCGCTGTCCAACCCGACGTCGCGCGCCGAGGCGACGCCGGACGACCTCGAAGCCTGGACCTCGGGCAAGGCCGTCATCGGCACCGGCAGCCCGTTCCCGCCGCTGACCCGCAACGGCGTCAAGTTCAAGGTCGATCAGACCAACAACTCCTACATCTTTCCGGGCGTCGGCCTGGGCGTCATCGCGGTGGGTGCGAAACGCGTCAGCGACCAGATGTTCATGGCGGCGGCCAAGGCGCTGGCCGCGGAGTCGCCGGCCCGCGACAACCCCGACAAGACTTTGCTGCCGCCCGTCACGGCGCTGCGCGAGGTTTCGGTCGCGGTCGCGCTCGCCGTCGCGATCCAGGCTCACAAGGAAGGGCTCACCGACGTCGCCATCGACGATATCGAGGGCCTTATCCGCGCCATGGTTTGGCACCCCGCCTACGTCGCCTATCATCGCGTCGACGGCACCGACCCCTAAGGCTTTGGCGCTGCGCCGCGCGACTCGATATAACGGCCCGTGTCCAGGATCTGCTGATCGAGAGTCGCAAGGTCGAAGCCGGACCGCCGGGCGAGCTCCGCGAACGTTGGCCCATGGCCAACATAGCGGTCATCGGGCGCGTCCGAAGGGGGCCCGCGCAAAATCGGCTTCTCGCAGCGATCCAGCACCTGGAGAATTCGCGTCGCGAGATCGCCGACTTCCACCACTTCGGTGCCCGCCGTATCGTAGGGCGCGCCAGGCGCTGCCACCAGTCTCGTCATGGCCGCGAAGCCGACCGAAATGATGTCGCCGATGTGGGCGTAGGACCGATACACACGGTGCTGCGCGCGGATGGTCAGGGCTGGTGCAAAATACGCATCCCGCAGAAGACTGCCGAGGGCATAATCCTTGTTGATGAAAGGGCCGGCGACGTTGAAGACACGACAAATCGCAGCGGCCGCTCCCCGTTCTTGCAAGCGCGCGGACGCGGCCTCCTCCTCCAATTTCAGGACACTGTAGGGATAAGATTCGAGATCGTCGTGGAGCGTCCGGTCAAGACGGTAGACCGCCCCCGACGATGTCGAGAAAACGCCGGCGAGGCCGAGCCTTTGCGCTTGAGCTGCGGTGAATGTCGTCAGATCGCGATTGGTCGCGATGTAGGCATTGTTCAATGCCGCCTTCTCGCGCGTGAGGAACGCATAGTTCGCCATGCAGATGTCGCCGTTCGAGTTCGCCTCATTTCTCAGGTCCGACAGCGGCCGCAAGCGGATCCTACGGCCCGACCTCATGACGAGGTCGCGTGCGGTTCGGGCATAGACGGTTACGCGACGTTCGAACGCAGCGCCGAGAGCGTCCTCCAGCATCTCCAAGGTTGCCAGACCAAACCAGCCGCCGGCGCCCGTGACGATAAAGCGAATCCCGGAAACCGCGAGATGCGCGCGCACGCGCGGCGCGAACTGAAGCCTGCTCTCAAGCGCCATGGGGGAGCCGACTGAACAACTCTTCGATCAGGGGCGGAAGGTCGGCGTAGCGGTCGAAGCATGCGTCACTCGCCACCGCGTCCGATATCGCACTGTATCCGAACGTCGCGTAAATGAATGGGACGTGCGCGGCTTGTGCCGTCAGAGCGTCAACCACGCTGTCGCCGACGAGAACAGCCTGACCATCGCCCTGCGCCAAGCGGGCGATCGTTTCCAGCAATGGTTGCGCGTCAGGCTTGGAGGGGCGGCTCGGCGCCGAGCCGACGATGACGGGAAGCAAAGCCGACAGGCCCAGCCTGTCGATGACGATCTCGGCCAGGCCTTGCGGTTTGTTCGTACACACGCCGAGCGCCAAGCCGGACGCGGCAAGCGCCGAAAGCGCATCGAAGACGCCGGGAAAGCCATCGTCCCGTGTGCAGGGATCGAGCGCGTAGACGGCGCGAAACGAAGCCAAGGCGCCCGCGACCTCGTGCGCCGGCAGCTTTAAGGCCTCGCCGACCAGGCGCTCGGCCCCAAAGCTCACCAAGGCTCGCACGGCGTCGACGGAGACGGGCTCGCGCGCGACGCCCAGCCTGTTCAAGGCTGCAGCGATGCCAAGCGCGCTATCGACGAGCGTCCCGTCGAGATCGAACACGACGACCGGGCCGGCCCTGCTCAACGCGCGCATAGTCGAACACGTCGCGTCAGCGACCATGCCATCGCTAGTCCTCCGCCGCGATGATCATATTCGATGCGAATTCAGGTCGCGACAGAAACGGTGCCATGTCCTCGAGGGGTGAGCTGACCATGCGCCCATCGTCAAGGCGGCGCGACGACAATTTGGGAGCAAACGGCTGCGTTGAATCGAGAACCACCTGGCAGATGGCAGGACCATTCATGTCGAGCGTCGCCCGGATGGCCGCGCCGGCATCGTCGAGGTGATCGCATTGACGCGTGACGAAACCAAAGGCTTTGCCGACGTCCAGAAAGTTCGGGAAGCTTACACCGTTCGAGGGCCCGCAGCCGTAGATGTTGTCGGAGAAAAACGCCTGCTGTGTCTGGAGAATCGAGTGATAGCCGTTGTTCGCGAGAATGAAGATTTTTATGGGAAAGTCGTTCCCCACGATCGTTTGCAGTTCCTGGATGTTCATCATGATGCTGCCGTCACCAGCCATGCAGACGATGCGGCGGCCTCCGTTCGCGATGCAGGCGCCGATCGCGGCCGGCAGATCGAATCCCATCGAGGCAGAGCCGGAGTTGGAGAAAAGCCGCTGCCCTTTTTTCATCTTGGCGCATTGAAAGGTCACGATGCAGGCCGTCGCATTGGCCGTCACGACGATGTCGCCCTCGTCCAGTTCGTCGAACAGCACGCTCGCGAAGGCATAGGGATTGACCGGCGTCTTCTTCTCGAAATATTCGGGCAGAGCGACGGGATAGCGCTCTTTGCGAACCTTGCACCAGGCGAGATAGTCGCGATGCGCGTCGTTGGCCTGGTATGATCCAACCACGCCCATGAAGGCATCGAAGAATTCCGTAAGCTCGGCCTGAATCGGCACGTCGATAGCGAGCGTGTGCTTACGCAACTCGCCGCCGTCGATGTCGACCATGATCTTGGTCGCAGCGCGGGCGAAACTGGTCCAATTGTAACTGATCTGGCGGATGTTGAGACGGCATCCGAGGATCAGCACCAGGTCGGCATTTTGAACCGAGAAGTTACCGGCCCTGTCGCCGATGGTTCCGGGCCGCCCGACGTAACTCGCGTGATCATCGGCGATGAGGTCGTGGGCGTTGAACGCCGTGACAACCGGAATTTTCAAGATATCGACTAGGTCGAGGAAGCGATCAGCCGCGCCTGCGGCACGCACGCCCGTTCCAACAATGATGATCGGGCGCTTGGCGTTTGCTATCCGTATGGCCACGTCGGTGGCGACGGCGGCAAGCTCCTGCCCGTGCAAAGCGCCGCGTTCATGAGACGTGCTGGCGCCGCCTGCCGTATCCGGATCGGACTTCGGATCAAACCCGCGCAAGGCCGCGGGGTCGACGCGCGTGCCTTGCACATCGACGGGCACGTCGATCCAGACGGGGCCGGGACGCCCGGACATTGCGGTCCAGATGGCCTTCTCGACGATGTAGCGCACGTCGTTGGGCTCGTTGAGCATGATCGCGAATTTGGTGATCGGCTCGACCATCGCGACGATGTCGACCTCCTGGTCGCCGAGCTGGCGAAGGGGGATATCCTGGTTCGACACCACCGTCTCGCGCTTGACCTGCCCGGACACGACCAGCATCGGCACGGAATCGGTATAGGCGCCAAACACCCCGTTGAGCGCGTTGATGCCCCCCGGCCCGGTGGTGACATTGACCAGCGCCATCTTGCCGGCGATCCGCGCGTACCCCTCCGCCGCCATGGCGCACGCTTGCTCATGGTGCATGCAAAGCGTGTTCAAGCCCGGATGTCGCGTGAAAGCGTCGTTGAGATGCATGGCGCCGCCGCCGGTGACCATGAAGACCTGACTGATGCCGGCTTCGACAGCCTTCTCTGCGATGTAATCTGCGACACGGATCATGATCTCTGCCCCTTCTGAGGACGATGCTCGGGCAGGTCTAAACGTCCAAACCGCGTTCGCGGATGAGCGCGCTGAGCTTGGAATCGTGAGCATAAGGACTATCGATCATGTCGAACATGATTGGTTTGTCCGCCTCTACGCCATTCAGCAGGATCTCGCCGTTCATCAGTTCCCGGCAGGAAATCTGGCCCTTCAGAAGCGGCACGGCGAGGTACACGTTGTCCTGATGCAAGGCGCCGCCCGGCTCGATCGTCTCCTTGGCGTAGACGCCACGGACCAGCGCGTCGAGATAGCGGATCTCCTTCTCGGGCGGGATGCGCTTGGCGACACCGGGAGCCCCGCACATCTCCTCAGCCTTGAGGAACGCCTTGAACCACTCGTCTATGTTTTCGGGAAGCGAACAATAGGGCGAGACGGGGATGCCGTCCTGCTCGATATCGACATGACGCTCGAACGTCCGGGCGCCTTTGGCATAAGCCAGCGTCACCGAGGTCTTCCAATCGGTATATTCATGCGTCGAATAGCCGATGACGTTGTCGGGGTAACGCTTGATCAGGAAATCGATCTGATTGATTTCGACTTCATTGTCCTGGCTCGGATAGACCGAAACGCAGTGGTTGATGGCCAACGGTATGTCGCGCTTGTTGAAAAACGACACGACGTCGTCGAGATCTCTGAGGTTTGAACCGCCTGTCGACATGATGACCGGCTTCCTCGTCTTCGCGATCTTCTCGATCAGAAGCCAGTCCTTGATGTCGGAACTCGCGAGCTTGATGATTTGAATGCCGAACTCGACGCATTTGTCGACAGAGACCTCGTCGAACGGCGTGGCCATCGTCAGCATGTTCCAATGGCGAACGGCATCGACGAGCTTACGCAACTCGGCCCACGACAGGTGGGTATCCAAAGTCTTCTTGATGTAACGGATGTCCGACCGGTCCCGGAAATCCTTATGAATGAAGGTATCGACGTCACGAAACTGCAGCTTCATGGCTGCGCGTACCGCGTTGAAGCGCGCCACCTGCCCGAAATCCTGGACGATCTTGAGGCCGCGATCCAACTTGCCCCAATGATTATTGGCAAGTTCAAGAACAAAAAGACTTTCGAATATTTCGCTGCGCATTGCCGATCTTTCCTTAGCCTTCGCTTCTGGCCCAAGGCTTTTCGCCCGACCACGGCGAAGCGCCGCTGCCTGAATGTTGATCGCGGCCGGCCACTCTGTCGGGTTCGTCCTACCCATTCCCGTCGGACGAAACAACATGCCCATGGTCGAGCCGCCGCCTGCATGGCGCAGACGCCTTATTCGCCATCCTTTATGAGACCCAATTCTTAGCATTTCAGTCGATACCTTGGTGGGCGGCCCCTCGGATCGTAAACACTGAGGGGCGGGCCTGAACGTTGCCTGGCGGGCGGCTCGGCACGCGTTTTTGCGACTGAGCCCGCTCAGACACGGCGCCTGAGGGACGATTGGTGGTGCCGCGAGCATCGGAGGTCGGGCTCTACTCGCCCACGCTCAGATTGACCGACATGAACCTCTGGAGATGAGGTCGCTGACGCCGGTCGAAATCTGTGCGCACGAATCGCCGATGTTGCTCGCGCAAAATCAATCGGTTACGAATTGTAGGCATATGCAAACACAAGACAGGATCTTTTCATGATCGAAACCATCCTGTCGGGCCTGCTGCCCGTCGCCTTCGTCATCGTGCTCGGGTGGCTGTCGGCGCGGCTAGGGCTGCTGAAACATGAAGATGCCGGGGTTCTCGCAACCTTCGTGATCCGCTTCGCCCTGCCCTTCGCGCTGTTCGAAGGGGCGATCAAGACGGCGCCGGAAAAGCTTGCCAATCCCGGCCTCGGGCTCTGCCTCGTCTTCGGCCTGATGGGGACCTATCTGCTCGCCCTGGCGATCGGCCGGCTCGTCTTCAGGCACGACCTGCGGACCTCGACGATGCAGGCGCTGGTCTGCGGTTTTCCCGACATGGCCTATTTCGGCGCACCGATCCTGGCCGCCATGTTCGGCCCCGAAGGGTTCATCGCCGTGCTGGTCGGCAATCTCGTCACGAGCATCGTCATGCTGCCGCTGACCATCGTCCTGACCCACGTGTCGGACAAGCAGGAGGCGGGTCACGGCTGGGCGGACACGATCCACGTCCTCACCCACAGCATTCTGGGCGCGCTCATCAATCCGATCGTCTGGTTGCCGATCCTCGGCGTGATCCTGAGCTTTGCTCACATCACCCTGCCCGGCCCGGTCGTCAGTTCGGTCGACATGATCGCCAAGACGGCGGGCGGCACGTCGCTGTTTGCCCTCGGCCTGATGCTTTACGGCGAAAAGCTCCGCATCAACGCGGACGTGCTGACCAACATCGGCCTCAAAAACTTTCTGATGCCCGCGTTGATGATGCTGGGCGCCCTGGGGCTCGGCCTCACCGGCAGTCCG
>NZ_LMUU01000219.1 GCF_009765775.1 Beijerinckia sp. L45
GCTGCGTTCTTCATCGATGCAAGAGCCAAGATATCCGTTGCTGAGAGTTGTTTTTGTTTATTACAACTCGGGGACCCCCTTCTAGATAGAGAGTCCCGGTTTTTATACTCAGTCGAATTGGAGGTGTTGATGCAGAGTGCAATCGGTTGGATAGCACCCAAGCGGCCGGAACCACTCGGGTGTTTTGGGAGGCCGAGATTGTTCCCGAAGAAACCGTCCCAGCCCCCCAAAAGGGGGGACAATCATGAAATTCGCAAAGGGGTTTGCTGCAACTTTGTGTGTGCAATGATCCCTCCGCTGGTTCTGTGCT
>NZ_LMUU01000220.1 GCF_009765775.1 Beijerinckia sp. L45
GAAGAACGGTACTGCACGTACCATCAGCAATACAATGACTACTAGGACCTCTCAAGGAGCATCACTCGAAGGCAAAAGTCGCCTCACAGCATACCAGAAAGCCTCCCATGTTGCGGAGATGACCCAGGACGGTTTCACGATGGTGGACCGCACACAGACATATGCCACCGCTGTTGCGCGTGGAAGAACACCCCTGATAACAGACCAGAAGGCCAGGCCTGCGG
>NZ_LMUU01000222.1 GCF_009765775.1 Beijerinckia sp. L45
ACTGCGACATTTACCCTGAAGCTCTCCCCCGCAAGGTAGATCTCCCGGAAGCACTAAGCCTCGGCGTATCCCGACTTGCTTAACGAAAGACGCCGCCTTCCTTGGGGGGGCAGAGCGGCGTCAATCGTTGATGTCAAAGCCCCAACGCGGGCAGGCGCGCGGGGAATGAACTCGCGCAACTCATTGTCATCGAAAAAACGGCCGAGATCAAGATCGTAAGACAATCTACATGGCCTCCCGGCAAAGCGCGGCCGGCGATCGCGGATTCCGAAGGCATCGGCACGGCCCACGCGCGCCGCTCTCGTCCTCTATAGAGATGGGAAAGCGGCGGCACTTCCAAGATGCCGTCAGTCGAAGGCAGGCGTCAGCCGAAGCGTCAGGACCTCGGGATTGGCCGCCAAACGCGTCGCGAACGTGTTGTTCATGACGTCGCGGCCGGCTGCTTCTGATCGAACCTGGAAAGCGTAGGCGACGACGAGATCGACGAAGCTGCGCAATGTGGGGTCTGTCGCCGCCTTGCCGAGAATAGCAGGTGCACGGGCTGCACGGGGGCGCTGTAATCTACAAGGAGGCGGACAAGAGCGCCGGATGCAAAGTCATCCCGCATCACACTCTCGGCCTGGAGGAAGATGCCCCCGCCCGCTAGAGCTGCTGTCTGGAGCAATCGCTCCTCCGACGTTAGTCGGACGAACAACGCTCGGGATGTGCCCTGAGACGCTCTAAGGACGGCCGGCGATCTTCCCTTGGTTGTCGAGCCCCCAGTCGGCCATCGATGCCATCACGGGCCGAAGCGTGCCGCCCAACTCGGTCAGACTGTACTCGGTCTTCGGTGGCACCACCGCGTATTCGCGCCGCGTGATCAGTCCATATTCCTGTAGCTCGCGCAATTCCTTGGTCAGGATGCGGTCGCTTACCGGCGGGCACGCGCGTCGGATTTCGGAGAAACGTAGCGGCTCGTTTCGTACCAGCGCCCAGATAATACGGGCTTTCCATTTCCCGCCCAGGATTCGGGAGGTGAAGGCGACGGGACAGACGCTGGCAAGATTCATGGCTTAACACTAACAAAACTATCCGTACTTGTGGACTGGATAGTGAAAGCGTTCTCTGAACCGCCCTCTACAAACCAATTGGGCTGAGGCTTCAGGAGAACAAAGTGAAAGCTGTGTGCGTCAATGCCGACCGCAAACTCGAGGTCCGCGATGTCCCGTCCCCGATCGATCCGCCGCCCGGTCATCTCATCGTCGATATGAGAGCAGCTGCCATCAACCACGGCGACAAGTCGTTCCTCGCCAACCCGAACGCGGCGGGGGGGCGGCTGAATCATCGCGTCCATGATGTTTGGGGTGCCTCCGCAGCCGGCACGGTTGTTTCCGTGGGCGCGGAGCTTTCCGAAGACCTCGTTGGATGCGATGTCGCGATGTATCGCTCCCTGAATACCAGCCGTTACACCATCGGCCTCTGGAGCGAACAAATCCTCGTCCCGCGGACCAGTTGCCTCGTGCTGCCGAAAACCGTCTCCGCGCGCGACTACGCCGGGTCGTTCGTCAATGTCATTACGGCGCACGCCTTTCTCGAAACGATCGGCGCCGAAGGGTATAAAGGCGTGATCATCACGGCCGGAAGTTCGGCGACGGGCTTGGCGATGGCGGCTCTGGCGCACCGGCGCGGGGTGCCGACATTGTCTTTGGTGCGCTCCGAGAGCGCGGCTGCAACACTGCGGTCCCTTGGCGTCGCAAATGTTCTTACCACCGGTGATGAAGGCTTCGAAAGCGAGCTGGGCCGACGCGCTGCGGCACTCGGCACGACTGCTGTCTTTGAAGGCGTCGGCGGCGATCTCACCAGCCGCATCGCGCCGCTGCTTCCTATGAATTCCGCGATCCACATTTACGGTTTTCTAGGCGCTTCTGCACCGGTCACCGTCTCGTCGCTTGTCTTGATGGCAAAGAACCTCGTGCTCCGGCCCTTCAGCAACTTCGCAAGCGCAACGGTCGCCGACGCGCAGCGGCTCACGGCGGCCATCACCTATCTCGAAAGCGTCATCGAGGACCCACTCTTTCGCACTCGAATAGGCAAGGCGTTTGCCCTGGAGGAGATCGATGCGGCGATGGCCTATGAGGCAAAGCCGGGCGCGAAGGCGATCCTCGTCCCCGGCACAACTTGATCCGACGAGGACGTCCCACCGACATGAGAAGCGGAACATTTTGCAGCGCGGCGATCGCGCCGAAATGGTGCGAGATCTAGAGTGACAAATCGCCACTCGCGACAAGGATCAACGTCGCATGGACGTGCGTGAAGGGTGCCTTCGATTCAAATATCGCCTTGTCTGAGTGGAATAGCATACCAATGCAAGGCACCGCTTCATCGGACAGGTCCATGATCACAAAGCCCCCTCGCATCAACGATTCACAGAAAACGCGGGAAGACATTCTCGCCGTTGCGCTGGAAGAATTCTCGACGCATGGCCTTGCGGGAGCCCGTGTCGACACGATCGCCGCGCGCACGAAGACGACGAAGCGGATGATCTACTATTATTTCAAGGACAAGGAAGGTCTCTATCTCGCCACGCTCGAACGCGCATACGCGGAAATCAGAGAGGCAGAAGAGCGTCTCGATACGACTGATCTTTCGCCGTCGGAGGCGATCCGCCGAATCGTCGAGTTCACGTTCGACTACAACGAAGCCCATACCGGATTTACCCGGATGGTGGGCATGGAGAACATCCACTTCGCCCGCCTACTCAAAACATCCGCGATCACGGCCACGATCAGTGAAGGCATTCTCGCCCGGCTCAAGCAGATCCTGTCCGATGGCCGACGGCTCGGATCGTTCCGCCGCACCGTCAGCCCGCTTGACCTCCATATGCTGATTACATCCTTCTGCTACTTCAGGATCAGCAACCAGCACACGTTCGAGCTCGTGTTTGCCGTCAAACTTCGTGCGCCGGCGACACGGCGCCGTCATCGCGCAATGGCTTGCGACGCCGTCCTTGCATACCTGACCAGCGCTTAGGCCAGCCGCCCTCCCGACAATCGTCAAGACCCATTGTTTTCAAGGAGAAACGATCGGATCGGGTCAAACCGGCTGCGATTTCCGATGCATTGCGCATCTTCACATCTCGTGTACCATCTGGTTAGTTTGCTATCCAAGCGACCTTTGGTCGAGGCCTGGAAAACGCCGAAAGGATAGGACGGCACACCACCGTCGGCTTCCGACCTAAGAGGCTGGTTTGTATCGAAACTTACACCCGAGCGTACGCCATCCACTGTGTCGTCGAAGACAGGCCCGGTGAAGGTCGCCGGCGCCGCAATCGTCGCGGACCCTTGCGCAGCGCCATGCCGCGACCGGCATCGGCACGGTGTCGGGTTCGACAGCCTGTGCCGATCTGCAGTCCGGCAATGCGCCCAGGCTGCCGTCCTCAAAGGCGGAAAGGGAGCGGCGACAGTTTTGCATCGAACGTGAGGCATGGCGTCGTTCACCCGGCGACATCCGCCTCGGCGAGGGCCCCGGCGCTTGCGGTGGTGAATTGCCAGATGCCCGTAGCCGCCTGAGATTGCGCGCCTTAACGGGCGATGAACGAGACAGACGATCGAAGCATATCGGATACCGAAACGCAGTATCGAGAACGCGAGCGATGGACAAAAAATCGATGGCGCGAACTTCGACTCAGCATGCCCGATTATAAATTAATATTTAAGAACGAAACCGTCTTTTATATTGACCCTCATCGCAAATATCGTATTCGTGATCGGTGCAATATACTTGAAGGCCACCGCGCATACGTTGCAAGGCTGCAACATGACGCGCCCGGCAAAGCGCGACGCGGATCATGTCGGGCATCGCGCACGGGGGACGGCGGTGACGCAGTCTCGCGCAGCGTTGCCGCGGCCCGCACGGTTTTCGCCATCGAGAAGACCGCACGCATCAAGAGTAGCCTTTCGGTCCGGGATTTACAGTCATGATCGCCGTCGTTCGCCTCGCCCTGCATCGGCCCTATACGTTCGTCGTCATGGCGCTGCTGATCCTGATCTTCGGCGGCGCCGCGGCCGTGCGAACCCCAACGGATATTTTTCCGAAC
>NZ_LMUU01000223.1:0-725 GCF_009765775.1 Beijerinckia sp. L45
CATGCGAAGACTCGCGAGGCAGCAGACCGCTCAAACGTAAATTTTGAGTCGGGCTCTAAGTCGCTGTCGCGCGCATCGTGCTGTCGCCGCGGGATGCCTACGGTGCGGCGCGCCAGGCCATCAAGGACGACGTCGTTCCAGTCCAGCCCTCACATCGTATTGAGTCATCGGGCACTCGGTTCGTTGATTCGGGCGAGTCTGGCAACGCACCCGCAGCTCTTCGCCACACGCGAAAAGGCCAGCCCGAGCAGGGTCCGGAGAGGCTTCAGGAGATCACCGATTAACTGTTCAAAGCGACAGTTGGCCGCCCTCGATGAAGTTACGATACCCATCGACGGCATCTTTATTGCGGCGGTGAGATCAGGGGATCAAAATGGACACGAGCCTTGAAGAAGGCGGAGTCTTCGCGTCTCAGGAAGCCATCTTTCTGAAGCGCGCGTTCCTCCTCGCATTGGACGAGCTCGGTCCGGAGTTCGACTTGGACGAGGCGGCGAAGTCGAAGCTTGCGAAGATCGTGGCCAGCGTCGCCCGGAAGCGGATGCAGGCCGGTGGTGGGATGATGAGCGACGAGGATGCCGTTGAAGTAGCCGCCGTGTCGTGCTCGAGGTTCATCGGACTGAAGGCCGACTGACACGTCGAGGATGCCTCGCGCGGGATCGATGGGGCCGCTCCGGTCTCAAATTCAAGAACGGAGCGGCGACGCTAAAACCTAGTAACCGTAGCGG
>NZ_LMUU01000223.1:790-25198 GCF_009765775.1 Beijerinckia sp. L45
GATCGGTCCGCAACGGTAGCCGTATCCATACCCGCCACCGTAGCCGCGGAAACCGCGCCCGCCCCGAAAGCCGCCACCCCCGTGGAAGCCGCCACCGTGAAAACCGCCACCATGTCCACCACCGCCGTGGCCGCCACCATGACCGCCGCCCCGTGCGTCAGCCACAGATGGCAGCGCGATCGAGCCGGCTGCGAGCGTAAGCGCCGCGGAGCCGACGATCAGCATTCTCTGGAAGTTCATTTCTCTCTCCACGCGTTTCCCGTCATGTCGTCGTGACCGCCGCTTCGTCCATGAAGCCGGGTTCTCAACGACCAGGTGAGCCAAGGCTTAAGCGGCGGTCGTGGATCAGCAAGCTGGACTCCCCGTTAGGGTTGCCGATACACCTTGATGGAAGGCCGTCCGTGACGAAGAGACGATCTCGATTGATCCTTCCGACGACGAAGATCGTCCCGTAAGGGCCCCCGTGCCATGTGAGATCGATCGCGGTCTCCACCTACCGGCGGGTGAGCGAATAAGAAACTAGGTGGGGACCGGCTCGACGTTCGTGGCGCTGGCGCCTAATCTCCAACGACAGTCCCAGGAGCGCACATGAGCAAGCATCTCCCCATCCTCCTTATCGCGTCGCTCATTGGCGGCTCGATCCTCGCCATTGCGCCAGCCTCGGCCCAGGCGCTCAAGACGGCGAAGCTCTGCGACGACGAATACGCGGCGCAGAAGCCGGCCCTCAAGGCGGCCAAGGAGACGAAGAAGCAGTTCGTGTCGACGTGCCGGACGCTCCCGGTCGGGACCGCGACACCGGTCGGCGGCGTTGCCGCGGCTCCGGCTCCCTCTGCCCCGGCGCCCACCAGACCGGCGGCCACGACCCCTTATGCCGGGACGGTGAAGACGGCGGGCGCCTGCGACGCCGAGTACAAGGCGAACAAGGGCGAGCTGAAGGATGCCAAGGAGAAGAAGAAGGACTTCATCGCAGCATGCCGCGCGCTGCCGCCCGGCACCCTTACGCCTGTCGGGACGGCAGCCATCCCCGCGCCGCCGGCTCCGGCCGCGCCACCGACGACAGAGCGCACAGCGCCCCAAGCTCCCGCTCCTACTCCTGCACCCGCAGCCCCGACCCAACGCGCGCAGCCCGCCCCCGCGCCGTCGGGCGCCAACCAGTTCCCGGCTGAACCAGGCGCCAAGGCGCGGTGCCCCGGCGCCACGGTCGTGTGGGTCAACACGAAGTCCAGGATCTACCACTTCGCTGGGACGAAGAACTACGGGAACACCAAGGACGGAGCCTACATGTGCGAGACCGACGCGACGGCGGAGGGCGACCGGGCTTCCAAGACCGAGAAGCACCCGTGAGGCTTCCCGCGAAGGCCTGCCCCGTTGTCGGCGCACTGCTGCACATGAAGGTAAATGCGGTCGCACTCGATACGCAGGCGTCGTAAAGCGATCACCAGCTAATCCGCCGCTCGACTTTCGGGACCTCGGCCTTCGGATGTCCGGAGACGTCGGTCTCGCCGGTGCCGACTGGCCGGTCCCCACTGAGTGGTCTGATGTCTATGTTAGTTCATGGCGGGCCGGAGCGCGAGGGCTGGTGTGGCCGGCGTAGCTGGTCCGGGTTGCGCAGCCGGCCACACCAAGGCTTCAGGCGCGGGTTGTCGGTAGGCGAGCGATGAGTGCGGGCGGATCGCGTTGTAGTGCTGCCGCCAGCACTCGATGATGACCTGCGCTTCCTTCAACGAGTAAAAGATCTCGCCGTTGAGAAGCTCGTCACGAAGCTTCGCGTTGAAGCTTTCGTAGTAGCCGTTCTCCCAGGGGCTTCCTGGCTCGATGTAAGCGGTCTTCGCTCCCACGGCCACGATCCACTCCCGAACCGACTTTACCATCCAACCGGTACGACGCAGCATCGCCGTGATGCGGCGGTAGCCGTAGCGGCCATATTGGAGGGCGAGCGCGACGATGTCGGCGGTGAGTGCCGCCTCATCGTCACGGGTCTTCGGGATCTTGCGTTGCGTGGAGCGATGCTGGCCGAGAGCCCGGCATGCGAACCGCTCCGAGACGCCGTGCTTGGCAACGACCGTGTCGATACAAGCGCGACGACGGGCGGGGCTCAGAAGTTTCCCGAGGCGGCCTCTTTCAGGATCAGCTTTTCCAGCGTCAGATCCGATACAGCACGTCGGAGCCGAGTGTTTTCAGCTTCGAGCTCCTTCAACCGTTTAACCTGGTCGCCCTTCAAGCCGCCGTACTCCTGACGCCACCGATAGTAGGTGACCTCCGTCACCGCGATTGAACGGACGGCCTCAGCAACGGGCTTACCCTGTGAGACCAACACATCGACCTGGCGTAACTTCGCGACGATCTCTTCCGGCTTATGTCTCTTATTCGGCATCTATCGATCCTCCTCATGGCAAAATGCCATACTTCAGGGAGGACCACTTCAGAGGGGGCAGGCCACCTATTTAGCCGCACCAGAAAGCAGCCGGTAGGCGCCTTTCCTTTTGGCGCCTACATAATCTTCGCGTAAGGCAGCGAGCCTATCTAAGGGAGGAGCGCGGATGCTCGACTGGTTTAGATCTTTCTTGCCTAAAGAGGATCGCTTCTTCGACCTTTTCGAGCAGCACGCTGCTTTGGTCGCTGCGGGTGGCGACAGCCTCAGAGCCGCACTTTATGAGGCGTCCTCCTCGGAGGCTTTGAGACACCTTGCTGCGGTATCTGCTCGTGAGGATGAAGCCGACACCGTCGCGCGCGAAGTCATGCTGGCAGTTCGGCGGACTTTTATCACGCCGTTCGATCGCACCGCAATTATAGCGCTTATCGGATCGCTTGACGACTCGATCGACGAGATGAAGAAGACCTGCAAAGCGATCAGGGTTTTCGAATACACGCACTTCGAACCGGAAATGAAAGCGATCGCTGATCGGATCGTCGCCGCCACGCGTATTGTCCAAGAGGCGTTGCCGCTGCTTCGCTCGGTGGGCACAAATGGCGCGCAGATCGGTGACATGGCCGACCGTATGCACAAGATCGAGGATGAGACCGACGACATCTACGATGCCGCGCGCACACGCCTATACAAGCTCAAGGGACCAGATCAACCCGCAGAGTTCTGGGTGGCCTCCGAGATCTTGAGCCACCTAGAAAGTGTGGCCGACAAGCTCGAAGACGTCGTCAACCAGATAAGTGAAGTCGCGATCGAGAACGCTTGAGGTTCGGATGAACGCGGCAACATTGTCTCTTCCGCTGCTGGCGGGCTTGGTCGGCATCGCGCTTCTCTTCGACTTTCTGAACGGCATCCATGACTCGGCCAATTCCATCGCCACTGTCGTGTCGACGCGGGTTCTCAAGCCGCACTACGCGGTGGCCTGGGCGGCCTTCTTCAACTTCATTGCCTTCTTCTTTTTCGGGCTTCATGTCGCGAAGACGTTGGGGAGCGGCATCGTCTTGACGTCCCTCGTCGATGCGCCGGTGATCTTTGGGGCGTTGATGGGGGCCATCACGTGGAACGTCATCACGTGGGTGGGTGGTATCCCATCGAGCAGTTCGCACGCCCTGATCGGTGGCCTAGTCGGCGCCGGCGTTGCCAAGGGCGGCATCGTGGCCGTCCTCTGGGGAGGCCTCGGACCGACGATCCTGGCCATCGTCCTCTCGCCGATGCTCGGATTTGTACTGGCGCTGGTCCTGGTCTTTATCACCACATGGCTCGCCCGCCGGTCGATTCCCGCAAGAGTCGATCGCACGTTCCGCCGGCTGCAACTGGTGTCGGCGTCGCTATACTCGCTTGGCCATGGCGGCAACGATGCGCAGAAGACAATGGGGATCATTGCGATCCTCCTCTATTCGCAGGGGATCCTCGGGCACGACTTCTACGTGCCTCTCTGGGTCGTCCTGTCTTGTCAGAGCGCCATGGCACTTGGCACGCTTCTCGGCGGCTGGCGCATCGTCCATACGATGGGATCGAAGATCACGCGGCTGACCCCGATGCAGGGCGCCTGTGCAGAGACAGGGGGTGCCATCACGCTCTTTGCCGCCACCTGGCTTGGGATCCCGGTTTCGACGACACATACCATCACGGGGGCGATCGTCGGCGTCGGGTCGGCGCGACGGACGTCCGCCGTCCGGTGGGGCGTGGCGCGAAGCATCGTCTTCGCTTGGTTTGTGACGATGCCGGCTGCGGGCTTGGTAGCGGCGATCTTCTACTTTGTGGCTGCTAAGTTCGCCTGACGTGCTCACCTTGGGGATGGGCGACCGAGCCGCACGGTTGCGACGTTGTTTGGTCAATCGAGAGACCCGTCGTGCTCAGCCGAACCGACCCGCATTACCCCTTCCAAGCTGCTCAATCTCGCGACAAGATGGCCGACCGGGCTCTTGCCTATGACGTGCATGGTGAGAGCGACGACGCTCGGCGCCGACTCCACGGTTTGGCCCTCTCGGTCCGCAAGGTCCTGCGCTTCTTCCGGGAGCTGGGCGCTTCCGCGCTCGACGTCGAGATGGTCAATGCTGAAACGCATGGCTGTACAGGCAACGAGTATCGCCTGGAGCCGGTTTTCACCCTCCGCATAGACGATGCGCAGGTTTGCGGTCCGTCGCTGGTCGGGCAAATAGGTGATCAGTTTGGGAAAGACGAGCATGATGATGAAGTGCCCGACCGTCGTCGCGACAGCCAGGATCGGCAGACCGGCGCCACAAGCCATGCCCAGTGCGGCTGTCAACCAGACGGATGCCGCTGTTGTCAGGCCTTTGACGGCGTCTCGACGCATGAAGATCACGCCACCGCCAATGAAGCCGATGCCGGAGACGATCTGAGCCGCGACCCGCGACGGATCGACGACGACACGACCATTGTCGAGCACGTCCATGAAGCCGTATTTCGAGATCAGCATGAACAAGGCCGCGGAAACGCCGACCAGCGTGTTCGTCCGCAGGCCGGCCGCTTTCTGCCGTATCTCACGCTCGACGCCAACTAGCGCCGAGAGCACGAAGGCAAGACCGAGTTCCTGTAGTTGAAGCCACCCCTGACCCGTTAAATTGAAAATCCCCCACATGTACTGAATCCGTTTCTCTTGCCTCGCCTATTATCGGCGGCCGTTGAAGGTCACGCAACGTTACTGCTATGACGCTGAGCAGTGGTGTGGACGTAGCGCCGCCGCTATGAGGAACGTCCGCCCAAGGGCTTTAGAGGGAGAATTATGAGGTTTGCAGTTATAACTGCGCGGTGTCTCAGCGCTTCTATCTTCTTTGCCATGGCGCATTCGACCCACGCCATGGACGCTAGAGTGGCTAAGACGCTTATGAAGGTAGACTCCGATACTCGCCTTGAGCAGGTCTGCGACATCGAAGCCATGCATCGGGTCGGCAAGGAGATTGGCTTGAAACCTGATCGCGCAAAGAGCGACATCAGCATCCATCCCTTTCACCAGGGCGATACTATGAAAGCGCCTGGGGCAGCGTTCCGAAGCAAGGGGCTTTGGTATGCCCTTTCCTTCGAATGCACCGGCACCCACGATCATCTGGGCGTTTTGGCGTTCTCCTTTAAAGTCGGCAAGCTCATACCGAAAAACCGGTGGGCAAATTTAGGATTGTGGGGCTGATCGGTAGCTGCAACGATCTAGGACCGGAATACTCGCGCTTGGTTGTGACCGACAGTTGCGGGTCATCACATTGTCCTCCAACCTCGCGAATCATCAGTGAAGCTCTGTTCGCGAGACTGCCGCTATCGCCAAGCTTACCGAAACAGGAACGACGCACCTTCAAGTCGGAGCGCTTCCGCTTCGTCGCGACGCGGAGCAAAAGACTTCCGTTCTTCTCATCACCTCTAGGACGACGCGTCGCTGGACCATTCCAAAGGGGTGGCCGATGAAAGGGATGAAAGACCATAAAGCGGCTGAGCGAGAGGCGTTGGAAGAGGCTGGGGTCGTCGGACGCATCGGCAAGGAGCCTATGGGTACTTATGAGTACTGGAAGCGAGGGGACGCAGCCTTCTACCTTTGTAAGGTGACCGTGTACCCGCTGGATGTCCGACAACAACTCACCAAATGGCGTGAGAGGGACCAGAGAGACACCAAGTGGCTCAGCGTTGAGGAGGCCACTGTTCTGATTGAAGAACCAGGCCTTCGAGGCATTATAGAACGGCTTGGAACCGTGCCACCCACAACATAAGCCGTCAAGGGCCGTTCAACATCCCCGGCGGTCAATCGCCTGCCGACAAACCACGTAAAGCGTTTTGAAACGTTTGAAGGTAAAGAGGCCCTAGCCAAGTGCGGTGTTCCCCCATCGCTGCGGTTAGAGCCGTCAATCCCCCCCAAAGGTTGGCGGCTCGCCCTTTCTCGGGAATATTGCGGCCGACTAGCCTTGATCGTGAACGGTCGGCGCCTAGACCATCTCCATGTTCAAGACGCCATAAGGTTGCGACACGCTTCCGCGTGTTGGCTGGAGGTGTGAGGAAAGCTCACAGGTTCTGTGACAAGACGTAGACTTTCGCCGATTAGCATACGGGCGTAATGCTGGCCAAGAGGTAAAGGTTGAAATGCATGTAAATGGCGTATCCGATACAGTTCACGTCAACGTAGCGACAGGGACGCCATCGAAGTCGCGAAACTTGCTGGTGGCATGCGTCGCTCATGCGATGCATGACGGGTATACCGATGGCATTTACGCCTTCCTGCCGGTCTGGCAGACACAGTTCGGCCTATCCTACGCTGGGTTAGCAATCATGCGTGGCCTCTACTACGGCACAATGGGCGGGCTGCAGTTGCCAAGCGACAAGCTTTCGCGTCGGCTTTCACCGCGTGCAGCCTTGGCGCTTTCGACCTTCATCGCAGCCGCCGGCTTCCTGATCATGGCTTTGCCTGTCGGCTTCCCTGGCCTTTGCCTCGGACTCGTGGTCGCCGGATTAGGATCAAGCATCCAACATCCTCGGGGATCCCTGTTGGTCTCCGATACCTACGGGAAAGCGTCGCGCGGGCCGCTCGGCGTCTACAACTTCTCGGGCGATCTCGGTAAGGCTGTATTGCCGGCCATCGCTGCCCTGCTGTTGCCGATCCTCACTTGGCGCCCGGTTATAGGGATGATGGGAGTCCTCGGCTTGATCGCGACCCTCGCGCTTCTGTACCTGGCACCTACGGAACCCTCGACGAGGACAGCCACGACAAAGAAGACAATGGTCGACCGAAGCCGCTCGGGCTTCGGCCTTCTGACCGTAATCGGCGCGTTTGATACCTCAACACGCATGGGTTATCTGCTTTTCCTTCCGTTTCTTATTCATGGTCGTGGCGGGACGTCGGCGACCGTGGGGCTTGCTCTCGCTCTCCTCTTCATTGGCGGCGCGCTCGGCAAAGCGACCTGCAACTGGCTTGAAGGGTACATGGGCGTGGTTGGGGCCGTCATTGTGACCGAAGCCGCAACGGCATTCCTGATCGCGGTCACGCTGTTCACGCCCCTGACGGCAACGCTTATCATCCTTCCAGCGCTTGGGGTCGTCCTCAACGGGACATCGTCCGTGCTTTACGGAACGGTGCCAGAGCTTGCCCCGCGCGGCGATACCGGTAAAGCCTTCGCCATCTTCTACACCAGCGTGATCGGATCGGGCGGTGTCGCGCCTATCGTTTATGGAGCAATTGCTGATCGTAGCAGCCAGACGGTTGGCATCCTCGCCGCAGCGGCGACCGCTGCGATGATCATCCCCCTGGTTTTGGCGCTGCGACCACACCTGAGGCCGCCCACCGCTTAAGAGAGCGGCTTCGGCGACAACAGTCCGATCTGCACGAGAGATAACAAGGCGAATGGGACGAACTATCGGATTGGCCACTGCCATTGCGGCGCCGTGCGCTTCGAGGCGACGCTCAGCGACGGCTTCAAAACGATCCGCCGCTGCACCTGTTCATACTGTCGGATGCGCGGTGCCGCTGTTGTCATGACAGGAACAAGTGGCATCAAGGTCCTGGAGGGCGAGAATGCCCTGACAAGTTACCGCTTCAACACGGAATCTGTGCAGCACTTCTTCTGTTCTCGCTGCGGAATATACACACACCATCAACGACGCTCGGACCCAAGGAAGTACGCAGAAAACGTTGCTTGCCTGGTCGGGGTAAGTCCATTCGATTTTCATGAAGTACCTGTCGTGGATGGCATCAACCATCCGAACGACACCGGCAGGGAGGCAAGTCTCGCGGGTACCCTCCGCTTCATGCCGGCCGACTAACCATTAATCCGATCCGGTGACCGATCAGCTATAATGCGAAACGCCGCCTGAAAGGGCGGCGTCTGCCTTGCGGGTATTTAGTTCGATCGATAGTGCGGTCTTACCCGGGAACGACGGGGGACTTCTTCTTCTGCAGCGCGTCCATGAACTGCTGGCTTAGCTTCAGATGATCCTGCACTAGCTCCGGCGGGGTCAGGGCAAGCCATTGATTGAGCGATAGGTCAGCATAGTAGCTGCTCTTGAACATTTCGAGGAAGCGGAGCGGGGTCGTGCCCGTGTTTTCGATATAATGCCCCATCGCAAAGGGCACATAGCCGACGTCACCCGCTCGGAAGTCGAATGTGCGGGCTTGGCCAGAGGTGGCGAACACGCCCATGCGACCTTGACCTTCGATATAGTACTGCCATTCATCGGAATTGGGGTGCCAGTGAAGTTCGCGGAGACCGCCTGGTTCGATCTCGACCAACGCTGCAGCGATGTTTTTCGAAGCCGGAAAGTTGCTAGCGTCGGTGATACGAACCGTGCCGCTCTTCGTCTTGATCGGCTCCTGCGCAAGCATTTTATGGCTGAACGACTCCGGTACCGGAGACGCCCCCATCAGTTTGTTCGGCCCGAGCGGGCCAGGTACCGGAGCCTTGAAGATGTAGAGTTGGCTCGGATCTGGTGTGTTGCTGACCAGGTCGGCGGAGACGCCGAAGTTCTTGGCGAGGACTTCGTTCGGCACATGCTTGAACCAGTCGCTTAATAGGAAGGTGCTATCTTCATCGAAGCCGCCGCTATCGAAAACAAGAAGGAATTCGCAACCATCGGGCCCAAGACCCTGTATCGAATGTGGAATGCCTGACGGGAAGTACCAGAGATCTCCGACCCCAATATCGTCGACGAAGCTGCGACCTTGCGCATCAATCGCCGTGATACGGGCATTGCCGTATAGCATGTACGCCCATTCGGCTTCCTTGTGCCAATGCAGCTCGCGAATGCCGCCAGCGTTGAGGCGCATGTTGACGCCAGCAATACTTTTGGAAGCACCAAGCTCGCGTTCCGTTACCTGGCGCGTCCAACCGCCGCTTTCCTGGCGGATGTGTGAGTCCGAATAGCTAAACCGAAGGTTTGGTAGCGTGCCGTGATCAGTCGAGGGCGGATTGATCATGTTGGGGTTTTCACCCGCGCGCACTGGATCATTTGGTCCGGGATCCGTGCCGCCGATGCCAGGTTTGCGGCTCGGCTGGCTATCTGCCGCCGCCGCTACGCGAACGCTCATCAAGCCGCCCAAACCTACCGCCATACGGCCGATAAGACCACGTCTATCCGTTAAAAACATCTTTGCTTTCCCTTTCAATTCCCTGCGCGACGACTAGATGCTCTCGCTCCAGAAGCCGGTAGAATTCTAGCGATTTTGTATGATATCATACAAAGTTGATTGTGCAGCCAAGCCACTCTTCGGCCTATTATGCCAGTGGCGCCGAAAGCCATTTATGTCTCTGTTCAATCGAATTTATCGACGCCGAATGTTGATGCCGGACGTCCTGATTAGTTCGACTGATTAGCTGCAAGCGCTCGACGCGTGGATTTTTGCTGACTGTGCCATGAACGTTGATTGTGGCAGTGACAGCAACTGTGGCTGGCCTGCAGTCTGAGTAACAGCGGCTTCATAGGAACAACCGTCTCAATGGGCACATCCCGTCTCCAGCTTGTCTAGGAATTTCAAAGTGTGGCTCGTGTATTCTCCAAGCATGTTTTTCTCCGCATGAGGCAAGCTGTGAAACAAAACGCTCAATTCGAGCTTGCACTGGCGGAGGGCGCGTGCCGAAACTTCGGTGCTATAGAGATACTGCTCTTCGTTCGATAACCGGTCCCGGAGCTTCTCGATCCTGGCGAGGTGAACGAGAAGGTCTTCCATCATGCGCATCGTGTGTCTCCGAACCATCGTCGTGTTGGACGGCGGGGCAGGGGGCTCCCCCAAGCCAATCCGAACGAGAGATTAGCAGTCGATGCAGGTCAGAAATCCATGGCTGTCAGAATCGAATGATCGCCTGAGCACCCTGCTTCTAGAGTCGACGTAAAACTTAAGCATTCTTGCATTCTCGACGTTGGTTGCTCGATCCTTTTGCACTTCCAGCCCACGTTTTCCTGATACGCTCTGTCAGCAAAATGTCAGTTGACGGCGGGTATCCGTGCTATCATGTCCAAAATGTTCGGTGCCCTGGTTCTCGTCGCGATGCTAGCCATAGCACCGTCCGGGCTGCCACGAGGGGCGAGGACGAGGCGCGTTGGGCTTTGGAGCGCGGCGACATTCGTCCGCTCAGTCAGATTCTTGATGTCGCGCGAAAAATTGTGCCGGGCGACGTGGTCAAAGTCAGTCTCGGGCACAATGAGGGTCGGTGGACTTACCAGATCAGGATCCTGACGGAGAAAGGGGAGCGAAAGGAGGTCGAGATCGATGCAAGCTCGCTTAGCGTCCTGGAGGTAAACTGACGTGCGAGTTCTGGTTGCAGAAGACGAGCCACGGATCGCGGCCGACATCAAGCGGGGCTTGGAACGCGCCGGCTTCGTCGTCGACTGCGTTGGAGACGGGCATGGGGCTTGGTTTCGGGCAGACGTTGAGTCCTACGATGCCCTAGTCCTCGATCTGGGATTACCTGAACTCGACGGACTGAGCGTCCTGCGAAGACTGCGGGAAGCGAACAACCTCGTTCCAGTCGTCATTTTAACGGCCCGCGACGGCTGGCGAGAACGAGTCGATGGCATCAATGCTGGCGCAGACGATTATCTTTCCAAGCCATTTCGGATGGAGGAACTCGTGGCGCGCCTCAATGCCGTACTGCGGCGATCAGCGGGGCAGGCCTCGGCCGTAGTGCGCGTTCGCGATTTCGAAATTGACTCACGCTTGAAGCTCGTGCGCGTGGCCGGCGAGGCGCTGTCGCTGACGCCTCTTGAATATCGGTTGATCGCCTATCTTATCCACCGCCTCGGCGACATCGTTTCGGCTGGCGAGTTGCTCGACCATGTTTATGAAAGCGGCACAGACCGTGATGCCAACGCTATCGAGGCGCTCGTGGCTCGAATTCGCCGCAAAGTCGGCCCGGCGTTGATCGAGACTCGCCGGGGCCATGGTTACGTCATATCGGCCGCGCCAGAATGACGCGCGGCTCGCTCCGCGTTCGTCTCAGCCTAGCGGCGGCGGCGCTGATCACGTTAGCGCTGATCGTCGGCGGGGCGGGCCTGTTCCTAATTTTCGATGCGGCCCTCGACCGCCGCACGTCAGACGAACTGAACCATACGGCTAGGCTGCTGGCTGGCGGTGTCGGGTTCAACGCGCAGGGCAACCTGACGGTTGAGCAGAAGCCCGCCGATCCGCGTTACGCCGTGCCGTATGGGGGTTTATACTGGCAGATCGACAGTGCTGGCAAAGAGCCACTGCGATCGGCGTCACTGTGGGACAAGACCATGGCGCTCCCTGGCATCCCGACGGCCCATATGCAGCACCACGTCACGATTGACTTGCCGGGCGTGAGCAAGGGCGCTCTAATCGCCGTCGTCAGAACGGTGCAGATCGCGTCGGCCAGAGCACCGCTGGTCGTCATCACCGTTGCCATGGACCGAGACCAGCTGGTGGCGAGCCGGGACATGGTGTTCTGGCTTTTGCCGCCATCGCTTCTGGCCCTCGCACTGTCTTTGACGCTCGCCATGGCGGCGTTCGTACATCGGGCGCTAAGCCCTTTTCGAACACTAAGGTCCGATCTCAGCAAGGTGCACAAGGGACAGGATGAGAGGCTCCGCGGCACATACCCCTCCGAGGTCCAGCCGCTCGTCAACGACCTGAACCGCCTTGTTAGCCAGCAGGAGAACGCTTTAGTTAGGGCGCAGGCTCAGGCGGCGGACATGGCCCACGGTCTCAAAACACCTTTGGCAGTCCTCAATGCGCTCGCGCGTCACATCGAGGACAATCAGCCTGCTCTGGCGGCGGAACTCGACGAGCAGTCCGAGGCCATGCAGGAGCAGGTCTCGAGAACCCTGGCACGCGCCCGGACGACCAGCGCGACGGGGTTGCAGGATCGCCGCACGCTCGTCGAGCCCGTCGTGACGCGCCTCGTCTCGGCGATGAAGCGCCTGCAGAACGCTAAGCAGCTGACTTGGCGGGTCGAGGTCCCGCCGGGCGCGGTCTATTTCGGCGCCGAAGGCGATCTCCTGGAAATGCTGGGCAATCTCGTCGACAACGCGCGGAAATGGGCGCGCCAAGAGGTGAACATTACAGTCGTTACGTCGCTTCGCGGCGGGTCGATCACTATCGAGGACGACGGACCGGGCATGTCACCCGCCGAGATGTCGGCGATCTCAAGAGGGCAGCGTTGGGATGAGGCCGTCTCGGGGACCGGCTTCGGCCTCGCGATTTCCCTGGATCTAGCGCTTGCGACCGGAAGCGAATTTCTGTTGTCGCCTGGAAACGTCGGCGGTCTCCGCGTTATGATCGTGTGGGGTGCTGCTTAACGGTCGAGACCCTAAGCCCCCCGCATCGCGCGACAGGCGGCAGCCGGAGGCTTGATCATGAAAAAGCAGACGGCAGTGATTGCCGCCGCATGGGCCTTGGCATCGATCCAGGCAAGCGCCCAAACCGCGCTGAACATGCCAATTCTGAAAGGGCCCGCGCCGGTGACTGTGCTTCCCAAGAGTTATGCGGGCCGCGCGGTACTGGCTGCGAATTACACCGTCACGGGTGGCATTCAAACTAGCACGATCCGGCAAGCGACCTTACTGCCCTTCGACCGCCAGCAGCAGCTCGCGCTGCGCGACGCTTTCATCACCGACGGCAATCTTGCCGACCTTGTGGACGGGTTAGGAACGACGCTCGGGGCCGCCTACCAAGCGCCAGCGCATTATCTGGACCGCGAGCGCTTTACCAGCGTCGCTCCGTCCGTCGCCGACCTCATCGCCTATGCCAATGCGACGACCAGGGCGGATTCCGCCGCCGCCAAAACTTTTCTCGGCAGCGGCACGATCGATGGCAAGCACCCGGCTTCGGACGAAGCTATGGCAATCTTTCGGGCAATGGCGGCACGCCTGACCCCTTCGGCCAAGCTACGGCCATCCGGCCGGTCACAGGCGCGAGCGTCAAGGAAGCCGCCATCACGGATTTTCAGGCGGCGCTCAGAGCCGCCCAGACCGACCTGACCAAAGTCCTCGAAGCAAACTGCGGGAACACGACCCAAATGTGCGCGGAGGAGGACGTCGGCCGCTAGCCGGGACAACCCTCTCTTCTCAATGACGCGCATCGGAGGGCGCTGGCGGTGACCGTCGAGAGCGGGCCGATCCCCGCCATTCATGGCGTGGTCCGGTGGCGGATCGCTGATCTTTGCCACTGGCTCTTTGACGAGTTCGGCCTCTCGATTTCCGAGCAGATCATGAGCCGGGAGCTGCGCGCCATGAACTATCGCAAGCTTTCGGCCCGTCCCCGCCATCACGCGTAGGCCGAGGGGGTGATCGAGAGTTTTAAAAGTTTCCCACCCTCCTGGAGGAGATTGCTCGCGAAAAAGGCGATCCATCCCAGATAGAAATTTGGTTTCAAGACGAAGCGACGAAGCCCGCATCGGCTAAAAGAACAAGCTCACGCGCCGCTGGGCTAAGCGGGGCACGCGGCCCAGCGCGCCGCAAGACCAGCGTACCGCTTCGACCTACATTTTCGGCGCGAGCTGTCCGCGCGAAGGCGAGGGCGCCGCGCTCGTCATGCCGCGCTGCGATACTCAGGCAGTGTCTCTGCATCTGGTCGAAATATTCCGTGAAATTGCGCCGGACGCCCGTGCAGTCCTAATCGTCGACCAGGCCGGCTGGCACCTATCGAGCAAGCTCGCCGTGCCAAACAACATCACGATCATTCCGCTGCCGCCGAAATGCCCCGAACTCAATCCCGCCGAAAACCTCTGGGAGTTCATGCGCGACAACTGGCTGTCGAACCGCGTCTTCACATCCTACAACGATATTGTCGGCCACTGTTGTGACGCCTGGAATAAGCTCACCGCCCAGCCATGGCGCATCATGACCATCGGACTGCGCGATTAGGCTCACAAATGCTGATCAGCGCAGGTTGGTATAAGGGCCCGCGACCAACCTGCAGCATCACGCAAACTTAAGATGTAGCATATACACCAACTAGGCAGTCACGGGCTGCGGTCTCGCGGGCAACCGGACGAAGCCGTAGCAGTCCTTCGCAGAGCGAAACCTATTAGGCTTCGAAATGGCTATGTTTTATCTCAGCGGCAAGTCAACGACGAAGATATCGGATTTCTTGATCGAAGCCCGCGGCACGACCGCCGTGGAATTCGCTCTGGTGGCGCCCTTGCTGTTGCTGACCATCTTCTTCATCCTCTCGGTCGGGTACATGATGTTCATGGCGCAGGCGCTCGACTACGCCACCCAGAAGTCCGCGCGCCAGATAATGACCGGTCAGGTTCAATCGTCGAGTCTGAATCAAACGCAGTTCCGCACGCAGGTCGTGTGTCCCCTGCTGCCGTCGATGTTCAATTGCAACAACGTCATTGTCAACGTCCAGGCAGTGGCTGTCGTCGATGGAAGCTATCCAAACGAATATTACGCGTTCCTAAACGCATCGCAGACCGGTCTTTCGATCCCGCCGTTGGCGAATGCGCAGACGAATTATTGTCCGGGTCAGCAGCAGGGGTATGTCTATCTGCAGGTTCTTTACCCGGTAAGTATTTTCCTAAGCTTCCTGTCAGCATCGTCGGTTGCCACAACCTACCTCGGCCAGAAGGTCTACTTGATCATGTCGACGGCGACGTTCCTGAACGAGCCGTTCGTAGCGCCGGCATCGAGCTGCTGACATGGCCAAGCTCCCGATACAGACGCTCCGCAGCAAGCTAGGGAAATTCGCAAGCGAAACGTCGGCGATCGCCGCCGTCGAATTCGCTATCGTCATGCCGATGCTCATCATCTTGATCGTCGGCGGCGCCGAGACCGCTCGCTTCATCACCACGTCGCGCAAGATCACGAATCTTTCGAGCTCGATGGCGGCCCTCTTGGCTGAACGTACGACGGCCGTGGCCCTCAATGACCTTATGTTCACATTCAACTCGACCTTGGTCACCTTCCCCCAGATCCTGAAGGATGCTGCCGCAAACGGCGTCCCCTGGCAGTACGATATTGGGGTCACCCTCTCGAGCATCAGGTTTACGCCGACGGTAGCGGGATGCGCGTCGGGTTGCACCTACAAGGCGAGCGTGATCTGGAGCGCCGGCTCGACGGGCCAGCGTTCATGCATCGTCCCGCCCTCGTCGACGCCGGACGCGACGTCGCCATCCCTTTCGACCCTCCCGCAGGATGTCTTCACGTCCGGCACCATCGTCGTCGCGGACGTTAGCTTCACCTATAGGCCAGTATTCGGCAGTCGCTTCGTTCCTACCGCCGTCCTTAAGCGGTCCGTCTACCTGCAGCCACGCTACATCGGCGAAATCGACTTCGATGCGTCCGGGGGCGGCCTCGGTAGCCTCGGCAAGGTTTGCTAAACGATACGAAGCGCGACACACCGGAGGAAGACAGCATGCTTAATGGTTTGGTGCAAAATATTCATGCTTTTCTTCGCGACCGCGCGGCGAACGTTGCCCTGATCACGGGTTTGGCTGCGGTTCCGCTGGTTGGGTTGTTGGGGTTTGCCATCGACTATAGCGTCGCGCTCTCCGACAAGGCCAGGCTGGATGCGGCCGCCGATGCCGCAACCATGGTTGCCATCACGACCGCTAAGAACATCATCAATGCGCAGAACGGGTCGCTCACGTCCCCGACGGATGCCGTCAGCGTGGGCGAAGCTCAGGGATTGAAAGCCTTTAAAGCCAATGCTGGCTCGGTCGCCTTCGCCAGCGTCCCGACGCCTACGATCACGGTGACGCCGTCGGGCGGCGGCAAGACGTTGACGGGAAAGGTGACCTACGCAACCCCGATCACCAACAACTTCAGCAAGATCCTGGGGATCGCGACGACGCCGGTGAAGGGCACGTCCGTTTCGACGCTAACGTTGGCTCGTTACCAGGATTTCTATCTTCTGCTCGACGTCTCGGGGTCGATGGGGCTGCCTGCGAACGCCAGCGGTCAGAATGCGCTCCAAGCCATCAATCACGATGACGACTCTTCCGACGGCTACACGGGATGCCAGTTCGCCTGCCATTTTTCCGGCTACTCCGGATACAATTTGGCGAGAAGCAATTCCATCCAACTCCGCGCTGATGCCGTCGCGAATGCGGTTTGCCAGTTGCTTCAGACTGCGCAGACTCAGGAAGCCAATGCAAGCGTCGGGCTGCCACAGCAGTATCGCGTTGGCATCTACCCGTTCATCGTCAACATGGGAACCTTCTACTCGATAAGCACCGATCTCGCCACGGCGAGGCAGAACGTCATCGGTAATTCCAATCCATGCTCCGCATCAAATCCGACATCGGCGATCGGCAATTTGCTCGACAGCGGCGCGTCAGCGCCGGTTGGGACCTTGACTGCCGATACCAAAAGTCTGGGGAGCGGCGGGACGCATTTCGACACGGTGCTTTCTGAGATGAGCACCACGATTCCCGACTCTGTCGTGGGCGACGGGTCGACGACATCGTCGCGGCAGCCTTTTGTCTTCATCGTCACCGACGGCATGAACAACTCGCAGACATATCCATTCACGGGATCGAATCCACAGCCGATGGGCAGCCCGTCACCGGCAGCGTCGGTTTGCAGCGCTCTGACCAACCGGACAGTCAATGGCAATAAGATAACCGTGGCTGTTCTCTACATCCAGTATACGGCGCTGACCTACAAACAGGATCCTTGGGGCGAGAACGCCGCGACCAATATCGCGATTCCAAATGTTCCAACCGCATTGCAACGGTGCGCCTCTCCTGGCTACTACTTTCCCGCGACCACACCGGCGGAGATAAATACCGCGATGCAGACGATGTTCGCGCAAGCGACGCAGATTGCGCGCATCTCGCAATAGCGATTATCCGCCAGCGTCACGATGCCTTCCTCGCCGCGGCCAAGGGGATGGGTGTAGCGCTCGGCGCAAGCTGGCGCGACGCCGATACGAACTTCGACGCGCTTCTGTGGCCTCACCTGCCAAGTCGTGTCGAGCGGGGTATGACCGATTATGCGATCGACACCCAAGTAGGACGATCTCGATCGCGAGGATTGGAGGTCTGTGGTCTTCTTGTTTGCCTCAAACCTGGTGATAGATGGGGGATGTCACCTGCTATACCGGCACCGACGAAGAGGTTGTCGGCGCTGTTCCGCTAGGATCACCCCGCAAGTGGATCGGGCCGAAGTTGAATTTTGAAGACTTTCGGCTGGACGCCCTTTCCGCCCTCGCCATGGAAGTTCGCACGGCTTCCAGACGTTGTCCAAAGGCCGCGGCCCTTCCAGCCGGCGCCCGCGTTGTCGATACGGCCGTCCACGTTCTTGGTAAAGAAGCCAAGGGGGTAGGGAACGCGGATGTTTATGAATTTGCCATTGACGAGGGCAAGCAGCTCCTCGCCGCCGTTGGCCGAGGCAATCGGCACGTTGGCGCCGAGACCGAGGACGTTGAAGAGGTCGACCCAAATATAATAGGCGTGGTTGGCGCTGCCGTTCGCGTCGGCTCCTTTGAACTGCGGGCCGGGCATCCGGTAGAGTGTCCAACCCTCCGGGCAGAGCTTGCCCGTCGCCGCCTCCGGTCCCTCGATCAGCTCTTTGCACTTGGTCCGGTCGAAGCTCGCGACATGGCCGCTTGAAAGCACCGTCCAAGCGACCCCGTTCAGGTCGACGTCGACCCCTCGCGTCCCAAAGGAGCCCTCCGGCGGCTGGAAGATCTCCGACACCGCGGTGTGGGTCGGGTCCTGACCTGGGATCACGCGGACGAGATAACTCGGCTGGTCCATGCGCGAAAACCCCGGTCCCATGGATTGCCCCCAGACGACGTCGCCTTTCGGGCTAGGCATCACGCCATAGAAGGCTGCACGAACCCACTTGTCCTTGCCTGGTTCGACGGGCTGTTCCGGGGTCACGAAGGGCACCCGCATCTCTTGACCCGCCGTATTGGTGACGATCGGCGTCCATCCCTGCGATTGCACCTCGTCGTGCGTCTCGTCGAACTGCTTCGTATCGACCCATCCGACGACACCGCTTTGCGGCAGTCCGGCGCTGAGCCACAGCGTGTCCTTCTTGTCCCATGCGAATGTCAGGTGCTGCGTCGTGAAGCAGGTGTCGATCAGGCTCCATTTTTCCGTTTTGGGATCGTAGACGGACAATTGCCGAAACGATTCCTTGAGCGGCGCGACATCCGCCGACGGCATCGCTGAACCATCCTTGCAGCGTGCGGGGTCGTCGGTCCCACGAATGCGCGCCGTGAACCAAACGCGACCCTTCTCGTCCATCATCGGGTTGTGGTTGCTCGTATGGCCGTCCCAGATCTGTTCGTCGCCCCAGAACTGCGACGTGCCGTGCGGCACCTCCAGGCTGCTTGGGGTGTCGGCATCCCGATAGGGATGCTTGATCAGCTTCGTAGTGTTGTGGATCGGGTCGAGGACCGGGACGTAGTCCGAGCTTTCCTCAGGCGATCCGTAGATCAGTCCGTTGGCGTTGACCGTTGGATCTCGCTTGTCGGTCGAGATGGCGTCGTGAAGGTAGATCTTGGGCGTCGCCCAGTCCCACAGCGTTACAACGAAGTTTCGCTCGATCCCCGCCGGGCGCTGCGGCTTGTCGAAAGGCAGCTCGCCGTTCTTGATGCGGTCCGTCCAATCCGCGAACATACGATAGGCGCGGTCGGGACCGATGCTGCCGATCGCGACAGCCATGTAGCTCATCGCCTGGCCCGACTGGACTCGGCGAGCCCACCAGTCGGCCGAGCTCTCGCCCGGCTCAGGCGCCGTGCGAGGCAAGCGGAGTGTCACGGTGCCGAGGCCATGGCAGGACTGGCACATGTTCTTCATCGTATCGATCCAGTCCGACTGCCGATGCATGTTCGCCGGCATCCCGGTCGGGCTCTTGTCCGAACCGGGGAACTCGCTCGTCGGGGGGACGTCGATCATCGAATACCAGTACATGCCGGGGTAGTACTGGGCTGCCGCGGCGGCGTTCGGCGCGATCTTCGCGGTCAGATCGAGACGCTGGCCCAGACGCGCATCACGCTTGTCCGAATCGACGAGCCCATAACCGCGAACCCAGATTTTGTAGGTCGCGGCAGGGAGATCCGGCACAAGGTATCGTCCGGCATCGTCTGTCACGACGATCTTGGCAAACTTCGTCGGAAGATCCGTCGTCTCAGCGATGACCCAGACGCCAGCTTCCGGCCCGGTCGGACCGCGGACCTCGCCGCCGATCGCGGCCGCCCCGACAACGACTTTGGCCGGCTCATGTGCGTGAACGGGAACGGCCGCTGTCTGCCCCGACAGAAGCGCGAGTAAAAGAATGACGGGTCGATACGTGATGCCGACAAAGTCCATCATCGTGCATTCCAAACATCGTCTGTATCGGATTCAGCGGGCCGGTCGCACTTTCTATGCTTAGAGCGTCCTCTTCAACAATGATTTCGCTGATTCGGGTCACAAGTTGGCGGACAACCCCTTCACGCGCCGCAGGTGATCGGTATCGCGTCCTTTTTATCGGGCGTGTCTGCTCGTGCTCATCAACAGCGCCATTCGGCTGACAAGCGAAGTGGCGCGCGATACCGATCACGCGGATGCGGAGCTTACCTTAGCAAGTCTCAAAGTCGCTGGCCGCTATTTCGCATTGACACCGCATGGCTCAAATAAGCTGCGCAAAGCCGCCGCGAAATCGGAGCGCGAACCGAAAGCTTTCTCTTCGGAAGAGCTTCAGTTCTCTAGACATTTCGAAGTTCCCGTGCCCACTGAGTCTCGAACGCCTCGAGCCAGTCCCATTAGCATCAGGTTATAAACGGCGATTACCTTAACTCAAGCAACGAAAAAGCCGGCTACGAGAGGGGCCGCCTGTTTCCGAGACGTCATAAGGGACACCGCACGAGCCGCTGTGAAGAACGGCCTCGGTACAACGGTTTTTTCTTCTAGAACTGGAACCGGGCGCCGACCATTGGGTCGATTGTATTGGTCGCAGCGCCAGTGGTGCCGTTGGCAACGGGGGCATAGCCGTTTGCGAAACCGCCATGGACGACGCCATACATGGCACCCGCGTAGACATCGAAGCGCTTCGAGAAGCGATAGTCGATAAGGACGGATCCAGCGTCCTGCGTGCCGGAGCACGTCGCCGAAATCAAACGTGACGAACAACCGGCATTGGCACCGACGGCGTAGCTGTTCTGATTATAGTGGTAGTAGGCGCCGATCAGATCGATGTTGTCGCGGAACGCATATTTCACGCCGCCCCAAAAAATATTGACGATTCTGTTCTTGGTCGTCGCCGAGCCGAAAGCGTTATTCGTCACGGTCGCGAGCTGCACACCTTCCGCAGGCGAACCATTAGCCAACGGATTTTCCGGATTCTCGAACCGGATATTCTCAAAGCCCGCGTAGAACTTGAACCGGTCGATCTTGTAGCTGGCAACCGCCATGACGGCGTAGTTGTCAGAAACGGTGCCGTTCAACTGATTGACGTTTGTGGGCGTAACGAGCCCCGCTCCGATGCTGGAGGTGGTCACGGAATCCTTGACAACGTTATAAATGACGTCGGCCGAGAAACCCTGGTATTCCCCGCCGAACTGCGCGGCATAGGCGTTACGGTTAGAGTTGCCGAACTCGTCGAACTTGTACATGCCCGCGGCGCGGAACGGGCCGAAGTTGACACGATACTTCAGCGCGTCGCCCTGGCGAGCATCTTCGGTGTTGCCGCCTCCGGGGGTCATTCCGGCGAAGCCGATCAGTGAGAAGGCGTTCGAGGCGCTCATCGGATCATAAGCGATGACGGCGTCGAGCGTCAGGGCGTTCTGGCGACCGAAGGTAAGCGTGCCGAACGTTGACGAACTGAAACCGCCGTAGGCCTGACCATTGTCGATCTGGCCATTGCGGCTGGAATCACCGCCGGACGTGCGCGAACTCGCGACGACGCCATTGTTCAAGACTTGTGCCTTATTGCCATTCGAAATCACGCCACTTGTCGGCACGAATGTCGTCTGCAAGTTGAAGACGAAGTTGAGGCCTGGGGTGATCTCCTCGACGCCCTTCACACCGAAGTTCGAATAGCTCAGGGAGTTCGGCATCAGGCCGACCTGCGTGTGCGAGTTCGCGGCGTTCGGAGTGTAATTACGGCCAGGGCCATATACAGAGCTGAGCGGCGCGCCGTGGCTCTGATAGCCGACGCCGAGGTCAACGCCGCCATACATAGTAATGCCGTGATAAGTCAGCGAGCCATCCTTGGCGGGCAGACCGATGCTGTTCATGGCGCGGGCGAGTGGCACGAGCGGAGCCGCTAGGTCGGCTGGCGGTGCGTAGGGAGCTTCAGCCTGAGACGCCGCCGCCTCGATTGCCACAACCCGCCGCTTGTGACGCATTGCGACCTTCTTGGCTCCAACGTGGTGCTTGGCCGCCTTCGGCGTTGACATTTGCGATTCGCTGGCGTGCGCGCTGCTAGTAACGATGCTTATGATAGCCGCTGTCGAGATAATGAGCCTATGCACGAACGCTCCCCCTATTTTTTTGGCCGAATAAAACACTCATGCGCGTTTTTCCGTGCTCTAGAGGCTGAATAGCCCTTACCTATATGCGCCGCCAGTCAATAGGGCTCTATAGAGCATTAATAGGGCAAGAGTGTTGCTATTACGCCGATTTGAGTTGTCGCTATGTCGAAAAGACTATGCGGCTTCTAGCACCCAAGGGGCTGCTCGTCTTGACAAGACCAAATCTCACATCAGTCGGTCTAGTACACTCTGACCAGCGTATGACCGGTCGTCTTAGAATGCGGTTTACCATTGTCGAGTTTCGAAACTGCACCCGCCTGCACTTTACAAAAAAGAGCAAATCTTATTGCAGCGCAGCATTTGCTGCGAGTTAGGAAGATTTGCTTTCTAAGCAGTCACCATCTCTGCTAAGTCGATTGTTGGCTGAGAAGAAGATCCCCAAAGTCCCCCTTCAAAGCCGGGCCGCCGTTCGACACCGATTTCGATGTCGAACGGTCGCCGCTTCAGCCCGAGGCGACAGCATGCCGGGCCATGCAGACGAGCCGAGCGTTCTGGAATCGATTTAATTCTGATCCTGCTTCAGCAGGTGCTCCCGGGCGTCGGCTAGGCCGCCCGTCTACGCTTACGGAAATCTAGAGGGCTTGGTACGGCAGCCTCGGAAGTTGCTGCTTGCAGCATCGGAGGCACGCCTTCCGACAATCCAGTTCGCGTTCCCGCGCCCGTCGGGCCTCGAGGTCCGAAAAGCTCTCGCCTGCGCTTCGAGATTGGCCTTGTCCGCCGACGGTCGATACGGCGTGGCGGGAGGGAGGCCAACGATGCGGGCATCGTTACGGCGGCCGGCGTCGGCGGTCTGCTTGCAAGCCTTGGCTTGCTCGCCATTCCGGGCGTCGGACCGTCGTCGCGGCCGGATGGTTGGTCGCGACCGCCGTCGGTGCTGGAGCCGCAGCGCTCGTTGGCAGCGCAGCGGGCGGCAGCGTCAGTTCGGTGACGCATGCGAGTTCCCGATAGCGGCGCCGACGTTGTGCGGAGGGCATACGTCGCGGCGGGACGCTCGTGCCGGCTCGGGTGCACGCGCGTCATGTGGATATGAGCCTGCTGATCGTCGACGAAGGCCGCGAGGTCAATATCCTGATCCGTCTTCTTCAGGAGCTTCAAGGTCTCGAAGGCAGTCTTCACCGCCTGGCGGTACTCCGGCTTCAGGTGTAGTCACGGGTCTGCAGACCGAGCGGCCCGTGGAACAGATAGACCACCTCGGCTTCGACCCCGGTCGTCTTGGACGTCTCGGGGTCGATGGGGCTGCCTGCGAACGCCAGCGGTCAGAATGTGGTCCAAGCCATCAATCACGATGACGACTCTTCCGACGGCTACACGAAGAGGCGCGAAGGGCCAGGTAGTAGCGGCGAAGGACGAAAGACTCGACGGCAGGCCAGAAGCGGCCACCCATGACGGGATCAATCCGCGAGAGGCCATCACGTTCAAGCATGATCGCTTTCGCCCGCCAGTCCGACGAGGCTTGGCCGACCCTACGCACGATCTCGGCCTTGATGGTACTCACTATGCCCCATAATTCGCTGCCCAATATTGAATCGTGCATGAATGTTCTTCATCAAGGGATGGTGAACATATTTAATAACTCTTGCAGCCAGTTCCGATGGGCTGTACGTTTATCGCTTCCTGAGGGGGGATTTGCATATGGTCAAAGCTGTTGATCTGGACGTTTTTGACGCCGAACAGGCCCATGCCGTGAAGAAGATCTATTCTAAAATTAGTCTAGACTTGAGTAAACACGGCGCTTTAGACGAACGTACCCAAGATTTATTGGTTGGTTCGATTATCAATGAAGCGAAAACGCACGTCGGGGCCGGTAACACCATCCGGTACCCGCACGATGTCGAAGCGATCGCCTCGAAGGTGCATGAAGAGCTGTTTGGTCTTAGTTCGCTGTAGTGCTGTATGACTGAGGCGAGCTCGATGATCTTATGCGCGGCGCCGCCGTTGCGACGATCACGCCGACTAGCGGTCGTCGGGATGATCCAGATCGTCAGGGGGTATCTAGTGCACTGACAATGTCAGAGGATTCACAGGAGCCTGCAGATCTGCGAGTCTGGCGTTATGGCTCAGACAGTTTCGGTTTTACCTCCTCTTGAAGATCGTGTGCGACTCGAAGGCATCGAGAAAGACCGCCGCCGCGCGCTGAAGCATGTGTTGCGAGCGCGCGTCGTGTTGTTGTCGGCGCAGCGCCTGCCGGTGCTTGAAGTGGCCAAGCGTGTGGGTGTGAGCCGCCCTATGGTATGGCGATGGCAACGCCGCTACGCGGAAGAAGGCGTCGAGGGGTTGCTGCGCGACAAGACCCGGCCACCGGGCGTCGCCCCGACATCGAAGGATAAAGTCCACGCGGTCGTCGCGTTGACGCTTAAGACGCCGCCGGGCGGCGTGACGCACTGGACCGGCCGTGCGATGGCGAAGGCAAGCGGCCTGTCGCTCCGTACGATCCAGCGGATCTGGGCAGACCATAAGCTACAGCCGCATCGGGTGCGCACGTTCAAACGCTCGACCGATCCGCATTTTGCAGCCAAGCTCGACGATATCGTCGGCCTTTACATCGACCCACCCCGTCACGCGG
>NZ_LMUU01000223.1:25208-25912 GCF_009765775.1 Beijerinckia sp. L45
GCCCTTGATACAATCAACGGCAAGGTCATCGGACGCTGCGTTGCGCGTCACCGGCATCAGGAGTTCATCGGCTTTCTCGCCACCATCGAGCGGGCTGTTCCCGCCGGAAAGATCATTCACGCCATCGCCGACAATTATGCGGCGCACAAACATCCCGAGGTCAAGGCGTGGTTAGCAGACCATCCGCGCTGGACGCTTCACTTCACCCCGACGTCGTGCTCCTGGTTGAACGCCGTCGAAGGCTTCTTCTCAAAGCTCACACGGCAGAGCCTTCGCAGGGGCGTGTTCCGATCCGTGGATGACCTCAAGAGGACGATCGCTCGCTACATCGTCAGCGCAAACAAGCACCCAAGGCCCTTCGTCTGGACCGCATCGGCACAGGCCATTCGCAACAGGCTCAACGAAGAACCATCCGTCTGAGTCAGTGCACTAGCGTCAGTCTGAGAAGCAAGGTGATAGACAGGAATGTTTTGATAAAGTCACCGATCATGAATGATGGTCGATACCCACTGCTCTATTTACGTCAACCATATGTCTAAGGATTAGAAAACCCCGCTTCGGCAGGGAGCCAGAAGCGGGGCGAAGTTGAGGAGGAAACATTAGGCACTTTCGTTTGCGCAAACATCGGTACCGGCGGGATCCTGGACTAGAGCGGTTTCCACTTAGATCGAGGCGTAGCCATCGTAAGCGATGTAGTTTGCGCA
>NZ_LMUU01000223.1:25922-28558 GCF_009765775.1 Beijerinckia sp. L45
TTTCCAGGCCTCTTGAAGGATCGCGCGCCGGGCCGCAATCTGGGCCGGATTCATGCCTGCGACCCGGTTTATGACGTCCGCAACGCGATCAGGTATCTCAAGGTCCGCGACGCATCTCCGCGTGGCTATCGTTCGTTTTGGCGCGCTGATCGCTGATCGAGATGTCGTCAGTGCTTCATCTTGTGCGCAGAGCTGACTTTGATCGGTGCCGACGCCCATTCTGCATCGGCGCGCGGACCGTCGACCCCGTCGGTAGGACCATCTAACTGCCCCGGCGCGACGTCATCGACCTTGGTGCAAGTTTGGGACTGGCAGAGATACTTCATCACGCAGCCCTTTAGGATCAGGTGTGTCGCATCGGTGCGCCAGACCTTAACGTCGTACATCTTGCCGTTCTCGGCGTTGTACAGCGAACCGGCGTGATCCTCCTCCTCTGGCGCCAAGCCGAGAATCAACTGAGCGCCGACGACCGGGCGGCCCTGCTTCTTTGGATCAGGATTTTTAGTATCGAGCGCGTCAACGCCCTGACCGGGATCTTTCGCCCATACGAGATAGCCGCAGATCTTGTCTGCAGGCTGACCGCAATGTTCGATCCTCACCCGCGCCGTCGCGTCTTCGACAAGCCAAACGCCGGCTGGATCGAGCTTTGGAGCCGCGTGCGATCCTGCGAAAGATGCCACGCCCAATAAGGCTGCGAGCGGAAGGAACTGGAGATTCATGGGTGCTCCGAGGTTGAGAAGAGGTCGTCCTGCGACTTTCATCCCAGAACACCGTGGCTTCTTAGTGCCAAGGTTGGAACCACACGCTCGAGTTCTCGCGGCGCCGCTGTGCGCGATGCCGCAAAGCCCTAGAAGCGATCGGGCCGGCTCGCCACAATCTCGGCGATGCGGTCGTCTTTTGTTGGCCTGCCCCCTCATGCAGCGCGTCAAACAAGGTGAGAATCGCCAGTCAATCAAGGGATCTTCCGCACTTTTGGTGCAGGCCAGTATTTTCGGCCCCATCCGCTTCGCTGGTTGCGTTCATGCGACTGCCAACAGACGGCTTCGCAGGAGTGCGTATCCGGCTCTTCCGTACATTTGTCTTTTCAGTGTCAACGCCGGTCGGAATGCAGGCCGGTGTGGCGGAGTAAAAGCAGGCCATTTTGGACGCGGGCATGAACGGGCCTCCGATCGGGGCGCTGTTCATATCGATGTCGCGTCGATCAGGGGGGCGTAATCTCGCCGGTTTCCGGGTCGACGATCTCGGTGGCCTGATTTTGCTCCGCCCTGGCGGCGGAGCGCCGACGACCGGCGGACTGGGCGCATCTGCGGAAGCGTGATGGTTGGGCACGATGGGCACCGTGGTTGGCTCTACTACGTCGCTGCGGATCCGGGCGCGCGTGGCATGGGCTACGGCCGGCAGATGGTCGAAGTGGGCGAGGCGTGGTTGCGTGAGGGGGGTCGTAAAGGTTCAACTGCTCATGCGAGAGACGAACACCAAGGTCGTCGCGTTCTACGAGCATCTCGGTTTCGAGGTCACGCCCCGAACAATCATGGCGAAGTGGTTGGTTGAAGCGCCATAAAGTCCGCCACGCTCGTTGAATTCACAACATGCGCCGCTTCGGAGCACAGCGCATTGCTGCAGAACGGCTGCTTCGAGGGCAGCGCCGATCGTCCAAGTTTGACGGCTTCTGGCCGGAAGCTGCTAGTCCGCTACCTGCAAAAGAGGCGGCTGAGCGGACACAGCCCCGTTCAAGGATCGGTGTGGTGGGAAACGAGTGCCAGCGGTAGGATCACTGCCATGGAACGCTACACCTCTAGGCCAGTCCTTGATGACCTCGGCACTCGTATCTGCATCATGGGGCCATCAAACAGCGGGAAGTCCACGCTGGCTTCTGCGGTCGGACGGGCGTGCGCGCTGCCCGTGGTCCATCTCGACCAGCTCTATCATGTGCCGAACAGCGACTGGCAGCCACGCGCCGCCGAAGAGTTCCTCGCCTTACACGATCAGGCAATACGTTCTTCGGCCTGGATAATGGAAGGCAACTACTCGCTATGCCTTCCTCAGCGACTGAAGCACGCGACCGGGTTCATCCTGCTCGACGTTCCAGGTACGACCAGCCTCTATCGATACATCTGGCGGTCATGGTTTCAGCGGAGCAGACACGGGGCGCTGGAGGGCGGGAGAGACAGCGTCAAGTGGGACATAATCCGCCACATAGCGATCACCACTCGTCGCAACAGAAGGCAATACAGCGCGATCTTCGAGCAGGTCGGATTGCCAAAGGTTCGGCTGTTGACGACGAGAGAGATAGTGAACTTCTATCGTTGTGAAGGTCTCCACCGCTGACATTCGTGGCCGTAAGCCGAACGTCTGGGTTCAAGGGACAGCACGAAAGAAGGACGTTCGCGCGGCAATTGTCGAATGGGACAAAATTGATCCGACCCAAAGATGGAGGCCCGTGTCCATTCACCCTTTGGACGGTGCACTCGTCTGCGACGTTCCGCCTAAGATCAGCCGGTGTTGGGCGGTGCCCATTATCCCGCACTTGTTCCACTTCTAGTCGAGCCTGCACCAGTTCCCTGTAACGCCGCACTCCCTAGCACTACAGTTGCATTTTTATTCGGATATGGTCCCGGCGGGCGGTCGCTTGATGA
>NZ_LMUU01000225.1:0-408 GCF_009765775.1 Beijerinckia sp. L45
GATGATCACGCGGCGCTCGAACATCATCGGCGTGGCGATGAGCTATCTGGAGAACCAGTTTTATCCCGCCGTCCTTGAAGCGCTCTCGGCGGCGTTCGAGGCCGTCGGCTACCGCGTGCTGCTGTTCACCGCCAAGCCCGGCGAACCGTCCGACCCGATCCTGGAAGAAGTGCTGCGCTATCGCGTCGATGCGCTGGTGCTGGCCTCGATCAGCCTGTCGTCGCATTTCGACGAGGAATGCCGACATGCCGGCATTCCCGTGATCCTCCTCAATCGGAAAACCAAGAGCACCAGCGTCTCCAGCGTGACGGGCGACAATCGCAATGGCGCGAAGACCATCGCGGCGTTTCTCGTCGCCGGGCGCCACGAGCGCTTCGCCTATGTCGCCGGCCTGCGAAATTCTTCCAC
>NZ_LMUU01000225.1:456-2312 GCF_009765775.1 Beijerinckia sp. L45
CGCGGTCTTCTGCGCCAACGACCATACCGCCTTCGCGGTGATGGGCGTCGCGCGCGCCTGCGGCCTGCGCCTCGGCCATGACGTGTCCATCATCGGCTTCGACGACGTCAGGCCGGCGTCCTGGCCGATGGTCGATCTGACGACCTTCGTCCAGCCGATCGGACCGATGGTCGCGCGCGTCGTGTCCATCGTGCAGGAGCAGCTTGCCAGCCCCGACGACCCCGCCCGGCAGGAAGTGATCCCCGGTGCGCTGATCGTCCGCGGATCGGCCCGGGTCCCGTCGACGGGTGTGACGGGTCCCGCGGATCGCCGGGTCTGGACGCCGCCTATCCCCTGAACGACAGAGACGTCGCGCGGCTTTCGCGATTGTCATCTGCATACGTATGCATATAGTCTCGGCCAAATCGATGAAATGATGGAGAATGATCAATGGCGACGTGGCTGAAAAAGGGGTCCGACGCGGAGCAGGTGAAGAGCGACGACCGCAAGGTTCGCGACACCGTCGAAGGCATTCTCGCCGACATCGAAACGCGCGGCGACGCGGCGGTGCGCGAGCTCTCCGTCAAGTTCGACAAATGGGATCGCGACAGCTACCGCCTGACCGACGCCGAGATCGACGCCTGCATGGGCCAGCTCTCCGAGCGCGACATCTCGGATATTGCCTTCGCGCAGGAGCAGGTTCGCAACTTCGCCCAGCATCAGCGCGACTCGATCAAGGACATCGAAGTCGAGACGCTGCCCGGCGTCGTGCTTGGACACAAGAACATTCCGATCGGCGCGGCCGGCTGCTACGTGCCTGGCGGCAAATATCCGCTGCTGGCTTCGGCGCACATGTCGGTCATCACCGCCAAGGTCGCCGGCGTGCCGCGCATCGTCACCTGCGCCCCGCCGTTTCAAGGCAAGCCGGCACCGGCGATCGTCGCCGCCCAGCACATGGCCGGCGCCGACGAGATCTATTGCCTCGGCGGCATCCAGGCCATCGGCGCGATGGCGCTCGGCACGCAGACCATCGCGCCCGTCGACATTCTGATCGGCCCAGGCAACGCCTTCGTCGCGGAAGCCAAGCGTCAGCTGTTCGGACGCGTCGGTATCGATCTGTTCGCCGGCCCGACGGAAACGCTGGTGATTGCCGATGACTCCGTCGATGGCGAGATCTGCGCCACCGATCTGCTCGGCCAGGCCGAACACGGCCCGGATTCGCCGGCGATCCTGCTGACCACGTCGGAAAAACTGGCGCGCGATACGATGGCAGAAATCGAGCGCCTGCTCGCCATTCTGCCGACGGCCGATATCGCCCGCAAGGCTTGGGAGGCCTATGGCGAGGTCATCGTCGCGGAGAGCGACGAGGAGATGGTCCGCATCGCCGACGAGATCGCCTCCGAGCACGTCCAGGTGATGACCCGCGACCCCGACTACTTCCTCAATCACATGACGAACTACGGCGCGCTGTTCCTCGGCGCCCGCACCAACGTCGCGTTCGGCGACAAGGTGATCGGCACCAACCACACGCTGCCGACGAAGAAGGCGGCGCGCTACACCGGCGGTCTCTGGGTCGGCAAGTTTCTGAAGACCTGCACCTATCAGCGCGTGCTGACCGACGAAGCCTCGGCGATGGTCGGCGAATATTGCTCGCGTCTCTGTGCGCTCGAAGGTTTCGTCGGCCACGGCGAACAGGCCAACGTTCGCGTCCGTCGCTACGGCGGGCGCAACATTCCTTACGGCGCAGCCGCGGAGTAGACCGATGCGCGTTGCCATCGTCGGTGCGGGCCTGGTGGGAAGCGGCTGGGCGATCGTTTTCGCTCGGGCCGGTCTCGAGGTTCGTCTCTATGACTCCGTCGCCGGCGCGGCAGCGCGCG
>NZ_LMUU01000225.1:2390-6210 GCF_009765775.1 Beijerinckia sp. L45
GCCACCGCGCTCGATGGCGCCGGCTATGTGCAGGAAAGCGTCTTCGAACGGGTGGACGTCAAACGGTCCATCATGACCGAGATCGACGCCCATCTCCGAGCCGACGCCTATGTCGGCAGCTCGTCGTCCGGCATCGCCGCTTCACTTTATACAGACCACGTGGCCTGCAAGGCGCGTTGCCTCGTGGCGCATCCGGTGAACCCACCTTACCTGGCGCCGATCGTCGAACTTGTCCCGGCACCCTGGACGGCGCCGGAAACCATGGCTGCGGTTCGCAAGCTGATGGAAGACGTCGGCCAGGTCCCGGTCGCGATGACACGAGAGGCCGAAGGCTTTCTCCTCAACCGCCTTCAGGGCGTGTTGCTGATGGAGGCCTGGCGGCTGGTCGAGGCCGGTCTCGCGACCGCCGCGGACGTCGATCGTACCGTGTCGGAGGGGCTCGGCCTGCGCTGGGCTTTTATGGGTCCGTTCGAAACCATCGACCTCAACGCGCCCGGCGGCGTCGCCGATTATGCCCGCCGTCTCGGGCCTTTGTACCGGAGCATTGCGGCGTCGACGACAGAGCACCGCGTCTGGGACGAGACGTTGATCGAAACCATCGAGGCGCAGCGGCGCGCCGTGCTGCCGCTCGCCGACCTTCCCGCGCGCCAGGCCTGGCGCGACCGCCGGTTGATGGCGCTGGCGCGTCACAAGAAGCAGCAGGCGGCCGGCGAATGACGGATGCCCTGCCCCGCACGCCGAGCTTTCGGCTGGACGGCAAGCGCGCGCTCGTCACCGGCGCCGGGCGCGGCATCGGCCTTGCCTGCGCGGCGGCTCTCGCCGAAGCCGGGGCCACGGTCACCTTGGTCGCCCGCACAAGCCGCGAGATCGATGCGGCCGCGCGCCAGATCGTTGCGGCCGGCCACCGCGCGGAAACACTATGCCTCGACGTCGCCGATCCCGACGCCGCGGCGCGACTGGAACAGGCCGGACCGTTTCAGGTGCTGGTCAACAATGCCGGCACCAACCGGCCGATGCCGTTCACCGACGTCACGACAGCGGATTTCGACGCCATCTTCGGCCTCAACGTCCGCGCCGCTTTCTTCGTCGCGCAGGCGGTTGCGCGCGGGCTGATCGCGGCGAAGATGCCCGGCTCGATCATCCACATGTCGTCGCAGATGGGCCATGTCGGCGGCGCCAGGCGCACCGTTTATTGCGCCTCGAAACATGCGCTGGAAGGCCTGACCAAGGCGATGGCGATCGAACTCGGGCCGCACGGCATCCGGGTCAACACGATCGCGCCGACCTTCATCGAGACGCCTCTGACCAAGGGCTATCTGGCCGATGAAGCGTTTCTCAAGGACACCTTGTCCCGCATCAAGCTCGGCCGCCTCGGCGCGGTCGAGGATCTGATGGGATCGGTCGTGTTCTTGGCGTCCGAAGCGTCGGCGCTGGTGACCGGAACATCGCTTGTCGTCGATGGTGGCTGGACGGCGGATTAGAGCGCGTATCCCGGGGCGACACCGGGAACGACCAACGCTCTGGAAAGAAAAGAACCCGGGCCGCCGCGCGTCGCGTGCAGACCGGGTTCGAGACGACGCCGGCCAAAAAAAGATAACCGTTCAGGGGAAACATCCGAGATGACCGTATTGATCGCCCTTCTGGGGCTCGCATTTCTGATGTTCGTCGCCTACCGCGGCTTCAGCGTGATCCTGTTCGCGCCGATCGCGGCGCTGATCCCGGTGCTGCTCACCGACCCAAGTGCCATCCCGACGGTGTTCACCGGCCTGTTCATGGAAAAGGCGGTCTTCTTCGTCAAATTGTACTTCCCGATCTTCCTGCTCGGCGCGGTGTTCGGCAAACTCATCGAAATGTCGGGCTTCGCCCGGTCGATCACCGTCGCGATCATCAAGCTGGTCGGGGCGAAGCGGGCGATCCTTTCCATCGTGTTGGTCGCCGCGGTGCTGTGTTACGGCGGCGTCTCGCTGTTCGTGGTGGTCTTTGCCGTCTATCCCTTCGCCGTCGAGATGTTCCGCGCGGCGCGCATTCCCAAGCGCCTGATGCCGGCGACGCTGGCGCTCGGCGGCTTCTCCTTCACCATGGACGCGCTGCCCGGCACCCCGCAGATCCAGAACATCATCCCGACGGCGTTCTTTCACACGACGGCCTGGGCCGCTCCCTGGCTCGGCACCATCGGCGGCGTGTTCATCCTCGTCACCGGCGTCCTCTACCTGCAGTGGCGCGCCGCTCGCGCAGGCGACGAAGGCTACGGCGACAACCACCTCAACGAGCCGGATGCCGCCGTCGATACGGTTCACATCCCGCATTGGGCGATCGCCATCCTTCCGCTGATCGCCGTCGGCGTCCTCAACAAGATCCTGACCTCCGTCATTCCCGCCGTGTTCGGGGCGACCAACACGGTGAAGCTGCCCGGCCTGAAGGATGCGATCGTCACCCAGGTGCCGGCGATGACCGGCGTCTGGGCGCTGGAAGGCGCCTTGCTCGTCGGTGTCCTGCTGGTGGTCGCGCTCGCCTTCAAGACCATCGCCTCGCGCTTCGCCGAAGGCACGCGCCCCGCCATCGCCGGCGCGCTTCTGGCGACGCTCAACACCGGCTCGGAATACGGCTTCGGCGCCGTCATCGCGGCGCTGCCGGGCTTCCTGGTGGCGCGCGACGCCCTCCGCGTCATTCCGGACCCGCTGATCAACGCTGCGATCGCCACGACCACCCTCGCCGGCATCACCGGCTCGGCATCCGGTGGCCTCGGCATCGCGCTCGCCTCGATGGCCGACCAGTTCATCGCCAGCGCCCATGCCGCCGGCATCCCGCTGGAGGTCATGCACCGCATCACCGCGATGGCGAGCGGCGGCATGGACGACCTGCCTCACAACGGCGCGGTCATCACTGTGCTGGCAGTGACCGGCCTGACGCATCGCCAGTCCTACGGCGACATCTTCGTCATCACCTTGATGAAGACCTTCGCCGTGTTCGTGGTCATCGGCGTCTACTACGCGACCGGATTGGTGTGATCCGGCGGTTCCGCAAACGCTAGGCTGTCACCTCGAAGGAAAGGCGGACGAGGGTCCGCATGGTACGAACCTCGTCCGAAGGCGATTTATGGGCCTGCGGTCAGAGCGGACCTTAACCGAAGACCGACGTTTTCGGGGCGTAGCGTCGATCGGCGGCTTGGGGCCGAAAGCAGACAGGTAGCTTTCGGACCGCAGATAGCGGAGCCGGACATTCAGGCTGACGGTGCTATTGGCTTGGCGGGCTCTCGGGCGACATTCCCCGAGGTGGCCGGAGCAAATATGAAACGCCCGGCCGCCCGGCGGGTTAGGACCATATGATGTCAGCCAAGCCCCTACGCCATATCGCTCTGATCAGTCCGCTAGCGGGGTTGGTGGAAAGCCATGCCTACACGAGCAGGCACGCTTCGGTCAGCGACCTAATCCGCGCCGCTGTTTACCTAGCGGAGGCCCGAAACGAGAGCAGGCGACCAGGGGCCAGCGGCGTCGTTTCGTCGCAGACCGAAGGCTTGGTCTGAGCGAATGTCGACAGCCGAACCAGCATTCACGGCGGACGACGCGGTGCGTCTTGCCGCACTTGCCGATTACGGCATTTTGGACACATCCCCCGAACAAAGCTTCGAGGACCTCACATTGCTGGCTTCGCAAATCTGCGAGACGCCGGTGGCGCTGGTCAGTCTCGTCGATCGTGACCGGCAGTGGTTCAAGGCGAGGATCGGGTTTCCCGCCTGCGAAACCGACCTGAACCGATCCGTCTGTAAGTTCGTCCTCGCCGAGCCGGATGTCCTGGTCATCCCTGACCTGTCGCTGGACCC
>NZ_LMUU01000225.1:6337-10688 GCF_009765775.1 Beijerinckia sp. L45
TCGACAACGAGCCCCGTCCAAGGGGGCTCAGCGAAAGCCAGCGAGAAGGGTTGCGAGCCCTGTCCCGGCATGTGACTTCGCTGCTCGATCTTCGCCGCAGCGTGGCCCGGTCGCGAACCGTGGAAACCGCCCTGCGCTTCAGCGAGGAGCGCTACCGATCGCTGTTCAAGTCCATCGACGAAGGCTTCTGCATCATCCGGTTCATCGACGGGCCGCATGGGCCGTTCGGCGACTACGTGCATGTCGAGGCCAATCCGGCGTTCGAGCACCAACTCGGCATTCCGCACGCCACGGGCCTGACCTTGCGGGACATCGCTCCTGACGACGAAGCGAAAGGTTGGCTCGAACTTTACGGGAACGTGCTGCGTACCGGCCAGCCCATCCGTTTCGAGCGCGAGTTCGGGCCGACCCACCGGTTTTTGGAGGTCGCGGCGCACCGCGTCGAGCCGTCCAGTCGCTGTGAGGTCGCGGTATTGTTCATCGACATCACGGCACGCAGGCGCGCGGAGGCCGCGCTACGCGACAGCGAGGCGCTGGCGCGTGAGAACGTGGAGCGCGTGCAGCTCGCGTTGGCGGCGGGCGCGATCATCGGCACCTGGTTTTGGGACCCCATCAGCGACCGCTTCACGGTGGATGATGGCTTCGCCAGTACCTTCAGTCTGAGTGCCACGGTTCGCCAGGAAGGCGTCACGCTCGCCCACATCATGGAGGCTTTGCACCCCGATGATCGGGCCGGTTTAGCCGCGGCCATCGACGAGGCTGTCGCGCGGGGGGGGGCCTATGTTCATCAGTACCGCACACGCCGAGCTGATGGACGCTACCATTGGCTGGAAGCCGTCGGACGCGTCGATCTTGCGCCCGATGGCACGCCGGTCGGCTTTCCCGGTGTCTTCATCGACATCGAGGAGCGACGCGCCGTCGAGGCGGAGCGCGCACGCATCACGGAAGAGCTGCGCCGCCTGAACGAGACGCTGGAGCAGCGCGTTGCCGAGCGCACCACGGAATTGATGCGAACCGAGGAGGCCCTGCGCCAATCGCAAAAGATGGAAGCCGTCGGCCAGCTCACCGGCGGCTTGGCGCACGACTTCAACAACCTTCTTGCAGGCATCTCCGGCTCCTTGGAGCTGATGCAGATCAGAATGCAGCAGGGCCGCCTGACCGATGTCGATCGCTACGTGACCGCGGCCCAGGGCGCTGCCCGACGCGCTGCCGCGCTGACGCATCGCCTGCTCGCCTTCTCCCGCCGTCAGACCCTCGATCCGAAGCCGACCGACGTGAACCGCCTCGTTTCCGGCATGCAGGATTTGGTTCAACGTACCGTGGGGCCCTCGATCCATGTCGAGGTCGTCGGCGTCTCCGGCTTGTGGCCCGCGCTCGTGGATCCGCCCCAGCTTGAGAATGCCCTTCTGAACTTGTGCATCAATGCCCGTGACGCGATGCCGGACGGCGGCCGCATCACGGTCGAGACCGCCAACAGGTGGATGGACGAGCGAGCCGCCAGGAAGCAGGACATTCCGGAGGGCCAATACCTATCGCTTTGCGTGACCGACACCGGAACGGGCATGCCGCCCGACGTGATCGCCCGGGTGTTCGAACCGTTCTTTACGACGAAGCCGATCGGCGAGGGCACCGGCCTTGGCCTGTCGATGATCTACGGCTTTGCCAAGCAGTCGGGCGGACAGGTGCGCATCTATTCAGAGGTCGGGGACGGCACGACGGTGTGCATCTACCTGCCACGCCACTACGGTGAGGTCGAGGATGAGGAGGCCACGGCAAAGCTCGAAACGCTGGAGCGGTTCGATCAGGGCGAGACGGTGCTGGTCGTCGACGACGAGCCGACCGTTCGCATGCTCGTCACCGACATCCTCGAAGATCTCGGTTTTCTCGCAATTGAAGCAGGCGACAGCGCGGCTGGTCTCAAAATATTGCAATCAGACGTGCGCATCGACCTGCTCGTGACGGACGTCGGTTTGCCCGGCGGCATGAACGGGCGGCAGATGGCGGATGCCGGGCGTGTGAGGCGCCCGGACCTCAAGGTGCTTTTCATCACCGGCTACGCGGAAAACGCGATCCTTGGGAATGGGCAACTCGCGCCGGGCATGGCCGTGCTGACTAAACCGTTCCCGGTCGAAACGATGGCCGCGCGCATCCGCTCGATGATCGAGGGACCGAAAGCTGCAAGTCCAAGCATCCGAAGGTCCCCGAACTTATGATTTGAGATAGGTGCGCCAATGATGTGCACGCCGCTGGTCATCGATGTTCTCGAAGATCTCGGCGCCTGGCCAGAAGAGATTGATTACAGGAAATCAAAGGCTAAGCTGAAACTCGTGTCCGGTTCGCCCGTAGTGTGATCGAGATGTTTCGCTAAACGCGCTCAGTGCCCCCCGGCGGGCGTCCCGGCATGGCGAGACAGTCCTCACGTACCACCCTCGATTTTGAACGGATGCTTCATGTCGGCTCAGACCGCAATGAATGTTCTGCCCCTACGCTTTGATTCCTCGATGGAGACAATCGGAAAGGATGAGGCCAAAACCAATGAAGGTCTGATCGAGACTCTAGGAAAGATCAGTGAATCCACCTTCGAACATTCCGGGCATGCGACCCGCAGTGTTCATGCCAAGGCGCACGGTGTGCTCCGCGGAGATTTCACGGTCGTCGAAGGCTTGCCGCTGCATCTTGCGCAAGGCCTGTTTGCCCGGCCTGGTCGCTACGAGGTCGCGATGCGCTTTTCGACCCTGCCGGGCGACATTCTGGACGACAGCGTTTCTACGCCCCGCGGCCTCGCGATCAAACTGGTTGGCGTCCAGGGGCCTCGTCTGCCCGGCAGCGAAGCCGATACGACGCAGGATTTCGTGATGGTCAATGGGCCGGCCTTCAGCGCACCGAACGCCGAAAAATTCCTTGGCGTTCTGAAAGTGCTGGCGGCAACGACGGACAAGGTGGAAGGGGTCAAGAAGGTCGTGTCGGCGATCGCGCAAGGCACCGAGTCGATCATCGAAGCCTTCGGAGGCAAAAGCCCGACGATCACGACGATGGGCGGTCAAAAAGAGACCAACATTCTTGGCGAGACATTCTTCTCCCAGGTTCCGATCCTCTACGGCGATTACGTCGCCAAATATTCGGTGGCTCCTGTCGGCGTGCTCAAGACGTTGACGGACGCGCCCATCGACACAACAGACAACCCGAACGCGCTTCGCAATGCTGTTTCCGAACACTTCGCAGGCAATGGCGGCGACTGGGAATTCCGTGTGCAGCTTTGCACGGACCTTGCGACGATGCCGATCGAGGACGCCACGGTAGTCTGGCCCGAGGACAAGAGCCCATATGTCGTCGTCGCCCGTCTCCATGTCGAGCAGCAACCTTCCTGGTCTCCGACCGAGGTTGCGGCCATTGATGATGGCCTTTCCTTCAGCCCCTGGCACGGCTTGTTTGCTCATCGACCGTTAGGCTCGGTGAACAGGGCCCGAAATACGACCTATGCGAGTTCGGCGAACTTCCGCAGCACGCACAACGGTTGCCCGATCCATGAGCCGAAGACGCCGCGGCCTATGTAAACTGACTAAACGGGGTCGCCCTGCCTGCATCATTGGGTGGCGACCCTGTTCATCAGTCTAAGATCGAAATCACGTCGAGAAAAAGTTCAGAGGGGCGGCGCTGGATACCGGTCGCTAACTCCAGGGTTCAAAACGTATTCCGTTGGGATACGAAGACTGCAAATGATCCCTATGGAAGGTATTCCACCATCATTGCCGCTCGAAGGCAGCGGCATCCTGGCTTAACATTACGCGCTAGACTTTCGGACATCCCGGAGCAGCAGGTCTCTGGAATGGGCGACGATTCATCGGGCGTCCCGCAACGGGCGCTGAGCGACTCGTCAAGGTCTGCCCCAAGGCTTGTTCCCCCTACCGCCGCGCCGCAAAAAAGTCGCGCAGCAGCGCCCGCGCCTCCGCCTCGCGAAACCCGCCATAGACCTCCGGCGCATGGTGGCAGGTCGGTTGGCCGAAGAACCGCGGCCCGTTCTCCACCGCGCCGCCCTTCAAATCGTCGCAGCCGAAATACAGCCGGCGGATGCGGGCGAAGGAGAGCGCCGCGGCGCACATCGCGCAGGGCTCGAGCGTGACGTAGAGATCGCAGCCGATCAGCCGCTCGGTTTCGAGCAGCCGGCAGGCCTGGCGGATCGCCAACACCTCGGCGTGGGCCGTCGGGTCGTGGTCGGCCAGCGTGCGGTTGCCGGCGGCGGCAATGATCGCACCGTCGCGCACCACCACGGCGCCGACCGGCACCTCGCCACGCAGTGCCGCCGCCTCGGCCTCGGCGAGCGCGCGGGCCATCGGCGCCTCGCCATGAAAGT
>NZ_LMUU01000226.1 GCF_009765775.1 Beijerinckia sp. L45
CCCATGGCAGATTGGTATGTATTACGGGGAGACTAAATGGCAAGCATTTAGGTGTGTTGGCATAAATACAGAAAATTGGACTCACCTGGTTATGATCGGGGAATGGAATGATGCTCGCACAGATACCGAGAATCATGCTGGGGTGGATCTCGCAGTGGGTCCACGTATGTGCATGCGTGCCCGCCTTTAACCGTGCCGCAGGATCATAATCGGGGTCATTCATATTGGGGGCCAGACCACTCTGCTGCAAGCGCGAACTTTCGAGGTCTTCCGGAGTCATG
>NZ_LMUU01000227.1 GCF_009765775.1 Beijerinckia sp. L45
TCTGGTAACCTGTGAGAATAATTCTGAAACACTAGACGACCCATCAGCCTCTGTATTTGAGCCAGATTTAATGAATTCAGATGAAACTCGCATGCCATCGACGACTCAGCAGAAAAGGAAACGTGAGAACACTGTGAAGGTACTTGCACATTTTGATTCTATGGTTAAGCACTGCTAACTTTCTTCAACCACGGGCAGTCTAAACTCGAGCAATGGGTGTCGCTTCGCGACTCCATTTTAGACAAACTTCTTC
>NZ_LMUU01000228.1:0-13758 GCF_009765775.1 Beijerinckia sp. L45
TCATGAGACGTGTGTCGTCGCCCTCGCGCCTCTTCCGGCACGGTCCCGGACATCTCAAGTCCCCATAGATCCGGCGCGCAAACCCGCGGGTTCGTGCATGGGCGGCTTTCGGACGCCGGCCGATGTCCGCACCCGCGACTGCGGATCGCCGGCATCCGAAACCCTTCACCATAACAGTCGTTCTTGTTCTTCCAAACCAAGCTCGAAAGCAGACATGGGTTTTTGATCTTCATTGCTCCAAACGCTGATCCGATTCCTGCCTCCCTCCAACGACTGAGATTTGCAACAAAAACTTTGGATTATCGGCTGTCGCGGTACGCGTATCCCACTCTTTTGAAATGTGAGGAAAGCTCACCGGTGTCGTGAGAAGAGTTCGCCTATTGCTAGGTCGCGCGCAGGCCTAAAGCTCGCGAAGAGGTCGAACAAATGCAAATATCGGATACGGCTCGCCGTGACGAGGCGGGAGCCCCGCCATCAAAGTCGCGCAATTTGCTGGTGGCTTGCCTCGCTCATGCGATGCACGACGGCTATACCGATGGTATCTACGCCTTCCTGCCGGTCTGGCAGGCGCAATTTGAATTATCCTACGCAGGGTTGGCGGTCGTACGCGCGCTCTACTACGGCACGATGGGTGGACTACAGTTGCCGAGCGACAAGCTTTCGCGCCGGTTTTCACCTCGCGCAGCCCTAGCGCTTTCCACTTTCATCGCGGCGGCCGGCTTCCTAATCATGGCCTTTCCTATTGGCTTCGCCGGCCTTTGCATCGGGCTTGTGGTCGCCGGGGTGGGATCGAGCATCCAACATCCCCGGGGATCACTCTTGGTCTCCGATACCTACGGGACGGCATCGCGCGGACCGCTCGGCATCTACAATTTTGCGGGCGATCTTGGAAAGGCCACATTACCAGCAATAGCAGCGCTGCTATTGCCAATCTTCACGTGGCGCCCGGTTATTGGGATGATGGCCATCCTTGGCATGCTCGTAACGCTTGGGCTCTTGTACCTGGCGCCAACAGGCCACGCGACGCCAACGGAAGCAACGAAGAAGACCGCGATCGGCCGGAGCCGTTCGGGCTTCGGTCTCCTAGCTGTTATCGGCGCGTTCGATACATCTACGCGCATGGGCTATCTGCTTTTCCTTCCGTTCCTCATTCATGGTCGTGGCGGGACCTCGGCGACCGTTGGGCTTGGTCTAGCGCTCCTTTTCATTGGTGGCGCGCTCGGCAAGGCGACCTGCAACTGGCTTCAGGGGTCCATGGGTGTGGTTGGAGCCGTAGTCGTAACGGAAGCCGCCACGGCTCTGATGAACGCGGCTACGTTGTTCACGCCCCTAACTGCAACGCTCGTTATCCTCCCCGTGCTCGGTGTCGTCCTGAATGGGACATCGTCCGTGCTTTACGGCACCGTGCCGGAGCTTGCCCCGAGCGGGGATACAGGGCGGGCCTTCGCCATCTTTTACACCAGCGTGATCGGCTCGGGTGGCGTTGCGCCAATCGTATACGGAGCGATAGCTGATCATAGCAGCCAGAGTACCGGGATCCTTTCGGCAGCGGCGACCGCCGCCTTGATCATTCCCCTCGTAATCGCGTTGCGACCGCACCTGGAATCACATCGAACCTAGAAGGTGGAAGCTTGAGAAGGAAAACGGAGCTGATACAAAGCGGCAATCGCATGAGGTCGAGGGTCGCAAACGAGTCCGCGGCCTTGCCAACTGTCTACAACAGGATGTTGGCCTGGATCATCGCCACGGCCGCCGTCGCCCCGACAAGCACCGTAGTCCTGAGACCCGCGGCATAAAGTGCGCGCCTCTGTTTAATCCGAGAGGTGCGGCGACGACGACGGTCGCGAGAAGCTGACCATGGTGAGGAGATCGCGTCTGTTCATGCCCGGCAATCCGCCTCGCAAATGCGACAGGCTCAAGGCGAGAACCGAGCAGACCGCAACACCGGCGATAAGCCGAGGTCGGTGCAATACTCCGGAGTGTTGGGTTCGGGTTTAGATGGCAGGCAGGTTCGGACTTCCCATAAACGGGATGAGCGCCGCAGTCAGCCACGAAACAATCTACGAAGATACCTTCACAAATAGCAGATTGTCCGGTAAGTCGGGGTATGCCTCCGACCCACAACCGACATGAACGGTCCTCTCCTGACTATCTCGCTCATCAGCTTCGCCTGTTCGCTCGGCGACTGAAGCGACGCCTTCACGACAATTCCGATGCGGGTGATCTAAGGCCCTCGCAGGTCGCCGTCCTGCACCACCTTGAGGACCACGGCCCCGCCACGAGTTCTGCCTTGGCTCGGGCCGGAGGCATGCGTTCGCAGTCGATGGGACCGATCGTGGTCAGCCTGGAGGCTGCTGGCTTGATCGAGAGTTCGCCTGATCCGTCGGATGGTCGCCAAACCCTGCTGGCGCTGACGAAGCACTGCCGGGCCTGGCTGGCTCAGGGTCGTGCCATGCGGCAGGATTGGCTCTCATCCGCCATCAAGATTAAGCTTACGCCCGACGAGAAAACAACACTCGCCGAGGCAATGCCGCTCATTCTCCGCCTCGTCGCCGAATCCTGATCTCTTCTATCGAAAGTCACGCCCATACCCGTAAGTGCGCTCGATCCAGGAACTGCCCTTCTCGTCGTCGATCTCCAAAAGGGCATCGCTGACGCACTGCCGCCGTCGCAGTGGGGTTCGGTCGTCGACTGTAACGTCGCCCTCCTCGAAGCCTTCCGCGCGAACAGTTTGCCCATCGTCATCATTACGACGGACGGTTTCGCGCCTGGGCGAACGGACCGTTCCTCGCATTTCGATGCACCGGAAGGTTTTGCCGATCCGGTCGATGGCCTCGACCCGCAGCCCGAGGACATCCTCGTCGTGAAGCAGACCTGGGGCGCGTTCGCCCGCAGCGACTTGGAAGCGCAACTCAGGGCACGTGGTGTTAGCCAGGTCGTCGTGACCGGCGTCGCCACGTCGTTCGGGGTCGAGTCCACCGCGCGCCAGGCCTACGAGGCGGGCTTCAACGTCACGCTTGCCGTCGACGCGATGGCTGATCCGTCGGCGGCATCCCATCAGCATTGTATCGCAGCCATATTTCCGCGCCTCGGCGAAACCGGCTTTGCCGCAGACATCATCAGGCTTCTCCTCTCGACCAGGGCGCAAGCCTCAGCGTGAGTGTCGGAGCGACTGGGACGTTCAGGGCGCTGCGGCATCCAAACTATCGCACGTGGGCGGTCGGGGCCTTAATTTCGAACATCGGAACGGGCGTGCAGCGAACCGCTCAGGACTGGCTGGTGCTGGTGGTGCTGACACGACACAGCGCTTCGGCGGTCGGCGTCGTCATGGCACTTCAGTTCGCTCCCCAGCTTCTGCTGCTGCCATGGACAGGTTCGGCCGCCGATCATTCCGATCAACGCAAGCTGCTCATCGCGACGCAGGCGAGCATGGCGGTCTTGGCGCTCGTGCTCGGAGGCCTGACTTGTGCGGGCGTCGTTCGGCTGTGGCAGGTCTATGGTTTCGCGTTCCTCTTCGGCTGCGCGGCGGCTTTCGACGCGCCGGTGCGGCAGATCTTTGTGTCCCAGTTGGTGGGCGACGACGATCTCCATAATGCGGTCACGCTCAACACGTTGTCGTTCAATCTAGGCAGCCTCGTCGGGCCGGCGGTGGCGGGATCGCTCATCGCAGCGGTCGGCACGGGGCCAGCCTTTCTGCTGAACGGAGCGTCATTCTTGGCTGTCGTAGGGTCATTGCTGTTTCTGGATAAAGGACAACTGCATCACACCGGCCCCCGCGCTCGAACGCCGGGCAGCTTCAGGGCAGGATTGGCTTACGTCGGCGGGCGGCCTGATCTGATCGCCATCCTCTCGATGCTCTTTCTCATCGGGACCTTCGCCCTCAACTTCCCGATCTTTATTTCTTCTATGGCCGTGAGTGCCTTTCACGCGGATGCGCGTCGCTTCGGGATGCTATCCTCGATTATGGCGATCGGCTCCATGGTCGGCATTCTGGGCCTCGCCCGAACCGGGCGACCCACGATCGCGACTTTGGGTTGGAGCGCCACGCTGCTGGGAATCGGTTTTACCTTGGCTAGCCTTGCCCCGAATTACTGGAGCTTTGCCGCCGCGCTCGCGGCGATTGGTGCGGCCTACCTCGTCTTCGTCAACGCCACCAATCCGCTGATCCAGCTATCCACCGAGCCCAGCATGCGAGGTCGTGTTATGGCCCTGCGGATCGGCGTCGCGTTGGGCGCCACGCCGATCGGCGCCCCGATCGTCGGATACATCGCCGATCAAGCAGGGCCGCGCTGGGCGTTGTTGGTAGGCGCGGGCGCTGGCTTTGCTGCAGCGGCAATAGGCGCCGCATATTTCCTTCGCCACCACTCTCAGGTCGGCAGCGATGCCTGAGTGGTTTCTTCTGCCATCCGCGTCAGGGTAGCGTGAGCCCGGCCTTGACCGCTGCCGGGCAGCGGATCGATTACGAAGACAGCTATCCACCATCGGCTAGTCTAGCCCGCAACCTGCCCGTAATCAGCCGGGACGAACTGAATTAATGCGTCAGCAGCGCGCCCTTGAACGACACATCCGGACGGAATGCTTGATCCTGAGAGCAGACAATCCTTCAATCGCATGAAGGCGACGTCCGATCCGTTCATGTGCTCAAGCCACGTGAACGCGGATCGCCTTAGTCCGAGCGTAGCGACGCGGTGAACAACCCATGACCCGCCGGAACGCCGTGTTGAACGAATTTTCGGACTCGTAGCCAAGCGTGTTGGCGATGCTGCCAAGCGGCTCCCGTCCACTAGTCAAGCGTTCGATCGCGAGCATCATGCGCCACCGCGCTAGGTAGCCGATTGGTGTTTCTCCTACCCGAGCCCGAAACCGCTGCGCGAAGATCGACCGTGACAGTCCGGCCCGGGTTGCCAGTTGCGCCAGCGTCCAGCGATAGCCGGGCTCGGCGTGCATCGCCTTGATCGCCTGTCCCAGATGCGGGTCCGCAAGCGCATAGAGCAGGCCGACATGGTCGCCGGCCCGTCGGGACAGGTGAAGTCGAAAAGCTCTGAGCAGCATCAGATGGGCCAGATGACGCGCAGCGAGCATGCCGCCAGGTCTGTCTTCCCGCATCTCGATCATCAACTGCGTGATGCACCATTGCATCGCGTCGCGGTCTTCTGCCTCGTGTAGGTGTATCAGCGGCGGCAGCGTTCCCAAAAGCGCGCTTGCCTTCACCCCGTCTACCTCGAAGCGAGTGCCAATGAACGCAAAACTTCCCCCGCCTTTGTGAACGATGACTTCTCCCGGACGAGCGTGGTTGAGCACGTCGTGTGCATCGTCGGGCGCGAGCATCAGGTCGCTGGCGAGCGTGAACGGCAGTCCGCTCGGTAGGATGATGCAATCTCCCGCGGTAAGCTGAACGGCGTCGATCCCGTCGACCGCCAACCAGCAGATCCCGGCCGTCACGACATGGCACTTGATCGTCCCTGGACGATTGCCGAACCGGATCGCCCACGCATCGCCCGTGTCGAGGCCGGCCGTGAGATAGCTTTCGGGTTTTAGGAGCGAGAGGATGTCAGACAGCGGGTCCACGGTTTTTCCGGACGATGACGAAGAAATGGACGACGCGCGGCTATAGATCGTTTCATGATCCCTGGCTAACTCTGTGGAGAACCCACCGGAGTACACCATGATCGTCGTCACTACGCCTACCGGCAACATCGGCCGCCATGTCGTCCGGCATCTGCTCGATGCCTGCGAGGCAGTACGCCTGATCGTCCGCGATCCGTCGAAGCTCGCGCAGGGGGTGCGCGACCAGGTGGAGGTGGTCGAGGGGTCGCACGGTGAGGCCGCTGTGGTCGATCGGGCGTTCCAGGGCGCAGACGCCGTGTTCTGGCTCTGCCCGCCAACACCTTCGCCGACGCCTGCTGCGGCTACGGTCGAATTTGCCCGGCCGGGGGCAGAGGCGATGCGCCGGCACGGCGTGCGCCACGTCGTCGTCGCCACGACGCTGGGGCGCCATACGCCGTGGCAGGACGGGGCTGGGAATGCGACCGGCTCAATCCACATGGTCGACCTGTTGCGCACGACGGGGGCGGCCGTGCGCGGGCTCGCTTTGCCGGCGTTCATGGACAATGCATTACGACAGACCGAAGCAATCCGGCAGGGAAAGATGTTCGGCCCGATTCATCCCGATAAGAAATTACCGCACACCGCTGCCCGCGACATCGGCGCCGCGGCTGCAGGATTTCTGATCGACCGCTCCTGGTCCGGACAGGAAGATGTGCCGGTCCTCGGTCCAGACGAGCTATCTTACGCCCAACTCGCGACGATCGTATCGGACGTTATCGGTCGGGAGGTGCGCTATGAACACCAGACTTACGACGCGTACAAGGACGCCGCTATGGCGCGCGGGCTCACCTCCGCATTCGCGCAAGGGTATGTCGATATGCTGCGGGCCAAGGAGGAAGGAATGGACAACTTCGCCTCGCGTGCCACCGCCATCATCGGTGCGACGAGTTTCCGCAAATGGGCGGAGGAGGGCCTAAAGTCGGTGATCACCGGCGGAGTTTGAGGCGCCCGCCTTCGCGAGCCGAAATCCATGCACGCCTGTTCGGACGTGGTGGCCGTGTGCGACCGGGAGGGCGGCGCGGCCAGAAGGCGTGAAATTCCAGAACGTCGGCAAGTCGCGTTTCAATTCTCCTGAGCGGACGGTCGGCTATCGGCCAGGACATTCCGGAAGGCAGCCGGTCGGCATTGCGTCGGCCTCTGTCGTCGGGCGGCCTAGCTCGAAATCGTCAAAGCGGTCGGACTAAGCCTGGACATGGTTAATATAGTGGGCAGTCAAACCTTGTGAAGGTGTTGGGGGGCAGCGATCTCAGCCAAGCGCCAAGCCTCCCACCGGCGGCGCAGCGCGACCGCGGGTTCACCAATGGTTTCGTCTAACATCACGACATTGACTATTCTATCAGTGCGAAAATGCCGGAAACCCTCGCGCAGCTCGCACCAGACTATCAGCATTCTGTAAGAGTCCGCGTAACCGAGAAGGAGCGGCCGAACGATGCGGTCGGTTATCTCATTCTCATCAGAGCGATAGCGGAGCCGCAATTTTCGTCCTTGACGGATCGCTGCACGGAGCAGCGCGCAATCTATCCTCTCGTCTTCCGCATAAGGTGCGGGTTTTGCGCCGACACTCGACTCCACGACGAAACAACGGAGGCGTTCGGGCACTGCCGATGAGATCTTCGCGATGACGTCCCGAGCGGCTTGAGCGATCACGTTGTCGGCACGGTCGGCCACCCATTGCGCTCCTAATGTGACAGCTTCCAGCTCGTCGCGCGTCAGCATCAACGGGGGCATGTTGTACTCTTCGGCCAGCACGTAACCGAAGCCGGCCTCGCCTAAGATGGGGACGCTGCAGCCAATCAATTCGGCGGTGTCCCGATAGACGGTACGTGTCGAGACCTCAAGCTCCTCGGCCAAGGCCGCTGCCGTGACGGGACGGTTCGAGCGCCGTAAAATCTGGATGATCTGGAACAGGCGGTCGGCACGGCGCATTCTGTCGGGCTCCTGCTGACACCATGCTGTCAGCAGGTCTGTGCGACAAGCCCCTCGCAGGACTAGGTGCCACCCACGGCACAATCGCGAGGACTTCTCATGAAATTTGCTTCGACCCGCCTCATCGCCACCGACATTGCCGCAGTGGTGCGCTTTTACGAGACTATCACCAGACAAACTGCGGAATGGCTCGCCCCCGTTTTTGCCGAAATCGTCACCTCAGGCGCCACCCTTGCAATCGGCGGCGCAGGGACGGTTACCTTGTTTAAAGAGGGCAGCGCAGAGCCATCAGCCAATCGCACCGCGATTCTCGAGTTCCAGGTCGAAGACGTGGACGCAGAATTTGAAAGGCTAAGGAGCGCAGTCGAAGTGGTACAGGCCCCTAAGACGATGCCGTGGGGAAACCGCGCCGCCCAGTTCCGCGATCCGGAAGGTACGCTTATCAGCCTCTTCACGCCGGTGTCAGAGGCCGCAAAAAAGAGGTTCGGTTTAGGATAACTAAGCACAAACCGAGTGAACATAGGACGACATACGGTGTCGACCTCGTTTGCACCGGTCACGAGAGGTGGTGCTGCCGGTTGAGGACAATTTCGGCTTGATTTGAAGGACCATAGGCGAACAGCCGCTCTCGCTATACCGTCATAAAAAGTCGCCAATCTTCTTTCGGCCAAGACAAGCCGACGATGGCATCGCGCCCATGTCGGTCATCGGATGGACCTGCCCGCGATTCTGAAAGCGGACATCCGCCACCAGACGCCAATGACCAAGTTAGGTGGATTCAGCTCAGACCGTTTTGGGCGACGCATAGGTCTATAGCGAACCGTCTGGTCCTGTTGCTCCACCGACGGCTCACGACCAAGTTTTGTCATTGATACCGCTGCCGCCATTTCCCGAAGACAGCCCTACCCAGGCTAGCGAAAAGCGAGCATTACGAGCCGGTCGAACATACGATCCGAAAGGTGGCGGCGCAGGAAGAGCAGAGGACGAGCGGCCAGCCCCCCACTGTATCGGATCGCCGGCCTGCTAGCACCGAGGGCCTTCATCACCATTTCCGAAACAATGCTCGGCGGCGGCGCCTTTCGGCCCTGCATACTGCTAAACTTCGCAACCATGTTGCTATAGTAGCCGCCACCAGACACCCGCTTCGCAGCGCTTGCGGCGATCGATTCCCACTCTGACGCGATGCCGCCGGGCTCGATCACCACTACGTCGATCCCGAACTGGCGGACCTCGTTACGTAGCGCATCCGAATAGCCCTCGAGCGCGAACTTCGACGCATGATACCAGCCACCCAGCGGAAGGGCGAACTTGCCTCCGATGGACGAGATGTTGAGGATTCGGCCCGAACTTTGCGCCCGCATCGTGGGCAAGCAGAGCTGGACCAGGCGTGCGAGGCCGAACAGGTTCGTTTCCATCTGGCGCCGTGCCTCGTCCATCGGGACGTCCTCAAGCGCGCCATACTGGCCATAGCCGGCGGCATTTACGAGTACGTCGATGCGGCCAGCAGTCTTTGCGATCTGGTCGACCACTTCCATGATGGAGCGCTCGACCGTGACATCAAGCGACAGCGTATGAGCTCCCGCCAGTCCGAGGTCGGCCATTCGATCGACACGGCGCGCACCAGCGTACACCTCGTAGCCGGTAGCAAGCAGGCGCTCTGCGATGTCCTTTCCCATTCCGGAGGAGGCGCCGGTTACCAGCGCTACAGGCTTGGTGGACTTAGACATGGCAAGGTCACTCCATCTTGTTTTCAACGAGCGACACATCAGATAGGCTGTCGGGTAACCCCACAGTCAAGAGCAGGCACATGCTGATCAATGATGTCGCCCGCATGGCCGGTATGTCGAAGGACGGGATCCGGCATTACGAGGAGATGGGACTGATCTCGTCGAGCGCTCGGCAGGCCGGAAGCCGGGTCTATCGCGACTAAGACCCGGCCGTTCTCGAGACCATCGAGCAGGTCCGCCAGGCGCAGAACCTCGGCTTCTCGCTCAAGGGGATCAAGCCGCTACTGAAGGCCTATGGATCGGCCACACTGACCGCTGAACAGACGGTCTATTTCCTCGAACAACGGCTCGCCGTCATCCGCACGAAGCAGGACAAGCTTCGCCAGATCGAGGCCTTCATCTGCACGAAGCTCGACCGCTACCGCAAGTCCTCTTGACCTACACCGTCCGCATCAAGTCTTCCCTCGCGGTCTCAACTTTGCCGCGAGGAAGGTTGCCCCGCCGGCAGGCGCGCTGGCGCGATAGCTTCGAAACAAGCCAAGTTATGTCGCCGGCGTTCTGCTGACGGTACCGTCCCGCGTGGTCCTGCGCGGGTTGCTCAGGGCATCCTTTCTATCCTCCGATCTCGGCGGGTTCAGGCGCGCGCTGCGTTTGAGACGTTGAAACTGTCCTCAAGCATCTGGAAGCGGGTCACGACGCCGTCGGCGATAGTGACGATGATTGCGAACTGGGTCGCCGTGATCCGGCCCGTGGCCTTGATCCTTGTCTCGAGCGATCCGATAATCGCGGCGCGGTCTTCGCTGACGAGGATGTCCTCGACTTCGAATGTCACCGGCTCGGTGAGCACGCGAATCTCGCGAATGAAGTCGACGATCGCCTCCCGGCCGAATTTCTTACCGACCCACGGGAGCACCCCATCGTCGCCCTGGATCTCAAAGACGAGATCGGTTGCGAAAGGCGCCGCGATCTCGGCCGGGTCTCTTCCCCCGCCAATGCCCTCGAGGAGGGCCTGCGCGATCGCGACATTCTGGTCCTGCCTCATTGTGGTTCTCCGTGCTTGGTTTGCTCGACGAGCGACTAAGAACAGGGCGGGGCCGCCGCCGGCTCGGCCAGAGTAGGGGCTAGCCTTACCAGGGCAGTCGCCGAGAGCATCGGGAGCGCCTTAGTCCGTCGACGCCAGGAAATCCGTCGAGACGCTCGTCTCGCGCCAGGCCCGGAGTTCAGCAAGCCGCGCCCCGTCCGTCCTCTCGGCACGGCCATAGGCGTCGCTGCCCAGCACCAGTCGAAGTGGCGGATCGTCAGACGATACTACCAAAATGATCGCTTGGGCCGCCCGTGCCGGATCGCCAGGCTGGTTACCATCATATTCACGCTGTATGGCGGCGGTCTTGCCGACCGTCTCGGCATAGGCCGGATTGCCCTCGTTGATGTGGGTCGAGACGCCGGCGAAGTCGGTTCGGAAACCGCCGGGCTCGACTATGGTCACCTTCACGCCGAACGGCGCCATTTCAGTCGCGAGCACCTCCGAGAAACCTTCGACGCCGAACTTGGCCGCCGAATAGGGAGCACGCCCAGTCGCACCCGTTCGACCGCCGATTGACGAGACCTGGATGAACCGGCCGCTGCGCTGTTCACGGAACTGGCGGATGGCGGCCTTGGTCACGATGATGGTGCCGAACAGGTTGGTCTCAATCTGGGCGCGGAACCCCTCGAGGCTGGTATCCTCGATCGGCGCAACGTTACCATAGCCAGCGTTGTTCACGACGACGTCTAGGGCGCCGAAGCGGTCGATGGCGGTCGACACGGCCTGCTCTGCAGCGGAAGCTTTCGTTACGTCGAGCGCGACTGCGGCGATGCGGTCGCAGCCGAGTTCGATCAGATCGGCAAGATCCTTCGGATCGCGAGCCGTTGCGACCACCTGATCTCCCTCTTCGAGGACGGCTTTCGCCAGTGCGTACCCGAGGCCGCGAGAGCATCCGGTGATGAGCCAGGTTCGTGTCATAGTGTCTCTCCCATGGCTTGCGATCAGAAGGATTGTCCGGCGGGAACGCCGCCGGTCTCACCGGCGACATCCTCGGCGAACATGCGCATCGCCACGATCATAGCCGCCCGAGCAGCGGGGAAGCCGACATAGGCAGCGGTGTGTGTGATGACCTCCTCGATCTCCCCGCGGGTGAGGCCGTTAGCAATTCCGACGCGCACATGATTGCTGAACTCTTCTCCCGTCCTAAGCGCGATCAGCGCGCCCAGCGTCACGAGGCTGCGCGCCCTCCGGTCCAGTCGTTGGGTGTCACTCCAAATTTGTCCGAACACGAATTCGGCAGCAAGGCCCTGCATGCGACCGCCGGGCGTCGCCGGGTCGGTCGCCGCCTCAAAGGCCGCTGTACGCGCGGGTGGATGCATTTCGCCGAAGACGGCCACGCCGTGGGCTATCGGGTTTGTGTGATCATTGCTCATGGGCAGCAACATAGATCCATGATTGCGCTGCGATAACGCATATAATAATCATCACGACATGCCGAAAAGCGCGACAATCCCTGGTGGCCGGTTGATCGAGGTTGAGGCGGCCGCCGCTCTTGCCCGGCTTCGCAACTTCCGCGCCGCTGCCGCCGAGGTCGGGCTGTCGCCAACCGCCTTCAGCCGAAGCATTGCGGCGCTGGAAGGTCGGCTTGGCGTTCAGCTTTTCGCGCGCACGACCCGCAGCGTCGCGCTGACGACGGCGGGAGAGGGGTTTCTCGCTCGCGCGCAGCCAGCGCTTCGCGACCTCCACATCGCGATGACCGATGCAATGGATGCGCGCGACGAACCTCGTGGGATGTTGCGGCTTACCTGCGCTCTTGGTGCCGCACGTCGCCTTCTTGAGCCTGTCCTGCTCGCCTTCCTCCGGGCCTATCCCGAGATGACCATCGATCTGGTCACCGACGCTCGTCTTGTTGATATTGTCGCGGACGAGTTCGACGCAGGCTTTCGCGTTGGGGACGCGGTTCCGCGGGATATGGCGAAGATTGCGGTCGGGCCGCTTCTACGCTCTGCCGTCGTCGCGGCCCCGGCAATCGCTGAAATGCATGGGATCCCTCGAGACCCCAAGGACTTGCTGAGCCTTCCGTGCGTCCGGCATCGCCGCGCTACCGGCGCAATATACGCTTGGGAATTCTTGCGCGGAAAAGATCGTCGCGCGATCGATGTGCCTGGTGTACTCACCGTCGATGATGCGGGCCTTGCTCAGCAGGCAGCCTTACAAGGTGCCGGCTACGCCTATTTGGCGCGATGGAACATTGAAGAAGCCATTGCCTCAGGTCGGCTGGTGAGCGCGCTTGAAGAGTGGCTCCCCGAGGGGCCCGGTCTGTGTCTCTATTATCCACAAGGTCGTCATCCCTCGGCCGGATTACGCGCGCTCATTGCTTTCGCCGGCGAAGGATTGTTCTAACCGGCCGCATTAGGGGGTACCGAGAGAACGAGTGGAATTTGTGTGGGCGCGACTGCTTCACTGCATCAAGCGGCACGGCCGCATTGGCTATGTCGTCACTTAGAAGCTGTCCGACGGAATGCCCCACTCCACGACGATAAATTGGTGGCGCAGGTAGCTTGGGAACGTATGCTTTCAGGGCCAGCAAATCGGCCGTCCTTTGGCATATGGTGGGCGAAAGCTGCAAAGGGATGAGCGGCAGTCAACGTCTGTATTTCGCGAGCCCTTGCGTCGAAGCTGCACGCTCCGCGAAGCGGGTTCGTTCTCCCGGCCGGAACACGTCGCAAAGCAGCCTGACGGCAATGCGCCCATGGCCTCCGTTCTAATCAGAATTGTTGATACTCCAAACCGGACCTTCAACGCACGGCTATGGCGTCCAAGGCCATCGCGGGAACCCATGCCTAATTCCGACGGCGCTCGACACCCTATGCACCGGTGCCAGCGGCCCCGGTCTTGGAGTCGGCTTGCTCGATGTTGGTCGCGGCAGGTGCAGGCGACGGATAAACGTCGGCTCCCGAGGCCGAGTAGATCTCGGTCACCCTCGCGATACCCTCGAGCGTATAGGGTTTCTGCACCACGGTCCGGTGCGCGTGGTGTGCGGGAAGCATGGCCTGTTCGCCGTAGCCGGTGGCGAAGAGGAACGGGACGTCCAGTTCGCCGAGACGATCCGCTACCGCGAAGCTCATCTGATCCCCGAGGTTGATGTCTAACATGGCCAAGGTCGGCGGCGTGCCATCGATCAGTTCGAGCGCGCCTTCGACCGTCGACGCCGTCATGACTTCCGCGCCGAGGCGGGACAAAATGTCTTCGGCGTCGAGCGCGATGATCAGACTGTCCTCGACCAGCAGGACCTTCTGACCAGCTAGGAATTTCGAGGGAGCCTTCGTCGGATGGCCGATGGCCGGCCGCGGATACCTGACAACGGTCGGTTGCGGGCCTGACTTCTCGGATACGTGGCGCGCCGGGATCTGGAAAGTCGCCCTTACACCTCCTGGCGCGTACTCGACGTTCGCCTTGCCACCTAAATCATAC
>NZ_LMUU01000228.1:13768-19567 GCF_009765775.1 Beijerinckia sp. L45
GCGGCACGACGGGTGGCCCGTCCCGTTCCTGCCAGTCGAAGATCAGGTCGCCATCCTCGTTGCGCGACCAAGCCACATCGACATGGCCGCCGTTGGAGAGGCTACCGTACTTCGTAGAATTCGTGACGAGCTCATGGAGCACGAGAGCCATCGTAGAATAGGCCTGCGGGTTCAACATCACCGGCTCGCCAACGATGTGGACGCTGCTGCCGTCTGCGCCCAGGAACGCTCGGGCCTCGGCATCGATCAAGGCCTGGATAGGGGCTGGTCCCCAGTGATCGTCAGTAATCTGATTGTGGGCGCGGGCGAGGGCGTGAATACGCCCATCGACGAGTTTTACGAAGTCCTCGATCTTGCCGGTTGATGGCTTAGCCTGGCGAATTAGGCCACGGATGACGCCCAGGATGTTCCGGACCCTGTGGTTTAACTCGGCGATCAGCAGTTCCTGTCGCCGTGACGCGCGATCGCGCTCCGCGCTGGCTTCGCCCGCGAGGCGAAGCACGACTTCGATCAGGGTCGCGCGAAGGGTCTCCGCGACCCGCAGCTCCGCAGGGGTGAAGGGCTTGCTCCGGCCTTTGACGATTTGCTGCCACTCGGCGAAGCTCTCGCGTGGCGTGAGGCGCGGACCGTTCGGACCGAACGTCGCCGTCTTGTGCGGGTCGCCCGCCCACCGGACCGAGCGGATCAACTCTTCCCGGAACAGGATCACGTAGTCGCGCGGGGATCGCGAGATCGGAATGGCCAGCATGCCGGCGGCACGGTCCGCGTATTCCTCGGCTCCGGGCACGAGCGAGGCGATGTGGTCCGTGGCGAAGACCCGGTTCGCCGAGGTGCTGTTCAGCGCGCGGACGATACGCGTGAAAGCGTCGGTCGACGGTCTCGTGCCCGAAAACGCGTAGTTACCGTTGATCCAGACGCCCACGCCTTCCGCGGGAATGACGTGTGTAAGGATGCCCGCCAGCCATTCAGGATCGTTCAGCAACGTCTCGTTCGTGGCGACCGCGCCCAGAAGCTGGTCCGAAATGTCGCGTGCCCGACGCTCGAACTCTATCATCTCCTTGCGTTCGCGGCCTTCCAGACGCATCGAGTACATCTGCGAGAACAGCTCGCACACAGACCGAACCTCGAAGCTCGGCGACTTGGCCGCGTAATGATGGCAGGCGAACAGTCCCCAGAGTTCGCCGTCGACCACGATCGAGATCGACATGGAGGCACGGACCCCCATGTTCTTCAGGTATTCGATGTGGATCGGCGATACGGATCGCAGCATCGACTGCGACAGGTCGAGCGGTTTGCCCTTCTCGTCGCGGATAGGCTCGACGGCGACCGGCTTCGCGTCGACGTCCGCGATGACACGCAGCAGATTGCGTTTGTATAGCGCCCGCGCTTGCACCGGGATGTCACTTGCCGGGTAGTGCAAACCCTTGAAAGATCCGATGCCCGACTTACAACTCTCCGCGACAACCTCCCCGGAGCCGCTCTCGGAAAAGCGGTACACCATGACCCTGTCGAACCCGGTCAAGGCCCGCACCTGTCGTGCCCCCTCGTTGAAGAAGGCGGACGACTCACCGACCACGTCGAGCCGGGCAATCATGGCCTGCACCATCCCGGATGCGTCACCATGCTTGGATGCGGCCGGCTGCGCCTCGACGACGATCTGTCCGCCGGATCGATGAATGGCGACGTCGAAGCGACCGGCGCGATCGACCAGCTTCGTATCGAACACCTTGTTCACGGCGTTCGGCCCGCGAAGTGTCGCGAGTTGATTCCGCAAGTCGTGAACAGCCTCGGGCAGAAAGATGTCAGCGAGCGGCCGCCCGATCAGGCCGTCGTTCGTGGCGCCCAGGAAGTCCGCCACGTTCATAGAGGTGCGCGCCACGATCCAGTCGAGGGTGAGGGCCAACAAGAACCCGATGGGTTGAATGGCGCCGAGGAGGTGGATCGGTTCGCGGTCGCAATTGGTCAGGTCGACATCGTTCGCAGGCACGCCGTCCATCAAGGCTCGCCCTTGGCGACGGCATGGACGTGCGATGCAAATGCGCAAAACGAAAGGAGCGCGGCGCGCGATGGAAGGACGTCTGGTCGAGCGATCAAGTGGAGGTCTCGCTTTCGAGGTCCGACGACCCAGCTATCCAGGCGGTCGCCGCGGCTTCGCTCCAATCGAGCAAGCTGTGTTCGCCAGTAACACTCGCCGACGGCGCTGTCCGTCCACTAGTACACACACCAAATCAAACAGTTTTCATCGATCCTCAGAGGAGACCGAATGTCCGCCCCGACCCTCGACGACCTGTCGCACAACGCGCTTCTCGCCACCTTGTCGGAAGCGGATCGAAAACGGTTGACCCCACACATGATGGTCTTCGATCTGAAGGATCGCGACATCCTCCAGGATGCCGGTGACGACGTCATTGACACGTGGTTCCCATGCGGCCCCGCCATGGCAGCGTTTTGCATCGCGACCAACGACGGCCGGACGGCCGTCGAGGTTGCCTTGGTCGGGCGCGAAGGCGCAATCGGCGGCATCGTCTCAAACGGACATGTGCCAGCCTACGCGACCGCGATGGTGCGCCACGGCGGTCGCTTCCTCCGCATCAAGACGGTAGCCCTGGAGCATGCGAAGCTCGACTCGATCTCGCTGCGCCATTGGATCTCGCGCTACTCGGATTGTCTGCTTGCGCAGGTGTTCCAGACCGCGGCCTGTAACGCGACACATACAATTTCACAGCGTACCGCCAAATGGCTGCTCGCCGCCGTCAGCCGGACCCACGGCCAGGAGTTCGACATGACACAAGAGCAATTGGCCGAACTGCTGGGCGTGGGCCGGACGTTCGTGACGCGGGTCGTCAAACGGTTGCGCGAGGAGGGGACGATCGCGACCAGGCGCGGCGTCATTATCATCAAGGACGAACAGGCGCTCCGCGATAGGGCTTGCGCCTGCACGACGGCGATCGAGAACCATTTCGATACGGTACTCCACGGCATATATCCATTGGACTGATCAAGCGAGAGGCGACACGGTTCCGGCACCGGTCTTGGTATTAATCTAGTTTTCGTTGCAGACCATCCGGCGCGGGTCGGTCCCGGATGGTCTCGGCGCGATATTCGCCACCATTCTTCGTATCCGCGAGGTCATCGATGACCCTGGAGACGCTCTTCATGTCTCAGTGGGCGACGGTGAAGTCGGGGACATGGTTCGCGCCTTGGAAGCGCGCCTGATCGGCTATGACACAGAATGTCGGCAGTTGACCATGAGCCTCCGATTATCGGACGGCCGAAACGGCACCCTCCAACGCCGAACCATGGATGCCGAACTAGCACTGGCTACCTTGCAGCAGACCATCGAATTACGTTTAACGCCTCGTTCAACTAAGTTATTCAACTAGGTAATCAGGCTATCCTGTCAGATGCGGCGCCCCTCGTAGCGGCGTTTTGGGAAAAACAAAAAGGATGTGCAAACCTTTGCCGACGACGAGTCAAATTCGAATTCAGGCCTCGATCAGTTCCTTGATCCTGCTCGCCAGCACGTCCATGGCGAAAGGCTTCGTCAGGACATGCATGCCGGGATCGAGATGGCCGTGACTCAGTACGGCGTTCTCGGCGTAGCCGGTGATGAACAGCACCTTGAGTCCGGGTCGCAACGCCCTGGCCGCGTCGGCCACCTGCCGCCCGTTCAACCCATTCGGGAGGCCGACGTCCGTCACCAGTAGGTCGATCCTCGTCTGCGACTGAAGGACCTTCAGCCCCGAGGCACCGTCTATCGCTTCGATCGCGGTGTATCCCAGGTCTTCTAGGATCTCGGTGACGAGTCCCCGTACCGTCGGCTCGTCGTCCACCACCAGCACCGACTGCCCGACCTCGGCGCGCGCCGGCTCACTAGTCTCAGGAGACGCATCGACCTCTTCGCCGCCTAGATGGCGCGGGAGGTAGATGCAGACCATCGTGCCGTGACCAACCTCCGAGTAGATCCGAACCTGGCCGCCGGTCTGCTGCGCGAAGCCATAGATCATCGAGAGGCCGAGGCCGGTGCCCATGCCGATTGGCTTGGTGGTAAAGAACGGATCGAACGCCTTGGCGATTACTTCCGGACCCATCCCGGTCCCGGTATCGGACACGCAAAGCGATACGTACTGTCCAGGTGTCAATGACCGGTCGCGGGCCCCACGTTCATCTAGCCATCGATTGGCGGTCTCGATCATGATCTTGCCCCCGTTCGGCATGGCGTCGCGAGAATTGATGCAGAGATTCAGCAGCGCGTTTTCAAGCTGGCTTGGGTCCGCCATCGTCGTCCACAATCCGCCGGCTCCGACCAGCGGTTCTACGGCGATCTCGGGACCGACGGTCCGACGGATGAGGTCTTCCATCCCAATTACGAGGCGGTTGAGGTTGATCGCCCTTGGGTCGAGTGTCTGACGCCGAGAAAACGCAAGTAGCCTGTGCGTCAACGAGGCGGCTCGCTTGGCGGCTCCTTGGGCGGCGTTGACGTAGCGCTCAACCTCCAGGTGTCGTCCTTGAGATATCCGTGCTTGCATCAGCTCCAGGTTGCCCATCACGCCGGTCAGAAGATTGTTGAAGTCATGTGCTAGGCCGCCCGTGAGTTGGCCGACGGCTTCCATCTTCTGGCTTTGCCTGAGCATTTCCTCCCGCTGTAACTCCTCGGTGATGTCGCGTCCTACGGTGTAGAAGATGCCGCTGCGCGAATCCGAGTCCGGAATGGCTGACCATGCGAACGAGATCGGCGTACCGTCGGCCTTCAGGAGGCGGACGCGGAACTGATGGACCGGCTCTCCTCGCATCAAGGTCGCCACGACGTCGCCGGTGGCGCCGAGATCGTCGGGATGGATGATGTCCGCGAACGGTCGTCCGACGAGTTCTTCGTGCGGTCGGCCGAGCACTGCGGACCAGGCCGGGTTGATGGTCTTTAGGTAGCCCTCGAACGACGCGACGCCGAAGAGGTCCCGCGTCATTTCGAACAGTCGATTCCGAGCGGCCAAAGACTGGCGGTCAGCGAGGACCCGGTCAGTCGTCTCAGTGCAGGCGCAGAAAAGTCCCGCGACGCGTCGCGGATCGGCGTATAGCTGAATGCGAAGTGCGCTTCGCGGTCCCGGCCCGCCCGGTCCAGGTCGAGCGCGATGTCCGCCATGTGGATCGGCTCGCCGCCGGCAACCGTCTCGAACAGCGGGGTGAGTTGCTTTCGCACCTCTGGCCAAACCTCGAAGAACGGGCGGTCGAGCGCGCGAGGATGCCGATCCGCAAGCATGGGCGCATAGCCATCGTTGTAGAGCAGGACGTGCTCGGCGCCCCAAGCTACGAACATCGGCTGATCGGCCGCGAGCAAGATGCCAACGAGTGTCTTCAGAGGCTGCGGCCATCGCTCAGGAACGCCCAATGACGATCCTCTCCAATCATGGTCGCGCATGATCGCGCCCATGCGCCCGCCGCCAGCCAGCACGATCGAATTCACAGGCATTCCTTCTACCAGGTAGGGCGCTGCCGCTGCGGCGATCCTTTCCACTGGTCGGACCTAATCGCTAAGTTTTGCCGCGGAGAAATCGTCGTTGTCCGAGAAGGTTCATCAAGCCACCCGAAGTCATGTGAAAGCTTGGACGACGGTGGCTCCCCGCGAGGAGGGAAATGGACCCTGATGATGGTAACTAGCGGCAATTGCGAGGCGCTCGATCTTGCCATTGCCGATGACCGGATGTCGGCAGGAAAGCTTGACGTCCGTTACGGCGATCATAGGGTCGGCGGTTTCCCGACGCCAACTACGATTGGCATATCCTCGAGGACTAGGGAATGGGC
>NZ_LMUU01000228.1:19629-22136 GCF_009765775.1 Beijerinckia sp. L45
GCGTGCACTGAACCATGCTTCGCGAGGCCGCCGCCACGTCCGCTTCGTCCTAATTGCGTCCGGGAGGAGCCGTTCAGCTTCCGGCCAGGACACGTCGTAACGCCGACGGTCGGCACTGCGCCCAACCTGGTTGTTCCTTGGCGCTGAGCGACGTCCAATAGCGGTCGTTGGTTGAAGTGCTAATCTCGGTGCGATTAGCCTTCAACGCGACTGGGATACCGATGTCTATAGGGCCACGGATCGAGCGCGGGGACGAGGCCGCAGAACGGCGGCAGAATGGGTAGAACTCCATCTATGTGCGGTTTCGGCGCTGGGCCGAACAAGGCGTCTGGGATGCGCTGGTGGGGCTGGGACTGACCGATCATTCGCAACACATGATCGACTCGACGACGGTGCAAGGCCACTCGCAGGCAGCGGGCGCAAAAGGAGGGCTTTGGTCGAAACCGCGGCGGCTTTACGAGCAAATTGCACGCCCGCGCTGACGATCAAGGACGCCCTCTCGGCTTTGTCGTAACAGGCGGCGAAGCTTCGGATTACACAGCCGTTCCGCAGTTGCTGGCCCTACCGGTCGGTCGTCCCAAGGCCATGCTCGCCGACAAAGGCTACGACGGGGATGACGTCCGCGCGGCACTTCTCATGAATGGCATTTTGCCGATCATTCCGCCCAAAGCTAACCGGAAGAACCGGCCGCTTGCGACTTCAGACGATACAAGGATCGCAACCGCATCGAGCGGATGTTCAACAAGCTGAAGCAGTTCCGCCGCATCGCTACGCGTTACGACAAACCCTGCCCATCCTTTTGCGGCTTCCCCTGTCTTGCAGCTGCTCGCATTTGGATGCCAATCTTTGTCAACAGAGCCTAGCACTACAGTTGCATTTTTATTCGGATATGGTCCCGGCGGGCGGTCGCTTGATGAGCACGTCTCCAGAGTGACCATGCGATGACGCGGGCGGGTTCGAAGTGTCTTTGCGCGAAGCGGATCGCAATGCGTCGGATTTCCTGAACGGACCACGGGATCAGCGTTCGAGGATCGCCTTCGGGATCCGTTGGCTTTTTGGGGGCGTCTTATTGGCTTCGTGGCGGATCCGCGCTGTCATCGCGAAGGCGAGCATGACGAGCGACACGTGACGGTGCCATCCATGCCAGGATCGGGATTCATTGTGGTCAAGGCCGAGTTCATTCTTTGCGGTCTCGAAGCTGTCCTCGATCGCCCAACGGCGGCCTTCGACATTCACCAAGGTTTGCGCGGGTGTTCCCGCAGGGCACCAGGTCGAGAAGAACGCCATCTCGCCATCGCCGATCGTGCGGCGGATCAACAGACCTCGCGTCCAGACGGCGTCAAGGGCGGCTGCGCCGCCGGCTTCAAGATCCGCGAGTTCAAGATAGCTCCAGTCGTAGAGCCGCGCCCCCTTGGTACCCTCACCGGCAGACAGTCGTTTCCACGCTTTTGCAGGCAAGCCTTTCGCGATCGACGTTGCGGTGCCAGATACGCGCTCGGGTTTACCCCAGGAGTGAAAGCCATGATCACTTTTGACACCCAGGACATAGCCTTTGTTGGCGCCGCGTAGGATCATCTCGATGTCGCCGACACCGTAGACGGTATCAGCGGCAACCCAGGCAAACGGGACATCGGTAGCAAGGGCGCGCTCGATCATCCCAACCGCCAGGCGCGGTTTGGTCGCAAACTTCGTTCCCTCGAGTACATGTGCAGCTTGCAACCGCTCCGGATCATCCGTCCAGGCCTTCGGCAGATAAAGGGCGCGGTCGATAAAGGCATGTCCATGGCGCGACGCGTAAGCAGCGAAGACGCCGATCTGGCAGTTGGTGACCTTGCCCGCCGATCCCGTATACTGCCGCCCGACCCCACAAGAGGCCTGCCCTGCTTCAAAAAACCCGTCTCGTCGATGATGAGCACCGCCTGATCGTCGGCCAGCGTCTCGAGCGCGTACTGTCGAACAATGTCGCGCAAGGCATCGGCATCCCACCGGCCGCGCCCAAGAATCGCTTGCTGCCGCCACGGCCCGGGATCCCCGGCTGCTTCAGCACGAAGCCATCCCGTCTTACGCTGCTCGGAACTCAGAAGCCCGTCGATGAAAAGCCCTGCCGAGGTAGCGACGCGCTCCTGCGTAAAAAGCGGAGCCATCCGTGCCTTCACGTCCCGTAACGACGACGCCCAAAGCTCCAGCGTCTCTTCGATGCCAGCCACCATCACCCATGATCTCCGAATCATGGATACCCATAGATTCAGACCATGCGATGATGTGCAACTGTAGTGCTAGGGACGGCTGCTTCGGGTCCGCTGATGACTGAGCCACTCGACCGCAAGTGGCCTGAGAACGAACCCGCTTTGCGGGAGGGTGCGCGTGTCGAGAGGGAAGTAAAGTCGCAACGATTGTACTTCGGTTGAGCGATCTCTGGCGTGGGCAGACCATCGCGGCTCCTTAACTCGAGGAGCTTACGATGAACGAGGTCACTCTTGCCGCCCCGATCAGCCCGCTGCGCCAGC
>NZ_LMUU01000228.1:22146-23039 GCF_009765775.1 Beijerinckia sp. L45
GACCCATAGATTCAGACCATGCGATGATGTGCAACTGTAGTGCTAGGCTCAGGACTCATTGATCAGATCCAGAAGATGACGGTTGCCGCGATGCAGATGGCGGACATGAAGGTGTGGGCGCAGCGATCGTAGCGCGTGTGGATGCGGCGCCAGTCCTTGAGCTTGCCGAACATGTTCTCGATCTTGTGACGCTGTCGATAAAGCGCGCGATCGTGCTGGATCGCTTCCCTTCGGTTGGCTCTGGATGGAATGCATGGGGTGATTCCGCGCAGCGTTAAGGCGGCCCGAAGCCAGTCCGCGTCATAGCCTTTGTCACCAAGCAGCGCCTTGGCACGCGGAAGAGCGTCGAGCATCAGCGCGGCGCCGTTGTAGTCGCTCATCTGGCCTTCGCTGAGCAGCAGGATCAGCGGGCGCCCCTGGCCATCGCAGACGGCATGCAGCTTGGAGTTCAGGCCGCCTTTGGTACGTCCAATACGTCGGGGAACAGCCCCTTTTTGAGCAGGCTGGCCGCAGTGCGATGGGCCTTCAGGTGGGTCGCATCGATCATCAACTGATCGGGCTTGCCGCCCCTGGCCGAAAGCTTGGCGAAGATCGCGTTGAAGACGCCAAGCCGGCTCCAGCGGATAAAGCGATTGTAGATCGTCTTGTGCGGCCCGTATTCCTTCGGTGCATCGCGCCAGCGCAGCCCGTTGCGAATGACGAAGATGATGCCGCTGATGATGCGCCGGTCGTCGACCCGTGGGATCCCATGTGAGAGCGGAAAGCACGGCGCAATGCGACGCATCTGCGCTGGCGAAAGCCAAATCAAATCACTCATGACAGCACCTCCTGGCGCCGTCAGTGAATCAAGCGATCGTCACATCCGCAAGGAGCTTAATAGGTCCTGAACCTAG
>NZ_LMUU01000228.1:23082-27706 GCF_009765775.1 Beijerinckia sp. L45
TAAGGCCCGATGCCAGCGCCATAGCATAATCCATAGATTGACAACATATTGTCGTCTTGACAGGCCTGGTCGATACCCCATATGGGTGCCATGAGCACCGAAGAGCCAATCATTCCTCATGATCCGACGCGGCTTCGCCAAGCCTGGACCAACCTCGTCATCGAAGTCTTCCGCCTGAACGGAGCCCTGCTCACCAGCGGGGACAGCCTGGTGAGCGACCTCGGACTGACGAGCGCACGATGGCAGGTGCTGGGCGCCATGGCCCTTTCGCCCCTTCCGCTCCCGGTCGCTCACATCGCGCGCAACATGGGCCTGACCCGGCAGGCGGTGCAGCGGCTGGTGGATGAAATGCGGGCTGAAGGCTTGGTTCGTCTTGAGCCAAACCCACACCACCGACGCGCCATGCTGGTCGTGACGACGGAGTCCGGGGACGCGGTCTATCGCGCGGCAAGCGAGCGACAGGAACGATGGGCGGAGGTTCTGACGTCGGGACTACAGGCCGCGAAGTTCGAGGCGGCAGGCGCGCTGATGCGCGAGATGCGGGGGCGGCTCGACGAGAAGGAGACCCCAGCATCGAAAAACCAACCACAGACCGAAGGAGCCTAAGATGCCCAATTTCATTGAGATGGATAAGACGGTGACGTTGGCGGACCAGTTGAAGGACGATGGCGGATCCGTCGTCTTGATCAACACGTTCATCGTTCCGCCAGCAGACGCCGAAGCTCTGCTCGCCGCCTGGACCGCGGATGCGGAGGTGATGAAGCGTCAGCCCGGCTTCCTGTCCACCCAACTGCACCAAGGCATCGCCGGCAGTAGCGTCTTCCTGAACTACGCGGTCTGGGAAAGCGTAGGCCAGTTCCAAGCGGCGTTCGCCAATCCCGAGTTCCGAGCACGCCTATCGAATTATCCTGAGAGTGTGTCGGCGAGCCCGCATCTGTTCCGGAAGGTTGCCGTACCCGGCATCTGCGCGGCCTGACCTGCACTTTCCCCCGCACGAGGTATTCATGTCTGAAGGCACGAAATCCGAGCCGTTCGACGCCGACGTCATCATCGTCGGCGGCGGTCCCGTTGGCCTGACCACGGGCTGCGCGCTGCGCCACCACGGCATCGAGTGCATGATCCTGGAGGAGCGCACGGGATTGCAGGCCTACTCGCGCGCAAACAATCTCTGGGCGCGGCCGCAGGAGCTCCTGGCTGGCATCGGCTTGCGAGACGCCCTCGCCGAGCAGGCCTACCCCATCCGGCAGGTCAACTTCTCGATGAACGGCAAGCCCACGACGCCCATCAATATCGATGACGTGGCAAGTCCCTTTCCGCAGGTTCTCTACAGCGGCCAGGACGTGATTGAGAAGACCTTGGTCGAGACCTTCGAACGGCGGGGTGGCCGGTTGGCGCGTGGCCGTAAGGTAGTCGGCATCGCCCAGGACGACGGCGGCGTGAACGTCACCCTGACGCGTGGAGACGACGGCCCGGCGGAAAGCCTTCGCTGTCGCTACCTCGTGGCCGCTGACGGCGCCAAGAGCACGGTGCGCCCGTTATCGAATTTGGACTTCGAGCCCGACCGCTTCGAGGGTCGGATGAACCGTCAGGTCGACGCCAAGCTGTCTTGGCGGCGCTCGATGACGCCCGACCAACTCTGGTTCTTCTACTACGAGCGCGGCTTCTGTGGCGTGATGCCGGTCTGGGGCGGTTACCACCGCCTCTTCTTCCTGGCCGACGACGCGGGCGTGCCCGACCGCGACCCCACGCTCGACGAGATGCAGGCGGTCGCCCGTGAGGTGACGGGGGACGAGACGCTCACGCTAACCGACCCACAATGGCTTACGCACAGCCGCTTTCAATACGGCGTCTCGCCAGGCTACACGCGGGGACGTGTGTTCCTCGCCGGCGACGCCGGACACCTGTCATTGCCCATCGGTGGTCAAGGAATGAACGCCGGCCTGCACGACGCGGTGGAGATCGCTTGGCGTCTCGCCATGACGCTGCGAGGCGAGGCCGCGCCGATCGTGCTAGGCTCCTATGATGTCGAACGCGGCGGAGAGCACGCTCGTCTCAATGATCAACAGGCAAAGGGCTTTCGCCGCACGGTCTACCGCGGGTCGATCACGGACGCTGCACTTGGCCAGGCCATCAAGGCGTTTCCGGGTATCGGCGCCCTACTGCAAGGTACGGATGACCTGCAGCAGTTGTCCGTGAGCTACCGGAAAAGCCCCCTGAACGAGGATCATCTTTCTGGGCTGGCCCATATACTCCAAGGCGGGCCTAAGCCGGGCGAACGAGCCCCCGACGCGGAGGTAACCCACGCCGGAGAGACGACCTCGCTGTTCTCTTTCCTGTACAATCCGGATGGAAGGACGACGGGCTGGGCGCTGTTGTGTTTCGACGGCCGAGCGGCGAAATCCGGCGCCGCGCTACGCGCTGTGATCGAGGCCGTCGCCCACTGGGGTGCAGTGCGGCCGCGTCTCGTCCTCGCCACTTCCTTAACCGAGGCAGGAGACGTGCCAGTGCTATCCGATCTTGATGGAAAAGCACACGCGGCATACGGACTGGAGGGTCAGCCGGCCGTCGTCTTGGTACGCCCTGATGGGCACATCGCGTTCCGTGATACCGCAGACAGTCCGGATCGGCTGGCTGCATATTGTCGACGGATTTTCTCCACCCAGGCGTAGTCTTCGGATCAGGAAAATGAGTCGTCGACGAAGCCCGCTTTGCCGATGCCTATCCGTAAGCGGATGGGCAGAACCTCACCCATCAGAGCCGCTGACGTTATTTGTTGCTAGTTCGCCTCAAAGCAGATGACGCGCAATTTTTACGACCGAGACGTGCGATGCCGTCCGGCCGCATCATATCTTGTTTTGCGGAAATCGAGAGTTTGAAAAGGACACATACTTGACGGTCATTTTGCACGACAAGATCCATTTGCGTGATCGCGCGGCAGTGTTCGCGTTTCGTTGTCTGATGCCCCTGCAGAAGGAAAGCCCGCTCGGCCCTGAAGCCCGTGCAGGCTATGACAAGATGATCGCGCGGACGACCGGTGCGTCCGGCATATCTTATGAGGCGGATACAGTCGGTGGCGTGTCCGGCTGGTGGTGTTTACCAGTGGATCCCATCGGTACGGGCATAATCCTGTATCTCCATGGCGGAGGCTATGTTCTCGGATCGGCGCGCGCTTACCGACATTTTGTCGGGCAGATCGCCGCTCGGGCGCGGCTGCCAGCATTCGTCGCCGACTACGGGCTGGCGCCCGAACGGTCATTCCCAGCTGCCGTGAACGATGCGATGGCGGCTTACCGCGGGCTTGCCGACCTTGGGCATACCAGGATCGTCCTGACAGGCGATTCCGCGGGCGCCGGCCTTGCGCTGGTTTTGCTGGCGAAAGCGAGCCGGGACGCGTCATTACCGCGGCCCGCGGGCGCGATGGTCTTGTCTCCTTTGACTGACTTTGCGCTAACGGGAAGCAGCATCGAAAGTCTTGCTAAAGTCGATCCGGTGCTCAAGCGAAACGTCTTGGCGGAGATCGCCGCCATGTATCTCGGAGACTGCGATCCGCGCGCGCCCGATGCCTCTCCTCTGTACGGCGACCTGTCGAATTTGCCTCCGACGCTGATTCATGTGGGCGATTTCGAAATCCTGCTTGATGACAGTCTTCGTTACGCGGATCGCATGGATGCAGCAGGCGGGAATGTCGTCTTGCATGTGTGGCGAGGAATGCCGCACGTCTTCAGCATCTTCGTCGGCTTGCTGAAGTCATCTACGGAAGCCTTAGACATTGCGGGCGCCTTCATTAGACAGTTACCGTACGATGAGCCAGTCCCGTCATGAAGCTTACCAGAAGAACCATCCTAATAATCGGAGGCAGCAGCGGCAGCAGGCTGGATTGGCCGGGCAGTTGCTCGACCGGGGCAACGTCGTTGTGTTACCGGGCGCGGCGTCACCATGAACGGAAAGCGCAGCGCCGACACCGGACTGTTTGCGGCCGCACGAGCGGCGATCATACGGGCATGGGGTGCTCGGCATCGGGACGTGCGAGTCTTGCGGCGGGGGCCTGTTCCCAGAATTTCAGCCGCTGATCGCGATCGGCCCTATAGGGCCAAGCTTTCTGTAAGCCGGGCATCGAATCGCTCCGAGGGAGCCGTCAATTGCGGTTCGTTGTACCCGCGCATATTGTGGAAGCTCATGCCCGTCCATAAATTCAGATTCACGCATCGGTAGATAGTTGTGTGCTTGAGGCTGTGTTTTGTGCTAAAGATTAGCGCCATAAGTGGGCGTTCGCCGTACGAAGGTTCAAATCACCAGCGTATAGTCTGATCGTGGGTTGGTATCCTGGAGCATACGTACTCGAAACTACTTGACAGTTATACGGTCGAATACCACCAGCACCCGCCGAGAGCATGACTGCTTTAGCCGATCGCCTACTCGACGAAACACTAATGTGGTTCCGAACCCATATCGAGATACGGGACCCGGTCATGCAGTCTCTCGGGATCAAGACCATGAGGCAGCTACGCTAAGCTCGACGTCCGGAAGCCGAATAGACTTCTTTCCGGTATTTGAACAGCGACCAAACGAGATTGTGCTCGGTGGAAACGATAAGCACCTCGACTTCCACATGTCGCTTCTGCGC
>NZ_LMUU01000228.1:27885-28820 GCF_009765775.1 Beijerinckia sp. L45
GCCGCCTGTACATCAGGTAAGGCGCATGGTCGGATACCGCACGAGCTGCTGTATCTGACGCGTTGGTCCAGCCGAGCCGTTCAAAGCGATTGCAAAATCACGGCGTGCTGGTCAGCAAATCGAGAAGAAGCGACGCTACTGCGTCGACATCGGTTAAGCCCTTAGCCGCGCGGGTACGGCCACTTAATTCCAGGTCCGCGAGGCCGTGTGCCGTTGCATAAATTAGCGCGGTCGCCCTTGCCGGATCACCTTTGGCAAGCTCCCCAGACTTCTGTGCTGCGACGACGAGATTTGCGACGGTTTCAAACGTTTCGAGCGCTTCGGTTTCCAACATGCCCCCGTGCTGGCTGATGTCTGGATCGCTGAATAGCAACCGGTAGCGGGCCGGGAAATGCCGAGCAAATGAGAGATAGTTTTCAACGACAACGCGAAGCGCCTGAAGCGGCGTAGCTTTTTTGAGTGCAGTTTCTCTAAACCTGGCTGCCATCTCGACAAAGCTGGCCTCGGCAACCGCGGCTAGGATGGCTCTCTTATCCTTGAAATGTTTATAGGGGGCGTTGTGAGAGACGCCCACGGCCTGCGCCACCGCGCGTAACGTCACCGCCTCGGGACCGCCCTCGTCAAGCAAGCAGGTAGCAGCTGTAATCAAGCGTGTTTTGGTTGATGGCTTCTTGGGCATAGCCAAAAGATGCCCCCAAAGGTTGACACCGTCAACTAAGACTGCGAGGTTGACGCTGTCAACGTGAAGAGATGCCCGTGTTACGCAAAATGCTGGCTGCGGCGATAACCCTGCTGTTCTACGGATCCGCTGTGCCCGTGTGCGGCGAAAACCGCGTCCCGTTGACTTTGTCAGACGCCGACCGGAGCAGTGATGCCATGCGTGCAACATATGATGTAGCGATTACGAGAGAGATCTTTGTACCGGCCGATAGCGG
>NZ_LMUU01000228.1:28875-33765 GCF_009765775.1 Beijerinckia sp. L45
TCAGACCGCACGGTTCATTTGACTGATGGTAGTACCGCTCACGAGCAGGTCACGGATTACGATCGTCCATCGTATTTCGCCTATCGGGTCAGCGAGCCGAGCTTTTCTCTGCGCTACTTGATGATCGATGCTGTCGGTGAGTGGTGGTTTACCCCGGGGAAGGGAGGCACTCACGTCCGATGGACCTACACCTTCCATGCGCGGGGCATGTTTACAAAATTGCCCCTGGCGATGTTCGGGTCAACGCAATGGTCCGGTTATATGGACGTTTGCTTGAAGAACGTCGTGCGCCATTTCGGTTCGAGCTCACATTCGATCTCCTCCCCCGGCACTAACAAAAAGCGTCAGTCAGCACGTCGCTGGTAGCGCAAGCCGACCCAATTCTTGATTACGCATGGGCCGCAGCTCCAGCGGCCGGCCGGAGAAGCTGGTCGGGACGCAGCCGGCCGGGCGCGGTTGGGTCAAGCCGGTATCGGCGTCGCTTACCTTCCCGACCATGCCCGCGCCGGCTACTTAGCCTCGGAAAAGCTCGTCCATGTCTTTTGAGATTGGCAAAGTCAGGCAGCAATCGCCCACATCATGTTCACAACCCGGCAAGGTCTGCAGCCCGCCTCGCGTACCTTGATAGACCATCTCGCGCGGCCTTTACAAAGCTGTGAGCGAGAAAAATATCAGGCTCTCCAAAGGGGTAAGATTCGCGCGGTTCGAACCTGGCGCCTCCGAACCATGTCCGCTATCTGGGCTCTGCGTCGAAGGCTAGGAACGTCAGGGCTGGGCGCTATCCCAACCGGCTGCCTTACGGCTGGACCTGCCGATTTCCGGCAGGTTCAGGGCGGTGCCGGTAAGGTAGATGCCGTTCAGTGGGCTGGTGTGCCGCCGACAGGAGCCGACTAGGCATCGCCGTTTCCCCGTGATGGCACGAACGTCCGGATCTGACAGAAGCCGCCAACCGAGTGTCATGAAGCTGCCGGACTGCAGCCGCCACCCTTGTCGCCGTCAGAGGACGCTACGTCCCGATGGCGACCGAGGCGACGGGGCAATTCGAACCGGAGCGTAGAACTCCTGCTCTCAGCTTGTCGGGCGCCCGCCCGTATCGGCGGCGGCCAGCACGTCGTGAAGGGTCGTTGGTGAACGGCTCAGCAGGGTCGCGAGGGTCGGATCCACGGCAGTAAACTCGCCCGCCCGCGCCGCCCGGTACATGCCGAGCATGAGGTCGACGATGATAGGCGGCGCGCCATTTGCCGTAATGCGCCGGGCCTCTTCTTCATCGCTGATCATTCGCCATTCCACCGGCCGGCCGTGGAGATCGGTGAGGATCACCGCCACATCGGCGAAATCTAGCGCTTGCAGTGCCGTTAGGGGCGGCGTCGGGCCTTCGAACCGGCTTTCCTGCATCAGGACCTGCGCCGCCGCGGCCGCCAGGTCGCCGCGGTCCGTCCACGACACCTTGCCGTCCTGCGGCGTCTCGATGACACCCGAGGCGGCGGCGCCCATGATCCTCGTCACCGTGTTGGCGTAGAAGCCGTTGCGCAACGCTGTCCAGGCTAGGCCCGATTCACTCAGCATCTGCTCGGTGGCAGCATGTACGCGCGCGGGCAAAAAAGCCGAACCGGCATCTGCTCCCATGTGACTGGTGTAGACGATCCGGCGCACGCCCGCCGCCCGCGCAGCCTCGATAGCCGCCCGGTGCTGTGCAAGGCTGTCGCCGCCATAGGCTTGCGCATTCGAGGACACCATCAAGACTTGCGACGCGCCTTCGAAGGCCGAAGCCAGTGTGTCGGGTTCCGCGAAATTGCAGCGACGCACCTGCACGCGCCGGGCTGCAATATCAGCCGCCTTGGCCGGATCGCGCGTGGTGGCAACGACCTGATCCACCGGGAGCAGGTCGAGGAGCTGCTCCACGATCTGCCGGCCGAGCTGGCCCGTCGCGCCTGTGACGATGATCATCCGTCTTCTCCACTCGCTGTTATCGATGGTAACAGACCATCCATAGCGATTATTATCAATGGAAGCAAGTTCGCGCTAGCGTCGATATTAATCTTCGGGTATTCTTAGGCTATGCCCAGCCCTCCAATGCCCTCAGATGATCTTCGAAACCCGAACACTCGCTCGCGGATTATGGCCGCTGCCGCCGGCTTGCTTGCAGCCGGTGGCGCCGATGCAGCGACGACCCGCGCCGTGGCTGATGCCGCGGGGGTACAGGCGCCAACGATCTATCGCTTGTTCGGCGACAAGCAGGGTTTGCTCGAGGCGGTCGCCGAGCAGACTCTGGCCGACTATGTGGACAGTAAAGCCCGACGGCTTCCTGAAGCCGATCCCGTGACGGATCTGCGGGCGGGGTGTGACGCGCACGTTGCGTTCGGGCTGGCGAACCCGGCCATCAGCGCCTTGATCAATGCGCCCCAGGGGCGGGCGTCGCGCGCCGCACAGGCCGGTGTTAGCGTGCTACGCGAACGCGTACGCAGGGTCGCGCAGACCGGCCGGCTGCGCGTAAGCGAAGAGCGCGCTGTGGACCTGTTGCACGCCATGGGAACCGGCACCGTGCTCGCTCTGCTTCAGAAGCCGGCCGGAGAACGCGATGGCTTGGCAGAGACTGCGCGCGAGGCCGTGTTCGCGGCCATTCTCGACGAGCAATCCCCAGCCGTTCCCTCGGGCATGGCCGGCATGGCCTCCGCCCTGCGCGCCGGCCTTGACGACCTTGCCGTCCTTACCCCCGGCGAGCGACACCTCCTGTCCGAGCTACTCCACCGAATCGCCAACGCCAGCGACCGATAGGTCGCAAGTCTGTCGATCGCCGATCCAGGCATCGTATGTGAAGGGCAGCAATCCCATGTGCTGTCTGAACCTACCCGTGCTGCGTCACGGCACGTTGCGCGATCGGCTTCGTTGACCGCTCGCACCCATGCTTGTGGTGCGCACCGCAGCTTGGCGACTCTACTCGAACGTTTCCTTCCGTAAAAATGTGCTCACTACATCCGAACTCAGGATAGTGGAACTTGAGCGAGACTTACTTTAGATACTGGTCGGACAAGCGACGATTGGCCCATTCGTCATGAAGTAACGACTTGATCGGGATGCGCGAGCGCCACAGCGTCCGCGCCCGCTGGAAAACAGATCTGCGCGGAAACGTCCTCGGCGACGCGATAGACCATATCAGCCACCTCGTCTTCGATCGTCTGGAGCGAAGGAGCACCGAAGCTCCCGAATCGGCTTAGAGATCCACTAGATTGCCTCAAGTTCGGCTAGGACTTCCGGACTGAGATTTATAGAAGCCGCTGAGATGTTTTCGTCGAGATGTTGTTCATTCGCCGTACCGGGGATCAGCAGCATGTTGGGAGAATGCGCCAGCAACCACGCGAGACCAAGCTGCGATGGCGTGATCTTCAACCTCCTCGCAACTTCGATGACCGTGGGTTGGTCGACCACCTTCGGCCAGCTCGGAAACACACCGCCAAGGGGGAAAAAGGGGACCCAGGCTATCTCGTGTGCGCGGCAAAGCGCGAGCATGTCCTCAAACTCGCGGCTCACAAGACTATAGGCATTCTGAACGCAGGCAATGCCCGCAGGCAGTGCGCGACGCAGGATCGCTATATCGACCGCACTCAAACCGATAGCGCCGATTTTGCCTGCGTCACGTAGCGCGATCAACATTTCCAACTGATCGTCGAGATCAACGATCTGATCGCCTTCAGCAACCAAGCCGGGACCTACGTCCAGACGGCGCAGGTTTACAAGCGAGATCTGCTCGATGCCGAGACTGCGGAGGTTGTCCTCAACGCTGGCTTGGAGTTGTTCTGGCCGCTGCGCAGATTTGATAGGACGCGCTGCACCCGGATCAGGATCTGCACCGACCTTGCTGGACACGAGAACGTTTCGGCGCGAACCGACCGCCTTGCGGATCACGCCGTTGACGAAGCCGTTGCCATAGAAATGCGCGGTGTCGATGTGGTCGACACCTAGATCCATGGCGTGTTCCAGCAGCGCCACTGCTTTCGACGGATGGCCCGCGCAACGATCAAGTTGCATCGCACCGTAGCCCATCCTAGAGACCTTCCGCTCGCCGAGGGGATAGCTGCCAGCCAGCGCAGCCGAAGGTGATGTCTGTGAAGACATGAACGATACTCCTTGATAAGATCCGGGACCGGAGGCCCATCCGGTTCGCAAGCTGTAAACGGAGGAGCCTCCGAATGTCAATGTTGTCGACCCTTCGTTCGGATGCGGCGAAAAATCGGGAGCGCCTGATCCATGAGGCGCGTACCCTTTTCCTGACCGAAGGTGCAGGCAGCCTGGAAGCAATCGCCCGGGCAGCAGGCGTCGGCATCGGCACGCTCTACAGGCACTTTCCAACACGCGAGGCACTGGTAGAGGCCGTTTATCAGCGTGAGCTCGATGCTCTCGAACGGGATGCCGTTGGGTTACTTGCGAAACACTCAGGTGTTGAGGCTATGCGACTCTGGATGGACCGCTACGCCGATTTCGTTGCCACGAAACATGCCATGCACGATCCGCTTCGGGCAGTCCTCGCAACCCGATCGCCTGCGGTCTCGGAAACGCGCAAAAGGATTAACATCGTGGTCGGAATCCTTATTGCGGCAGGAACTCGGGACGGTACGCTGCGAAACGATGTACAGCCGGACGACGTCACGCTCAGCCTTGCCGGCGTGGTGCTGGCGGCGGCGACGTCGTCCGACGCCGATCAGGCGCGACGGTTGCTCGATATATTGATGGCGGGATTGCAGCGCAGACCCTGAACGGCGCCTATACCAATGCAATCTTCGATGTCCGGGCGCTTAGTCGCCGTTCTCGTAAAAGTGTGTTTCGGCTTGCAACAATGGCTCTGACTCAATCTGCGTGCAGTTCTCCAACGAGACGAGCGCGGAGAAGATCGAG
>NZ_LMUU01000212.1 GCF_009765775.1 Beijerinckia sp. L45
AAGATTTTTGCAAAATTTCAGGAAGAGGGCAGGGGCCTCTTCATCTATCTGCGCGACGGCGCCGCGGGTGTACCTGCCCGTTCGGCGCATCAGCAGGTGGATTCCGAGGCCTTGCGGACGCAGCAGTGGCGCGAGGTCGGCCTTGGGGCGCAGATCCTGCGCGACCTCGGTATCAGCTCGATCCGGCTGCGCACCAATTCGCCCCGGACCTACGTCGGCCTGTCGGGCTTCGGCATCGAGATCACCGGCTACGAGCCGCTGGAGTAGGCGGCTCGTAAAATGATATGATCAGGGCAATGTTGCGCCCTGGTCAGCCGCCGACGTGCATCAGGTTGAGCATCATGTTCTTGAGGAACGTGCCCTCGGCGCCGCTGGTCGGCGTCGTCCGGCTGGAAAAGTCGACGACCTTGCCGTCGTCGATGCCGTAATTCGCGATCCGCGTGACCTTCTTCGTCTTGTCGAAGTAGACCGCGACGATGTGCTGGTCGATCAGTTTTGGCGGCATGAAGGCCAATTGGCGCGATGTCCGCTGGGAAATATAGTACCAGGCGTCGCCACCGACGGTGGATGTGGTGGAAGGCGTTCCCAGCAGAACCAGAACCTGCTCGGCCGTCGAGCCCTGTTTGACGTCCGCAAGAACCGCCGGATCGGCCTGGAAGCCGTGCGAGATTTCGCCATCGTAGCCGAGGCATCCCGCGAGGGAGGACGCGAGCAAGGCTACCGCGAGCAGCTTGGCGGGCGTCCGCCACATAGAGCCATCCCCAAGCACCCGGCCCATCGAGTCCTGATGCGCAACGCGCGACGCGGCGAGAATGAACTGCATAGCTTCTTTATGTCTCCGGCCACAGCCGTAAGGCGCCGCAAGTTTCACTTGCGTTCCAGGCTCGCGATGCCTACCCCCCGCTTGTGACGAAAGCAAGATGAGGCCAAGCTTCACGAGGGGCAATGCCTCGATCGGCTGTGACGGGACAGGGCCGGATTTATGATCTTCAGGCTATTCCGAGGCTCCGAGAACAGGGCCGTGATCGAAGCCTTGTATGCGGCGGTGGTGGTGGCGTCCCGGCACCCAGACCTGTTCACCGATCTCGGCATGAGCGACACGTTCGAGGGCCGTTTCGACTGCCTGACCCTTCACACAGCTCTTGTTCTGCGACGGCTCAACGCCCTCGCCGTGCCGGGGCCGGAAATGGCTCAGGACCTGATCGACACGGTGTTCCAGCATTTCGATCGCACGC
>NZ_LMUU01000232.1 GCF_009765775.1 Beijerinckia sp. L45
GGCGGATCGTTGGGATCGATCGGCGGCGGCTTGGCCGCCACGACGGCGGGCGGCGGCGCGGCAGGGGCGCTGCTGCCGGGGATCAGCCGGTTGAAGAAGCCGCCGAACATCTCCTGCGCCGCGACGGGGTGGCCGGCGGCAAACAGCAGGGGCAGGGCGATCGCGGTCGAGCGCGCAAAAGACAGCATGGAACGCGTCCTATCATGACGCCCTATCGCTAGCACCGCGTACCCGCCGCCGCCAAGACGGCCGGGGCACGCCGGGCGCAAAAAAACCTACCGCAGCACGTTGCGCAGCACCACGCAGTTGCCGCCCTGCCGCTCCAGCTGCTTGCACAGCTGCGTGCTGGCGGACCGCGTGTCGGCTTCGATCTGCACGCTGTATTTTTTGCGCGGCAGGCCGCCGAGGTGACGGCGCCGCACGGACGGCGTGAGGGCGCTGAGCGTCTCGGCATATCTGGCGCGCACGATCTGCCATTCCGCCAGAACCGCCGCCTTGTTGAAGCTCGCCACCAGGATCATCGCCCAGGGTTTGGGCTTCGGCCCTGCCGGATCGTCGGGATCGGCCGTGATCGGGGCAAGGCGGCGGCCGGCGTCGCCGGCAAAGGCGACGCAGGAAAAGCCGGGCTCGGGATCGAGGGCCGGCGGCTTGGCTTCGCCGACGAACGGCCCGCGCCATTCGAACGCGGCGTGCCCGGTGACGGTGTCGACGTAATTTATCGTCTCCGTTGGCAGGCTTGCCGTGCCCGCGAGCCAGCGACCGACGCGGCCGGGGCCGGCGTTGTAGGCGGCGGCGGCAAGGCCGAGGTTGCCGAATCTTTGGCGCAGCTCTTTCAGGTAGGCGGCGGATTCATCCAGCGCGCGCGCGGGCTCGAACGGATCGAACGCCCCGCGCTCCGCCGCGGTCGCCGGCATGAACTGCGCGACGCCCTGCGCGCCGGCGGGGCTGCGCGCCTCGGGGTTGAAGCGGCTTTCCTGCCAGATCAGCCGGACGAAGAAGGGGGTGGGCACATCGTTGCGCCGCGCCGCCGCCTCCAGCGCCGTGCACAGCGTGGCCGTGGTGGTCGACGCAGCCGGTGGTGTTGCAGACGCGGCGGGCGCCTCGGCGTGGGCCGGCGGCACGAAGGCGAGCAGGGCGGCGAGCCAACTGACGCGGCGGAGCGGGGAAAGCACCATGGTGCAGATGTATAGAGCAACCCGGCGCGATGCAGAAACGCAGCGCCACTCTCCTGCAGTCTTGTGCATAAACCATGAAATCAAGGATCGCGGCGCTGGACTTGCTGTCTGGTGCTTGTTCTATCACAGAGTTGTGATTGCCGCGTCCTCAGAGACCATTTTCATGAAAATTCTTGCCCTCAGCGCCTTTGCTCTTCTCACGCTCGCCATGCCGGTCCGCGCCACGACCTTCGCGTTGCCGGCCAAAAACCCGACGATCACTCTGGTGCTCCCGGACTCCTGGAAGCCGCATGAGATCGACTACGGCTATTCCGCCATGTCGCCCGACCAGGACGTATTCTTTTCCGTCGAATACACCGACGTCAAACACATCGACAAGATGACCGATGACAACGCGGAATGGATGAAGGACAACAAGATCGAGGCGACGGCCGAGCCGGTGAAGAGCAAGGTCGATTTTCATGGCTTGCAGGGCGACCTGCTGCACATCGCTGCCAAGGACGACAACGGACCGACCAACGTCGACTTCGTGTTCACCGACGCCGGCCACGACCGCATTTTCATGTTCACGCTGTGGGCCTCGGACGAGGAAATGAAGAACCACGCCAGCGATTTCGACAAGATCGTGAAGAGCATCAAGCCGATCGAGTAGTTTGGGGACTGGTCCCGGGCGGCATAGCCGAACCCGGAACCGCAAAATGCCGTGTGAAGAGCGTCCCGACAGACAATCCTGGGGCGCACCGAAGGTGCGAGCCCGGGATCCATGAACACGATGGGGACGTCAGGCGCACCCTGACGCCGCCGTTTCTGCACGCGCGTTTTCATGGATCCCGGGTTGGCGCTGCGCGCGCGCCAGGATGACAGCGCGGGCAGACATTCGATGACGATGTCACGTCCACGCCGAGGGCGGCACCGGGATCGGCGCGCCGGGCACCAGCGTCGCCACGGAGACATGCGGCCAGGAGAGGCCCTTGAAATCCAGGATCACCGTCTGCGAATACTGGATCTGCGTCGAGTGCACCTTGATCTGACGCGGCGCGGTGATCGGCGTCGGCGGATGCACGAGGAACTGCGGGGCGAATTTCGACAGCCCGACCGGGCCTGGGCCGTGGCCCGAGAGCAGCAGCGGCTCCTGCCCGAGCTTGAAGATCGGGACGGTGATGATGTGCTCGACCGTCTCGATCCAGAACGTCGCGCTCATCTGCCCGGCGTTGGCGTTGGGGTTGGCCGCCGCGGGATCGCCGCGCAGGAAGGCGATATTGTCGGTGCCGCCGCCGAACAGCGGGTTCTGCGGCGCCGTGAAGATCTTGATCTCCGTCGTGCTGGTGATCGTCTGGTTCTTGATGTGGTCGCGCAGCACGGTGTTGGGATCGTTGAGGATCGCCTGGGTGATCGTCCCGGCGGCGATGAAGGCGGTCAGGTCCTGCGGGATCCGCGGGGTCCCTTTGTCGGTCACCGTCTGGCTCGCGAACTTGATCTTGCCGCCTGCGTTGAACGGCGTGATGTCGACGACCGGGATGGTCGGCTTGCCGGCGATGACCGAGGACGTGCCCTGCGCGACGATCGTCGTGCCGTGCGGGATCGACGCCATCCGCGCCACGGTCTGGCCCTCGGCCGGCGCCACCGTCGGCGGCACGCACATCCACAGGCCCGGCTCCAGGTGGATGCCGACCTTCTGGTTCAGCACGGTGACGTCGCTGATCGACTGCAGGTAGGGCACGCCGTTGAGAAAGGCGTCGGCCTGCAGCGTCCCGCGGTTCGGCACGCTGCCGAGGCTTTGCGAGAAGGTCAGCGTCTCTTCGGTGAGATTGAGCTCCAGAATGTTGTCGCTGCCGGAGACGGGTATCGGCAGCGGCGTCGGCGTCTTGGGGCTGTCGGGGCGAAAGATGGTGTTGAAGCCGGTGCCGGCCCAGCTGCCGGTGAAGGCCGCGAGCGGCCCCAGGCTCGGCGGCAGGCTGAGGCTGACGCCGCGGGCAACCAGCTCGTGGGCCTGCTCGCGTTCCACGGCGCTGGGGACGGCGCCGAAGACGAAATCGCTCGGAAGCCGGATGGCTCCCAACTGCTCGGGGGTTGCCATTGCTGAATCTCCCTCAAACGTCGCCGCGCGTTCGGTCCCGTTGCTTGGGGCCACAAATAAAGCGGGGGACGCATTCAAGTCTAAGCTTGATGAGATTGGCCGACACCATAATCGGCTACGCAACAGATTATGGAAACGTTATAAAAAGGGTAGCGCAACCTTCGATGTACGACGTTCGATGGTGACGTATCTTCCCTTTTTCCGGCTTTCTTGCCTTTTTCCGGCCTGCGGAAGAGAGGATCAGCCGCGCGCGACAACCACCAGGCGGCGGATCATGCCGCTGTCGTAGGCGTGGCGGAAGGCGGCATAATCGCGGAACACCACGCAGCCGTTGGAATCCCCGTGCGGGCCGAGCATGTAGGTGTGGGCGAGCAGGCCGAGGCG
>NZ_LMUU01000233.1 GCF_009765775.1 Beijerinckia sp. L45
CAGGCCCATCGCCGCGCCGATCATTCGCCCGCGCCCGTTGCGACCGCCGAGCCGACCGAACCACGCCGAGGCCGGCCCCCCGAGTAGGTAGGCAAGAAAAATGGACGCCGCCGCCGCTTGCGACAGGCTAAACGGCGGCTCGATCAGCCGGTAGCTCAGGTAATTGTAGGTGGTGACGAAAGCCCCCATCACGACGAAGCCGACGAGAAACAGCTCGAGCAGGCCAGGATCGCGAAAATGCACCGCGAAGGCGCGACCGAGATGGCCGAGCGACAGACCCTGCTCCGGCACGAAGCGGCGCGAACGCGGCAGCAGCAACAGAAAGAGAATCGCCGCCGCGAAGCCGAGCAGGCCGATGACACCGAGCGCGACGCGCCAGGAGCCGCTGACGTCGATCAGCACGCCGGTCAGCACCCGTCCCGCCATGCCGCCGTAGGCGTTGCCGGCGATATAAAGCCCCATCGCGGTCCCGAGATCGCGCGGATGCACCTCTTCGGCGAGGTAGGCCATCGCGACCGCAGGGACTCCGGCCAGCGCGAACCCGGTGAGGGCGCGGCCGACGAGGAGGATCGGCCAGCTCGGGGCGAAGGCCGAGACGACGGTGAGCACACCGACGGCGAACAGCGACAGCACCATCAGATTCTTGCGGCCGCGCACATCGGACACGCGGCCGGCGACGAGCATGGTGATCGCGAGCATCGCGGTGGTGACGGAGAGCGACAGGCTCGAGACGCCGGGCGACACGTGAAGGTCGGCGGAAAACACCGGCAGCAGGGGCTGCACGCAGTACATCAAGGCATAGGACGAGAATCCGGCGGCGACGAGCGCCATCGTCACGCGGCGAAAGCCAGGCGTCCTGGCGCGGAGGAACAGGTCGGACGTGCCGGTCAGCGCGAGCGACTCGGCTTCGTCCAGAATTGTTTCTTGCGCCGGTTGCACCGTCGACGACGCGTCTGGCCGCTCGCTGTCCATCATGCCCACTTCGTTGCGATCCGAATGCTGCGGCTTATCGGCTTGCCGGAGCCGACACAAACGCACCGGCGTCTCGACCGAACACAGCCTGATCGAAATCCGCTTCGCGGCCCGTCGTGGACTAACCTCAGGCGGGCATTCCTACGATACCGCGCGCTCAGATTGCCGAGAAAAACTTTTCCCAAAAATCCGTCATTAACTTTTGAGGTATACCCCTTGTTTTCGGCACGTGCCACGGCGTCAAACATGTGCGTCGGCAAACTTCCTGGATTTCATGAGGCGTCGCTTTTTCATCCCGCGTGAAGCCGTGACCCTGATCGTGTCTGCGACATCAGCCATCGTTCTGTCACTGGCGATCGCGCTCGTCGCTTTGGTTCCAAACTCCAACGTCATTGCGGCCATGTTCCCCCCTTGGTGGGACGCGGCAACGATCTTTGAGGCCGCCGCAGCGGCGGGCGATCCGGTTCGCGTAGGGCGATTGCCGTGGGTTGTGATCGTGCGAGGCGACCCGGCTCAGCTTGCAAAGCGCCTTCACGCTGCCGGCGCGTTTCTCGTGATGGATTCGCGCTTTTTTGCCGGCTGCGGCTTCCAGTGAAGGTCTCGCCATGACGTTTGGTTTCGACAGCCTGGAGGCGCAACGACGGGTCGCCGGCCCCCTCGTGGTCGCAATCGGCTGGCTGATGGTCCCCGTTACCTTCTTTGCCGGCTTCTCGATCGGCATCAGCAGCGTCGATATTGGCCTGGGCGCGCTGTTCTGCGCCTTGAGCGCACACATCGCCTGGGTCTTCACGGGCGGCAACAACGTCGGCCGCACGCTATCGGGGATCGCCCTGATGGCGCAGATCTCGATCCTCGTCGCGGCCTTCACCGGAACGCCCTGGCAGGCCGATCTACACATGGCCTATTTCGCCGCCCTTGCCGTGTTGATGATTTTCGGCGACCGGGCCGTCATCATCGCGGCAGCGGCCACGGTCGCGATCCATCATCTGGTTCTCAGCTACATCATCCCTTCGGCGGTGTTTTTCGGCTCCGCCGATCTCGGTCGCGTGCTGCTCCACGCCGGCATTCTCGTCGTCGAGACGACCACGCTTGTCTGGGTGATCGGCAACCTCAACACCATGTTCGACATTTCCGCGCGCGCCCTGGAAGCGG
>NZ_LMUU01000024.1 GCF_009765775.1 Beijerinckia sp. L45
TGATGAGCACCGCGACCGCATTGATCAACGCGAAGCCGATGGAGGCGCCGGCCAGTACCCAGACACCGAAGGTGAGCGTGGCGATGACGATGACCGCCGGCACGAACCAGGCGGTCACCCGATCCGCCAGCGCCTGGACCGGGAGCTTGGCGCCTTGTGCGGCTTCCACCATCGCGACGATGCGCGCCAGCGCGGTGTCCGCGCCCACATGCGTGACGCGGAATACAAAGCTTCCCGTACCGTTGACGGCACCGCCGGTGACCTCCGCGCCCACAGCCTTGCCGACGGGACGCGCTTCCCCGGTCAGCATGGACTCGTTCACGTACGACGCCCCTTCATCGATCACGCCGTCGACCGGCACCCGCTCGCCCGGTTTGACCAGCAACCGATCGCCGACCGCAACGGACGCGATCGCTACATCCTGCGCGCCATCTGCGCCGATGCGATGCGCGACTGCCGGCTGCAGGGCGATCAGACGCTCGATCGCCGCGCCGGTCTGTCCTTTGGCGCGCGCCTCCAGCATGCGCCCGAGCAGGATCAGCGTGACGATGATCGCCGCCGCCTCGAAGTAGACGTCCGATCCGGCGACACGAGGCGCCACGGTGGCAGCAACCGAAAACAGGTAGGCCGCGCCGGCTCCCAGCGCGACAAGCGCGTTCATCTCCGGCGCCAGACGCCAAAGGCTCGCAAGGCCGATGGTGAAGAACCGACGCCCGGGGCCGAACAGGACCAGCGTGGTCAACACCAGCTCGGCGCGGTGCAGCGGCCCCATGCCGAGCCATTGCATCGTCCAGGCGTGGAACGCCGGGACGACATGGCCGCCCATTTCAACGAGAACCAGCGGCAGGCTGAGCGCCAGGGCGACCCAGACGTCGCGGGACAACGTCGCGACCTCCGTGCGCTGCGCAGTGGCCCGATCGGGGCGCGGCGCGGCATTGTCGAGGTCGCGGGCGCCATAGCCGGCCCGTGTCACGGCGCCGACGAGATCCACGGAAGGGTCCAACAGCACGACGCGGGCGCGCTCGGTCGCCAGGTTGACCTCGGCTTCAAGAACGCCCGGCTGCCGGCGCAGGGCCTCCTCCACCCGCCCGACACACGAGGCGCAGTGCAGACCACTCAGCGCCAGTATGCGTTCCCTCGGCAGAGCTTTGTAGCCGGCATTCGCAATCGCGCTCGCCACCGCCGCGCCGTCGGCGGTCCCGGGTGCGATCGTGGCGGTCTGCGTCGCCAGATTGACGTCGGCCCGTGAAATCCCGGGCAGCGCCCGGACCGCCCGTTCGACGCGCCCGACGCAGGAGGCGCAATGCAAACCCTCGATCCGCACGGCGAGGTCGGGCCCGACGGGCGTCAGTGTTGCGGCGGTCATGATTGCATTGCCCTTCCCGGCATCTCTGCCTGACGTAGGCGCATCGTAGCGCCACACAAGCGCCCCGCGCGATTTCGTCTCAGGATTTCCGTCCCGCCCTTGTGCCCGGCCAGACCCCTCGCTATAAGCGGCGCACTGACGGTCCAGGCCATCGTGCCCGGACCTGTGTCGGAGTGTAGCGCAGCCTGGTAGCGCACCTCGTTCGGGACGAGGGGGTCGGAGGTTCGAATCCTCTCACTCCGACCATTTCCTAAGCTTTCGCGAGACTTGTTCGGTCGGAAGACTTGTTCGGTCGGAAGACTTGGGAAGGAAGCGGCGCTTCCCGATCGCCGGCAGCGATTTCTTGCACCCTATCACCAGATTTCCGGCCGATCTGCCGCGACGCGTTTTTGGCGAACGTCGCACTGCAATCTTGATACATCGTCCGAGGCTCTAAAGCTCGATCGGCTCCGTCGATGCCCTGCCGACGAAAAGCTTGCGCAACTCGGCCTTGATGATCTTGCCATTTGCGTTGCGCGGCAGTGGCGCGTCATGCGTAAGGATTCGCGTCGGCGTCTTGAACGCAGCGAGACGATGGCGGACGAAGGCCTTGAGCTCGTCTTCGCTAGCCTGCGCGCCCGGTTTCAGCGTGACCACGGCACCCGCCTCCTCGCCGAGGATCGGGTGAAAAATCGGCACCAGCGCGGCGTCCATCACCGCGGGGTGGTGGTACAGAACGTTTTCCACTTCGACGGAATAGATATTCTCGCCGCCACGGATGATGACGTCCTTGGCGCGATCGACGATGTAGCAGAACCCCTCGTGGTCGAGGCGGGCGAGGTCGCCAGTCCTGAGCCAGCCGTCCGCGGCGGCGGCGGCTTCGGGCATCCCCCAATAGCCGGTGATCACATGAGGCCCGCGCACCCAAAGTTCGCCGATTTCGCCGATCGGCAGCGTCACGCCATCCGCGTCGACGATCTTCAAGTCCGCGACTGGCGTCGCGGGACCGCAGCTCTCGGGTCGATCCTCACAATCCTCCGCGAAATGGTGGGTGAGGGTCGCACAGGTCTCGGTCATCCCCCAGCCGCAGCCAACATGGGCGGCGGGAAAATCCTGGCGAAGCCGCCGCACCAGCTCGGCCGCGGCCGGGGCGCCGCCGTAGCTGACCGCATCCACGCTCGACAGATCGTATTCGTGGCGCCTCGGATGTTCGAGCAGTTGCCACGCGATCGTCGGGACACCGCCGATAGCGGCGATCCGTTCGCGCGCGATCAGGGCCATCGCCGCTTCCGGCTCCCACTTGCGAAGCAGAACCAGCATGCCGCCGACGGCCATCGCGATCGCCAGCGTGGAGAAGCAGCCGGTGACGTGAAACAGCGGGATCGCCAGGAGATAGCGCTTCTGCTTGGTATTCGGATCTGGCACCGGAGGGACCTCGCCGCGTCGGACGAAGGCCCGCGCATGCGACAGCAGCGTCGCGAAAATCGGCGTCGTGACGGCCCGATGAGTCGCCAGCACGCCCTTCGGCAAGCCGGATGTCCCGGACGTGTAAAAGAGGGTCGCGCTGTCCTCCGGCCCGACCGCGCGCGGCGGTGCGCCCGCCGGAGGCAGGCGCGCCCAATCGTCGGGCCGGCCGATCAGACCTTCGAGCGATCGCACGCCGTCCGGCACGGGGCCGATGTGGCGCGACACGAAGCGCAAGCGGACGTCCGCGCATTCCGGCAAGACGTCGCGAACACGCTCGAACCGCTCCTCGTCGAAGACGGCGACTGTCGCGCCGGACTGTTTGATCGCAAACGCAAGCTCGGCGGCCGACCACCACGCGTTGAGCGGCGTCGCGATCCCGCCTACGAGCGCAACGCCATAGAAAACCACAGGCCATTCCGGCTGATTGCGCATGACGATGGCGACGCGATCGCCCTTGGCGACGCCGTGGGCGATAAGCGCCTGCGCGAACGCCATGGCGGCGCGCCGGAACGCATCGAAGCTTACGCGTTCCTGCTCGTAGACCATGAAGGTGCGTGTGCTGAATGCCGCCGCCCCCATGTACAGATCGACGAGGCTTTTGGGGCCGTTTTTCCAAGCACGCACCGGCCGGCCGCCTCGGTCGAGCGCTTCCATCTCGAAGCGGGCACCGGGGCTGGTGAGCAGCCGATGCGCCTCGGCGATCGACATCACGGGCGCGGCGCGAGTCATCAGATGATGCCGAAAGGCCGTTGCCTTTCCAGCCTCTCCATGAGCGTCGAACTCGCGGCGTTGATCCCGATGACCTCGACTGCCACCGCATGGGCCTTGAACCGTTCGACGACCTTGTCGAGCGCGGCGACAGCGGTGACATCCCAGAAATGGGCCTGAGATACGTCGATCTGCACGCCCATTCCCGCGGCATCCGCGATCGCGAAGGCGTCGACGAAGATGTCGGCGGACGCGAAGAAAACCTGGCCCGAGACCCGATAGGTCAGTCGGCTTTTTGCCGCGTCGGTTTCCGTCTCGACCCGCAACAGGCTGGCGACCTTGAAGGCGAAGAACACGCCGCTCAGGATCACCCCGACCGTGACGCCCAAAGCGAGGTTGGAGCTCGCGACCGTGACGAGCACGGTCGCCATCATGACGACGCTCGACACTTTTGGATGCGCGATCAGCGTGCGCAGAGACGACCAGTCGAACGTGTCGACCGAAACCATGATCATGATGGCGACGAGAGCGGCGACCGGCACCTGGGACACCCATGGTTTGAGCGCGACCATCAGGATGAGCAGGAAGGCCCCGGCGAAGAGGGTCGAGAGCCGCCCGCGACCCCCGTACTTCACGTTGCTGACCGTCTGGCCGATCATGCCGCAGCCGGCGATGCCACCGAATAGGCTCGCCACGATGTTGGCGAGCCCAAGCCCGGTACATTCCCGGTTCTTCGAGCTCGGCGTCCCCGTAAGATCGTCGACCACGCTGGCCGTCATCAGGGACTCCAGCAGTCCCACCATGGCGATCGCCAGCGCCGGCCCGGCAATGATGCGCAACGTGTCGAGGCTCAGCGGCACGGCGGGCCAGGCGAACAGCGGCAGCGCACTTGGGAGACGCCCGAGATCCGCGACCGTCTTGACCGGCAGGTGAAGCCAGATCGCACCCGCCGTGAGCACGAGAATGCAGATCAACGGCGAAGGAACGGCCGTGGTGACGCGGGGCACGAGGTAGATGAGCGCCAGCCCGGCGGCCAGCACCGCATAGGCGATCCAGCCGCCGCCGATGATCTGCGGCACCTGCGCCGCGAAGATGAGGATCGCCAGCGCATTGACGAAGCCCGTGCGGACGGACTTCGACACGAAGCGCATCAACACGCCGAGACGGCACAGGCCGAAGACGATCTGGATGGCACCCGCCAGGACGCCGGCCGCGAGCAGGAACGGCAGGCCATGGGCGTGGACCAGGGGCGCGGCAACGAGAGCCACCGATCCGGCCGCCGCCGAGATCATCGCCGGGCGACCGCCGGCAAACGCGATGACGATGCCGATGATGAACGACGCAAACAGGCCGACCTGCGGATCGACCCCGGCAGCCGCCGCAAAAGCGATGACCTCCGGAATCAGGGCGAAGGTGGCGACCGCACCGGCCAGCATCTCGGGCACGGGACGGCGAAGCCAATCCTGGCGGATGGACGACAATGTCATGAGGAGCGTTCTCGCAGTCAGCCGCGCTCCGTCAGACCTGAGCCGGATGGCACATGCGGGCATGAAGCGTTGTTCGGCGGATTGGCGGCCGAAATAGCCACCCGGGTTCACACCGGGTCCATTCGAGTTCGGTTTTCTAGCGCCGATGCTTGGTGCGATGCAACAACGATGGCACCAGAAAGCGTCCGCCCCCCACGCCGGCGTTAAGCACATAGTGGTACGCCGGGTGTCTCCGCATTGTCTTGCCTTGGTTCCTGGCTTACGAAATCGAGCTGCGGCGCTCACCGGAAACGACCATGCGCGATACCATTCACACCTTTTTATTCAGGTATGGCCGCCGTCGTTTTGGCTCGAAGGCGGCGCGGTTCAAAACCGCCGTCGCAACCGGCTTCATCGTTGCGACCATCGGATTTCTTGCCGGCGGCCCCGTCGCCCGACCCTCGATCGCGGACGACGGCATTTTTGGCGCAATGTCGACGCTGTTTGGCGGATTTGCCGAGCGCCGCGAGCCGGCAATGGTCGCGAACCCGATCCTGCCCCGCGCGCATCGCCATCGGCGCGAGGCCGCCTTGCATAACCGACGGCCCGTGCCGACCTCGGGCACCCGCACCATGTGTGTCCGCCTGTGCGACGGCTATGCGTTTCCGGTCGGCATCTACCATGGCAAGGGTGACGACGCGGCCCACCAGGCGACCTGCCAAGCGTCCTGCCCCGATGCCAAGACGGCGCTATACGTGCTTCCACGCGACGCCGACCAGATCGGCGCAGGGATCAACGTCGCGACCGGACAAAACTACTCGAAACTTCCGGACGCTTTCCACTACACCACCGTTCTTGACGACGCCTGCACCTGTCACAGGGACGGCGTAGATGGGAAAGCGCTATCTCTGCTGCATGACTTCACGCTGCGGCGCGGCGATGCGGTCATGACGCCCCGCGGCGTCCGGATCTTTCACGGCAGCGGGCATTTCCCCTACCGCCGTACCGACTTTCTCGCGTTGACGCGAAGCCGTGACGTCGGCCGTGCGAACCGTGACACGATGAGAGCGATAGAGCGCGCTAGCATAAACGCGGCGCCGTCTAGAACGACACCGGTGCTGTCGCAAGGACTGCCGTCGAACCCGCCGGTCATCCCAGGTCTCAAGACGGTTGCAACCCCACTCGAACCTGCGGACCGCGGATAACGCCCTGTCCGTAGTTGCTGCCACGCCATCAACGTGATGGCGTAGCATTTTCGTATCGCCTTCTCAGCGGCAAGTGCGAGCGCGACGCTTACTTCGACGTCAGCGACGACAGGAAGAAACCGGCGGCAGCGGCGAGAGCCAGCGCCACGAGCGGATATTTCTGCACCGCGTCCTGAAGCGCCTTCCATTGTCGGGACCGAGGCGTTGGCTTGCCATGTCCACGATACCGTCGGCGACATCGCTTACGCCGCTCTTCAGGTCGCCGTAGAGCGACTGCGCCTGACCTGCGAGGTTCCGGACAGTGCCGTCCGCCTGCATTTCATGGTCGCCGGTCGCCTCGCCGACCTTCGATTGCACCTTGCCGGCGACTTCGTTCACGCCGCCCTTGAACTCGTCATAAGCCATTCTGATTATCCTTCGATTTCAAGACCAGAGACGGCCTGTTCGCCCGATCGACATGAGAACCCAAAGACGTCCGAATGGTTCGCTGCAGTTACTGGTCCCCGGGACTTTGCCGACATAAGGTTGGCCGGCGGCGCGGTATCGTGCGGCGCCACTGGAATGGCTCATTGATAGATAAGCTGAATTACGTCATCGCGCTGGCTCGCGAGCAGCATTTCGGCCGTGCCGCGGAGGCCTGCGGCGTGACCCAGCCGACGATGTCCGCCGGGCTGAAGCAGATCGAGGAACAGCTCGGTGTGGTCATCGTGCGCCGGAGCTCGCGGTTCCAAGGGTTCACCCCGGAAGGGGAACACGTGCTGGCCTGGGCACGGCGGATCGTTGGCGACGCCAAGGCGATGCGCCAGGACCTCGATGCTCTGAAGCGCGGGCTCACCGGACATCTGCGGCTGGCGATCATCCCCACCGCCCTGTCGATGGGCGCGGCGCTGACCACCCCGTTTCGCGATCGGCACCCTGGCGTGCGCTTTTCCATCATCTCGCGGTCGTCAACCGACGTGCTCAAAGAGTTGAGCAATCTCGATGTCGATGCCGGGATCACCTACCTCGAAAACGAGCCGCTTGGCGGGGTGAAGACGGTACCGCTCTATCACGAGGGCTACCGCCTGCTGACCGCTGCGGCTGGCCCGATGGGCGGCCGGACCAGCGTCTCCTGGCGCGAGCTCGGCGAGATCCCGCTGTGCCTGCTCACGCCCGATATGCAGAATCGGCGCATCATCGATCAGATGATGCACGACAGCCACGCTCCGGCGGCGCCACTGTTGGAATCCAATTCGATCACTGCCCTGTTGTCGCATGTCATGACGGGCCAATGGTCTAGTGTCATGCCCTCGACGATCACCGACAGCATCCTTCTTCCGGCGCATGTGCGGTCGATTCCGATCCAGGCACCGACCGTCGTCCACCTCATCGGGCTCGTCGTTCCCCAGCGCTATTCGATTAGCCCCCTGACGAATGCCTTGGTCCGTGAGGCTGAACGCCTAGCCATAAGCCTTCAGACACAAGAGCCTGAACGATAGATATCTTCTATCGACGCACGAAGGAACGTTATTGAATCTTTAGAAGTATTCTTGTTCCGTATCGGCAATCAAAAAAGAACCTGGGACGGAACATGCCCTCTTACGACGCCTGGAATACGGGTGAGGCGACGCAGATCGTTGCCAGTTTCGCGGGGCGCGATGGCGCCGCGCTACCGATGCTCCATGCGCTGCAGGAGCGCTTCGGTTTCATCGACAAGGCGATCGTGCCTGTCATGGCCGAAGCGCTCAACCTGTCGCGCGCCGAGATCCACGGCACCATCACCTTCTACCATGATTTCCGCGACCACCTGCCGGGCCGCCATACCGTGAAGCTCTGCCGCGCCGAGGCATGCCAGTCGCGCGGCGCCGTCGCCTTGCACAGACAGATGATGGAAAAGCTCGGTGTGGACTGGCACGGCACCACCGTCGACGGCGCGATTACGCTGCAGCCGGTGTTCTGCCTCGGCCTCTGCGCCAACGCGCCGGCAGCCCTGGTCGACGACGAGCCGGTCGGCAATCTCGACAGTTCCGCGATCGACGCGATGATCGCGGAGGCCCGCGCATGATCACGATCTACGTTCCCTGCGACGCCGCGGCGATCGCTTGCGGCGCCAACAAGGTCGCTGCCGCGCTTCTGGCGAAGTTGGTCCCGGACATCAGCATCGTGCGCACCGGATCGCGCGGCCTGTTCTGGCTGGAGCCGATGATCGAGGTCGCGACTCCCGAGGGGCGTATCGCCTACGGCCCGGTCAAGCCCGGCGACATCGACAGCCTGATCGCCGCGGACTTTCTGAATGGCGGCGACCATTTGCTGCGCCTCGGCAAGCCGGAAGAGATCCCCTACCTTGCCAGGCAGACGCGGCTAACCTTCGAGCGCTGCGGCGTTGTCGATCCGCTGTCGATCACCGACTATCGCGCCCATGGCGGCTACGCCGGCCTCGAAGCCGCGATCGCGATGGAGGGGGAAGCCATCACCGAGATGGTGAAGGCCTCGGGCCTGCGCGGCCGCGGCGGCGCCGGCTTCCCGACCGGCATCAAGTGGAACACGGTGCGCCTGGCGCAGGCCGACCAGAAATACATCGTCTGCAACGCCGACGAAGGCGACAGCGGCACCTTCGCCGATCGCATGGTGATGGAGGGCGACCCCTTCATGCTCATCGAGGGCATGACCATCGCCGGCCTCGCCGTCGGCGCGACCAAGGGCTACATCTACATCCGCTCGGAATATCCGCACGCCTTCAAGACGATGTCGCGCGCCATCGAGATCGCGACCCGCGAAGGCGCGCTGGGGCCATCGGTGTTCGGTTGTGGCCGCGCCTTCACGCTGGAAGCCCGGCTCGGCGCCGGCGCCTATATCTGCGGCGAAGAGACCTCGCTGCTGGAAAGCCTTGAAGGCCGCCGCGGCGTGGTGCGCGCCAAGCCGCCGCTGCCGGCGCTTGAAGGCCTGTTCGGCCTGCCGACGGCCGTCAACAACGTGCTGTCGCTCGCCACCGTCCCGTATGTGCTGGCGCATGGCGCGCAGGCCTATGCGGACTACGGCATGGGGCGCTCGCGCGGCACGTTGTGCATCCAACTCGGCGGCAACATCAAGCATGGCGGTCTGATCGAAGTCGCCTTCGGCATGACTCTGCGCGAAGCGATCGAGGATTTCGGCGGCGGCACGGCCAGCGGCCGTCCGATCCGTGCGGTGCAGGTCGGCGGCCCGCTCGGCGCCTACTGGCCGGAAAGCCTGTTCGACACCCCGCTCGATTATGAAGCGTTCGCCGCAAAGGCCGGGCTCGTCGGGCACGGCGGCATCGTCGTCTTCGACGACACCGTCGATCTCGCGGCCCAGGCGCGCTTCGCCTTCGAATTCTGCGCGGCGGAAAGCTGCGGCAAGTGCACCCCGTGCCGGATCGGCGCGGTGCGCGGCGTCGAGACGATGGACAAGATCATCGCCGGCACGGACGTCGACAAGAACATGACGCTGGTCTCCGACCTCTGTCAGACGATGACCGACGCATCGCTCTGCGCGATGGGCGGCCTGACCCCGATCCCCGTCGTCAGCGCCATGACGCATTTTCCGGGCGATTTTGTCCCGGCCCCTCTCCGTATCGCAGCCGAATAGGTAGAGCCCCATGCCGCTCATCCAGGAACTCGACACCGGCACGCCGATCCGCGTCTCGGACGAAACGGTCACCCTCACAATCGACGGGAACCAGGTCACCGTGCCGAAGGGCACCTCGGTGATGGCCGCTTCGGTCACGATGGGCACGAAGATCCCACGGCTCTGCGCGACCGACTCGCTGGAAGCCTATGGATCGTGCCGGCTTTGCCTAGTCGAAATCGAGGGACGGCGCGGCACGCCGGCCTCCTGCACGACGCCCGCCGACAACGGCATGGTCGTCCATACGCAGAACGAGCGCCTTGCCAAGCTGCGCAAGGGCGTGATGGAGCTCTACATCTCCGACCATCCGCTGGATTGCCTGACCTGCTCCGCCAACGGCGACTGCGAGCTGCAGGACACGGCGGGCCAGGTCGGCCTGCGCGACGTGCGCTACGGCTACGACGGCGAGAAGCACAAGCAGGCGCCGATCGACGATTCGAACCCCTATTTCAGCTTCGAATCCTCCAAGTGCATCGTGTGTTCGCGCTGCGTCCGCGCCTGCGAAGAGGTGCAAGGCACCTTCGCGCTGACCATTGAGGGACGCGGCTTTCAATCCAAGGTGTCGCCGAGCGGCACCGACTTCTTCGGCTCGGAATGCGTCTCCTGCGGCGCCTGCGTGCAGGCCTGCCCGACAGCGACGCTGAACGAGAAGATGGTGATCCAGATGGGCCATCCCGAGCATGCGGTGGTGACCACCTGCGCCTATTGCGGCGTCGGCTGCTCCTTCAAGGCGGAAATGCAGGGCGACAAGGTCGTGCGCATGGTGCCTTCCAAGGACGGCAAGGCCAACGACGGTCATTCCTGCGTCAAGGGCCGGTTCGCCTGGAACTACGCGACCCACAAGGATCGCATGACCAAGCCGATGATCCGCGCCGCGATCACCGACGAATGGCGCGAAGTTTCTTGGGACGAGGCGATTGCCTACGCCGCCAGCGAGTTCAAGCGCTTGCAGGCCAAGTACGGCACGGATTCCATCGGCGGCATTACCTCGTCACGTTGCACCAACGAAGAGACCTATCTGGTCCAAAAGCTGATCCGCGGCGCCTTCGGCAACAACAACGTCGACACCTGCGCCCGCGTCTGCCACTCGCCGACCGGCTACGGCCTCGGCGCGACGCTCGGCACCTCGGCCGGCACCCAGGAATTCGCCTCGGTGGAAGAGGCGGACGTGATCCTCGTCATCGGCGCCAACCCGACCGACGGCCATCCCGTCTTCGCCTCGCGCATGAAGAAGCGGCTGCGTGAAGGTGCCCGCCTGATCGTCGCCGATCCGCGCAAGATCGACCTTGTCAAATCCCCGCACATCCGCGCGGACTATCATCTGCCGCTGAAGCCCGGCTCCAACGTCGCGCTGATCAACGCGTTCGCGCATGTCATCGTGACCGAAGGGCTCGTCAACGAGGCCTATGTGCGCGAGCGTTGCGACCTCAATGATTTCGAGGCTTGGGCGCGTTTCGTCGCCGATGTCAGGCATTCGCCGGAGCAGCAGGAAGGCGTCATCGGCGCTCCGGCCGCCGACGTGCGCGCCGCAGCGCGTCTCTACGCCACCGGCGGCAAGGGCGCGATTTTCTACGGGCTTGGCGTCACCGAGCACAGCCAGGGCTCGACCATGGTCATGGGCATGGCCAACATCGCCATGGCCACCGGCAATATCGGCGGTATCGGCATGGGCGTGAACCCGCTGCGCGGTCAGAACAACGTGCAGGGCTCGTGCGACATGGGCTCGTTCCCGCACGAGTACCCGGGCTATCGCCACGTCTCCGACGACGCGACCCGCGAAATGTACGAGGCGCTCTGGGGTGTGTCGCTGCAGCGCACGCCTGGCCTGCGTATCCCCAACATGCTCGACGAAGCCGTCGAAGGCACGTTCAAAGGGCTCTACGTCCAGGGCGAGGACATCGCCCAGTCCGACCCCGACACCCATCACGTCACATCGGGTCTCCGCGCGATGGAATGCGTCGTCGTGCAGGACATCTTCCTCAACGAGACCGCGAAATACGCCCACGTGTTCCTGCCGGGGTCGTCGTTCCTCGAAAAGGACGGCACCTTCACCAACGCCGAACGCCGCATCAGCCGCGTGCGGAAGGTGATGGCGCCGCTCGGCATCTATGCCGACTGGGAGGCGACCATGCTGCTCAGCAACGCACTCGGCCTGCCGATGACCTACACCCATCCCAGCCAGATCATGGACGAGATCGCGGCGACGACACCGTCCTTCAAGGGCGTCAGCTACGAGACGCTCGAGCGTCTGGGTTCGGTGCAGTGGCCGTGCAACGACGACGCGCCCGAGGGCACGCCGACCATGCATGTCGGTCACTTCGTGATCGGCAAGGGCAAGTTCATGATCACCGAGTTCCAGGCGACGGAAGAGCGGGCCGGCCCGCGCTTCCCGTTGATCCTGACGACCGGGCGCATCCTCAGCCAGTACAACGTGGGCGCGCAGACGCGGCGCACGTCGAACTCGATGTGGCACGAGGAAGATGTTCTCGAGATCCATCCGTTCGATGCCGAGCTTCGCGGCGTCAAGGACGGCGACCTCGTGGCGCTGGAAAGCCGCTCCGGCGACATTGCCATCAAGGCGCGGATCAGCGAGCGGATGCAGCCGGGCGTGGTCTACACGACCTTCCACCATGCCAAGACAGGCGCCAACGTCATCACGACGGACTACACCGACTGGGCCACCAACTGCCCGGAATACAAGGTGACCGCCGTGCAGGTGCGCAAGACCAACCGGATGTCCGATTGGCAGGCGCGCTTCTTCGAGGAGGATGTCGCGCTGACCCGCGTGGCGCCGAAAATGGAAGCCGCGGAATGAGCGACCACGGTGATCTCGTCGCGAAGAAGGCCGCCAAGCTCGCGATGATGGCGAACCAGATGGCGCAGTTCTTCGGCTCCTATCCACACGACCAGGCGATCGCCGGAATTTCCGGCCATATCGTAAAATTCTGGACGCCGAAGATGCATGCGCTGCTGATCGCGCAAGCGGAGCGCGGCGACCCCGCGCTGCACCCGCTGGTCGTCGACGCGATGCTGATGCCCAAGCACGTGGAAAGCCCGACGAAGAACCACGCCACCGGCGATCTCGCGCACGCCGACGCCGGGTAACCGCCGAAGCCTGATCCCCCTCCCCTTGCGGGGCGCGTCAGGGTAGGGGTCTTTCAATCTGCTTCGACCCGTGGAAGAACACCGCAACCCCATTCCCAGCCTCTCCCCGCAAGGGGGAGAGGGGCAGATCGAGGACGCTCATGGCGCACGACCACCATCACGGTGACCACGCCCACGATCACCCGCACGAGGGCGTCGTCGTCGTGGCCGACGGGCCACCGTCGCATTACCAGCAGATGGAGATCGCGCTCCGCGAGCTGCTCATCGAGAAGGGCGTTTTCACGCCGGAGGATGTGCGGCGCGAGGTCGAGGCGATGGAAGGCCGCAACGCCGGCAGCGGCGCAAAAATGGTCGCCCGCGCCTGGATCGATCCGGCCTACAAGGAGCGGCTTCTGAGCGATGCCCGCGCCGCGGCCGCCGAGTTCGGCTTCGAGGCCGGCGTGTTCCATATCCTCGTCATGGAGAACACGCCAAAGCTCCACAATATGATCGTCTGCACCCTGTGCTCCTGCTATCCGCGCATGCTGCTCGGCCTGCCGCCGGCCTGGTACAAAGGCATCGCCTACCGCAGCCGCGCCGTGCGCGAGCCGCGTGCCGTGCTGGCCGAGTTCGGCATGCAGCTCCGCGACGACGTCGAACTGCGTGTGCACGATAGCACCGCCGATATGCGCTACATGGTCTTGCCGATGCGCCCCGCCGGGACGGAGGGCTGGAGCGAGGACGCGCTCGCCGCCCTGGTCACCCGCGACAGTCTGATCGGCGTCGCGGAGGCGTTGCCGGCGGAGTCGGTCGCGGCCTAATCGATCAGCGGCTTGCGCCCGGTCTCCCTCATGAAGAACGGCGCGACGACGCCGAGCATGCTGGCGGCTAGCAGGTAGTACGCCGGCGACAGCGGATCGCCGGTCACCTTGATCAGCCACGTCACCACCAGCTGCGCCGTGCCACCGAAAATGGCGACGCCGATGGCATAGGCGATGGCCAGCCCGGCGCTGCGCACCGCGCGCGGCAGCGACTCCGGGATGGCGACGATGGCGGCGCTGCTGCAGATCGACGACAGCGCCGAGATCAACCCCGTCGCCGCGAACACCGTGACGGCGCTAGGACGATGCACCATCAGGTAATAGGCGGGGTAGGCAACCAGCACGAGAAGCGCGCGGGGCACGATCATGATCACTTTTCGTCCATAGCGGTCGGAGAGCCAGCCGCCGACGAGGCAGAAGATCAGCGACGCCACCCCCAGCATCAAGGTCGCGGCGATCGACGTGCTCTCCGGCAGGTGCAGCGTCGTCTTGGCGTAGCTCGTCATGTAGGCGCCGGCGGAATTTGACACCGCGCCGGCGGTGATGATCGCCATCGCCGCCAGCATGATGCCGCGGTGGTCGCGGAACAGGCGCTTCAGCACGCCCACCGTGGATTCTTCCGCCTTGTCCGCCTCGGAACTTTCCTTGCCAGCCGTCTCCGGCAGCTGGTTGCGGATGATGAGGCCGACCGGGACGATGGCGATGCCGAGGATGAACGGCACCCGCCAGCCCCAGCTCTCCAGCGCGCCCTGCGAAAGCACGACCGACATGACGAAACCGATGGCGCCGGCAAGCAGCGTGGCGACGCCCTGGCTCGCCAGCTGCCAGCTGGTGATATAGCCGCGCTTTTCCGACGGCGCGGCTTCGAGAAGGTAGGCGGTGGAGGGCCCGACCTCGCCGCCCAGCGCAAACCCCTGAATCAGCCGCCCGAGCACCACCAGAATCGGCGCGGCGATGCCGATGGAAGCGTAGCTCGGCGTCGCCGCCAGCATGATCATGCCGACCGCCATCATTCCGATGGTCAGCAGCATCGCCGGCTTGCGCCCGGCGCGGTCGGCATAGGCGCCGATGAGCACGCCGCCGATCGGGCGTGTCAGAAACCCGATGCCGAACGTCGCCACCGAAAGCAACAGGCTGGTGACTTCGTCGGTGGCGGGAAAAAATGCCTTGCCGATGAACACCGCGAAGAAGGAATAGGTGGTGAAATCGTAGAATTCGAGCGCATTGCCGAGGATGACGGCGGCGACGGCGCGGCCTTCCAGCTTTGGCTTGCCCTGGCCCGAGGCGGTGTCGGCGGCGTGGTCAAGCACGGACATGTCGGATCCTTCGATCAGGATGGAAGCGCAATCTTTCTGCTAAATGTGACCTCAGCGATTCAGCGGTGATTGTCAAAGACCCGCGATGGATGTCGCATCGCTCTGTTTCTCGTCACGGAAAAGGCGAACCTCGGATCGTTATTGATGCTTAACCTCCAAAACCTCCAGAACGCGATCATCGGCCCCATCGACCTCCGCGTCGAACCAGGGCACTGCGCGGCCATCGCCGGCCCCTCGGGATCGGGCAAAAGCCTGCTGCTGCGAATGCTTGCCGACCTCGATCCGCATAGCGGCACTGCGACCCTTGGCAACATGGATCGCTGCCGTGTCCCCGCGCCGGAATGGCGGCGGCAGGTGGTCTACGTCGCCGCCGAGGCCGGCTGGTGGAGCGAGGACGTCGCCGACCATTTTTCCAGCGCCACGCGCCATGCCGCCGAGACCTATGCCGCACAGCTGGCGCTCGATCCCGCCGTGTTCGCGCGGCCCGTGCGTCTGCTTTCGACCGGCGAGCGGCAACGTCTCGGCCTGATCCGAGCGCTGGTCGCCCGCCCGCGTGCGCTTCTCCTGGACGAACCGACGAGTGCGCTCGATCCCACCAGCACCGCACGGGTCGAGACGGTGCTGCGAGCGTTGATGGCGGAGGGGCTCATCATCGTCCTCGTCTCGCACGATGACAGCCAGCGCGACCGGCTGGGCCACCAGCACTACACGCTGACCGCAGGAAAGCTCGATCCAAGATGAACGCCATTGCGCTCACGCCAGGCGATCTGGCGATCGCCGCCTTGCTTATCGTGTTCGATGCCGCGTTGTCGCTGTGGCTGCACCTCGGCCTGCACAAGCGGATCGCCATCGCGGCGGTGCGCATGGTGCTGCAACTGGTCACCATCGGCTTCGTGCTGCGCTTCGTGTTCACGCTGAACAACCCCGCGGCGACGCTCGCGGTCGTGGTCGTGATGCTGCTCGTGGCTGGACGCGAGGTCGCGACACGCCCGGCAAAACGCCTGAAGGGCGGCGCGAATTACATCATCGGCGCAACGAGCGTCGGCCTCGCGACGCTGCTGACCGCGCTTCTCGCGCTGACCACGGCGATCCGGCCGGACCCTTGGTTCGATCCGCATTACGCCATCCCGCTCGTCGGTATCATCCTCGGCAATGTGCTGAACACCGGCAGCATCACGCTGGACGTCGTGCTCAGCGGCTTCGACCGCGAGCGCATGGCGATCGAGGCACAGCTGGCGCTCGGCGCGACGTTCCGAGAGGCGGCGCGGCCGATCATCGTGCAGGGCATCCGCCAGGGGATGCTGCCGATGATCAACGCGATGTCGGCGTCGGGGATCGTCACCCTGCCCGGCATCATGACCGGCCAGATTCTTGGCGGCATGGACCCGCTGGAAGCGGTGAAATACCAGATTCTGCTGATGTTCCTGCTCGGCGGTGCGAGCGGCCTGGCGTCGGTCGTCATTGCGTTTCTGGCGGTCCGACACATGACCGATGATAGACAGAGGCTGCGGCTCGACCGGCTCGTGTGAGCATGCGGACGTCGTCGGGACGGTCGTCGCGATACGCGCAATCCAGTCAAACAAGACTAGATGACGGTTAAAAGTCTGAATACATCCGGCTTGCGCGTCGCTATTGCCGGAAAGATAGGCAAGCATTGTCGTGACGTCGAAGCAGACTTGATTTCTTGCTCTGTTTGGCCACCGACGATGCCTTGCGCCTGAAATTGCGGCTTCCCATGTGTCCGCTGTCGTCGCTATGATTAAGTCCGAACTCGGCGGATGTTCAAAGCGCCGTCGATTCAAGCCGCCACCGGCGATATGCACATGACCAAGCAAGAGACGGCAGTGATCTCCGAGGCCGGTTCAATCGGGACTGTTGAGCTCTGTAGTGCAGTCGTCGTTCGGACAACTGGAGAACAGACATGTTGAAGAAACTGACCTTGGTGACCGTTACCGTTCCGCTCTTTGCTCTCGCCTTCGCGGGCGCCGCGAGCGCGCAGCAGCGTCCGGGCTGCCCGACCTTCTCGGCGCAGAACTACGACCGCGGCACGGATCCGCGCGCGGGCGGCATCCCGGCACCGGGTACCCCCGGTCATGTCGAGGCTACCTCGGCCGAGCCGAACAAGGGCAATCTGCAGACCGCCGATCGTACCGACTGCGCGCCGGGCCTTCCGAAGCCCTGATGGGCGCAATGCCGGGTCGCACCCAGTATCCGGATGAATGAGCGTTATTTCACAGCCCTCGCGGATGTCTCCGCGAGGGCTGTTGCCGTAGAGCTGGATCTTACGGGCTCGCGCGATGTCGCGCCCGCAAGGTTGTTGGATGTCGACGCTACCGCGGCCGATGAAACAGTGGCACTTGAATCCCTGGCATGGCTCTGATCTATACCGACCGGTATAAATCTCTCGAGCCCATACGGATTCGTCCATGTCCCTGACATTCTTCACCGCGTCGGTGCCCGTCTTTCAGCGCGGGTTGCAGCAACTCTCCTTGATTCTGGACAAGGCGAGCGCCCATGCGACGGCCGCGGGAATAGATCCGGACGCGTTCGTGACAAAGCGGCTCGCGCCCGACATGCGCACCCTGGCTGGCCAGGTGCAGAGCGCCAGCGACGCCGCGAAGATTTGTACGGCACGGCTCGCGGGCGTCACCGCGCCGCCGTTCGCCGACACCGAAACCACGCTGGCTGCGCTGCAGAAGCGGATCAAGGATACGCTCGCCTATATCGACAGCGTGCCGGCAGACGACATCGCGGCGGCTGCGTCGCGGCCGATCAGCGTGAAGTTCGGCGCAGCGGCGATGGACTTCACAGCCGAGACCTATCTCTTCAAACTCGCCATCCCGAACTTCTTCTTCCACGTCACGACCGCCTACGACATCCTCCGCGCCGAGGGTGTTGCGCTCGGCAAGACCGATTATCTCGGCGGGCTTTGACCGTCTTTCAGATGCCAGGTGCGGCGCCTTGTTCGGCGTGGTGTCTGTAGAGAGACACCACGCCATGGGGTTGGCAGGTCATGCCGCTCAGGCATGCGCCGGTGTCGCAAGGCTCGCGGCCGACCCTTGCGATGCGGGTGCGGTGAAGGTGCTGGACGCACTGTTGCTCGGCGCGTTCAAGGCGTCGGCCAGCATCGTCGCCGGCGACGGTGCGAGGTCGCCGCTCGGCGTGACCGCCTGGCTCGAACCTGGGGCAGAAGCCGGCGTGTAGACGAAAGCCCCCGGAATGACCGGCGTCTGCGTGATCACGGTGCCGCCGGTGGCATCGGCCGCCGCGGTGAACTGCGTCCCGTCGGCGACGCCCGTGAGGTTCAGCGTCACGCTGTTGCCGCCGGACGTGGCAGTGAGGACGCCGTTGCTGATCGTCGCGGTGGTGGACCCGGACGAAAACGCCAGGCTGGCGAGGTCGAGCGCGTCGCCGACGCCCATACCAGCGATCGTGTTGCCGAAGCTCGATTGCGTGCCCGACACAGCCGTCAAGGCCGGCGCATCCAGTTTCACCGTGCCCGCGCCGTTGAAGGTGATCGTGCCCGATCCTGCAGCGCCTGCCCCGTCCAGTTCCAGCGTGCTGCCGCTGCCGACGATCGTACCACCCGTGTAGGTGCTGGTGCCGGTCAACAACAAAGCGCCAGGACCCACGAGATTCAAAACGCCGCCGGCACCGCCTGCGATACCGCCATCGGTGATGGTGCCGTCGAACTCGCCGGCGGTCGACCCCGTCACCGTCAGGGTCTGGGCGCCGAGTTCGACGGTCCCCCCGGTCCCCTTGAGCTTCTTGATCGTGGCACCGCCGGTATCGCCGGAGATGTCGAACACACCGCCGGGCAGCATCTTCAACGCCTGGCTCGTGGCGATCGACGCGCCGGTGCCGAGTTCCAAGGTCGCACCGACCGAGGTCCGACCGGTGTAGCTGTTGATGCCGGTGAGCAAGACTCCGCCGGCGCCCAGCACCTTCAGAACGCCGCCGGTGCCGCCAGCGACGCCGCCATCGGTGATGGTCCCGTCGAACTCACCCATCGTCGATCCGCTGAGCGTCAGGGTCTTGCTGCCCAGCTCGATCGTCCCGCCCGGGCCTTTGACCTTGACCACCGACGCGCCGGTGGTTTCGGCGGAGATGTCGAAAACACCGCCGGCGATCATCTTCAAGGCCTGGCTTGAAGCGATGGATCCGTCACCGCTGAGTGCCAATGTCGCAGCGACCGAAGTCTTGCCGGTGTAGCTGTTGACGCCGGTGAGGGTGAGACCGCCTGTGCCCAGCACTTTGAGGACACCGCCGGCACCGCCGGCAAGGCCGCCGTCGGTAATCGTCCCGTCGAATTCACCCATATTCGACCCGCTGAGGGTCAGGGTCTGGCTGCCGAGCTTGATCGTGCCGCCCACGCCTTTGACCTTGATCACCGACGCGCCCGCGGTTTCGGCGGAGATGTCGAACACGCCACCAGCGATCATCTTCAAGGCCTGGCTCGAGGCGATGGCGCCACCGGCACCAAGTTCCAGCGTGGCAGCGACCGAGGTCTTGCCTGTGTAGGTGCTGACGCCGGTCAGAAGGACACCGCCCGTGCCGAGGACCTTCAAGACGCCGCCGGTGCCGCCGGCGACGCCGCCATCGGTGATCGTGCCGTCGAACTCGCCCATCGTCGAGCCGCTGAGGGTCAGGGTCTGGCTGCCGAGCTTGATCGTCCCGCCCGGTCCCTTGACCTTGATCACCGACGCGCCGCTGGTTTCGCCGGAAATGTCGAACACCCCGCCGCTCAGCATCTTCAGGGCCTGGCTGGTGGCGATGGATCCTCCTGCCGCCAGATCCAGCGTGCCGCCGACGGAGGTGCGGCCGGTGTAGGTGTTGTGGCCGGTCAGCGTCAGAGCCGCAGGCCCAGCGACGGACAGGACCCCGCCGACGTTGCCGCTCGTTCCGTTCTGGATCACGCCCGAATAGGTGCCGGCCACGGTCTCCGTCACGTTCATCCGCGTGGCGCCGAGGTTGAGGACGCGAGCGGGCGCCGCGACATCGGAGAGATTGGCCACGGCCTCGATGCCGCCGGCAACGAGCGAAACCGTGAAGGTGTCGGTCGACGCCGTCGCGCTGCCTTCCGAGTCGGTGACGACGTAGGTGAACGTGTCCGTGATCGGCGACCCGTCCACGGCGGACACGATGGCAAGGCCCCTGTCGCCCAAATAGGTTTCGGATCCGTCTGCGTTCAAGGTCAGATGGCCATAAGCACCCGCAGTCGACACGCCGACGTTGCCGGCGCTGCCATTGACCTGGGTGATGCTGAGGGTGCCCCCCTCAGGATCGCTATCGCCACGAAGCGCACCGGTTCCCGACGTTCCGGCGGTTCCCGTATACACCAGGCCCGGCACCATGCCCTGAGCGGGCGCAGCGGGCGGAGCCAAAGGCGCCTGGTCGACGGTGATCGCGGTGTTGACCGGCGCGCTGGTGTTCGACGGCCCGGCGCTCGCGCTGAACGCGATGGTCCTGGTCACGTCGGTTCCACCTACCGTCGGATTGCTCGACGTCGACGTGTAGGTCACGCTGCGCAGAACCTGCTGGTAGTCGGCTGCCGTGTCGGTGCCGGTCAGTGTCAACGTGCCGGTGTTGGCGCTATAGGAAGCGCTGATGCTGGTTCCGGTCGTATTGGCGGCAAGGATGTCGCCGGCCTGCAGGCCGGTGGCAATCACCACCATCGCCGATTGTAGGGCGGACCCGCTCGTGTCGGTGACGTCGACCGAAGCGTTGACGACGGTCGGCCCGATATTTGAGTGGTAAGCGCCGCCAGGTCCCGAGGCCGTCACGACCGGCGTGATCGTGTCGAGGGTAAAGCTGAGGCTCGAGGCGGTGCTGATATTGCCGGCGGCATCCTTCTCCTCGACGGAGACAGTGTGAGGGCCGTCCTGGGTGCCATTGGTGGCGAAGGTCGGCACCGTCGTCGTATAGGTCGTGGCGCCATCGACCCGGTAAAGCAGCGTATCGCCGGGCGCGGCAGTCGCGTAGGTGATCGCCGGATCGCGGGTGACGCCTTGGCCACCGGACGTATCGTCGGCCAGCACGGGCGCCGTAGGCGCGGCCGGCGCTTGCGTATCGAGCGTAAAGGTCAGGCTGGAGGCGGCGCTGCTGTTGCCGGCGGCATCGCGCTCCTCGACCGAGACCGTGTGGGCGCCGTCCTGCATACCATTGGTGGCGAAGGTTGGCAGGGCCGTGGTGTAGGCGCCGGTGTCGACCTTGTAGTACAGCGTATCGCCGGTCGCCGCCGCCGCGTAGGCGATCGTCGGATCGCTGGTGATGCTTTGACCACCAGACGTGTCGTGCACCAGCGTCGGCGTCGCCAACGTAGCCGGCGTCACCGTATCGAGCGTGAAGGTGAGACTCGAGGCCGCGCTAACGTTGCCGGCGGCATCCTTTTGTTCGACCGAGACCGTGTGGGTGCCGTCCTGGGTGCCGTTGGTGGCGAAAACCGGCTGAACCGTGGTGTAGGTGGTCGCGCCATCGACGCGGTAGAGGACGGTGTCGCCACTGGCGGCCGTCGCATAAGTGATGGACGGATCGTTGGTGATGTTCTGACCGCCCGACGTGTCGTGGGCCAGCACCGGCGCCGCGAGGGCGGCCGGCGCCTGCGTATCAAGGGTGAAGGTGAGGCTCGACGCGGCGCTGCTGTTGCCGGCGGCGTCGCGCTCCTCGACCGAGACCGTGTGGGCGCCATCTTGCGTCCCGTTGGTGGCAAAGGTCGGCAGCGTCGTCGTATAGGCGCCGGTGTCGACCTTGTAGTACAGCGTGTCGCCGCTCGCCGCCGCCGCGTAGGTGATGGTCGGATCGCTGGTGATGCCCAAGCCGCCCGACGTGTCGTGCGCCAGCACCGGCGTCGTAACGGTCGCCGGTGTCATCGTATCGAGCGTGAAGGTGAGGCTCGACGCGGCGCTGACGTTGCCGGCGGCATCCTTCTGCTCGACGGAAACCGTGTGGGTGCCGTCCTGGGTGCCGTTGGTGGCGAAGGTCGGCTGAACCGTGGTGTAGGTCGTGGCCCCGTCGACGCGATAGAGGATCGTGTCGCCGCTCGTCGCCGCCGCATAGGTGATGGTCGGGTCGCTGGTGATGTTCTGGCCGCCCGACGTGTCGTGCGCCAGCACCGGCGCAGCGAGGGCGGCCGGGGTCGCCGTATCGAGCGTGAAGGTGAGGCTTGAAGCGGTGCTGGTGTTGCCGGCGGCGTCCCGCTCCTCGATCGATACGGTATGCGTGCCGTCGCCTGTGACGGTCGGCCGGGTCGTCGTGTAGCCGCCGTTATCGAGATTATAGACCAGCGTGTCACCGGTCGCCGGCGTCACGTAGGTGATCGACGGGTCGCTGGTAACGCCCATGCCGCCCGACGTGTCGTGCGTCAGCACCGGGACGCCGGGCGCGCCGGGCGCCTGCGTATCGAGCGTGAAGGTCAGGGTTGAGGCAGCGCTGGCCACGTTGGCCGCCGTGCGTTGCTCGACGAAGACGGTGTACGTGCCATCCTGGGTGCCGTCGGTGGCGAACGTCGGCGCCACCGTCGAGTAGGTTCCGCTGCTTCCGACCTTGTAATACAGCGTGTCGCCGCTTGCCGGAGCCGCATAGGTGATGGTCGGATCGCTGGTGACGTTCTGACCGCCCGACGTATCGTTCGCCAGTACGGGGGCCGTCGGGATCGCGGGGCCGCCTCCGCCGCCCGTATCGAGCGTGAAGGTGAGACTCGACGCGCCGCTGGTGTTGCCTGCGGCATCCTGTTCCTCGACCGAGACCGTATGCACGCCATCCTGGGTGCCGTCGGTCAAGAAGGTCGGCCGCGTCGTCGTGAAGGCGCCGGTGTTGTCGACTTGATACAGCAGCGTGTCGCCGCTTGCCGGGGCCGCATAGGCGATCGCGGGATCGCTTGTGACTTTGCTTCCGCCGGACGTATCGTCGGTCAGGACCGGGGCCGCCGGCGTGGCCGGCGCCGTCGTGTCGAGCGTGAAGGTGAGGCTGGAGGCCGCGCTGACGTTACCGGCGAGATCGCGCTCTTCGGTCGACACAGTGTAGGTGCCGTCTGCGGAAAAGCTCGGCGCCGTGGTCGAATAGGCGCCGGTGCCGACCTTGTAGAGCAGGACGTCGGAGCCGACCGGGGTCGCATAGGTGATCGTCGCGTTGCTGGTGATGTTGTCGCCCGCCGCGCCGGTGTCGACGGCCAGCGTCGGCGCGACCGGCGTGGTCGGCGCCGTGGTGTCGAGCGTGAAGGTCAGGCTGGACGCGCCGCTGACGTTGCCGGCGAGATCGCGCTCTTCGGTCGAGACCGTATAGGTACCGTCCGCAGTAAAGCTCGGTGCGGTGGTCGAATAGGCGCCGGTGCCGACCTTGTAGAGCAGGACGTCCGAGCCGACCGGGGTCGCATAATTGATCGTTGCGTTATTGGTGATGTTGTCCCCAACGACACCCGTGTCGACGGCCAACGTCGGAGCGCCCGGGGCGGTCGGCGCCGTCGTGTCGAGCGTGAAGGTCAGGCTGGAGGCGCCGCTGACGTTGCCGGCGAGATCGCGCTCTTCGGTCGAGACGGTGTAGGTGCCGTCTGCCGTAAAGCTTGGCGCTGTGGTCGAGTAGGCGCCGGTGCCGACCTTGTAGAGCAAAACATCCGAGTCGACCGGGGTCGCATAGACGATCGACGCGTTGCTGGTGATGTTGTCGCCAGCGACACCCGTGTCGGCAGCCAGCGTCGGGGCGGCCGGTGCAGCCGGCGCCGTCGTGTCGAGCGTGAAGGTCAGGCTGGACGCGGCGCTGACATTGCCGGCGAGGTCGCGCTCTTCCGTCGAGACGGTGTAGGTGCCATCTGCGGTGATGCTCGGCGCTGTTGTCGAATAGGCGCCGTTGCCGACCTTGTAGAGCAGGACGTCCGAGCCGACCGGAGTCGCGTAGGTGATCGCCGCGTTGCTGGTGACGTTGTCCGTGGTCCACGTGCCGGTGTCGCTGACCAGCACGGGCGCCGCTGGCGCTGCCGGCGCCGTGGTGTCGAGCGTGAAAGTCAGGCTGGACGCGCCGCTGACATTGCCGGCGAGGTCGCGTTCTTCCGTCGAAACGGTGTAGGTCCCATCCGTGGTGAAGCTCGGCGCCGTGGTCGAGTAGACCCCTGCGCCGACCTTGTAGAGCAGGACGTCCGAGCCGACTGGCGTCGCATAATTGATTGTCGCATTGCTGGTGATGTTGTCCCCGGCGACACCCGTGTCGGCAGCCAATGTCGGGGCGACCGGCGCGGTCGGCGCCGTCGTGTCGAGCGTGAAGGTCAGGCTGGAGGCGGCGCTGACGTTGCCGGCGAGATCGCGTTCTTCGGTGGAAACGGTGTAGGTGCCGTCGGTTGTGAAGCTCGGCGCCGTGGTCGAATAGGCCCCGGTGTTGACCTTGTAGAGCAGGACGTCCGAGCCGACCGGAGTCGCATAGACGATCGATGCGTTGCTGGTGATACCGTCGGTGAAGGAGGCGCCGGTATCGTTCAACAGCGTCGGCGCGCCTGGAGCGGTTGGCGCCATGGTATCGATCGTGAGCGTGGTCAGCGTCGACTCGGCGCTGACATGGCCCAAACCGTCGCCGACCGTCACGCCGATCTGATGCTGGCCGTCTGCCAGGGCCTGCGATGCCGCGACCGTGTAGGTGCCGTTGCCGGCGACCACCGCCGTGCCGATGGCGGTTGCGCCATCGTAGAGCGTCACGGTGCCGCCAGGCAGCGCCGTCCCGGTAAAGGTGGGCACATTGACGGAGGTGATGTTGTCGGTGTTCGACGCGCCCGTGTCCTGCCCTGCCCCCAGCACCGGCGTCGACGGCGCATTCACGGCGAATGACAAGACCGTGCCGCCATGGCCGTCGCTGGCGACGACGAACCCCTCGTACGCCGCGTT
>NZ_LMUU01000234.1:0-14436 GCF_009765775.1 Beijerinckia sp. L45
ACCGCGTCGTCGCTTTGCGACCGCAAGCGCTGCGTCGGCTTGCATCTCGCCTACGGCGTGTCCAACGACACGCCCGAGGCCAGAGCCGCGGTACGGGCCTACTTCGCGGCATTCCGCGACCGTCTGGCCGCGGTCCTGCGGCCCGTCATGGACGAAGACGCGGCGCGGGACGTGGCGGCGGACGCGATCCTGCGCCTTGAAGGCGCGACCTTGTGGCTCTCGACGATGGGGGACGGCCGTCCGATGGGGCGCGTCGTCGACGACTTGCTCGCAGAAGCCGAAGAGCTGAGCCGCGCCGTCAAAGCGCAGACGGTGAAGGTCAGCGCGGACGGGTGACGCGTCTCAGATCTCGCTAGCGCGCTTCACTGCAACCCGAACCGAGGCCGACCTACCCGCTATTCCGCAGCCCCGCCGCGACGCCGTTGATGCTGAGATGCACGCCGCTACGGACCTCGTCGTTGTCCTGGTCGGAACGCAGCATCTTGAGCAATTCCACCTGCACGTGGTTCATCGGGTCGAGGTAAGGGAAGCGGTTGGAGATCGAGCGCTCCAGCAACGGGTTGGTTTCGAGCAGCCGCTCCTGGCCCATGATCGAGAGCACGGCACCGATGGTCAGCGCATGCTCGGTGCTGATCGCGGCAAAGATCTTGGTGCGCAATCCCTCGTCCTCGACGAGGTCGGCATAGCGCGACGCGACGGCGAGGCTGCTCTTCGCCAGCACCATGTCCATGTTAGACAGCATGGTGCGGAAAAACGGCCAGTCCTGGTACATTGCGCTGAGCTGCTCCTGGCTGTTGCCGGGCACGGCCAGCCAATCCCGGATGGCGGTGCCGAAGCCGTACCAGCCCGGCAGCATCACGCGGCATTGCGCCCAGCTGAACACCCAGGGAATGGCGCGCAGATCCTCGATCCGCCGCGTCTTCTTGCGTGATGCGGGGCGGCTGCCGAGGTTCAACGTGGCGATCTCGTTGATCACCGTCGAGCTCCAGAAATAGTCCTCGAAGCCGGGGGTTTCGTAGACCAGCGCGCGATAGGCCTTGAACGCCCGGTCGGATAGATTCTGCATCGTTTCAAGAAACGCTTGCGGCGCCGATGGGCGGCGGGTGTCGAGCAATGTCGACTCCAGCGTCGCCGCGACCAGGATGTTGAGATTGCGCCGGCAGGTATCGGCGTTGGAATATTTCGACGAGATGATCTCGCCCTGTTCGGTAATGCGGATCTGGCCGCGGACGGCGCCGGAGGGCTGCGCCATGATCGCGTCGTAGCTCGGGCCGCCGCCACGGCCGACGGAGCCGCCGCGGCCGTGGAACAGCCGCATCTTGATCCCGTGAGCGGCGAAGGTCTCGATCAGCGCGATTTCGGCCTGATACAGCTCCCAGCCCGACGTGACGAAGCCGCCGTCCTTGTTGGAGTCGGAATAGCCGAGCATGACCTCCTGGACTTGGCCGCGCGAGGCGACGATGCGGGCGAAATGCCTGTTCTTGAAGGCCGCGTCCATGATGCCCGCTGCCGCGCGCAGATCGTCGATCGTCTCGAACAGCGGCACGAGGTTAACCGCGCTCTTGCAGTCCCGGTCGATCAGGCCGTTTTCCTTGAGAAGCACGGCGAGTTCGAGCAGGTCGGAAACAGATTCCGCCATGGAGATGATAGCGGTGTGGATGATGGCGTCGCCGTACTGCTTCTTGGCCTCCACCGCCATGCGGAAGACGCCGAGTTCCGACTGCGTCTCCTCGGAATACGCCAGGAATGGCGAGATCAGGGGACGCGGGGTGTCGAGCTCTTTTTCGAGGATGGCGACGCGCTCGTCCTCGGAGCGTGCGAGGTAGTCCGTGCCGGGCGCGACCGCTTCCAGCAGCTCGGCGATGGTGCGTTCGTGCACCGACGAGTTCTGACGGAGATCGATGCTGGCGAGGTGAAAGCCAAAGCAATCGACCGCGCGCCGTAACCGGTGCAGCCGCCCGCGGGTGAGAATGCCGGAGCCGTTTTCCGTCAGCGACGTCTCGATCGTCGTGAGATCGGCGAGCAGTTCCGCCGGGGCGGCGTAGGGCGGCATCTGGCCGAGCGGCTCGTCCTTGAACAGCTGCGTCGTCGAATAGACCCGGCGGATCATGCCGAACAGCGCGCGCTTGTAGGGCTCGCCGCGCTGACTCGGGCGATGATCATGCGCGGCATCGGCCAGCGTCGTGACGCCGGCGGACACATCCACGATGGTCGCGCTGAGGGTGAGCTCGTTGCGCAGCTGATGCAGCTCGTCGCGATAATGGTTCAACGCCTTGACGCCATGCATGCGGGCGGTCGTCGCCAAGACGTCTGCGGTGACGAAGGGATTGCCGTCGCGGTCGCCGCCGATCCAGCTGCCCATCCGCAGGAACGAGGGGATCGGCATGTCAGGCTCGTTCGACTCGAAGGCCGCGACCTGCGCCTCTAGCGTTTTGTACACGCCGGGCAACTCCTGGAGCAGGGAGTAGTCGTAGTAGCTGAGGCCGTTGGCGACCTCGTCGATGACGGTGAGCTTGTTGCGGCGGAGCAGGCTGGTCTGCCATAGCGCCAGCATGGCTTCGCGCATGCTCTGGCGCACCTCGTCGCGCTCCTCGTCGGCCTGGTCGCGATCGCCGTAACGGTCGAGCAAATGCTTGACGATGATCTCCCAGGACATCGTGCTCTTGCGGCGCACTTCCGTCGGATGCGCCGTCAGCACCGGGCTGATGAAGGCGCCTTCGAAGAAGGCCTGCAGGTCCGCCCGCGAGATGCCGTGCTCCTTGGCGTTGGCGAGCGCGCGCTTGATCGTGCCGGTGCGCGGCTTCGAGCCGGCGATGGCATGAGCCCGCGTGCGCCGCGCGTGATGGGCGTCTTCGGCGATATTGGCGAGATGCGAGAAGTAGCTGAAGGAGCGCACCACCAGCGTCGCCTGGCGCGGCGACAGCGAGGTCAGGATGGCTTCCAGCGCCTTGGCTTCGTTCTCGTCCTGATCGCGGTGGAATTTGACCGAAGTCTTGCGGATCTGCTCGACGGTGTCGAAGATCGCGTCGCCCTCCTGGGCGCGGATCGTGTCGCCCAGGATATGGCCGAGGAAGCGGATATCCTCTCGCAGCGGGCCGTCTTTGTCGGCGAAGCGGTTGAATTCGGCGAATTCCGTGGTTTCCGATTCGATCGTCACAAGAACTCTCCCACGCAAGCTAAAGATAAGCGGGCCCGTCTTATGCAAGCCTCCGCCGACAGGACTATGTCTACAGGCGGAGGCCGTGTTTCGCCATAGGTCCGGGCATGCTACGGCCCCAACACATTTTGAGGTAGCCCTTACAATTATTGAGCCGGAGCGCGCTGGTGAAGACGATGTTGACGAGGCTTGCCGAACGTCGGGCCGAGGCAGAGGCCGGCGGCGGCGCCCGCCGCGTCGCGGCGCAGCACGCCAAGGGCAAGCTCACCGCACGCGAACGCATTGAACTGCTGCTCGACGAAGGCTCGTTCGAGGAGTTCGACATGTTCGTCGAGCACCGCGCCGTCGACTTCGGCATGGAAACGCAGAAGATTCCGGGCGACGGGGTGGTCACCGGCTGGGGCACGATCACCGGCCGCGCCGTCTTCGTCTTCGCCAAGGATTTTACGGTGTTCGGCGGCTCGCTCTCGGAAGCGCATGCGCAAAAGATCATGAAGATCCAGGACATGGCGCTGCGCAATCGGGCGCCGATCATCGGCCTGTTCGATGCCGGCGGCGCCCGCATCCAGGAGGGCGTCGCGGCGCTCGGCGGCTACGGCGAGGTGTTTCAGCGCAACGTGTTGGCGTCCGGCGTCATCCCGCAGATCTCGCTGATCATGGGGCCCTGCGCCGGCGGCGACGTCTACTCACCCGCGATGACCGACTTCATCTTCATGGTGAAGGACACGAGCTACATGTTCGTCACCGGCCCCGACGTCGTGAAGACCGTCACCAACGAGACGGTGACGGCCGAAGAACTCGGCGGCGCCTCGATCCACGCGGTGCGTAGCTCGGTCGCCGATAATGCGTACGAGAACGACGTCGAAGCTCTGCTGCAGACGCGCCGGCTGATCGATTTTCTGCCGGCCTCCAACGTCGCGCCGATGCCGGACTGGCCGGCCGAGCCGGTCGGCTTCCAGGACAAGGACCTTTCACTCGACACGCTGGTGCCGGACAATCCGAACAAGCCCTACGACATCAAAGAGTTGATTCTTAAAACCGTCGATGACGGTGATTTCTTCGAGATCCAGGCGGCGCACGCCAAAAACATCGTGGTCGGCTTCGGCCGGGTCGAGGGCCGCACCGTCGGCCTCGTCGCCAACCAGCCGATCGTGCTCGCCGGCGTGCTCGACAGCGACGCTTCGCGTAAGGCCGCGCGCTTCGTCCGCTTCTGCGATTGCTTCAATATCCCGATCGTCACCTTTGTCGACGTGCCTGGCTTTTTACCGGGGACCGCGCAGGAATACGGCGGGCTGATCAAGCATGGCGCCAAGCTGCTCTACGCCTATGCCGAGGCCACGGTGCCGAAGATCACCATCATCACCCGCAAAGCCTTTGGCGGCGCCTACGACGTGATGGCCTCAAAGCATCTGCGCGGCGATCTGAATTTTGCTTGGCCGACGGCGCAGATCGCGGTGATGGGCGCCAAGGGCGCGGTGGAGATCATCTTTCGGTCCGACGTGGGCGATGCGGAAAAAATTGCGGCGAAGACGAAGGATTACGAGGACCGCTTCCTGTCCCCCTTCGTGGCGGCGGAGCGCGGCTATATCGACGAGGTGATCATGCCGCACGCGACCCGGCGGCGGGTCGCGCTGGGCCTGGCGATGCTGCGCGGCAAGGTGCTGGAGAACCCGTGGAAGAAGCACGGGAATATCCCGCTTTAGTTTTTTGGGAGGCTCGATGCCGACCGTTTTCGTTTGGAGAGGCTATCGATTTTTCTTTTACTCCAACGAGGGCGCGGAACCCGCGCATGTCCATGTGACAAGCCAAGGCCATGAATGTAAGTTTTGGCTTGTGGACATTACTGTTGCGAAGAATAGCGGATTTCCGCCGCACGATCTCACCGCGATAGCCAAACATATCGCAGTGCATCGTCGACGCCTACAGACAGCCTGGAGCGATCACTTTGGACATTGACAGCCAGCGCGCAAAAATCGGCACCGCGCGCGTGACCGATACCCACCTCGTCGTCGGACTCGAAGATGGACGCCAAATCATGTCGCCTCTCAATTGTTATCCTCGTCTCATCGCAGCGTCGGCAGCGGAGCGGCAAGACTTCGAAATCAGTCCGTTTGGCATCCACTGGCCTACGTTGGACGAGGACATCGGACTTTCGGGCATGCTTCGGGATCAGCGCTCTCAGAACGCGGTCTCCTAAGCCAGAAATTTCTACCCCGCCACATCCCTGAGCATCTTCAGCGCCATCGACACAGACGCCGTGCGGATTTCCGATCGGCTCAATGCGCCATAACGGCGCTCCACCGCCTGAGCGCCGCCGTCGCGCCGGGCACAGGCGAAATGCACGAGACCGACCGGCTTTTCCGCCGTGCCACCGCCGGGCCCAGCGATGCCGGTCACGGCGATGGCCACGTCGGCCCGCGAATTGTCGAGGGCGCCGACCGCCATGGCGCGGGCCACTTCCTGTGAGACGGCGCCGTAGCGCTCGATGAAGTCGAGCGGAATGCCGAGCGAGTCCGCCTTGGCCTCGTTGCTGTAGGTGACGAAGCCGCGCTCGAACACGGTGCTCGAGCCGGGGATCGCGGTGATGACCCCGGCGACGAGACCGCCGGTGCAGGATTCCGCCGTGACGATCGTCAGGCGATGCTTCCGGTAGAGGGCCAGCAGCGCCTCCGCTTCGGCGATCGCCGTCCCCGTCAGCATGGCAGCGGCAGCCGGATCGTGGCGATGGCGAGCGACGCCATGCCTTCCTCGCGCCCGGTGAAGCCGAGACGTTCCGAGGTCGTGGCCTTCACCGCGACACGGTCGAGCGGGATTTTCACCACTTCGGCGATGCGGGCACGGATCGCGTCGCGATGCGGCCCGACCTTCGGCCATTCACAGACGACGGTGGCGTCGATATGCGCGATCATCCCGCCACGCGCCCGCACCGCATCGGCGGCGGCGGCGAGGAAGATGGTCGAATCCGCGCCCTTCCATTGTGGGTCGGACGGCGGAAAGTGGCTGCCGATGTCGCCATCGCCGAGCGCGCCGTAGATTGCGTCGGTGATGGCATGGCTCAGCACGTCGGCGTCGGAATGGCCGACCAGCCCCTTGCCGTGCGGCACTTTCAGGCCGCCGAGCCAGACGTGATCGCCGGGGCCGAAGGCGTGGACGTCGTAGCCCTGGCCCATGCGAATATCCGGACAATCCTGGATCAGGCGGGCTTCGGCGGCGCGGACGTCCTCGGGGGTGGTGACTTTCATGTTGTCGACGTCTCCTTCAAAAATATGGACGGCATGGCCGGCCCATTCGGCGATGGCCGCGTCATCGGTGAGGTCGCGGGCGCCGGCGGCTTCGGCGGCGCCGTGCGCGGCGTGAATCAGGGCAAAGCGAAACGCCTGCGGCGTCTGCACGGCGCGCAGCTTGGCGCGCTGCGGCGTCGCGACGATGCGCCCGGCGCCGTCGACCTCCTTGATCGTGTCGGTGACGGCAAGGCCAGGCACCGCCGCGCCGTTCTGCGCCGCCGCGGCTTTGGCCCGCGCGATCAGGCCTGCCGTCGCGAAGGGGCGGGCGCCATCGTGGATCAGAACGAGATCGGGCGAAGCGGGCAGGGCGGCGAGCGCCGCGAGGCCGGCGCGGACGCTGTCCTGCCGCGAGGCGCCGCCGTGGACCGGCGGCAGAACGCGCGCCTGGTCTGCCGGCCCGAGAGCCTGCACGCTGGCATCGTAGAGATCGTGATCATCCTGGTGGATCACCGTCAGCACCTTTGCTTCGGCATCGGCCCGCAACAGCGCCTGCAAGGTATGACTGAGCAAGGGCTGGCCTGCCAAGACAAGATATTGCTTGGGGATCGCTGCGCCGACGCGCGAGCCGCGGCCGGCGGCGACCACGAGAATGGCCGTTGAAAGATGCTGGGTCATATCCGAGGGATCAGGCAAAAAGCTGCGGACGCCTCATCCGATGTTTCCCAGGCGAGGTCAACGAAGGCGGACGTCGAAGGGCTTGGAACAAAATTAGTGAAAAGATAAATCTTGCTCAAAGGATCTTGTGGGTTTGCAGGTTTTGATTACGATGTGGGCATGTTGCCGCTTGCACAAACAATAAGCATCTTCACCGGTGGCATCGCCATCGGTCCGCAGCGGATTCCCGGCCGTGCGATCCTCGCGCCGATGTCCGGGGTCACGGATATCGGCATGCGCCGGCTGGCGCAGCGCTTCGGCGCTTCGATGGTCGTGTCCGAAATGGTCGACAGCGCCTTCTACGCCGCCGGCGATGCCGCGAGTGCGGCCAAGGCGGATGGCATCGGGATCGACTGCCATGTCGTGCAGATCGCCGGATGCCAGGCCACCCATCTCGCCGAGGCCGCACGGCTGGCGCAGGACCAGGGCGCCGCGATCGTCGACATCAACATGGGCTGCCCGGCGAAAAAGGTTGTCGGCGGTCTGGCCGGCTCGGCGCTGATGCGCGATCTGGATCAGGCCACGGCGCTGATCCGCGCCACCGTGAAAGCCGTTTCCGTCCCGGTGACGCTGAAAATGCGGCTCGGCTGGGACGAGTCTTCCCTCAACGCGCCGGAGCTGGCGCGCCGCGCCGAAGCGGAGGGCGTGGCGCTGGTCACCGTCCACGGACGCACCCGCTGCCAGTTCTACAAGGGGCAGGCAGACTGGGCCGCGATCCGCGCCGTCAAGGGCGCCGTCGCCATCCCCGTCGTCGCCAACGGCGACTGCCACTCCGTGGACGATGCGCTGATGATGTTGCAGCGCTCCGGCGCCGATGCGGTGATGATCGGCCGCGCCGCCTTGGGACGGCCCTGGCTCGTCGGCGATATCGCCCATGCGCTGGCGACCGGCGAGCACCGCGCCGCGCCATCACCGGCCGACCGCCAGGCCGCCGCACTGGAACACTACGATCTCCTCCTGTCGCTTTACGGCGTGGACAAGGGCGTGCGTCACGCGCGCAAGCATCTTGCCGCCTACGCGCTGCATGCCGGTCGCAACCCCACCTCCGATCCGGTGCAGGCGCTGGTCACGGAAGACAGGCCGGCCAAGGTGCGGGTGTTACTCGCCGCGGTTTTCGATATGACGGACGACATCTCATTTTTGGAGAAGGCTGCATGACGGCACGCGCGATCGCAGAAGTGCAGCAACTAATCTCGGCGAAGTCGGCTAAGCGCGCGCCGCCGACGGCGGCGATCGAAGGCCTCGACGCGCTTCTGGTGCTCGACGCGCTGCCGCATCCGATCCTGACGGTCCGCCAGGACGGCCGGATCTGCAAGGCCAACGCCGCTGCAGAAATCTTCTTCGGTACCAGTCTCACGACACCGCGCCGGCATCTTCTGTCCTCACTGCTGCCGGCGGATTCCTCGCTGCTCGCGCTGATGCAGCAGGTGCGCGCGACCGGTGGCGCGATCAACGAATACCGCGTCGATCTCGGGCTGCCGCGGCTCGGCTTGGAGCGGCTGGTCGATATCTTCGTCTCCCAGGTGACGCCGCAGAGCGAGACACTGGTGATCATGCTGCGCGAGCGCTCGATCGGCGAAAAACTCGATCGCCAGCATGCCCAGCGCGGCGCCTCACGCTCGGTTTCGGCAATGGCCTCGATGCTGGCGCATGAGATCAAGAACCCGCTGTCGGGCATTCGCGGCGCGGCGCAACTTCTCGAGGCGGAGGTCAGCGACAGCGACCGTGCGCTGACGCGACTGATCTGCGACGAGACCGACCGGATCGTGAAACTCGTCGATCGGATGAAGCCGTTCTCGCAAGGCGTCCCGGAGGAGTTCGAAGGCGTCAACATCCATGCCGTGCTCGACCATGTGAAGAAAGTGTCGCAGGCGGGGTTTGCCCGGCACATCAAGTTCAAGGAGATCTACGATCCCTCGCTGCCGCCGGTGTTCGGCAGTCGCGATCAGTTGATCCAAACCTTCCTCAATCTGGTCAAGAACGCCGCCGAAGCGATCGGGCCGACGCGGCAGGACGGCGAGATCGAGATGCGCACGTCGTTTCGCCCGGGGTTTCGTTTGAAGGTTAACGGATCGGACACCCCGATCAGCCTGCCTCTCGAATTCATCGTGCGCGACAACGGGCCGGGCATCGCCGACGCCATTCTTCCTCGGCTGTTCGACCCCTTCGTCACGACGAAACCGACGGGAACTGGCCTAGGCCTTGCTTTGATCGCCAAGATCGTCGGCGATCATGGCGGCATCGTCGAATGTGAATCCCACCCCGGTCGGACGACATTCAAGGTCCTCATGCCGATGCTGGCACCTCGCGACGGTCGCGGGGATCCGACCGAATAGGGACCGCCGTCTGGCGGAGAAAATCTGGCAATGACGACAGGAAATATTCTGGTGGCGGACGACGATGCGGCGATCCGCACGGTGCTCAGCCAGGCTTTGTCGCGCGCGGGCTACGACGTCCGCACCACCGGCACCGCCGCGACGTTATGGGGCTGGGTCAAGGCCGGCGACGGCGACCTCGTGATCACCGACGTCATCATGCCGGACGAAAACGCCTTCGAACTCCTGCCGCGCATGAAAAAGCTCCGGCCGGAGCTACCGATCATCGTGATGAGCGCGCAGAACACGTTCATGACGGCGATCAAGGCGTCGGAACGCGGCGCCTACGACTATCTGCCGAAGCCCTTCGATCTCCGCGAACTCGTGTCGATCGTCGGCCGCGCACTGGCGGAACCTAAGAATCGCTCGCGGGCGATCCTGCCGGAAGACCTCGACAACATGCCGCTCGTCGGCCGCTCGCCGGCGATGCAGGAGATCTACCGCTCGCTCGCCCGCCTGATGGCGACCGACCTCACCGTGATGATCACCGGCGAGTCCGGGACCGGTAAGGAACTCGTCGCCCGCGCGCTGCACGATTACGGCAAGCGCAAGAAAGGCCCGTTCGTCGCGATCAACATGGCGGCGATCCCGCGCGACCTGATCGAGAGCGAGCTGTTCGGCCACGAGAAGGGCGCCTTCACCGGCGCCAACACCCGCTCGGCCGGCCGCTTCGAGCAGGCCGAGGGCGGCACGCTGTTCCTTGACGAAATCGGCGACATGCCGATGGAAGCGCAGACGCGTCTGCTTCGCGTGCTGCAGCAGGGCGAATACACCACCGTCGGCGGCCGCACGCCGATCAAGACCAACGTGCGCATCGTCGCCGCGACCAACAAGGATCTCCGCATCCTGATCGGGCAGGGGCTGTTCCGCGAGGATCTGTTCTTCCGCCTCAACGTCGTACCGCTGCGCCTGCCACCGCTGCGCGAGCGCATCGAGGACGTCGCCGACCTCGCCCAGCACTTCTTCAATCAGGCCGCCGCCGAAGGCCTCCCCACCAAGCAGCTCGAGCCCGGCGCGCTGGAGCGGATGAAGCGCTACCGCTGGCCCGGCAACATCCGCGAGCTCGAAAATCTCATCCGCCGTCTCGCCGCGCTCTATCCGCAGGAATCGATCAACGAGCATCTCGTCGATGTCGAACTGTCGGCCGATGCGGCCGGCTTTTCGCCACCAAACGTGCTCAAGAGCGCCGGCAATGCGGCGCCCGCGACCGATGGCGAAGAGGCGCCCCCACTCGGTGTCGCCGTCGAGCGGCATCTGTCGAAGCTGTTCGGCGCGCATGGCGATTCGCTGCCGCCCCCCGGCCTCTACCACCGTGTGCTGCGCGAGCTGGAACAGCCGCTGATCTCGGCGGCGCTGGCCGCAACGCGCGGCAACCAGATCAAGGCGGCGGAACTGCTCGGCCTCAACCGCAATACGCTGCGCAAGAAGATTCGCGATCTCGACATCCGCCTGATGCGGTCGCCGCGCTAGGCGGGATCATCGGCCCACGCCGTCGAATTGTCGTAATCTTGCAACAGTTGTTCGGCTCGGGCTAAGGTGATGCGCGCTCGATCTCGATGATCCTGCGCCGGCCTTCGAGCGGATCGGATAAATCGTCTACGATGACAGCAGCACCAACAGCCGATGCCATCGCGACGCCGCGTCGCCTGCTGACGCGCTTCGGGCCCTTCGTCGTGGTGTTGGCGCTGGCGATCGCGACCGCCAGCTTTTTGATCTTTTCCGACTACACGCCGCTCGCCCCGACCGACAATGTCGTGCTCGGCCTGTTCATCGCCAATATCACGACGATCCTCTTGCTGGTGGCGCTCGTCGTCGTCGAGGGCTGGGCGATCGTCGGCGCGTGGCGGGCCGGCGCCGCGGGCGCCCGCCTGCATCTCCGCGTCGTCGGGTTATTTTCCATCATCGCCGCCGCCCCGGTGATCCTGATGGCGCTGGTCGGCTCGGTGACGCTCGATCGCAGCCTCAACCCCGCCTTCATGCAGGACGTCCGCGGCTTCGTGCTCAACACCATCGAGGCGGCGCGGCTGTTCCGCGAAGGACAGTGCCGTTCGCTGCTGCAGGAAGCCCGCCTCACCGCGCTCGACCTCGACCGCGGCAAGGTGATGTTTACTGCCGACCGCTCGCTGTTCAAAGAATACTTTGCCTCACGCGCCAAGTTCCTCGGCTTCAGCGCGGCGGCGCTGATGAAGCCCGACGGCACGATGATCGAGCGGGTCGACATGGGACCGACTGGCGGCACCGGCACCGCCATCATCAAGCCGGCCGATACCGACTTTGCCGACGCCAAGAAGAACGAGCCGCTTTGCCTGCTGCTTGACGAAGGCCGCACCTTCGTGGCGCTGCGGCCGATGGCGTCGTTCCCGGACACCTATCTCTACGCCGCGCGTCCGGTCGATTCCTTCACCATCGAATTTCCCAAGGAGGCCAATCGCCTCGTCGTGCTCTACGACGCCTTCGACGGGCATCGCCGCAGCATCTCCATCGCCTTCGCCACGATGTATGTGTCGATCGCGCTGATCATGCTGCTGTCGGCGACCTGGCTCGGCCTCAACTTCGCCAACCGCCTTGTCGAACCCATCCGCCGCCTGATCGGCGCTACCGATCAGGTGGCCTCCGGCAATCTCTTCGTGCAGGTCGCGGTGCATCGCTCCGAGGGCGACCTCGCGCATCTCGGCGAGACCTTCAACAAGATGACGTCGGAGCTGCGGCTGCAGCAGAACCGCCTGGTTGCCGCTAGCACGCTGATCGACGAGCGGCGCATCTTCACCGAGGCGGTGCTGTCCGGCGTGCCGGTCGCCGTCGTCGGCGTCGGACCGGCTGGCGAGATCACCACGCTCAATCCGTCCGCAGAGCAGCTGATCCCGAAGACCGGGGAAGGCGCCCACGACATCGTCGGACAGAAGGTCGAGACCGTGATGCCGGAGATCGCCACGGTGCTCGCCGAGGCCCGCGCAAGCCAGCACCGCCTCGTCCAGGGCCAGGTTTCGATCAACCGCAACGGCCGCGACCGGCTGTTCAACGTCCGTGTCACCAGCGAGCCGTCGGTGCGCGCCGACAAGAGCTACGTGATGACGCTCGACGACATCAGCGACGTCATCGACGCGCAGCGCACCGCCGCCTGGGCGGACGTCGCGCGGCGCATCGCTCACGAGATCAAGAATCCGCTGACGCCGATTCAGCTCTCCGCCGAACGGCTTAAGCGAAAATACGGGCGAAACATCACGGTCGACCAGGATATCTTCTATCAATGCACCGACACGATCGTCAGGCAGGTGGATGACATCAAGCGTATGGTCGACGAGTTCTCGTCCTTTGCCCGCATGCCGAAGGCGACGCTGGAGCGCGACGACCTCAGCGAGTGCGTGCGCCGGGTGCTGTTCCTGATGCGGGTGGCGCAGCCCGAGATGACGTTCGAGGAGCGGCTGCCGCCCGAGCCGGTGTTCATGCAGTTCGACCGCCGCCTGATCTCGCAGGCGCTGACGAACATCATCAAGAACGCGACCGAAGGCATTCTTGCCTCCGATCCGATGCCGGACGGCGGCGGCCGGGTGCTCGTGTCGCTGATCGTAGGCGGCAATGTCGAGCTCAATATCATCGATAACGGCAAAGGTTTTCCCGTCGAAAATCGTCAACGGCTTCTCGAGCCCTATATGACGACGCGGGCGGAAGGGACCGGGCTTGGCCTGCCCATCGTCGCGAAGATTCTGGAGGACCACGGCGGTGGTCTCGAACTCCTCGATGCACCGGGCGGGCAGGGTGCCCGCGTCCGTCTCTTCTTCCCCAACCGCGAGGCGTCTCCAGGCGCTTCGCCCTCCGATGAACCCGCCCTCGCGGCGGCAACCGAAACGGCTTGAACCGACCCATGGCGAGCGACATCCTCATCGTCGATGACGAAATCGATATCCGCGAAATCGTGTCCGGCATCCTTTCGGATGAAGGCCACGGCACGCGGACGGCCAAGAACTCGGACGAGGCGCTCGCCGCAATCGAAGCGCGACGCCCGAGCCTGGTGTTCCTCGACATCTGGCTGCAGGGCTCGCGCCTCGACGGGCTGCAGGTGCTGGAGATCGTCAAGAAGCAGAACCCGAACCTGCCGGTCGTGATGATTTCGGGCCACGGCAACATCGAGACGGCGGTCTCGGCAATCAAGCTCGGCGCCTACGACTTCATCGAGAAACCGTTCAAGGCCGACCGGCTGGTGCTGATCGCCGAACGCGCCCTGGAAAACTCGCGCCTGAAACGCGAAGTCAGCGACCTGAAGATCCGCGGCGGCAGCGTCAACCAGATCGTCGGCAAGTCGACATCGGTCAATCAGTTGCGCCAGGTCATCGAGCGCGTCGCGCCGGCCAATTCCCGCATCATGATCACCGGATCGCCCGGCGCCGGCAAGGAACTGGCGGCGCGGATGATCCACGAGGCCTCGGCGCGAACGCAGGGCCCGTTCGTCGTGGTCAATGCGGCGACGATCACGCCGGAGAACATGGAGACCGAGCTGTTCGGCGTGGAAGCCGTCAACGGCAGCGGCCGGATGGTCGGCAAGCTCGAAGAGGCGCACGGCGGCACGCTCTATATAGACGAGATCGCAGACATGCCGAAGGAGACGCAGGGCAAGATTCTCCGCGTTCTCGTCGAGCAGAACTTTACCCGCGTCGGCGGGACGGCACGGGTCAACGTCGACGTGCGCATCATCTCGTCGAGCGCGCGCGATCTCGCAGGCCTGATCGCCGAGGGTGCATTCCGCGAAGATCTGTTCCATCGCCTGTCGGTGGTGCCGATCCGGGTACCCTCGCTCTCCGAGCGCCGCGACGACATTCCCGAACTGATCTCCTTCTTCATGGACCATATGGCGACGACGACCGGCATGCCGCGCCGCCGCATCGCCTCGGACGCGATGGCAATCCTGCAGTCGCACGACTGGCCGGGCAACATCCGCCAGCTGCGCAACAACGTCGAACGTCTGATGATC
>NZ_LMUU01000234.1:14565-20297 GCF_009765775.1 Beijerinckia sp. L45
GAGCCTGCCGCTGCGCGAGGCTCGCGAGGTGTTCGAGCGCGAGTATCTGATGGCGCAGGTCAGCCGTTTCGGAGGCAATATCTCGCGGACGGCGGAATTCATCGGGATGGAGCGTTCGGCGCTGCATCGCAAGCTGAAGTCGCTAGGCATCGATTAAGGGCAGGGCGGTGGAAACCGCTTCGCCGATCCCCATCGCGTCTCCGGTTTCGCGGCTCACCCTGTTCGTCACGTTTCTCAAGATTGGGGTGCTCGGCTTTGGCGGCGTCGCGGCCTGGGTTCGCCACGTCGTTTTGGTCGAACGCGGCTGGATGACGGAACGCGAGTTCGCCGAACTGTTCGGGGTCGCCAGCACGCTGCCGGGAGCCAACACTATCAACTTTGCCGCCATGCTGGGAGACCGCTATGCCGGCCTGTCCGGCGCCGCGGCAGCCCTGGCCGGGCTCATCGGCGCGCCTCTGGTGCTGCTGGTCGTCGTCGCAACGCTTTATGCGCACTACGCCGAGCTGCAGGATGTACGCGGCGGCCTCGCGGGCGCGGCAGCGGCGGCTGCCGGTCTGGTGCTCGGCACTGCGTTCAAGCTGCTGCGTGGCCTGAGACCGGATCTTGTGATGCTGCTCGTCGTCGTCGGCGTTTTCGCCGCCGCCGCGCTGCTCCAGGCGCCGATCCTCGTCATCATCGGGATCGCTATTCCGCTTTGCATCGGGACGGTCGTGCTCCGCAACCGACGACGCGGATGAACGCCAACATCCTGCTCCATCTCGTCGTGACGTTCGGCGTGCTGTCCCTGCTCTCGATAGGCGGCGCCAACGCGACGCTTCCGGAAATCCATCGCCAGGTTGTCGGACAGCTGCACTGGATGGATGACGCGACCTTCTCCCACCTCGTGGCGATCGGCCAGACGGCGCCGGGTCCCAACGTCCTCGTGGTCAGCATGATCGGCTGGCAAGTCGGCGGGGTTCTCGGCATGGTCGTGGCGACGCTCGCCATCGTGGTGCCGTCGTCGATCCTTGCGCTGGTGCTGGGCCGGCTGATGACGCGCCACGAAAGCAATCGCTGGGTTGGTTTGATCCGTCGGGCGCTGGCGCCGATCGCGATCGGGCTGATGCTCGCGAGCGGCCTTGTGATGACCAAGGCCGCCTACACCGGCGCCTTGACCTTGGTGGTCGTCGCAGGCATGGCCAGCATGGTGTTTTTCACCAAGGTTTCGCCGTTTTGGGGCATCGCAAGTGCGGCGCTTCTGGGTATCGTCGTCAACCGGATGCACCCTTTCATCTGAGGGGGCCAAGCACTGAAAAGGAATCCGCCTTGAGCCGCGTCGCCTACGTCAACGGCCGCTATCTTCCGCAGGCCCACGCCACCGTCCATATCGAGGATCGCGGCTATCAGTTCGCCGATGGGGTCTACGAAGTCATCGAAGTGCACCAGGGCGCGCTGATCGACGAAGAGCGTCATCTGCAGCGCCTCGTGCGCTCGCTCGGCGAGTTGCGCATCGACGCCCCGATGCGGGCAGGGGCCTTCCGGATCGTGCTGCGCGAGGTCATCGCCCGCAACAAGCTGCGCCAGGGCTTCATCTACATGCAGATCTCGCGCGGCGTGGCGCGCCGCGATCACCTGTTTCCGGATCCGGTCGTGCGCCCGAGTCTTGTGGTCACAGCCCGCCTCGTCGATCCGGCAAAAGCCGGCGCCAAGGCGGCGAAGGGGATCAGGGTCATCACCATGCCGGACATGCGCTGGAAGCGACCCGACATCAAGACGATCTCGCTGATCGCCAACGTCCTGGCGAAACAGGCCGCGAAGGATCGCGACAGCGGCGAGGCCTGGCTGCTCGACGCCGACGGCCTGATCACCGAGGGCTCGTCCTCCAACGCCTGGATCATCGACCAGAGCGGGACGGTAATCACTCACCCCGTGACCAACGCCATCCTGCAGGGCGTGACCCGCACCACGCTGCTGACACTGCTCGAAAAGCTGGGGCACCGCGTCGAGGAGAGGCGCTTCAGCCCGCAGGAGGCCTATGACGCCAAAGAGGCGTTCATCACCGGCGCGACGTCGATCGTCACGCCGGTCGTCGCGATCGACGATCACGTGCTCGGCACCGGCACCCCCGGACCCATCGCGTTGAATCTGCGGGCGCACTTTCACGACGTCGCGCCGCGCACGGACTGATGCGGCAATCCAAATGGTTTGCCGTACATCGGCCTTGGACATCTTGTCCTAGCGGGAAAGACTCGCCTGCCGCCCTCTTGCGGCTGGCACGCCAATCGCACTAAGAAACCGGACGTCCGCGACAAATTGGCGGACCATAAGTGACGTCTGCGCCGGCGACGGCGCCAAAAACGACCAGGATCAATCCGATGGCAGCCGAACGACCGCAGAACTTGCAGGATACTTTTTTAAATTACCTGCGGAAAAACAAGGTCCCTCTCACTATATTCCTCGTCAACGGCGTGAAGCTTCAAGGGGTCGTCACCTGGTTCGACAACTTCTGCGTTCTGCTGCGGCGCGATGGTCATTCCCAGCTCGTCTACAAGCATGCCATATCGACGATCATGCCGGGTCATCCGATCCAAATGTTCGAGCCGGGCGAGGACACGACGGTCGCGCCCTGACCAGAGGCCGCGACGCCGGCCAAAGACAAGTGAGTAGGGATTGAACGAAGCCGGCCCCGTAAAATACGACCAACCCGAAGCCACACGCGCCGCCGCGACGCGGGCTCTCGTTCTCGGCCCCTACCTCGCGGCCCGCGCCCGCCACGTCGCTCCAGATCCCAATGCGCCACTGGCCTCCGCCCTGATCAACACGCGTTCGCCCGACGCGCGCATCGCCGAAGCCGCCGGCTTGGCGCGTGCGATTGATCTTGATGTCGTCGACGCGACGATCGTGACCCTGTCGCAGATCCGCCCCGCCAGCTTCCTCGGCAAGGGCAAGGTCGAAGAGATCGCCGCGCGGGTGAAGGACGAAGCGCTCGACCTCGTCTTCATGGACTGCGCGCTGTCGCCGGTGCAGCAGCGCAATCTCGAAAAGGAATTCGGCGCCAAGGTCATCGACCGCACCGGCCTGATCCTGGAAATTTTTGGCCGCCGCGCCCGGACGCGCGAAGGCGCGTTGCAGGTCGAACTCGCCCATCTCGCCTATCAAAAATCGCGGCTGGTGCGTTCCTGGACCCATCTCGAACGCCAGCGCGGCGGCTTCGGCTTCCTCGGCGGTCCCGGCGAAACGCAGATCGAGACCGATCGCCGCCTCATCTCCGAGCGGATGGTCAAGATCGAGGGCGAACTCGACCGGGTGAAGCGGACCCGCTCGCTTCATCGCAAGACGCGCCGCGACGTGCCTTATCCGATTGTCGCGCTGGTCGGCTACACCAACGCCGGCAAGTCGACGCTGTTCAACCGGCTGACCCAGGCCACCGTCATGGCCGAGGACATGCTGTTCGCCACGCTTGACCCGACCCTGCGCATCGTCAAGCTGCCGCACGGCTCGAAGGTGTTGTTGTCGGACACCGTGGGTTTCATCTCCGACCTTCCGACGATGCTGATCTCCGCCTTTCGCGCTACCTTGGAAGAGGTGCTGGAGGCCGACGTCGTCCTGCATATCCGCGACATCGCGCACGAGGACACCGACGCGCAGAGCGCCGACGTCGAGGCGATTTTGGGCGATCTCGGGGTCAATCCGAAGGATCATCACCGCCTGCTGGAAGTCTGGAACAAGCTCGATCTGCTCGACCCCGAGGCGGCCGAAAGTCTCGCCAACGCCGCGAAATGGCGGGACGCCGAGGCGCGCCCGGTCATCGTCTCGGCATTGACGGGGCAGGGCGAAAGACACCTCCTCGACGAGATCGAGATGCGCCTTGCGGAGGGACGCTCGCTGTTTGCGATCGACCTCGATCCAGCCGACGGGCAGGGGCTGAACTGGCTCTACGAGCATACCGAGGTCATGGAGCGCAGCGCCAGCGACGACGGCGTTTCGCATCTTGTGGTCCGCGCCCTGCCCGAACGCAGCGGCCAGATCCTGCAGCGCTTTCACGGCGCACGCAACGTCGGGCCGATCGCCGCGGCGGCCGAGAGCGCGCCGTATCGCCCCTGAGGCAGACCAACAAGGATCCCGGGTCATGGCGACAGAGATGGGTGGCCGACTGCAAGGCCGCGTCTGTGTCGTCGCCGGCGCGCTCGGCGTTTTGGGGGAGGGTGTCGCGCGGCGGTTTGCCGACGAAGGCGGCATCGTCGCCGGCCTCGACCGCAAAGCCCACGATGTCGGCAGGCTCGCTCTCCAGGTCGATCTCCTCGACGAGGAGGCGATACGCGGCGCCTACGCCCGCATCCACCAGGAATTTGGCCGGGTCGACGTCATCTACAACAATGCTGGCTTGATCGACCCGGCCGACCATTCCGCGCTCGACACGGATCTGGAGACCTGGAGCCGGGTGATCGCCGGCAACCTCACCACCACTTATCTCAGCTGCAAGCACGGCATTCCCTTCATGCTGCGCAACGATCCGCCCAAGGGCTCGGTGATCAATACGGCCTCGTTTCTCGCCGGGATGGGCGCGGCGTCCGCGCAGATGGCGTTCAACGCCGCAAAGGCCGCCGTCGAACAGCTTTCCCGCGACCTCGGCGTCCAGCTTGCGCGAAGCGGCGTGCGCGTGAATGCCCTCGCGCTTGGCCCGATCGAAACACCGCAGCTCCGGCAGGTCTTCGATCGCATCGGATCGGAGGAGACGGCGCGCCGCTTCGTCCATATGCCGATGGGCCGGTTCGGCACCATTGCGGAACTCGCGGCAACGGCCGCCTATCTCGCCAGCGACGACGCGGGTTTCGTCACAGCCGCCTCCATACCGCTCAATGGCGGCATTCCCGGCGCCTTCACGGTCGCTCTCGATCCGCCGCGATAAGCCTACAGGCCCTGGCGTTTGGCTTCGTCCCACAGCGCATCCATATCGTCGAGGCTGGCAGCCTCAGCCGACGAGCCGCGCGTCGCCAGTTCACGCTCGATAAAGGCGAAACGCCGCTCGAATTTGGCATTGGTGCTGCGGACGGCGGTCTCGGGATCGACCGCGGCATGGCGCGCCAGGTTGGTCACGGCAAACAGCAGGTCGCCGATCTCGCCTGCGACCTCATTGGCGTCTTTCGAGGCGACGGCCTCCTCGATCTCGTCGATCTCCTCGCGGATTTTTGCGAGCACGAGCCTGACGTCGCCCCAATCGAAGCCGACGCGGGACGCCTTCTGCTGCAGCTTGAGCGCGCGGGTCAGGCCGGGCAGGGCAACCGGGACGTCGGCGAGCAACCCTGCCCGATCGCGTCGCGGCCCCGCCTTGTCGCGCTTCAACTGGCGCTCTTCGGCTTTGATCGTCTCCCAGTTGGCGCGAACCCCGTCCGGCGATGCGCTTTTCAGGTCCCCGAAGACATGGGGATGGCGGCGGATCATCTTGGCGCAGACGGCTTCGGCGACATCGGCGAAAGCGAACTGGCCAGTTTCCTCCGCAATCCTCGCATGGAACACCACCTGCAGCAGCAGGTCGCCGAGTTCGTCGCGCAGATCCTCGACATCGCCGCGCTCGATGGCGTCGACGACTTCATAGGCTTCCTCGATGCAGTAAGGCGCGATGGTCGCCGAGGTCTGCGCCAGATCCCAGGGGCAGCCGCTCTCGGGCGTGCGCAGTGCCGCCATGATGTCGATCAAGCGCTGAAGGGCAGGCGGCATCGGCGGCTCGTGGATTTTGACCAAGAAATGGATTT
>NZ_LMUU01000234.1:20375-32001 GCF_009765775.1 Beijerinckia sp. L45
AATCGTCGGCACGGCGCCGCCGTCACGCGTCGGAAAGGCCGTCCGACCTTTCCGACACAAAAGTGCTAGCCGAGCGAGATCGACAGAGCCTCGCGGCCCTTCGGGGTATCGACGACGCGCATGTTCACGGCCTGGCCTTCCGGCAGGTGCTGAATGCCAGCCGGGCCGAGGATCGAGATGTGCACGAAGACATCCTTGCCGCCATCGTTCGCCTGAACGAAGCCGAAGCCCTTGTTGTCGTCGAACCATTTGACGCTGCCGGTCACCGGAATGGCCGAGGCCGGATCCGGGGCGCGGCGCGGCGCACGCGGCGCATCGCCGAACGAACGTTGCGGCGCGCGCTCGACGGCGCCAGCCGTATCGACTTCGAACACGCGCGTGACTTGCGCGCCCTTCATGCCGTTGCCGACACTGACCTTCAGCTTGGCGCCGGGCGGGACCGTCTCGTAGCCGGCCGACTGCAAGGCGCCGATATGGAGAAACGCGTCTCCCGCGCCATTGGCCAATTCGACAAAGCCGAAGCCCTTGTCGCCTTTGAACCATTTGACGACCGCGTCCACCGTTGCCGCCGATGCTGCGCCACCGCCCATATCAGGGGCAGCAGCAGGGCTGGCACCGAAGCCGCCCCCGAACGCCGGTCTCGGCGTGCGGTTCAGGCGCGGTGCGTCGTAAGGGGATGGAGCGTCGTCGTCGAAACCACGCTTCTTGGGACCCCGGAAATCTCTACCTTTGCTCATGTTGTGCCTGCTCGTCTCCGCCACTCACCGCCGACGCCTTCGCTCTCTCCAAAGCGAATCCAAAATCATTATCATGACCGCCCACGCATGATGGGCCGGCAGCGAACGCTACCAGCCTCTCCTGACCGTGGTGATACCCGATAGAAATGGAAGAAGCCCCGCGTTGCCCAATTGCTAGCAGCACAACCAAGAATTGGCTATCGAAATTACAGCCTAAAAAGGTTCCGGGCCGGTCGAATGTTAGGCATGACGCAGCGGCGACACGGATAATTCAGATTTCTACGTCTTTGGTTTAACGGTCGAACGACGGAAGAGGGCGTAGGCCACCTCATATATGATTCGCATAATCAATATTATGGAACCTAAACATATTGTATGGCGGATCGGGGCTCAGGCGCGGATGATCATGCCGTCGAAAGCCGGCTCGACGGTGTCCGGCAGCTGACCGCGCAGCGTCTCGAAATCCATGTCGGTATGAAGGTTGGTGAGGATGGCGCGCTTCGGCTTGAGCCGCTCGATCCAGCCAAGTGTTTCGGCGAGGGAAAAATGGCTTGGATGCCGCTTGTAGCGCAAGGCGTCGACGATCCAGATGTCGAGGTTCTCGAGCGCCGCGATGCTGACGTCGGGAATTGCGTTCAGGTCGGGCGTGTAGGCGATGGCGCCGAAGCGAAAGCCGAGTGCATCGATCTCGCCGTGGTTCAGACGGAACGGCAAGGCAGTCAGCGGACCGCCCGGCCCTTCCACGGTGACCGGCGTGCCGTCGGTCAGCCGGCATTGGTTGAGCAGCGGCGGATAGCCGCTGCCAGGCGGCGTCTCGAAGATGTAGCGGAACGTCGTGGTGACATGGGCGGCGGTCGGTTCATCCATGTGGATGTCGATGCGCTTGTCGCCGGCGATGACCAGCGGCCGGACGTCGTCGATCCCATGGATATGGTCGGCATGGGGATGGGTCAGAAGGATTGCGTCGAGACGCGCGACGCCTTGACCGAGGAGCTGATCGCGGAGATCGGGTCCGGTATCGACCAGGACTTGGGTCACGCCGCCGTCGCCGCCAGTCTGGCGCAGCAGGATCGAGCAGCGGCGGCGGCGGTTTTTCGGGTTGGCCGGATCTGCGGCGCCCCAGCCCTGGCCGACGCGGGGAACACCGCCCGACGAGCCGCAGCCGAGGATCGTGATCGCCAGGCTCACGCCGCCGCGGCCTGGACCGGCGCCGGCATCTTCGAAAAAAGACGAAGCACGTTGGCCGTGGTGACGGCGCCGAGCTCGGAAGGGCTGACGCCCTTGACCGCGGCGACGGCTGCCGCCGTGTGGGCGACGAAGGCCGGCTCGTTGCGTTTGCCACGGTGCGGGATCGGCGCGAGAAACGGCGCGTCGGTCTCGACCAGGATGCGGTCCAACGGCACGGTGGCGGCGATGGCGCGCAGCGCGTCGGAGTTCTTGAAGGTGACGACGCCGGAGAAGGAGATCGACAGGCCGAGGTTCAGCGCCGTCGCAGCCAGCGCCGGGCCGGCGGTGAAGCAATGGAGCAGGGCCGTGAAAGCCCCCTTCCCCATCTCGTCCTTGAGGATAGCCGCGACGTCGTCGTCGGCATCGCGGGCATGGATCACCAAGGGCAAGCCGCTGAGGCGCGCGGCGGCGATATGGGTGCGGAAGACGCGGGCCGCGACGTCGCGCGGCGCCTGATCATAGTGGTAGTCGAGCCCGGCCTCGCCGATCCCGACGCAGCGCGGATGCTGGGCAAGTTCGACGATGCGCGCGGCGCTGGTTTCGGGATCAAGATGAGCCTGATGCGGATGGGTGCCGACGGTGAAGAACACGTCGTCGTAAGCTTCCGCGATCGCTTTCACGTCGTCGTATTTGTCGATGCGCGTCGAGATGGTGATCATCCGCACCAGCCCGGCCGCGCGGGCGCGGGCCACGACGGCGTCACGTTCGGGGGCGAACTCGGGAAAGTCGAGATGGCAGTGGCTGTCGATCAGCATCATCAAACTTTTTCGGTTGCGTCTTTCTCTTCGACGTAACGGGGAAAGACGGGGGTCGGCGCCGGCAAGGCCGTGCCCGATATGAGGCCGGGTCCTGTGCCGATGGACGCGATGTGGCGGGCCTCGGGGGCGACGGCAAGGGCATCGAGCAGTTTCGCCATGGCGGCCGGCATGAACGGCTGCGCCAGGATGGCGACGACGCGCAACACCTCGGCGGTGACGAACAGCACGGTGGCCATGCGTGCCGGATCGGTCTTGCGCTTCAGCCACGGTTCTTCGCCGGCGAAATAACGGTTGGCGTCCGCCACCACGCGCCAGATGTGGCCGAGCGCGAGGTGCAGGGCGAAATCATCCATCGACGCGCGCACCAGCGGCGGCAACGCCCAGGCCGCTTGCAGGATGGCCTCGTCGGCCGCCGTCAAGGCGCCCTGCTCCGGCACCTGCGCGCCGCAGTTCTTGCCGATCATCGACAGCGAGCGCTGCGCCAGGTTGCCGAGATCGTTGGCGAGGTCGGCGTTGGTGCGGTTGACGATCGCCTCGTGCGAATAATTGCCATCCTGCCCGAACGGAATTTCGCGCAGGAAAAAATAGCGCATCGGATCAACGCCATAGGCGTCGACCAACGAGGCGGGACTGACGACGTTGCCGACCGACTTCGACATCTTCTCCCCGCGATTGAACAGGAAGCCGTGGACGACGATTTGCTTGGGCAGCGGCAGACTGGCGGACATCAGAAAGGCCGGCCAGAAGATGGCGTGAAAGCGGGTGATGTCTTTGCCGATGACATGGACGTCCATCGGCCAGAAGCGCGCCTTGTCTGCGCCCTCCTCCGGCCAGCCGGTGGCGGTGATGTAGTTGGTGAGCGCATCGACCCAGACGTACATGACGTGCTTGGCATCGCCGGGCACCGGAATGCCCCAGTTGAACGTCGAGCGGCTGATCGACAGGTCGTTTAGCCCGCGTTCAACGAAGGCGATGATTTCGTTGCGATATTTTTCCGGAACAATGAAGTCCGGATTGTCGCGGTAGAAGGCGAGCAGGCGGTCGCCATAGGCCGAGAGCTTGAAGTAGTAGCTCTCCTCCTCGACCCATTCGACAGAAGCACCGCCGGGCGCCAGCCTGGTGCCGTTGGGCCCCGGCGTCAGCTCGGCCTCGTCGAAAAACGCCTCGTCGCGGACCGAATACCAGCCGGGATACTTGGACAGGTAGATGTCGCCGTTGGCCTCCATCCGCTTCCAGATTTCCTGGGATGCGCGATGGTGGCGCGGCTGGGTGGTGCGGACGATCTCGGTGACCGGCGTGTCGAGCAGGTCGCCCAGCGCGCGGAACTGCTCCGCCGTGCGGTCGGCGAGCTGCTGCGGGGTCAGGCCGTTCGCCGCCGCCGCCTGCTGCATCTTCTGGCCATGCTCGTCCATGCTCGACACGGAGAACACGTCGAATCCGTCGATCGCCTTGAAGCGAACGATGGCGTCGGTCGCAATGCGCTCGTAGGCGTGGCCGATATGCGGCGCGCCGTTGGCGTAAGGCGCGGCGGTGGAGATGGAGAAGGTGGGCCTGGACATGCTTTGCTCGTAACGGCAGGGCGCGCGAGCCGCAACATCAAAGGCGCTTCCGCCCCATGGTTAGAGCGGTCGCCGCGCAGCGTGTCGGATGCGTTGAATGATGATTTCCGCCTTCCCGACACGATAGAAAACGACATACGGATAGGGCGTCGTGGCGATCCGTCGTTGACTTGAGCGGTCCGTGGCCTCTCCGGCTTCGGGATGGAGGCCCAGAAGCTCGATGATCGTCTGTACGCGACCGGCAACCCGACGGGCCGCGTCTGGATCGCGGTCAGCGATGTAGGCAAGCGCGCTTTGAAGCTGACGCAGGGCGGTCTTCGTGAAGCGGACGTTCACAGACCATGCTTTGCCCAGACCGCGCGGACTTCGTCGTTCGTCGCGAAGTCTCCGTCGGCGATTTCACGGTCTGCGGCATCCAGATCGGCGCGTTCTTCCTGCGTCAGCCGGTAGACTCGCTGGGCCTTGCCGGTCAGTTGCATCACCGCGCGCGCGATATCGTCCTGGTGTTCCGGCGGAACGTCCTCACGCAAGGAAGCAATCGCATCGTCCATCAGCTTGGTCATGGTGATCACCACAAAACGCGAACCGAAACCGGCGTTTGTCGCGGTACAGCTCTAAAACGAGACCCATTTTAGGCCTCCAAATAGGCTTGTCGAGGGTGGCGCATCGCTCTGTCCGACCCTTGCGCGATGTCATCACAATCTTGGCACGAACGACCGAAATACGGCGGGCATCTCGGCGGCATAGGAGTTCACGTGATTCTCGATCGACGGCGTCTTTTGGCGGCGGCCCCCGCCCTCTTCGCTTGGCCGGCGCAGGCGGCCGAGGCGCCGGTGCCGCTTGCGGCCTATGAGCTCGTGAGCGGCGGGCGCATCGGCCTCTACGCCGGGAATATCCGGACCGGCGCGAAAATTCTCTGGCGCGCCGACGAGCGCTTTGTGATGTGCAGCACCTTCAAAGCCTCGCTCGCGGCTTTCGTTCTGGCGCGCATCGACCAGGGCAAGGATCGGCTGTATGCGATGATCGCCTACGGGCCCGGCGACCTTATGGACTATGCGCCGGTCGCCAAGCGGAACCTCGCCGCCGGCGCGATGTCGGTCGTGGCGATGGCCGAGGCCGCAGTGACCCTCAGCGACAACACCTGCGCCAACCTGCTGCTGGCGCGGGTCGGCGGCCCGGCTGCTTTGACGCGGTTTTGGCGCGAGATCGGCGATGACACGAGCCGTCTCGACCACAACGAGCCGGCGCTGAACCGGTCGCCGCCGGGCGATCCGCACGATACGACCACGCCCGGCGCGATGGCCGGGACGCTCCGGCGTCTCGTCCTGGGTGACGCGCTGTCGGCGGAGTCCTGCGCGCGTCTGACCGGCTGGATGGTCGCCTGCACGACCGGCGCCAATCGCCTGCGCGGCGGCCTGCCGAAGGACTGGCGGATCGGCGACAAGACCGGCAACAACGGCAAGGATGCCTCGGGCGATATCGCCATCGTCTGGCCGAAGACCGACACGCCGATCGTGATTTGCGCCTATACCCAGGGCGGTGCGCCGACCGCGCCGGCGCTCGAGGCGGTGTTCGCCGATATCGGGCGGCTGGTGGCGCAGCGGTTGGCCTGAGGCGCAGTTTCAAAAGCGTCAGGCGGCGGCGCGGACTGCGGCGGCGAGATCGGAAAAGATTGTGAGGATCAAAGGCCGCTTGTCGAGGTTCAGAGCCTCCGTCTCTCGCGCATTAGCGGCGACCTTGTCCCAGGCCTCGGCGTAGGGCGCGAGGCGGCGCGGGCCCTGCCCCGCCGCGCCGTCATGCACGGCCTGATCGAGCCAATCGTAGATCGCGGTCATCGCGATGTCGAAGCCGGCCTCGCCGTCGCGGCCGGCGATCTGGTCGGCGAGGCGATGGACCTGGGTCCAATCGACATTGGGCAGATTTCGCAGCAGCCGTTGCACCAGCGCGTCGAGCTCGATGCCTTTGGAGCCGCCGAGCAGCCGCAATGCACCGTGGACCGAGCCATGGGCCTGCGCCGCCGCCTTGGCGCGGTCGTCGTGCGTCTGTTCCGACCACGGCGGCCCGAGGGATCCGACGACGGCATCGACTTCGCTCGGCGTCAAAGCTCCCAACCGAATGAAGCGCGAGCGCGAGCGGATCGTCGGCAGGATCAAGCCCGGCCGATGCGCCACCAGCAGAAACAGCGACTTCGGCGGCGGCTCCTCGATCAGTTTCAGCAGCGCGTTGGCGCTGGAGCGGTTGAGATCTTCGGCGCTGTCGACGATGCCGATGCGATAGCCGCCGGCGCTCGCCGCGCGCTGAAACAGCTGGATCGTCTTGCGTACGTCGTCGGCGCGGATCTCGGTGTAAAAACGCTTGGTCTTGTCGTTGACCTCGCGGCGCAGCAGGGAGACGTCCGGATGCGATAGCGATGCGATCTGCGACGCGACCTTGGAATCCGGGACCACGGCGAAGTCGCGCGCGTCGCGGACGGCTGGTGCATTCGGGTCGGGATTGGCGAGGATGAAGCGAGCAAGACGCCAAGCCAGCGTCGCCTTGCCGATGCCGGCCGGCCCACCGAAAATGATGGCGTGCGGTAGCTTGTTGGCGCGGTAGGCGTCGAGCAGGTCGCGCTCCACCGCCGCATGGCCGATCAACCGCCGCGCCTGCCGCGGATGCGGCGTGCCTTCGAGCCGGTCGGCCTCGTCTTCGGTGTCTGCGCTCATCCCCGCCTTATCGCGCAGCGAGCGCCCGAAGCGCCAGCCTCAAGTGCGCGCGCCGGCTCAATGATACCCCAGCAGAATAGCGCCGGCGCCGACCGTGGCGCAGGCAAGCAGCCGGCGCCAGGTCAGCACCTCGTCGAGAAACAGCTTTCCGATCAGGGCCGCGAAGACGACGGAGGTTTCCCGCAGCGCCGAGACGCCGCCCATCGGGGCGATCGAGGCGGCATAGATGACGATGGCGTAGGCGGCCAGGGACACAAGCCCACCCGCCGCCGCCCTGGTCGTCGCGGGGGAAAGGTCGAACAGCGCGGGACCGTCGCGACGCGTGGCCCAATAGATCAGCGGCATCGGGAGCGCATCGATGACGAATAGCCAGGCGGCGTAGGACACCGGCGCGCCCGAGAGCCGGCCGCCCAGGCCGTCGGTCACGGTATAACAGGCGATGAGCACACCCGTCGTCAGCGCGACGACCAGCCCCTTGCGCGGACCGCCGGCGTTCCAGCCGTGGGCGAGGCTGACGATGCCGAAGGAGACAAGCGCGATCCCGAGCAGCATTAGGGTGTCGGGGTGCTCGCCGGCGAGCAACAGCGCGCCGAGGGTCACCAACAGTGGCGACGCGCCGCGCGCGACGGGATAGACTTGGCCGAGGTCGCCGTATTGGTACGCCGCCACGAGAAACAGGTTGTAGGCGATATGCAGCGCCGCCGAAACGAGGATGGCCGGCCAGCTTGCCGCAGCCGGCATCGGCAGCAGGGCCAGCGCCGGCACGCACGCCGCACCCGATGCCGTGCTCATGATGACGATCGCGCGAAAACGGTCGCCGCCGCTTTTCAGAAGGCCATTCCAGCCGGCGTGGAGCAGCGCCGCCAGGAGCACCAAGGCGATCAGGGCAAAACTCATAAACGGATCAGGCTCCCGGCACCGGCAGCCGGTAGCTCACCGCATCCCAGATCGCCTGCTCGACGTCCTCCGGCGACTGCGTCGCGTCGACGACCACGCAACGTTCCGGCTCGCTCGCCGCGATCGCCAAGAAAGCCTGCCGAAGGGTCTGATGGAAGTCGAGAGACTCAGCCTCGAAACGGTCCGGTGCGGCGCCGGCCGTCCGCCGCATCGCGGCCCGCGTCAGCCCGAGTTTGGCCGGCAGGTCGAGGATCAGCGTGAGGTCGGGCTTCGCGCCGGCCAATGTCACGCGCTCGAGCGTCTGGAGAAAGCCGGGATCGAGCGATCCCAACGCGCCCTGATAGGCGCGTGTGGAGTCGTGAAACCGGTCGCAGACCACCCAGGTCCCAGCGGCCAGGGCGGGTTTGATCCGCAGGTCCAGGTGGTCGATGCGCGCCGCGGCAAAAAGCAGAGCCTCCGCCTTGGTCCCAAGCGTCTGGAACGTGCCGGCGAGCAGCACCTCGCGGATTTTTTCGGCCGATGGTGACCCGCCCGGTTCCCGCGTCGCGATCGCCTGAAGGCCGGCGGCGCGAAGCCGCGCCACCAGCGCCTTGCTTTGGGTGGACTTGCCACCCCCCTCCCCACCCTCGACCGTGATGAAGCATCCACGGGTACTATTACCGGGGTCCGAGGCGGCGCTGCCGGTATCGCTACCTGATATCATGTGGTCTTCAGAATATATTTGCGGAACAGACCCGTCACGTATTCCAGGCCGGCATCGAGGGCGCGCCGCGGCAGCGAGCCGACTTCCACCGCCTTGCCCGTCCGCAGCGGCACATTGAGCACCTCGGCGCTGCCGCGCATCAGCTTCAGCGTGGCGACGGGTTGGTCCAGCCCGACGGGCGCCGCAATCGGCCCGATATAGACCACTTTGGCACTCAGCCGGTCGGCGGGCTCGCGCGGCATCAGAACGCGAATGTCCTTGGGCGCGACCAGCGGCACGTCCCGGCTCTCCCCGCCAAAAACCTGGGCGGAACCGACGGTGTCGCCGGAGGAAAACAGCAGCTTGGATTCAAACGAGCGAAACCCCCATTGCAGCAGCTTGCGCGCTTCGTCGGCGCGCTCCGACGCGGTCCGGGCCCCGTAGATCGCCACGATGAGCCTCTGCCCGTTCTGCACCGCCGACCCGACGAGGGCAAAACCGCTGGTGTCGATATTGCCGGTCTTCAGCCCATCGGCACCGAGATCCATCAGTAGCAACGGATTGCGGTTGGGCTGCTTGATCTTGTTCCAGAAGAAGTCGCGCTCGCCAAAAATCTTGTAGAGCGTCGGATAGGTCTCGATGATGTGGTCGGCGAGCAGCGCCATTTCCCGCGCCGTGACCTTCTGGTCGCCGTCCGGTCGGCCCCAGGCGTTGGTGAAGGTGAGATGCGTAAGCCCGAGTTCGCGGGCGCGGGTCGTCATCAGCGTGGCGAAGCCGCCCTCTGAGCCCGAGATGCCTTCGGCCAGCGCAATCGCCGCGTCGTTGCCGGAATCGATGATCAGCCCGTGCAGCAGGTTGTCGACGGAGATCTCGCTGTGCAGCGCCGCGAACATGGTCGAGCCGCGCGACGGCGCCCCGCCCTGCCGCCACGCCGTCTCGCTGATCGGAAACATCTGGTCCGGCTTGAGCTTACCGGTGGTGAGCATGTCGAACACGATCGTCGCCGTCATCATCTTGGCGGTCGAAGCCGGAGTCACCAGATCGTCGGCACCGTGCTCGTAGAGCACGGTCCGCGTCGCGGCATCGATGAGAATAACGTGGGGGATCGACGTCTGGATGGGTTCGGCGCGCGCCGGCGCAGCCATCGCGAGGCTCAGTGCCGAAGCGGTGACAATCCGAAGGCGTCTCACGCTGCGTCTCCGCGTTGAACTCGAACCCGAGAGGCCCGACCGTAACAGTGGCGTGACCCATAGCGCATAAGGTAGGGACGCGGCCACAACGACGCGAGCGCCGCCTGCAGAAACAGGATCAGTCGTTGCGCGACAGGCGAAGACTTGGCTTGGCCTGAAGACTTGGCTTGCCCTGATGCCAGCCGTGGATCGGGACGCCCGCCCCGGGGATGGTGCCGAGATCCATATGGCGCGAAGGCGGCAGCGGGGTCTGCGCCACGCGCGTGGTCTGCGGCGCGAGCCGGCCGAGGGGCCGGGCTGGCGGGGCCGGTTCGGCGACAGCATGGTAGGCATGGGCCGGAATGGCTTCGCGCTGCACCAGGGATCGGATGGCCGCCTCGTCGAACGTCGGTCCGCGCTGCCAATGCGGCGGCTGGCGTTCCGGCTCGCGCATCGCGGTGCGGACCGGACGTTCGATCGGGCGCGGCTCGGCGCGGAATTTGGGTTCGGCCCGCAACTCGGGCTCGGGGCGGACGATCGGCCGCTCGATGGGGCGCTCGCGCAGCGGCTCCAGCGCCGCCGGAGCGATATCCTGGTGGCGGGCGATGGCGACTTCTTCACGCGCCGGCTCGACGAGGACCGGGGCCGGGGCGTAGGGCGCGATCGAGGCGACACGGGCCGGCGGCTGTGCCTCGGCGACCATGTTGGGCTCGCCCTCGTGCCACTGCGCGGGCCCGTTGGTGCGCAGCGTGGCATAGAGCTTTGCGTCGTCGGAGCCGGCGAGGCTCGCGCGGCCGACGTATTCGACCTTCACCTTGGCGGTGCCGGTGCGCTTGATATCGAGCGCGTCAGCAACCTTGCTCGACACGTCCATGATCCGGTTCGAGGCGTAAGGGCCGCGATCGTTGACGCGGACGATCATCGAGGCGTTGGTGCGCAGGTTGGTGACGCGGGCGTAGCTCGGCAGCGGCATCGTCGGATGCGCGGCGGTGAAGGATTCGCGGTCGTAGATCTCGCCATTGGCGGTCAGACGGCCATGGAAGGCCTCGCCGTACCAGGAGGCGGTACCGACCTGCACGACCTTGCGCTCGCTGGGATAATAGGAGTGCCCGGCGATCGTATAAGGCTTGCCGACGAGGTACTGGCCGCCGCCGTGGGGCACCACACCGCCGTTCGCGACGATGCGCTGGCTCGCCTTGCCGTACACCGAAGACGGAAAATATTCCTTGGAATGGCCGCTGGCGGCGGCGAGTTGCTGCGGCTGCTGGGCGCAGCCGCCGAAGCCGAGAGCGCCGAGAATGACGAGGGCGCCTGCGGCGCGACCCCGGGACACAAGGGTTTTGGGAAGAGTGGGATTTTGGGCGATGGCGCCGTGGATCCAAGCTCTGGCTTTACGCAAAACACACCTCGAAACGGGCCGGCGGCTGCTGCCATGGAGCGAACTCCAGAGCATGCCGAAGCTCGAACGCTCGCATGGGGCGCTTGCCAAAGTGCTAACGGCTTTGTCACACGATCCGGAAAACAGTGGATTGTCAGAGGCATGCTGGCGGTGATTACAATTTGACTTAACAGGTCGCTAAATTTGCCGCGGGTCTCCCCGTCCCCTTTCGGGGAGGGGCTGGGGGTGGGGCCCAAGCCGTGCTTCGCTTGATGCCGACCAAGTTCCGAGCCAAAGCAGTCCGACCTCGAAAGCGCAGAACACCGCGACCCCCACCCCTACCCCTCCCCGCAAGGGGGAGGGGAAGCAGATTGCCACACCGTTGCCCTTCCCTGCTGGGCGCATCCCGCCGCTTCATGCTAGGCAACCGGCGAACGCCCTCTTCTGTCGCACCCTCGCGACCCCAAGGATCCCTCCGCCCGTGCAGATCGCGACATGGAACGTCAATTCGGTG
>NZ_LMUU01000234.1:32112-39988 GCF_009765775.1 Beijerinckia sp. L45
AACGTCGCCACCCACGGCCAGAAGGGGTTCAACGGCGTCGCCATCCTGTCGAAGACGCCGATGGAGGTCGAGAACGGCCTGCCCGGCAACGACGACGACACGCAGTCCCGCTACATCGAGGCGGTTGTGACGACGGCCGGCCAGCCGGTGCGGGTGTGCTGCCTGTACCTGCCCAACGGCAATCCGGTCGACAGCGAAAAATACCCCTACAAGTTGGCGTGGATGGACAGGCTCATCGCCCGCGCCACCGAACTCCTGAAGCTGGAGGAGAGCCTGGTGTTCGCCGGCGACTACAATGTCATTCCCGGCCCGGGCGACGCTCACGACATCGCGGCGTGGCTCGGCGACGCGCTCTACCTGCCGCAGACGCGGGAAAAGTTTCGCACCCTGCTGAACCTCGGGCTTACCGACGCGCTGCGCGCCACCACCGACGACGCCGGGCTTTACACCTTTTGGGATTACCAGGCCGGCGCCTGGCAGAAGAACCACGGCATCCGCATCGACCATCTGCTGCTCTCGCCGCAGGCGGCGGACCGGCTGATGCACGTCACCATCGACAAGGACCGCCGCGGCGAAGATAAACCGTCGGACCATGTACCGATCCGCATCGAGCTGCGCGACGCGATCTAGCAAGTGTGGCGGATCATGGCATAGGCTAGGTCACGGTGCGGTTATGCCCCTCTCCCCCTTGCGGGGAGAGGTTGGGAGGGGGGGGGCGCGGTGTTCTTCGAAATGGAAGCAGGATGGTGGACTCCCACCCCTAACCCCTCCCCGCAAGGGGGAGGGGAACTGGGCGCCGGACCGTGAACACGCTCGATACCACCCCCGAGCCGGCAGCCGCGCCGCTCTTCACGGTGCCGGTCTTCCTCAAGCCGTGGCTGGTCTGGCCGGCGGGCACGACGTCGTTTGCCGTCCGCACCTGGCTTGCCCTTGGGCTGGCGCTTTACGTTGCGTTTCTGCTCGAGCTCGATTCCGCCTCGAGCGCCGGGGTCTGCGTGATGCTGCTGGCGCAGCCGGTCCAGGGCATGGTGCTGTCGAAGGCCATCTATCGCACGATCGGCACCCTCGTCGGCGTCTCGGTGGCGGTCGCCATGACCGCGCTGTTCCCGCAGGACCGGACGATGATCCTGGCCGCCTTCACGGTGTGGATGGGTCTCTGCACCGCGGTCGGGACGATTCTGCGTGATTTTCGCGCCTACGGCACCGTGCTCGCCGGATACTCCGTGGCGATCGTCGCCATCGCCAATATCGACACGCCGGACGCCGCCTTCATGGTGGCCGTCGACCGTGTCGCCGCGATCCTGGTCGGCATTGCGGCGATCACCGCGGTCAATGCCGTGTTGCTGGGCGCCGAGGCGTCGGTGTCCCTGCTTTTCAAGCTGCGCGCCGCGACCGTGGACGTCGTCGTCATGGCAGTGCGGGCGCTGGACGAGCGCAAGTCGCCCGACGCCTGGGCCTGCATCGCGATCGCCAGCCGGCTGATGCCGCTGCGCAGCGAGATCTCTTTCGCGACCACGGAACTGCCGGGTGGCGGCCGCCGGGCCGCTGGCGCGCGGAGCGCCCTGCTCGGCCTGTTCGAGATGATCTCCTCGATCCAGGCCGTCGGCGCAGGACTTCAGCGCGCCCCCGCCGCCTCGCCGACGCTCGATACGGCCACCACCATCGTCAAGCGCGCGCTGCGCTCGCAACGCCCCGAACGGCTTCGCGGCGAGCTCGACGCCTTGACGCTGCACGGGCTGGAGTCGGGCGGCCTGACGATGGAGGAGGCCGCCGTTCTCGATCGCATGCGCTTTCTGATCACGACCTTTGCCGACGTACGCGATGGGCTGAAATCCGTCCGCATCGGGGTGGCGCCGCGCCGCATCGCCAAAATTCCGGTGCATCAGGACTATCTCTCGGTCCTGCTCAACTTCGTCCGGGTGACGGTGTCGGTGGGCCTCACCTGCGTGCTCGGCGTCTGGTCCGGCCAGTCCGGCACGGCGATGGCGATCCTGTTTGCCGCCGTGTTCGTGTCGCTCGGCTCGCTGCAGCCCAATCCGACGTCGATGGCCAACGCAGCGATCTTCGGGCTGCCGATCGCGGTCGTACTGGCGACCGTCTACAAGTTTCTGCTGTTTCCGATGATCGATGGCTACCCCCTGTTCATCCTGTCGCTGGCCCCGCTGGTCGCCGGGACCTGCTACTTCATGAAGACCGGCCAGCAGGCCATGGGCACCATCTTCGGCACGATGACCCTGGTTTTGATTGCGCCGGCCAACCCGCAGGTTCTCGATCCCAACGCTTTCGTGTCGAGCGCGACGATGTTCGTCGTCTCCGGCGTCATCGTGTTTCTGTCGTTCAAAGTCGTCATTCCGGTTCAGCCGGGACAGCGCCGTATGCGTCTGGCGTTGGCCGGCGGAACGCATTTGCGCAACGCGCTCGCCGACGAGCATCACCGGCTCCAGCCGCGGGCCTCGCTGCAATACGATCGCATGAGCCAGTTCAAGCAATGGCTCGGCCCCGGGCCGGTCACGCTGGCGCGGCACAAGGAGATGACGCGGCTGAACGACATCGGCAACCTCGCCTTCGTCGTGCGGCGCGCCTGGCGGGCGCTCGACGCCGCCGTGATCGCGGCGCCGCCGGACCTCGAAGCCCGGGCTCGGGCCACGCTGCCGACCTTGTCGCCCGATGCCACCGACCGGATCGCCCGCGAGTATTTCTGGCTGGCGAACGACCCGAAAGCGTGCACGGAAAAGGGTGCGAGACTGGCCGCCCTGCATGCCGCGACGGCCCTTTACGGCACCGCGATCCTCACCCGGGTCGAGAGCCGTCTACTCCGTCACGCCGAATTGTTGGAGCGGGTCCGATGAGCGAGTTCGTCGTCGCCGGCCTGCTGATCACGCCGTTCGTCAAATACGCGATCATCGCTTTGCTCGTATGCCTGCCGATCCACGCCCTCCTGGCGCGCCGCGGCATCGAGCATTGGGCGTGGCATCCGTTGCTCGCCGAAGCCGGCCTCTACATCTGCGTGCTGGCCTTCCTCAACATCTTCCTCTGAGAGCCCCATGTTCAAACGCGCCCGCCGCTTCATCCGCTTTCTCGTGACCGGCCTGATCCTGGTGGCGGCCTGCGTCGCCATCGTCGGCCTGTGGCTGCACTACATGGTGGCGCCTTGGACGCGCGACGGCGAGGTCCGCGTGCAAGTGGCCAACATCGCGCCGCAGGTGCCGGGCCCGATCGTCGATCTTCGCGTCGCCGACAACCAGTTCGTCCACAAGGACGATCTTCTCTACGTCATCGACAAGGCGGATTATCAGGTGGCGCTGGACAGCGCCGAGGCGGACGTCGCCAGCAAAAAGGCCGACCTCGACGTCAAGCAGAACCAGGCGGCGCGGCGCGAGGCCCTCACCACCCTCAGCACCTCGGTCGAGGAAAAGCAGACCTATGTCGGCGCCTCGGAAGTCGCCAAGGCGGCATATCAGGGCTCGCTCGCCAGCCTCGAGCGCGCCAAGCTCAATCTCAGCCGCACGGAGGTGCGTTCTACGGTCAACGGCTACGTCACGAACCTGCTGCTACGCCGCGGCGACTATGCCAACACCGGCACCGCCAACATCGCGATCATCGACAGCGATTCCTTCTGGGTCTCGGGCTATTTCGAAGAGACCAAAATGGGCAGCTTCAGTGTCGGCGATCCCGCCAGCGTCGAGCTGATGGGCTACAACGGGCGCATCACCGGCCATGTCGACAGCATCGGCCGCGGCATCTCGACCTCCAACGCGACCGTCAGCACGCAGGGCCTGCCCTCGGTGCAGGCGGTCTACACCTGGGTGCGCCTCGCGCAACGCGTTCCCGTGCGCATCGCCATCGACCGCGTGCCCGACGGCATCATCCTCTCCGCCGGCATGACCGCCACCGTCGTGGTGTCGCCGCCGAACCACGACCAGGGCAATGTGTGGACGCGGGTCAGCGACCGCTTCGAGGGGCTTTGGCTGAAGCGGTAGGGGTATCCTCCCTTGCGCGAAACGCGGGGGCGGGGGACCGCCGATAGGCGGTGTAGGGGGCTTGGGCACCACAGATCACGGCGCCCCCTCCACCATGCTTCGCATGGTCCCCCTCCCCCACTTTGTGGGTGAGGATACGCGGCGGCGAAACGCTTAAAACTCCTTCAGCGTCTCGCGCAGCGTCGTCTTGGTGTAGGCGGTGCGGGTCAGGCCGCGGCGCTGGAGGGCGGGCACGAGGCCGTCGGTGATGCCGTTGACGTAGACGCGGCTCAGCCGGTGGAACGGTGTCGTGATGAGGAAGCCGTCACCGCCGACCTGCGCCATCGCATCGCCCATCATGTCGGCAACGTCGTCCGGCGTGCCGACGAGTTCCAGCGCCCCGGTCGTGCCGCTGTCGCGCACCAGCTGTCGCAGCGTTTTCGGACTCGCCGGCGAGCCGGGCCGGGTCTGGCAGAACTTGTCGAGCGCCCCCTGCTCCGCGTTGGTGGTCAACGGCGGCAGCGGCTGATCGAGGTCGTACTGCGAGAAATCGACGTCGGTGAAGGAGCTGAACAGGGCGAGCGCCCGCTCGGTATAGCCCGGCGATTCCAGTGCGCGCGCATACATCTCCTGCGCCTGCGACCGGGTCTCGGCGACGATCGGCGCGATCAGCGACAAGACCTTGATGTCGTCGGGATTGCGCCCGGCTTCGCCCGCCAGCTTGCGGATGTCGTCGCGATAGGCCTTCATCCCGGCGATGCCGTTGGTGCTTGCGATGACCGAGTCCGCATGCTCGGCAGCAAAGCGGCGGCCGCGCGGCGAACCGCCGGCCTGGATGAAGGCCGGCCGTCCCTGCGGACAGCGCACCGTGTTGAGCGGGCCCGGCGCGCTGTACCAGCGCCCCTCAAAGTTCACCGGGTGGACTTTCGACGCATCCGCATAGGTGTCGGTGGCGGCGTCGCGGATAACGGCGTCGGGCTCCCAGCTCTCGATCAGCTTTTCGACCAGGGCAACATATTCGTCGGCCATGTCGTAGCGCAGCTGACGCGGCGGGATTTCGGCGAGGCCCATGTTCAGCGCGGCGGCGTTTTCCGCCGACGTTACGATGTTCCAGCCGAAGCGCCCGCGCGTCAGATGGTCCATCGTCGAGATCAGCCGCGCCAGCATGAAGGGTGGATAGGCCATCGTCGACAGGGTGGTGACGATGCCGAGGTGGCGCGTGTCGGCGCCCAGAATCGCGGCGAGCGGCACGGGATCGTGCTTCGGCACCATGATGCCGTGCTTCAGATAAGTCTCCATGCCGTGCTTGAACGCGGTCGGAATGCTCAGCGTGTCTTCGATCAGCATGTAATCGAAGCAGGCGCGCTCCATCGATCGCGCGAGGTCGCGGTGCAGGTCGCCGGTCCACGGCTCGGGCGCCGAGCCGAGCGGATCGTTCCAGGCGTTCTGCCCGAAGTAGGTAAACCAGCCGAGATGAAAGCGCGTGTCGGTCATAAAGACGAACCTGTCTGCGGCCCGCCGTCTCGCGGGCCGGTTTGCTGTCGGTGACATGACGGGATCATTCCCGCCGCGGACCAACGTGCAGGTTCCAGGCCGTGCGGTGGCTTAGTGGCGATGACAGTCCGCCAGCGGCCCCAGACACGCAGGCAGGGCTGCATTTGCGGGTGAAGATTATTTCGTCACGACCACCAGTGCATCCAGATGCCCCAGCCGTGCACCACGGCGACAGGAAAGAACAGGGCGCCGGCGATGAGGAAGCCGGTCAGGTGTTCGTTGAAGCAGGTGTAGAGGTGCTGGCACCAACCGGCGAAGGCGAGCAGCCCGAACGCCAGGGTGGCGAGAGCGGTGATGTTTTCGGCCAAAGGAGTGCTCCCGTTTCGCCGGTCGGCGTTGGCGCAGGCCGCATCGTCACTCAGGGCCGGCGAGGTCGCGACGACCGTCGACCACCGGGGCGATTTCGACGATGGTGATCGGCCCCTCGTCTGTATTGGGCTCGATCTCGTAGAGGATCAGATGCGGCGGTTCGGCCAGGATACGGGTTTTGGGTCTGATGTCCGAACGCCGCGGTCCCAGACGCTGTCGATCGGCAAGTCGCCGTACCTTTTCTTCTATGCGATCGTAGAGGCGTTCGGCCGCGGACGGATTGCTTAGTCCGATCGCGGAGTCGGTACGGCCTGAAGCAACCTCGGCTTGGACGAACGCTGCGTTCTCGGCGGTCAAGGCAACGCTGATCGTCATGGAGTAGCCCCCGGGGTCTTACGGTCCGCGCAATCAAAGACTGTGCCCGCAAGAAACAGCGGGATGTGGCGTCCCAGTCGGGATCCAGAACACCATGCTGGTCCAGTGAAGCGCGGTGCACAGCGCCTCTTCTAGTGCTTTTTCGGCCAGCCGGCTTTCACGGATCCGGCGCGTTCGTGCCAGCGAGGACGACATTGTTTACCCTTAGTTCACCCGCGACCAGCTCACCGACTTGCAGATCATCCCGCCGAGCGCGCAGCCGGTGGTGGTGAGCGCGTTGCCCGACACTTCCATCTTGCCGGAATAGGTGCGGCCGTCCTCGGGGTTGAACGCGGCGCCCTCCCAGGTGTCGGCGCCGGCCGGTTTCATGTCGAAGAAGACGCGCTGGCCGACCCGGCCGGGGCCGCCGGTATCGCGCAGCCACACGACCGTACCGCACAGCGCGCCGCCGCAAGGGGCGATCTTGACGCGCGAGGTGCCCTCGGCACGCTGCCACACGCCCCTGGCATCGGCGGCATGAGCCGGGACGGCCAGCACCACCACGGCAGCCGTCATTGTCCCGAAAACAAGTTTGTTTCGAACCATCGTTCCGCTCCCTGAGACGGTGCCTCTGGATGAGCGCCCGCCGGCAATCTGCGGCCAGGGTGACGCTTACGTCAACGCGCCGATCAGCAGATGCGCGGCGTGGGGATTGCGCTCCTTGGCGCCGCTGATGAAGTAGACGAAGCAATCGCGTTTCGGCGCGGGGAGCGCCGGCGCCAGCATCGGCAGGTCGGCCGGCGTCTTGCCCGCGGCATACGTCTTGGCCTGCGCGGCGAAGCTGTCGATCGCCGTCGGATGGTAGCCCGCGTCGTGCTCGGCGGTGCTGGTCTGCAGACGCATATAGATGAAATCGGCGGTCGGGTCGGCGATCAGCGGGTAATCGTCGGACACGGCCAGGCAGATCGCCACGCCGTGCTCCCGGGCGAGCGCGACGAAATCGGCATGGACGAAACTCGGGTGCCGCACCTCCAGCACGTGCCGCAGGTTCAGACCCCCCTGCTCTTTCGGCAGAGCGGCGCAAAAGCGGCCGATCTCGGCGGGGTCGAATTTTTTGGTCGGCGCCAGCTGCCACAGGATCGGCCCGAGCTTGGCGCCCAATTCGGTGATCCCGCTTTCGACGAAACGCGCGATCGCCGGCTCCGCCTCGGCGAGGTCCTTACGGTTGGTGGCGTAGCGGCTGGCCTTCAGCGAAAACACGAAATCGTCCGGCGTTTCCGCCGCCCAGCGGCGAAAACTTTCCGGGCTCTGGGTGCGGTAGTAGGTGCCGTTGACCTCGATGCTGGTGACGTGGCGGCTGGCATAGGCCAATTCCTCGGCATGCTTGAGCCCGGCCGGAAAGAAATTGTTGCGCCAGGGCTCGTAGGTCCAGCCGCCGATGCCGACGCGGATCGCGCCAGCCTTGCTCTTTTGACCGCTCATGTGTCCCACTTCAGCGCAAAGGAATTAACGCGGGCGTAAGCATGTGTTCGCCACACCGCCTAGCTAGGGCGCGGCCTTGTACCGGCCCACCATGCACGGCACATTATCGGGTACGAACGGAGCGGCAACAGGCGCGTCGCCGCGATTCGCCCCATGTATGTTCCATCGTCGTGCTCGAAATGAACGTGTGAAGGCGGAAAGGGCCCCAGCGCCTTCAC
>NZ_LMUU01000234.1:40148-41597 GCF_009765775.1 Beijerinckia sp. L45
CCATCGAGGACATCGTGCTCGACGAGCCGCGTGCCGACGAAATTCTGGTGCGTCTGATCGCCAGCGGCGTCGGCTGGGCGGATCTGGAGGCCATCGACGGCGGCCTGCCGGTGCCGTTCCCTTTCGTCGGGGGCGGCGAGGGGGCCGGAATCGTGGAGGGCGTCGGCGATAGCGTCACCGGGATCGCGGCCGGGGATACCGTGATTTTGACGCCGGCTTTCTGCGGCGTCTGCGCAAGATGCCGCGAGGGTAGCCCGACGCACTGCCTAGAGCACGATGCGCTTAACCGGTGCGGCACGCGGGCCGACGGCTCGGTGCCGTTCTTCGGCGACGGCGTGCCGATCCACGGATTTTTCCAGGGCCAGTCGTCGTTCGCCACCCATGCCCTGTGCCGAAGCACCAGCGTGGTGAAGGTGCCGGCCGAAGCACCACTCGAGGTGCTGGCCTGCCTCGGCGGCGAACTCTGCGCCGCGGCCAGTATCGTGATCCACGCCGCGGTCAAGCGGCTCGAGGCGATCGTGGTGAGCGGAGCAAGCGGCCCCGGCCTCGTCGCGGTGATGACCGCGCGGGCGCTGGGCTTCGAAACGATCATCCTCGTCGATCCCGACCAAGCGCGGCGCGAACTGGCGACCGAGCTCGGCGCGACGTTCACCGTCCACGCTGACACGGATCTGCCGGCCGTCGTCATGAGCGTCACGCCGGGCGGCGTAGACCTTTCCGTCGAAACGACGGGCGATCGGGCGTCGCTCGACGCCTGCGTCGCCAGCCTGGCGCCGGGCGGCATCTGCGCTCTGCTCCGCTCGCCCGGCTTTATCCAGCCCAGCGACGATGCCCTGGCCGCGGAATCCCGCCAGATTAGCGAGATGTCGCGCGGCTGCGGCTCGCCGCACGAAACCATCGAGACGCTGGTGGCGTGGCACGCGGCCGGCAAATTTCCGCTGGAAAAGCTGGTGGTGTTCTACCCCTTCGAGCACATCAACGATGCGCTCCAGACTCTGGCCGTCGACGCCGTGCCGAAGCCGATCGTGCGGTTTTCCCTTGGTCTGTTCGGCGATCTCGACCGGGCTGGGGCGGAAGGCGCGGCGGTCGACGAACCGGCGGACGAGCCGGTCGACGAGACCACGCCGGAAAACGTCGACGCGGTAAAGGTCTAGGCTTTCGCCTGGGCGAACAGGCCCTCGACCGCCAGGGCGCGGCCGGGGCGGCCGACGATGGCGACGCCGTCGCCGGCCTGGACCACGACATTGCCTTGCGGCTGCAGAATGGTTTCGCCGTGCTGCCGGTCGAGCGCGACGATGAGGAAGGCGCCGGCCGCCAGCGCCTCCAGCTCGGCAATCGAGGCGCCGACGCAGCGCCCACCCTGCTCTGCCGCCACCACCTCGATTTCGAGACCGAGTCGCCGAAGATCACGGCCGAGGCGGTCGAGGTCGCCGGCCTTGGCGCCGGCCA
>NZ_LMUU01000235.1 GCF_009765775.1 Beijerinckia sp. L45
CGGCGGATCATCAGCGGCATCATCTTCGTCATCCGCAACGGGCTGCGCTGGCGCGATGTATCGAAAGAGTACGGGCCCCACAAGACGATCTACAATCGCTTCATCCGCTGGAGCCGGCTTGGCGTCTTCAACGCGATCTTCGCCAGGCTTTCGGCCAAGGGCGGCAAGCCCGATCAGTTGATGATCGATGCGACCCACCTCAAGGCCCACCGCACGGCGGCCAGTCTGCTCAAAAAGGGGCTGTTCC
>NZ_LMUU01000236.1 GCF_009765775.1 Beijerinckia sp. L45
CGAGAAGCTCGCCATTCCCTTCGTGGAGTGGCTCGCAGCGCAACCCGCCCCCGTCGTGAAACCCGGGGAATTCTCGGCTTTCGGTCACACCTTCACCGGCAGCCTCACCCAAGGAGCAATCTGATGAGTTTCCTCGATTCCGTTAAAAGCTTTTTCGTCACGACCGAGACCGAAGTCGTCGCGATCGTCACCGACATCAAGATTGGCGTCGAAGCGGCCGCCAAGGATATCAGCGCTGCCCTGAAATGGGTCGCGAGCAACACGCCGGCGATCGCCGCCGACTTGCAGCAGGTCGAGGCGATGATCGCTGCGATTGCGGCGGTCAATCCGCAGGTCGCGTCGAACGCTACCGTCAATAAGGCCATCCAGGACGCCAACGCCGCTGTGACTGCGCTCAACGCCTTCGCGACGGCATCGAACAGCGGCACCAACGACGCCGCCGCGCTTGTCTCCGGCTACGTCGCCTTCCAGACCGCGACCGCTGCTGCAGCTTCGGCCAAAGCCGCCGTCGCCGGTACCCCGACGTCTGCCGTCGCGTCCTGACCCCGAACATCCGGCGCGCTCCAAGGCCGCTCTGATCACCCGCGCCTGAAGGTCCCTCGCCAGGGCGCGCCGGATACTTTTTCAACGTCCATCACCGAGGCCTGCCATGATCTCGATGCCCACATGGCTGCCGAAGCTTGTCCGCCGCACCCGGAGGGAATATTTCGCCGATTTCTGGATCACGCCTCCGATCACGGCGACGCTGGCAGTTTATTCGGCGGCCCTCGGTT
>NZ_LMUU01000025.1 GCF_009765775.1 Beijerinckia sp. L45
GGACCAGCGCGATGACGTCGAACTGATTGGGCAGTGCCCGCCGGCCGAGCGACGTGAAGGCTACGAATTTCGGCATGATCAGGATTACTCGGAAGGGGCGCCCGGCTCTCCAATCGGCATTTATCATGACAGTCAAGTGACGTTCGGCCGTTAAGCTTTCGTTCAGCCTGTCGGCAGTCTGTTGCCAGGATCATGCATGGCATTTTATTCGCAAGATCGGCCGCAATGGCAGACGGGAAGAGTGGTGCGAGGGCTCTCGCGCGCTTCCCCAAACGCGTGATACGCTGCCGTTGCGACTGCTGGCCGTTAACGAGGTGTTTGCGTGTCGTCGATAATTTGATGGGATGAGTACCCGAGTTCCCCCCAAGAGCCGCAGCGTTCTGCGCCGCTGCCTGTCGACGGTCGCGGTTGCGGCCACGATGCTCGGCGTCGCCGGTTGCGCGTCCAGCATCAACACCAGCGATCCCTATCCCCACGCCATGGACTTCGCGATCCAGGGCATCGACGTGTCCAAGTACCAGGGCGACGTCGACTGGAGCGCGGTCTATAATTCCGGCGTCCAGTTCGCCTGGATCAAGGCGACCGAGGGCGGCGACTACCTCGACGAAAAATTCCGCCAGAATTGGGAGATGGCGCGCGCCGCCGGTCTCCGCCGCGGGGCCTATCACTTCATCTACTGGTGCCGTCCGGCGCGCGAGCAGGCCGCCTGGTTCCTCGCCAACGTGCCCAACGACCCGATGGCCCTGCCGCCGGTGCTCGACGTCGAGTGGAACGAGCAGTCCAAAACCTGCCCGCATCACATCCCGCGCGAACAGGCGCTGGAGACGATGCAGATCATTCTCGACGCGATGGAGCAGGCCTACGGCAAGCGCCCGGTCATCTACACCTCGGTCGATTTCCACCGCGACGTTCTGAACGGCGAGTTCATGAGCTACCCGATCTGGGTTCGGAGCGTTAAGACCTATCCCACCGTCAAGTATGGCAACCGCCGCTGGCACTTCTGGCAGCACACCGCGCAGGGCGCGGTTCCCGGCGTCCACGGATATGTCGATCGCAATGCTTTCTACGGCAGCGTCACGGACTGGCAGAACTGGCTGCAGCCGAACCCGCAGGGGTAGGCTCCGCCGTCAGTCCTCGGCGAAGAGCCGCGCGCCGGCCTTGAGGAATCGCGTCGGATCAACCGCCTCGCCGTTGATCCGCGTTTCGTAATGCAGGTGCGGGCCGGTCGCCCGACCGCTGGAGCCGACGCGTCCGACGATGGCGCCGGTCTCGATCTTCTGCCCAGGCACCACGCTCGTGCTCGAGAGGTGGGCATAGCGGGTGGACAGTCCGTTGCCGTGATCGACCTCGACCATCGTCCCGTATCCGCCTTCGCTTGCCGCGATGGTCACGGTGCCGCCTGCCGTCGCGTGCACGCTTTCGCCGGAGGGTTCGCGGAAGTCGATGCCGGTGTGCATCGCGGGGCGCCCGAGGAATGGATCGATGCGGGGCCCGAAGGTCGATGTCACTTCGAGGGGCCCGGACAACGGCTTGCGCAACGGCACCGTGTCGGCCAACGCGGTCAGCCGATCCGCCTGGAACACGGCGTCCTGGAGGAGAGCGGCATCCTGCTCGAAGGTGAGCGCACCCTCCGGCAGCGGTACGAAGGGGCCGCCGGCATCGGTCGTCCGGGCGGAAGCCGGGATCACGCCTGCGGGAAGGCCAACCTCCATCAGCGCCGTGCGCAGCTTGGCAATCGTCTTTAACGTCGGCTCGCGCAGTGCGGCAATGGCATGCGCCTGGCTTTGTTCGATGGTCGTAAGGGTCGTCGCGACCGTTTCGGTCCGCGCCGCCATCGGCGCCTCATCCAGGCTCGCCCGCTTGCCCGCATTTGGGCTCTGCAACGGCAAGCCGCTGGTATCATTCGTTTCGCCGCGGAGGCGCAGTGCCGGCGTGTCGGGAGCCGGCATTGGCGTGGCCCGCGCGGGCTCGGCGGGCGAATAGGCGCGGACACCGTCGGGGAGGCCGGTTATGTCTGTCCCGAGAAGGGGATTTCGCGACATTGTGATCGTCGGCCGCACCTTGGCGACCGGTGCCGCCAAGGCCCCCTGTACAGGAGCATTGCGAGCAACAAGACGATCAAGCAGCGTCGCACGCGCCGCAAGGCGGGTGCTGCGCTCTTCCAGCATGCTGACGGTGGTTTCCAGCGTGTGGCGATCAACGAGCGACCGGCTCGTTTCGCGATCGAGCTGCGTGCTCAGACCGGCGATGCGATCTTCGTAGGCGTATTGCGTATCGGTCTGCCGCGCGATCAGCGACGCCAGGAGCTGGTCGTGAAAGACGAGGTAGAGCGTCGCACCGAGATACCAGGCGGCCAGAGCCGGAAGACCGATGGCCAGGGCGGCGCCCAGCCAGGGACCGGGCGCGAAGGTCCGCGGCCGGCCGCTGATCACCACGGTGACCGCGAGCCATCCGCTTCTGCAGGGCGATGCGCTGATCTTCTGCTGTGCCATCTCTCGATTCCGAACCGTCACGGAGATCGAGAAGACATCATCACGGTTAACGCTGCGATAACCATGATGGCTGGTGCACAAGAGTGACGGGCCGTTTACGTTTTCGGCTCCGCCGGGGTCGTTTGAAGCGTTTTCACCGCCGCGAGAACGGCCTCGGCGTGGCCGGCGACCTTCACCTTCGGCCAGATCGCCGCGATCGTCCCGTCAGGCTTGATCAGCATCGTCGTCCGTTCGACGCCCATGTACTTGCGGCCATACATCGATTTTTCCGTCCAGACGCCGTAGGCCTCGAGAGTCGCCTTTGCCTCGTCGGACGCGAGGGCGAGGCTAAGCCCGTGCTTGGTCTTGAACTTGACGTGGCTTGCCGGAGAATCCGGCGAAATACCGAGAATCGCGGCGCCGGCGGCCTCGAAGGCTGCGGCGTGAGCCTGAAATGCATTGGCTTCCTGCGTACAGCCGGCAGTGTCGTCCTTCGGATAAAAATAAATAACGAGTGCGTTCCCGGCGAACGAGCCGAGCGTGAGCGGGTTGCCTGTATGATCTGGCAGCGAAAACACCGGTGCCGCGTCGCCAACCGCAAGAGTGTGGCTCATAAATCGCCTTCCTTTCGACCCATTGAGAGGGAGATTTGCCCATATTGTGAGTGGTCTTACCCCTTTGGCATGCGGCACAACCGTATTCCGGGACGAATCGCATAGCCAGCATCGCTTGCTTAGAAGGGCCGCTACGGTTTGGTCGACCATTTGGACGATAGGCACAACGCCGCCGACGATCATGGTCTCCGCGCTTGCGTCGAAGAGGCGAAGGTCGGGCGCAAGAGAAACCGGGGTTGGAGCGCCAGGAAAATCGCTGGACGCTGCTTTGCGTTTGCGTTCGGTCTCATTGCGCTTGCGGTCGTGGCTGCAGGTCTCGTCGTGGGGCTCCTGGCACACGGCCCGATCGCCATCGACGGCCTGGGGCCGCGCATTGCCGATGCGCTCCATGATCGTTTTGGCCGCGGTGCGATTTTTACGCTCGGGACGACATCGCTCGTGCAGCGCGGCTTTGGGCCGAGCCTGAGCATTGACGGGCTGAGCATCGAAGGGCCCGACCAGCAGAAGGTGTTGTCCGCGCCCCGCGCCGAAATCTCCATCGATCCGTTTCCGTTGTTTTTCGGCAAGGTCGTGCCCAAACGGCTCGAAGTGTTCGATGTCGAATTGCGGCTCGTGCTGTTGAAAAATGGCAGCCTGGCGGTCGCCGCCGGGCCGGGGTCGAAGCCGTTCTTCGAACTCGCCCGCGGCGCGGACGCGCCAAGCGCTCCAGTGGCGCCGTCGGCTGACGTCCCTCCGGCCGCGACGACGCCGGAGTCGCCTGCTGGTATCCCGCCGCGGCGTGCCGTCGCGATGCAGCAGGCGGCCAAGGCCGTTCGGCTGCTTCTCGACACGATCACCAATCCGGACAGCCCGATCGCTGCGGTCGATCGGCTCGGCATCAAGCGCGGTCGTCTCGTGATCGAAGATCAGACCACCGACGAGGAGGTGGTCTACAAGGACCTCGATCTCGAATTCGACAAGTCGCATGGTGATTCGACCTTCACCCTATCGGCCGAGGGCCCGAGCCAGCGCTGGTCGATTGCCGCGAGGGCGAGTGGCATGCCGGGCGTCGCGCGGCACTTCGAGATCGACATCAACGATCTGTCGCAGGACGAGCTTCAGCTTGCGGCGGGGACGCGGACGCTCGGTTTCGATACCGACATTCCGATCTCGATGTCGTTCAAGATCGGCCTCAATGCCAACAATACGCTGTCCGAGGCGGTCGGGCGATTCAACCTGGGGGAAGGCTTCTTCCGCTTGGAGGATCCGGACCAAGAGCCGCTGCTGATCAGCCGCGCCGGCGGTGCGTTCCATTGGAACGGCGAGTCACGCCGGATCGAGATCGACCGAGCCGAGTATGTCGAGGGTACAACCCATTTCGCTTTGGGAGGCGCGGTTGTGGCGCCGCTCAACGAAGGCGATCCCTGGGCCATCGACGTCTCCACTTCCGAACCCGGCGTCCTGGGTCCGGATCGTCTCGGCCAGCAGCCGGTGGTGATCGATCGCGGCCAGTTTGCAGCGCGCGTGTTCCCCGCCAAGAAGCAGATGCTCATCGACCGCTTCACCTTCGGCAGCGGCAGCGAGGGCGCGATGGCCATGGCAGGGCAAGTCGACTGGGAAAATGGCCCGCGCGTGCGGTTCGGCGCCTCGATCGATCCGACCACGGTGCGAATCGCGAAGCGGGTCTGGCCCGCCTTCGTCGCCGCACCGGTGCGCGCCTGGCTGCTGTCGCATTTCGAGGATGGCATCCTGCAGAAAGGGACGCTGCGGGTCGATTACGACCAGGACGCCTTGCTGCGCATGCGCTCCGATCGCGCGCCGCCCAACGATTCCGTTTCGCTCGATTTCACCATGACCAAGGCCCGCCTGGCCTATCTTCCGGGCGTTCCACCGCTCGAAAACGTCGTCGGCAGCGGCCACATCACCGGCCGGACCTCCAACTTCGCACTCGAGAGCGGCAGTATCGATGCAAGCGGCCATAAGATCGCGCTCACCGACGGTCACTTCATCGTGGAAGATGCCGACGTGCATCCGGCGCACGCCGAGATCTCGGCGCATGTGGCCGGCAGCGTCGATGCGATCGGCGACCTGCTGTCGCGCGATGCCTTGAAGACCTACGCCTCGCTTCCGCTCGATCCTTCGACGCTGAAGGGGCAGGTCGACGGTTTCCTTGACGATCATCTGTTGCTCGGCGACGAGGCCAAGGACAGCAATGCTCTTCGGGTCAATGCGACGGTGACCAATTTCTCGGCCGACAAACTGATCGGCAAGGAGAAGCTGGACAACGCGACGATGACGCTCGCCGTCGATCCGAATGGGTTGAAGGCCTCGGGGCAGGGGCGTCTGTTCGGCGGCCCCGCGACGTTCGATATCACCAAGACCGGCGACAGGGCGCCCGACGCGCTGATCAATGTGACTCTCGACGACGCCGCTCGCACCAAGCTGGGTCTGGCCGCGATTCCCGGCCTCAGCGGGCCTCTGAGCGCCCGGATTGCGGCGAGCAATCTCGGCCAGCCGCAAAAGATGAAGGCGCAGATCGACCTCGACATGAGCAAGATGGCCGTAACGGCCGCCTTCCTTGGCCTCGCCAAGCCGGCGGGGAAACCGGCCAAGATCAGCTTCGCCGTCACGCCCGGCGACAACAAGATGGCGATCGACCCGTTGGTCATCGATGTCGGGTCGCTGCAGGCGCGTGGTGCCATCGAGATGGGCGCAGACAACGCCTTCGAAAGCGCCCGGTTCTCCAGCTTTAAGGTCTCGCCCGGCGACGACATGAAGGTCGACGTCACCAAGGGCGACGACACGTTCAAGCTGACCATCCGCGGCTCGACGATCGACGCCCGCCCCTTCCTCAAGGCCCTGACGCAGACGCCTCCCGACAACACGCCAAGCGGCACCGCTCTCGGCAAGAACGCCAAGGCGGAAAAGAAAGAGACCAACGAAGCCTTCAAGGGTGGTTTCGATGTCGATCTCAAGTCCGGCATCCTGACCGGCTTCAACAAGGAGGTCATGTCGGACGTCGATCTGAAGCTGTCCAAACGCGGGTCACAGATCCGCCAGTTCTCCGTCGCCGGCAAATTCGGGCGCAACACTGTGTCGGGGGCGATGACCGCCAACCAGCGCATGAAGGTGGCGACCCAGGACGCCGGCGCGCTGGTTTCCTTCATCGATCTTTATAAGCACATGGATGGTGGCCAGCTGTCCGCCACGATGCTGGTCGGCGACGACACGCTGAACGGCAGCATGGAGATCCAGAATTTCACCCTGCGCGACGAGCCGGCGATGAAGAAGCTGGTGGCGCAAAGCATCACCACGAGCCAGCCCGGCGACAGCGCCTCGACCGCCGCACGTAGCGTCGACGGCAATGCCGTCGGCTTTACCAAGCTGAAGGTCAATTTCCAGCGTGCGGGCAGCCGGCTCGAGCTGAAAGATGCCACGATGTACGGCTCGGCGATCGGGCTTTCGGTCGATGGCTGGCTGGACTACGTCCACGACAAGGTCGGAATGACCGGGACCTTCGTTCCCGCCTTCGCCGTCAACAACCTTTTCTCCCAGGTGCCGGTGCTCGGATTCTTGCTGGGTGGCGCTTCGAATGAGGGGCTTTTCGCGATCAAGTTCAGGATTTCAGGCTCTGCGAGCTCGCCGACCCTCAGCGTCAATCCGCTGTCGGCCATCGCGCCCGGTTTCGTCCGCAATATCTTCGGGGCCCTCGACGGCAGCAACGGACCCGGCGGTGGTGCCGACAGCCCGGCTTTTCCCGACGCCCCCGACACCCCGGCCGCGCGATAATCCTACGGCTTCAGAAGCACGTGGCGCTTGCGGCCGAGCGAGAGCTTGATCGCGCCGTCGATCAGGTCGCTCTCGTGGAGCGTCCCGCGCTCGTCGGTCACGGCCGCATCGTTGACCTTCAGGCCGCCACCCTTGACCTGGCGTCGCGCCTCGCCGGTCGAGGCGACGAGACCGGCCTTGACGAAGGCGCCCAATACACCGAGGCCCGCGACTAGCTCGGCCCGCTCGATGCCGATGGTCGGCAACGACTGCGCGAGCGCGCCCTCCTCGAAGGTTTTGCGCGCGGTTTCGGCGGCGCCGAGCGCCTTGTCGCGGCCGTGCAGCAGCGCCGTCGTCTCGGTGGCCAGCGTCTTCTTGGCCTCGTTGATCTCCGCGCCGTCGAGGGCCTCCAGCTTGGCGATCTCGTCGAGCGGCAGGTCGGTGAACAGCTTGAGGAACCGCCCGACATCGGCATCGTCGCAATTGCGCCAATACTGCCAATAATCATAGGCCGGCAGCATGGCTTCGCTCAGCCACACGGCGCCCTGGGCGGTCTTGCCCATCTTGGCGCCTGATGCCGTCGTCAGCAGCGGCGAGGTCAGGCAGAACAGCTGCGGCGTTCCCATCCGCCGGCCGAGGTCGAGACCGGTGATGATGTTGCCCCACTGGTCCGAGCCGCCCATCTGCAGAGTGCAGCCGTAGCGCTTCGACAGTTCCACGAAGTCGTAACCCTGGCAGACCATGTAGTTGAACTCGAGAAACGACAGCTCCTGGTCGCGCTCCAGCCGCATCTTCATCGACTCCATCGACAACATGCGGTTGACCGAGAAATGGCGCCCGACGTCGCGGAGAAAATCGAGATATTTCAGCGTGTCGAGCCAGTCCGCGTTGTCCACCATGACGGCGTCTGTCTTGGCCTCGCCGAAGGTGAGAAAGTTGGCGAAGACCTTTTGGATCGACACCTTGTTGGCCTGGATGTCCTCGACCGACAGCAGCTTGCGGCTCTCGTCCTTGCCCGACGGATCGCCGACCCGCGTGGTGCCGCCGCCCATCAGCACCACCGGCTTGCCACCGGTCTTCTGCAGCCAGCGCAGCATCATGATCTGGACCAGCGACCCGACGTGCAGTGACGGTGCGGTGCAGTCGAAGCCGATGTAGGCCGCGAGATCCCCGCTTTTCGCCTTGGCGTCGAGCCCATCCATATCGGAGACCTGGTGGATGAAGCCGCGCTCGCTCAAGATAGCGAGAAACTCGGACGACGGCTGGTTTGTGCTGGACACGACGGGCCTCTTGACGACGGCGATACTTGGAAAACGGCGAGGGCTCGGCTTTCAGGAAATTCGGAGGCACGTCAAGGGTGCAGGGCGCAGCCTCGAGACCAGGCGCGCCGGGTAGGACTCTGTTGCCGATTTCGCGGTATTATCCAGCGTGCGACGAGCAGTGACATTGGGAGGACGAGCGATGACGGTGCTGCGTGCCTTGGGCCTGATGAGCGGAACCTCGATGGACGGCGTCGATGTGGCGCTGATCGACACCGACGGCGAGAGCGGCATCCACTTCGGGCCGCACGGGTCCTTTCCCTATAGTGCCGCCGATCGCATCGTGCTCCGCGGTGCCCTTGCCGATGCCGTCGACCTCGATCATCGGGACGCGCGTCCTGGTGGTCTTGCCGAGGCCGAAACACTGATCACCGACAGGCACGCCGAGGCGGTCGAAGCGTTCCTTGCCGCTCACGACATCGCGCCCGCGAGCATCGCCATGGTCGGGTTTCACGGCCAGACCGTGCTGCATCGGCCGGAGAAGAATCTTACCGTTCAGATCGGCCACGGCCAGGACCTTGCGGCGCGGCTCGGGATTGCCGTCGCCTGGGATTTCCGCGCCGACGATGTCGCCGGCCATGGCCAGGGCGCCCCGCTCGTCCCGGTCTACCATCGCGCCCTGGCGGACCAGGCGAGGCTCGGCGGCCCGCTAGTGGTCATCAACATCGGCGGCGTCGCCAACCTGTCCTTTATCGCTCATGGGCGGGATCCGATCGCCTGCGACACGGGGCCCGGCAATGCTCTGCTCGACGACCTGGTGCTCGAACGGACCGGTCAGCCGTTCGATCGTGACGGAATGCTGTCGAGCGCCGGCAGCGTCGACGAGGTCGCCCTGGCCGCACTGCTGGACCACCCGTTCTTTGCGCTCCCCGCGCCAAAATCGTTGGATCGCAACGCCTTTTCCCTGGATGCCGTGGCGGGCCTCGCGACCGTCGATGCGGCGGCGACCCTGGCAGCCTTCACCGCGGCTTCGATCGTCCTCGCTGTCGAGGCGATGCCGGAGCTGCCGGAGCGCGCCATCGTCTGCGGCGGCGGCGGCCATAACCCCGCGATCATGGAGGCCCTGGCTGCCCGGCTGCCGTGCCGGCTGGTTTCGGCCACCGACATGGGCTGGTCGATCGATGCGATGGAGGCGCAGGCCTTCGCCTATCTCGCCGTCCGCCGCTCCAAAAACCTGCCGATCACCTTTCCCGGCACCACCGGTATCGCGGCGCCGCTGACCGGCGGACGCATCAGCCTGCCCTGAGCAGCCTCAGAGCAGCGGCCGGCGCTGCGAGAAGCTGCTGTCGACGCGGCCCAGTTCGCGCAAATGCGCCTCGTTGAGCACGTAGAGGCAGCGCTCCCTGATATCGATCGCCCCAAGCTCGCGGATTTTCTGCAGCGTCTTGTTGGTGTGGACGAGGGAGAGGCCGAGCGTGTCGGCGAGATGCTGCTGGCGCACCGGAAGCTCGATCACGTTGTCCACCGCCAGTCCGACGTCGCGCGCCCGATCAAACAAATGCCACAGCAGATAGGCGACGCGCTCGAACCCGGTACGCTGGCCGAGCGTCAAAAGCTGCTCCTCGAAACTGCGCTCCTGCTGCGCCGCCAGCCACGTCATGTCGAACGAAAGCTGCGGGTGATCGGCGAACAGCTCCCACAAGCGGTCTTGTTCGAAGTAACAGACGGTGACGTTGGTGAGCGCCTCGATGCCGTGGCCCATCGGATCGTCGAGGGTGGCTTGCAGCCCCATGAAATCGCCGGGCAGGCCGTAGTTGATGATCTGGCGGCGGTGGCTGCCTTCGAGGGTGCGGTAGCGGAACAGCCAGCCCGACAGCACGGTGAAGAGTCGGGTGTTCGGCTCGTTCTCGTGAAGCAGCGTGGCGCCGGGTCCGGCGTATTCCTCGCCCGCCTTGAACGCCTGGATGTAGGAGACATCGGCGCGACTGCGGTGCCTGAAGATCTCCAGCTCACGCAGCGGGCACTGCAGGCACAGGGTCGTGGACGGCGCGATGATATCTCGTGTCACGGTGTTGCTCGCCGTTGAATCAAAGGCGTGATCGCGACCGGATAAGCGCGAAACCGGATCGTCGCCTGACGCCAGTTTTGACCTATTCCAAGGTCGCGAGTCCATTACCCTCGGGCGGTATTTTTCGCCCGCCGCGCAGTTCGCGCTTTCAGCTACGATCGGATGCAGGATCGCTGCGCGTCGGCGTCGGCAGCCGCGGCGGATTGCCGAGGCGGCGGTCGAGATAGCGGCCGACCTCCTCGATCAGCGGATCGACGCGATTTTCGAAGAAGTGGTTGGCGCCCTGGATTACCGCATGCTCGATCAGGATGCCCTTCTGCGTCTTCAGCTTCTCGATCAGGGCCGTGACTTCTTTCAAAGGCGCGACCCGGTCGATGTCGCCATGGACGAACAGACCCGAGGACGGGCAGGGCGCCAGAAACGAGAAATCGAATCGGTTGGCCGGCGGCGCGATCGAGATGAAGCCCTCGATTTCTGGACGACGCATCAGGAGCTGCATGCCGATCCAGGAGCCGAAGGAGACGCCGGCGATCCAGCAGGCGCGGGCCTCCGGGTTGATGGTCTGGACCCAGTCGAGCGCCGACGCCGCATCGGACAGCTCGCCGGTGCCGTGATCGAAGCCGCCCTGGCTTCGCCCGACGCCGCGGAAGTTGAAGCGCAACACCGAGAAGCCGCGCTCGGCGAAGGAGTAGTAGAGATTGTAGACGATCTGGTTGTTCATCGTGCCGCCGAACTGCGGATGCGGGTGCAGGATGATGGCGATCGGCGAATTACGCTTGGCTGCTGGATGAAAACGCCCTTCCAGGCGACCGGCCGGACCATTGAAGATGACTTCGGGCATTCGAACTCCAGTATGCGCCTGTGCAGGGGCGGTCCTGTCGGCACGGCTCAACGAGCGGTCGCCCTGCGGCGTCCACTCTCTTGACTCGGCGTCGGCGACGCGTAAAACCGTTAGAATAATTCTAACACCTTGCGGCGCGAGATCACAGCGCATCGCGAAGGCATGGCGTCTGCCTTTTAACACGCCCGCCCGAACGATTTGCAAGCTTTTCGGTGACCGACGTCGCCGCTTCGCTTCGACATATCGTCCGACGTCGCGCCTTGGCGCGGAAAGGATCGAGGGTTTGAACGTGCCCAGGGCCTATCTCGATCATAACGCGTCGACGCCGCTGCACCCGGCGGCTCGGGCCGCGATGAGCGACGCCCTGGATCTCGTGGGCAACCCCTCGTCGATCCACGCGGAAGGCCGCGCTGCCCGCACCTTGATCGAGACCGCCCGACGCGACGTCGCGACCTTGACGGGAAGCACGCCCGAGGATGTGTTCTTCACATCCGGCGGCACGGAAGCGCTCAACATGATCCTGACGCCGGAGCTTGGCTCGGCTGAAGGCCCGATCGACGTTTTGTTCGTTGGCGCCGGCGAACATTCGGCGGTCTCAGCGGGTCACCGGTTCGCCGCTGACAAGGTCGTCTTGGTCGTGACCGATGCCAACGGCGTGTTCGACCTTGCGGCTTTGGCAGCTGCGCTGGATCGGCACCGGGGACACCGCGTGATGCTGGCGCTTCAGGCGGCCAACAACGAGACCGGCGTGATCCAGCCCGTGGCGGAAGCCGCTGCGCTCGTCCACCGGCATGGCGGCTTCGTGGTCTGCGACGCCGTGCAGGCGGCCGGCAAGATCGATTGTCGGATCGGGGCTTTGGGCGCCGACGCGATCGCCATTTCCGGTCACAAGTTTGGTGGCCCAAAGGGCGTCGGTGCTCTTATTTTTGCACCCTCCAGCACCCACTTAAGACAAGGTGTGGTGCGCGGCGGCGGTCAGGAACGTGGCCTGCGATCAGGCACGGAAAATCTATCCGGTATCGCCGGGATCGGCGCCGCGGCGCGGACGGCTGGCGCATCCTGGCAGGGCACGGCGGCCCGACTGAAGCCTTGGCGAACTGCACTCGAGCAGATCGTCAGCCGACATGTTCCGGACGCCGTCGTGTTCGGGGAGGGCGTGTCGCGACTGGCGAACACGGCGATGTTCGCGGCGCCGGGGTATGCGGCGCAAGTTATGTTGATGAACCTCGATCTTGGCGGCGTCGCTGTGTCGGCCGGCTCGGCCTGCGCGTCCGGCAAGATCAAGCCCTCGCCGGTGCTGCGAGCGATGGGTGTGAGCCCTGATCTTGCCGCGACGGCAATCCGGGTCAGCCTCGGCTGGACGACGACGGACGGCGATATTGCGGCCTTTGAGGACGCGTTCGGCAAGGCGGTCCGCTTGATGCGGTCCAAAGCCGCCGGGATCGCCGCGTAAAAGTTTGAATTGAAACCGGGATGGCCGCGATGGTCGCTCGGAAATGGAGAATAGAATGGCTGCCGTTCAGGAGACCGTCGACCACGTCAAGTCGCTCGACGTCACCGAATACAAGTATGGGTTCTTTTCCCAGTTCGAGATGGATATGGCCCCCAAGGGCCTCAACGAAGACATCGTGCGCTTCATCTCGGCGAAGAAGAAAGAGCCGGAATGGCTGACCGAATGGCGGCTCGAAGCTTATCGCCGCTGGGTCACGATGGAAGAGCCGGATTGGGCGCGCGTCCATTATCCCAAGATCGACTTCCAGGACCTCTACTACTACGCGGCGCCGAAGACGGCTTCGGGTCCGAAGACGCTAGAAGAGGTCGATCCCGACCTGCTGAAATACTATGCCAAGCTCGGCATTCCGCTGCATGAGCAGGAGTTGCTCGCCGGTGTCGAGGGCGCGCAGCAGCGCCGCGTTGCCGTCGATGCGGTGATGGATTCCGTGTCGGTCGTGACGACCTTCAAGGCGGAACTCGCCAAGTCGGGCGTGATCTTCTGCCCGATCTCGGAAGCCGTGCACACGCATCCGGAATTGGTGAAGAAATATCTCGGCTCGGTCGTCCCGACGTCCGACAACTATTACGCCACGCTGAACTCGGCCGTCTTTTCCGATGGGTCCTTCGTCTACATCCCGCCGGGCGTGCGCTGCCCGATGGAGCTTTCGACCTATTTTCGCATCAACGAGCAGAACACCGGGCAGTTCGAGCGGACGCTGATCATCGCCGACGCGGGCTCCTACGTGTCCTACCTCGAGGGCTGCACGGCACCGCAGCGCGACGAGAACCAGCTTCACGCCGCCGTGGTCGAGCTCGTCACCCATGATGATGCCGAGATCAAATATTCGACGGTGCAGAACTGGTACCCAGGCGATGCCGAGGGCAAGGGCGGCATTTACAACTTCGTCACCAAGCGCGGCGATTGCCGCGGCAAGAACTCGAAAATTTCCTGGACGCAGGTCGAGACCGGCTCGGCGATCACCTGGAAATACCCGTCCTGCATCCTGCGCGGCGACAACTCGCGCGGCGAATTCTACTCGATCGCCATTTCGAACGGTTATCAGCAGGTCGACAGCGGCACCAAGATGATCCACCTCGGCAAGAACACGACAAGCCGGATCATCTCCAAGGGCATCTCGGCCGGCCACTCGCAGAACACCTATCGCGGCCAGGTCACCGCGCATCGCAAGGCGACCGGCGCCCGAAACTTCACCAACTGCGACTCGCTGCTGATCGGCCAGAATTGCGGGGCGCATACTGTGCCCTACATCGAGGCGCGCAACGACTCCGCGCAGTTCGAGCACGAGGCGACGACGTCGAAGATTTCCGACGACCAGCTGTTCTACTGCATGCAGCGCGGGCTCTCTGGCGAAGAGGCGACCGCCTTGATCGTCAACGGCTTCGTCCGCGACGTGCTGCAGCAGTTGCCGATGGAATTCGCCGTCGAGGCGCAGAAGCTGATCGCGATCTCGCTCGAAGGCAGTGTCGGCTGATCGGCTGACGATCGGAGCAACGAACCTATCACTAGCCTCATGGTGAGGAGCCGCGTAGCGGCGTCTCGAGCCAAGAGGCGGGCCATAGAGCCCTCATCCTTAGAGACGCCGCTGCGCGGCTCCTCAGGATGAGGGGATTGTGGTTTCACCTTTCAAACTTTCACGACGGACGACCAATGCTTGAAGTCAAAAATCTCACCGTTTCGATCGGCGATCGCAAGATCCTCGACGGCTTGAACCTTACGGTGAAGGATGGCGAAGTCGCCGCCATCATGGGCCCGAACGGCACCGGCAAGTCGACCCTCTCCTACGTCATCGCCGGCAAACCGGACTACACCGTGGAGAGCGGCGAGGTTCTGCTCGATGGCGAGAACATTTTGGAGATGGGCGCCGACGAGCGCGCCGCGAAGGGTGTGTTCCTCGCATTCCAGTATCCGGTGGAAATTCCCGGCGTCGCGACGATGACTTTCCTCAAGGCGGCGCTCAACGCCCAGCGCCGCCAGCGCGGCGAGGACGAGATGACCACGCCCGCCTTCGCAAAGAAGGTGAGAGAAGCGGCAGAACTCCTTGGGATCAAAAACGAAATTCTCAAGCGTCCGCTGAATGTCGGGTTTTCCGGCGGCGAGAAGAAGCGTATGGACATCCTGCAGATGGCGCTGCTCGAGCCGGCCATGGCGATCCTCGACGAGACCGACTCCGGCCTCGACATCGACGCGATCCGCATCGTCGCCGAGGGCGTCAACAAGCTGCGTACCGGCAAACGCAGTTTTCTGCTCATCACCCATTACCAGCGCCTGCTGAACTACATCGTGCCGGACACGGTCCACGTCATGGCGCAGGGCAAGATCGTCCGCACCGGCGGCAAGGAACTGGCGCTCGAACTCGAGAAAAACGGCTACCGCGACTTCGTCACGGCAACCGCGGCGGAATAGTCATGGTCGCTCGGATCGTCTCCACCCGTACCGATGCCGAAGTGTCGCTCGCCGACACCTTCGGCAGCGCCAAGGCCACGCTGCCCGGCAATGCCGTTGTCAAAGAGATGCGCGAGACCGCGTTCGGCGCCTTCGCCGCGCATGGCCTGCCGCATCGCCGGATCGAGGCCTGGCACTACACGGATCTCCGCAGCATGATGCGCGAGGCGCTGCCGTTGGCCCCGCTGCCCGACGTGCGCGCTCTCGAAGCCGTGCGCGTCGAACTCGCCGCCGCCATCCTGCCGGCCGGCCCGCGTCTTCTCATCGTCGACGGCACCTATGTCCCGACCTTGTCCGACGCGCTGCCGGAGGGCGCGACGGTACGCTCGCTCGCCGACGTGCTGGCCGAAGGCCGCGCCGATCTCATCGACAAGCTTGCGGCGGCGAAATTCGCGGTCGGTGATTCCATCGTCGCGCTGAACGCGGCGCTGATGCAGGACGGCGTGGTCATTGAGGTCGCGCCGGGCGCCGTCATCGCCGAGCCGATCCACATCGTCTACGCCACGGCGGCGCAGACGCCGGTAGCCCGGTTCTTCCGCTCGCTGGTCGTTGTCGGTGCCGGCGCCAAGATCCTGGTCACCGAGTCGAGCCTCGGGGCCGGTGGCCGCGTCGGCCAGACCTTCGGCGCGCTGATCTTCGACGTCGCCGATAGGGCCGAGGTCGGCCACACCTGCATGATGACGAAGACCGAGCCGGGCAGTCTGCGCCTCGACACGTTCATCGCCGAGCTCGGCGCCGACGTGACGTTCTCGAGCTTCGCGCTGGTGCACGGCGAGGGTCTGATGCGGCGCCAGCTGTTCCTGCGCTGCGTCGGCGACAACACCAAGGCGGCGCTCAACGGTGTCTCGCTGCTCAAGGGCCGCGACCATGCCGACACGACGCTCGACGTCGAGCATATCGGGCTTGGCTGCGAGGGCCGCGAGACGTTTCGCTACATCCTCGACGACTCCGCGACGGGCGTGTTCCAGGGCCGCATCCGCGTCGCCCCGGGCGCGCAAAAAACCGACGGCAAGATGATGAGCCGGGCACTGTTGCTGTCCGACGACGTCGTCATGAACAACAAGCCGGAACTCGAAATTTTCGCCGACGATGTCGCTTGCGGCCATGGCGCCACTTGCGGTGGGCTCAACGAAGACCAGTTGTTCTACATGCAGGCGCGCGGCATTTCGCGCGCCGAAGCCGAGTCGCTGTTGCTGGAAGCGTTTGCGTCCGAACTGGCCGACAACATCGGCCACGAGGGTTTGACGGCCGCGTTCCGGGCCGAGGTCGCCGACTGGCTGGCGGCGCGGACGGTGAAGGGCTGAGACTAGAAACCGACGCCTGCCTTCCCTCTCCCTTGTGGGGAGGGGCAGGGGTGGGGGGCACGGTGTTCTTCAAAGACGACGATAGGTCGAGGATCAACGGGACAATCGGTGAGAGCTGATGGACCCCCACCCCTAACCCCTCCCCGCAAGGGGGAGGGGATGCGCTGCATCGGCGCCGAGGATTTTGACGATGACCCACGATCGCACGATCACGGACGGCTACGACGTCGAAAAAATCCGGGCGGACTTTCCGATCCTGGCGATGGAAGTCTACGGCAAGCCGCTGGTCTATCTCGACAACGGCGCCTCGGCGCAGAAGCCGAAGCAGGTCGTCGACCGCATGGTCCAGGCGACCTACAGCGAATACGCCAACGTCCATCGTGGTCTGCACTACCTCGCCAACGCCGCGACCGACGCTTTCGAGGTCGCCCGCGAAAGCGTGCGGGCATTCCTCAACGCGGAATCGATCAACGAGGTGATCTTCACCCGCTCGGCGACCGAGTCGATCAACATCGTCGCGGCGTCCTACGGGCAGCAGCACATCCAGCCCGGCGACGAGATCGTCCTGAGCGTGATGGAGCACCACGCCAACATCATCCCCTGGCACTTCCTGCGCGAGCACAAAGGCGCGGTGCTGAAGTGGGTCGACGTCGACGACGAGGGCAATTTCCATCTCGGCGCCTTCGAGGCGGCGCTGTCCCCGCGTACGAAAATGGTGGCAATCACGCAGATGTCGAACGTGCTCGGCACGGTCACGCCGATCAAGGCGATCGTCGAGATGGCGCATGCGCGGGGCATTCCGGTGCTCGTCGACGGCTCGCAGGGCGCGGTGCACATGGAGAACGACGTCCAGGAACATGGCGCCGATTTTTACGTCATGACCGGCCACAAGCTCTATGGGCCGACCGGCATCGGCGTGCTCTACGGCAAGCGGCCCTGGCTGGAACAGCTGCCGCCCTTCCTCGGTGGCGGCGAGATGATTGCCGAGGTCACACTCGATCACGTGACATACAACGAGCCGCCTCATCGTTTCGAGGCCGGCACGCCGCCGATCATCCAGGCCATCGGGCTCGGTGCGGCGCTGGATTATATGACGGCTGTCGGTCGCGACAAGATCGCGGCGCACGAGAAGGCGCTCGGCGACTATGCCCACGAGCGGCTGTCGCGGATCAACTCGCTGCGCATCATCGGCACGGCCAAGGACAAGGGCGCGATCATTTCCTTCGAGATGAAGAATGCCCACGCCCATGATATTGCGACCATCATCGATCGCGCCGGCGTCGCCGTCCGCGCCGGTACGCATTGCGCGCAGCCGCTGATGACGCGCTTCGGCGTCACCTCGACGTGCCGGGCCTCCTTCGCCATGTACAACACGCTCGAAGAGGTCGATAAGCTTGCCGATGCCCTGCTGCGGGCCGAAGGCCTGTTTGCATAAAGTTTGACGAGGAGCCGGCGCGATGATCGCTGCTGACGAGACCACCATAGATGCCCCGAACGCGCCGCGCTGGACCTTCGATTTAGCGATCGACGAGGCCGAGCAGACGCGCCTGCGCGACGATATCGTCGCCGCCCTCAAAACCGTGTTCGACCCGGAAATCCCCTGCGACATCTACGAGCTCGGCCTGATCTACAAGATCGACGTCCCCGACAACCGGATGATCGCCGTCGAGATGACGTTGACGGCGCCGGGTTGCCCCGTGGCCGGCGACATCATTGCCTCGGTGGAAGAGGCCGTCGGCACCGTCGCCGGCACGATGGGCACGACGGTGGACCTCGTGTTCGACCCGCCGTGGGACCAGGGCCGGATGTCGGATGAGGCGCGTATCTCCTTGGATATGTTCTAACTTTTAAGCGATCGCGATGCAGGGTCTTCCGTGCATCGCGAAACGAGCCCATATTGGGCACGTATTGATTTGGAGAAGACCATGGCCCGCGCGCGTTTCGCCGTAATGTCGCTGACCGATGCCGCCGCCGATCGCGCCCGCAATCTGATCGCCAACGCCGGAAAGCCGATCGCAGGGCTTCGCGTCGGCGTCGACAAGGGCGGCTGCGCCGGCATGGCCTACAAGGTCGAGTTCGCCGAAACGATCAACCCACTCGACGAGGTCGTCGAGGACAAGGGTGTCAAGATCTTCATCGAGTCGAAGTCGCTGATGTTCCTGCTCGGCACGGTTTTGGACTTCGAGACGACGAAGCTCGCCTCGACCTTCACCTTCAAGAACCCCAACCAGATCTCTGCCTGTGGCTGCGGCGAGTCGGTGTCGATCACGCCGGCCGTCATGGATGCGGCGGACGCCGCGCACGCCTGATTCATCTGTTCTCAAGCCAAGAAAAAGCCGGCCGCTTCGAACGAAGGGCCGGCTTTTTTGTTGCGACGGGCCGAGATCTACTCGTGGTCTTCCTTGGCGGCCTTGATGCGAACCGGGCGCTGCATGAACATCGGGACGTGTTCCCCCATGCCGAGCACGGGCTTGTCATCGGGGTCATGCGAGCGGCCGCGCTGAACAGGAGTGGGCACGGCACGAGGAAGCGCTACCGCCGCAGGCGCAACGGCTTGCGCGGTCGCCGCACGGGGTCGCCGCGCGGGCGGAGCGGGCTGGGCTGCGACGACAGGAGCGGGCGCG